>NZ_CP129613.1:4800000-5400000 GCF_030486405.1 Mycolicibacterium sp. HK-90 | reverse complement strand
GTCCTGGGCCCACCATTCGATGGCGTCGAACTCGCGGCGCGCATCGGTGGCCAGTCCGGCCATCCCGGTCACGGTGGTCAACCACGTCCGTCCGAACGTCTTCACCATGCGCCCGCTGTCACCGGTGCCGAGGTAGGCGAGTGCATCCCGCAACGCACATCGCGCGTCGTCGAGAGCACCCCGGCTCATCGCCGACAGACCGACCATCACCCGGTGCCAGGACTCTTCGAAGGGCACGTCGAGGGTGTCGCGCCGGATGCGGTCCACCACGGCGTCCGACTGGGCCAGGGTGCCCGCCAGTCGGTAGCCGTGGGTCTCTTGGAATGCCAAGCGGCGCCGCAGATGTCCCACTTCCGGGGACCTGTCGGCGACCGCGTAGCCCGCGTTCGCCGCGGATGCGATCTCGTCGATCTGGCCGAGGTCACCGCGACCGGTGACGAACACCCAGGCCAGGAAGATCTTCGCGACGTCGCTGGCTTCCGCGCTGGCCTCGGCGGTGATCGCCATGTCGACTGCGGCTCTGGAGTGTCCGCGGACCAGTTCGATCAGCGGCCGGAGTGCGGTGGCGATCGCCTGCGCCGATTCGTCGTCTGCCGGCAGCACGTCGAGTTCGCGTTCGGCATCGGCCACTCGGCCGAGGATCAGCAGGAAGTTCATCGCGCGCAGGATCGCCACCTGGGTACGCTCCAGGCCCGTTGCCTGAGCAGCCTGTTCGCCAAGGACGGCCTCGGCCTCGACGCCGCGCTCCTGCCAGGTGATCGCCATCGCGTGCGCGATCTTCGCCCAGGGGCCGCCGCCGACGGCGACGGCCCGTGCGGCCAGCGTCTCGGCGAGCCGGTGGTCCAACAGCTGCATCGCGGCGGCCGCAGCGGCGAGCAGGAGGTCGGAATCAGGGGTGAGATCGGATTCGATGAGCAACGCCGCACGCCGGATCAGATCGCGAGGGTCCGTCGAGCTCTTTCGTCCCAGTTCGGTGGCAATCCGGCCCCGTAATCGTTGTAGCCGAAGGGATCCGGTGCGCCGGACCTCGCCGAGCAACGGGTGAGCCAGCCGCACCGACGCGGGTCGGACGTGGGCGTCGACAGTGACGAGGCCGAGTGATTCGGCCTCGGCCAACGCATCGGCGTCCGCGATCGACTCCAGTACGTCGCTCTCCAAGGGTTCGGCGATGGCGAGGGCGTCGAGGACTTCTCGGACCGCGGTCGGCACGTCGCTCATCCGCGCCTCGAGCAACTCGGCCAGGGTTGGTGACAGCCGGGGGCGCCCGTCCCACAGCCAGACTCCGGCACGCCGTGTCATCCGGCCCGCGTCGACCTCGTTGTCGAGGAGGTGACGCAGATACAGGGCATTGCCCTGCGTGAACTGCCAAAGCCGTTGTGCACTGAAGGAGTCCACCGGCCCGTCGAGGACACGCTCCAGCAGATCAGCGATCTCTGCGGGTGAGAGTGGTTGCAGTTCAAGTCGTTCCAGGTGCTGGTCTTTCCAGATCGCGGTGATGGCGTCCGGTGGCGGTTCTCCCGTCCGAATCGTCAGGATCACGGTGGCCAGCCGGCGGGTGACGAGTTGGTGCACGGTGAAAGCCGACAGGTCGTCGAGCAGGTGGGCATCGTCGACACCGACGACGACCTCGCCGTAGCGGGCATCGCCGATGAGCCCGTCGATCACCTCGCGTACCCGGCGAAGCGGATCGGGGCCGAAATCGCTGGCGACGTCCACGAAAGCGCCCAACGGGACGCCGCGGGCCGAGGCCGTGCCGACGATCCAGTGGCGGCGCGCATTACGCGCGCCGCAACCTGCCACGGCTTCGCGTGCGACTCTGGTCTTTCCGACGCCGGCGGAGCCGGACAGCACGATTCCGCGGGCGCGTTCGGCGCCCGCCCGCGTGGCGTCGGCGATCACCGCAAGTTCTTCGGACCGTCCGACCAGCGGCCACTGGCGGATCACGGCCAGATTTTAACCGGTATGGTCGCGCCTTCCCGGGGAAGCGAGCGCGAAAGCTTGCGATTGCAAAGTACCGGAGCGGGCATCTGAATCAGCTCGACGGTGGATCGGCAGCTGCGGCCAGCTTGGCTTCGGCGACGCGCATGAATGTCGGGAGTGCATCGAGATCCACGCCGACGCGCTCGGCGATGATCTCGTCGGATACTCCGGCGTCGCGCAGCTGCAACGCGGTCGCATACGGCATGGGCAACCGTTGAAGGTGTTCCGTCCGACGCGCATCGGCCATGGCTCAAGACTGACGCGGTCATGGTTGCGGGGCTGGGGTAATTCACTACCCCATTCGCCGATCTCGTTCCGGCGCCACCCGATGGCGTAGCAGCGCGGGCGCGACTGGGGTAGCGCCTTACCCCAGTCATGCGGTGCCGCGCCCTTTACGTTCCTTTCATCCCGAAGCGAATCATTCGGGATCGGTAGCGATTTGGTCCGCCACGGCGGCAACGCTCACACGAAAGGGAAGATCGATGAACCGAGTTGTTACGGCTCTGATCGCGCTCGCGCTCGCGGCGGGTGCCGGTGTGCTGGCGGGCTGCTCCGGCGACAAAGGCGGCTCTGCCCCCGAAACGGCGCCCGCCAGTCCCGCGGACAGCGGGGCCGACGTCAGTGCCGGTGGAGCAGAGGTCAGCACGGGCGGCGCTGCCGAGGTCACGGTCGACGGCAGTGCGATGGCCAACCTGGACCCGGCTTCGGTCAGCTGCGTCAAGCAGGGCGGGAAGATCAGCATCGGGAGCGGGGCGGCGGGGCCGCAGCAGGCGGTCGCCGTGGTGATGTCGGATGAGGCGACACCGAGGGTCGAATCGGTGGCCCTGTTGGTCGACGGGAACGCCCTGGGCGTCAGCGACATGATGGGAGTCAAGACCGGCTCGGCCGAGGTGAAGGTCGACGGCGACACCTACACGGTCTCGGGCGAGGCGCAGGGCGCCGACGTGAAGAACCCGATGGCCGGCATGATCACCAAGCCGTTCACCATCAAGGTGACGTGCAGCTGATACCGCAGTCACGGGGGATACACCGGATCGGCGAACATGACGGGTGTGGCCATGCCGGTGATCCATGAGCTGACCCACGCGTACAACGACACCTGGGCTTACTTCTTCATGCCCGTCAGAGACCGGGCGGGGGCCAGTTCGAACCGTCCGTTCGAGAGGATGTGCCGGGCTGCGGGAAATTCACCTGCCCGGGTGGCACGATCTGTGGGTATGGAGAAGATCTCGCTCACCGCAATCGCGCGGCAGCAGCTGGCCTCAGCCCGCACGGCCAGCAGCGGACGCAGTGCCCATACGGTTTACGGCGGGCATGAACACCAGCTGCGCCAGACGCTGATCGCGCTGACCGAGGGCAATGGTCTGGACGAGCACGAGAGCCCGGGCGAGGCCACGCTGCAGGTGATCGAGGGCCGGGTGAAGCTGGCCAACGCCCAGGCGAGCTGGGAGGGCTCGCCGGGGGATCACATCGTGATCCCGCGGACGAGGCACAGCCTGCACGCGCTCGAAGATTCGGTCGTGCTGCTCACCGTCGTCAAGGCCATGGGGCCGCATACGTAAAGGGTCTGGCCACCAACCCGGTACCGGCGGTACTGTATACCCCGAGTCCCGGGGAGGTGGCATGTCCCAATCCACTGCACAAACCGGCGTGTGCCCAGTTCAGGGTGCAGCGAGCCTGCACCCACCGCGCTGGGCGCCGACGCCGGTGCGCTGGCAGCACACCGAGATCGGGTACCTCCGATCGTGGTGGCTGGCGCTCAAGGCGATCCGGGCCGGCTACCGACACACCATCTACGAGTACGCCACGCAGTTGCCGGGCCAGGACGACATCGTGGTCGCCCGCACACCGCTGGCCAAGTTCGTGGTGGTGCGCAATCCCGACATCGCCCGACACGTGCTGGTGTCCAATCAGGACAACTACGCTAAGAACGCCGAGTACGACCTGCTGGCCGTGGCATTCGGACGCGGTCTGGTCACCGATCTCAACGATGAACTGTGGCAACGCAATCGGCGTTTGGTGCAGCCCATCTTCGCCAAACGGCAGGTGGATGCCTTCGCGCCGCAGATGACCGAGGCCAGTGTGGCCGCCGCCCGGCGCTGGGAGGCGCACGTCGCCGTCGGTCAGCCGGTGGACATCGCGGCCGAGATGAACTACGTGACCCTGGACATCATCGCCCGAACGATGTTCGGCATCGAGCTCAACGGTCGGCTCGCCGAGCAGATGCGCACCGACTTCGCCCGTCTGTTGACGCTTTTCGGCTACGGGTTCCTTCTCGGAGCGGCCCGACCGCTGCGCCGGATCGCCGAGCGGTTCTCGTCACCGCGGCTGTCGATCAACGCATTGCGGCGCGGCGCGTGGGTGGTGGCGCCCCGGACCCGGCGCGGGTTACGGCGCATCGAACGGTTCATCGATCAGCTCATCGCCGACCACCGCAGCGGCAAGATCGAGCGCACCGACAACCTACTGGCCCTGTTGATCGCAGCCGAGGATCCCGAGACCGGTTACCGTTACAGCGATCTGGAGATCCGCGACGAGGTCATGACGTTCCTCGGTGCGGGCTTCGAAACCACCGCTGCGGCACTGGCGTGGACCTGGTACCTGCTGTCGCAGAACCCCGAGGCGCGCGACCGGCTCGGACGTGAACTCGACGAGGTACTCGGCGGTCGTGAACCCACCGCCGACGACGTCGAGAACCTGCCGTGGACGCAGGCCGTCGTGGCTGAGGCGATGCGCGTCTACCCGCCCATCATGGGTGTGGCCCGCGTCGCGAAATCCGATGACGTGCTGGGTGATTACCCGATCAAGGCCGGCACCAGCGTCGCCATACTTACCCACAGCGTGCACCACAACGATCGGGTCTGGGAAAACGCCGACACCTACGATCCGGAGCGGTTCCTGAAGGAGAACCTCGACGGACCGCAGCGTCGGGCCCAGATGCCGTTCGGTGCGGGCCGGCGGATGTGCATCGCCTCGGGGTTCGCCAGCTTCGAGGCCACCTTGGTGATCGCCACCCTCGCCCAGTGTTTCGAGCTCGATCTCGTCCCGGGTCAACGCCTGCGCCGCGAGCTCACCTTCACCGGCGGCCCGGACGGTGAACTGCTGATGACGGTGCGCGGGCGCGGTTAGCCGCGGTGGCTGAGCACGTTGACGACGTTGCCCGACTGATCGGCGAAGAAGAACCGCCGCACACCCCAGTCCTCGTCGCTGAGCGGATGGACGATCTCCAACCCCGCCTCCACGGCGGCCGCGTAGGCGGCGTCGACGTCGTCGACCTCGATCGACACCGACGGATTCACCGGAGCGGTGGCGTCCTTGGTCATCAGGCTCACCTGGTGGCGGAGTTCCGGGTCGGCCAGGGTGACGATCCAGCCGTGGTTCATCACCTCGGTCAGCCCGAGAGTCCGGGTGTATGCCCCGGCCACCGACAAGTCGGACACCGTGAGCACGGGCATCACCCGCCGTACGGTCATATCGCCGGCCCCAGCAGATCGTCGGCATCCTTGATCACGTAGCCGTAGCCCTGCTCGGCCAGGAACCGTTGCCGGTGTGCGGCGTATTCGGCGTCCAGCGAGTCACGTGAGACCACCGAGTAGAACACCGCGCCACCGCCGCTGGCCTTGGGCCGCAACAACCTTCCGAGCCGCTGGGCCTCTTCCTGCCGGGAGCCGAAGGTGCCCGAAACCTGAACAGCCACAGAGGCTTCCGGTAGGTCGATGGAGAAGTTCGCCACCTTGCTGACCACCAGGGTGGAGATCTCGCCGCGGCGGAACGCGTCGAACAGCGCCTCGCGTTCGGCGTTCTTCGTCGAACCCTGGATCACCGGGGCATCCAGTTCCTGGCCCAGCTCTTCCAGCTGGTCCAGGTAGGCACCGATCACCAGGGTCGGTTCGCCGGGGTGACGCTCCAGGATCGAGCGCACCACGGCGATCTTGGTATGCACCGTCGAGCACAGCTTGTAGCGTTCCTCGGGTTCGGCGGTGGCGTACAGCATCCGCTCGTTGTCGGTCATCGTGACCCGCACCTCGATGCACTCGGCGGGGGCGATCCAGCCCTGGGCCTCGATGTCCTTCCACGGCGCGTCGTAGCGCTTCGGTCCGATCAGCGAGAACACGTCACCCTCGCGGCCGTCCTCACGGATCAGCGTCGCCGTCAGGCCCAGCCGCCGCCGGGACTGCAGATCGGCGGTCATCCGGAACACCGGCGCCGGCAGCAGATGAACCTCGTCGTAGATGATCAGACCCCAGTCGCGGCTGTCGAACAGCTCCAGATGCTTGTACT
The DNA here is from genome assembly GCF_030486405.1 of Mycolicibacterium sp. HK-90. Next base: position 5,393,739 of record NZ_CP129613.1, on the reverse strand, counting down.
CGCCCTTGGTGCGGCGGGTGATCACCTGGTAGGTGGCGATGGTGACCGGGCGGATCTCCTTCTTCTCACCCGAGTACTCGCCGATCTCGTCCTCGGTCAGTGAGGTGCGGGCCACCAGTTCGCGCTTCCACTGCCGCCCGGCCACGGTGTTGGTGACCAGGATCAGCGTCGTCGCCCCGGCCTTGGCCATGGCCGCCGCCCCGACCAGGGTCTTCCCGGCGCCGCAGGGCAGCACCACCACCCCGGACCCGCCGGCCCAGAACGAGTCGGTGGCCATCTCCTGGTAGTCGCGCAGCTGCCAGCCGTCCTGGGCCAGCTCGATCGGATGCGCCTCGCCGTCGACGTAGCCGGCCAAGTCCTCGGCCGGCCACCCGATCTTGAGCAGCATCTGCTTGACCCGCCCGCGCTCGCTGTTGTGCACGATCACGGTGTCGTCGTCGATGCGGGCGCCCAGCATCGGGGCGATCTTCTTGTTGCGCAACACCTCCTCGAGCACCGCCCGGTCCAGACTGACCAGCGTCAACCCGTGTGCTGGATGCTTGATCAGCTGCAGCCGGCCGTACCGGGCCATGGTGTCGACGATGTCGACCAGCAGCGGCTGCGGCACCGGGTAGCGCGAGAAGCTGACCAGCGCGTCGACCACCTGCTCGGCGTCGTGGCCGGCCGCGCGGGCGTTCCACAGCGCCAACGGGGTGATCCGGTAGGTGTGTACGTGCTCGGGGGCGCGTTCGAGCTCGGCGAACGGTGCGATCGCAGCCCGCGCGGCGCCTGCTTGTTCGTGGTCGACCTCGAGCAGGACCGTCTTGTCGGACTGCACGATCAAAGGGCCGTCAGTCATGCGCAGAAAATCCGTTCACTCACGGCGGGAAAACTCATCCCGCCCATTATTCCGAATCGCCCGGCGTGGACGTCTGGCGCACGGAGGTTCGGACGCGGAGGCGACTCTGCCAGCTATCTGTGAGCGGCCGCGTTCGTTGTAACGGTGACGGATATTGACGCTCGTTCTCAATGTATTGCTGTGATCGCTTTTAGCTGATAGGAAATTTTCGCCTGAACAGATTATTGGCGAGTCCGCGTCGGTCCTGAAGGCCTGAATTACTACTGGTAATTGACCATATTTGATCTGCGTCCTACTCTGTCAGCCAAGCGTGCTTGTGATAGCTGCACGGCGGCTTTGAAAAGTTGCTGATCGGGGGATGGCATGTCGGGGGAACGGGGCTGGATTGCGGCTGCGGGAAACTTCCTGCCCGACGGTCAGCAAAGTATGTGGTTGGGGTGGCCTGTGCGTTGGCTGGCGGTGTTGTGCGCGGTGGCGGTCACCGTCGGCGGGCTGCACCTGGTGGCGCCCACGCCGTCGAGCGGGATTGGGCAGGCGGCGCGAACGGTGTCGGCGGCGGAGGGGTTCGCCGACGCCGCCGTCGCCGCGTTCACCGATTCGGCGGTGGGCTCGGACCCGACCCTGACCGTCGAGCAGCGCAGCGCCGGATTACCTGACGAGCCGGTGGACGGCCTCACCTCGCACACCGCGGCCGGCCCGGTGCAGGTGGTGTTGCCCGGAGGGCTGGGTGCTGCCCAACCCACCGCGGGTGGGCAGGTCGTGTACCCGAATGGCGGTGCCGGGTTTGATTTCCTGGCCGAAAACACGAGCACCGGCACTCGCACCGTGGCCCGGATCAGCGATCCGGGTGGGCCGCGGATGGTCACCACCTTCGTGCGCACTCCGGCCGACACCGTCATACTCGCCCACACCAACGGCTATCTGACCATCAACCGCGCGACCCCGGCCGCCGAGACCATCGGCATGTTCTCCCCGGCCGAAACCCGCGACGCCACCGGCCGATTGGTGCCGAGCTCGTATGTGGTCAAACAACTCGCCCCGCAGCTGTATGTGCTGGCCGAGGTCATCGACCCCGGCCCAGACACCACCTGGCCGGTCTATGTCGACCCGCCACTGCACCTGACCGGTGTCGGCGGCGCACCGCTGGGCTTGTTCGATGCCGTCACCAGCGCGGTGAGCTCCGTCGCCGACACTGTGACCTCGGCGGCCTCGACGGCAGTGTCGGCCACGGTGTCGGGGGCGAAATCGGTCGGATCGTTCGTCAAGGAAAACCCACTCGAATCGGCCTTGCTCGTCGGCGGCGTCGCACTCGCGTTGACCGGTGTCGGTGGCCCCGCCAGCGCGGCCATGATCGCCTCGGCCACTGTCAATCTGGCCAGTGCGACCGTCGACATCGCCGCGGCTGCGATGCCCGACAACCAAGCCCTCGGTATCGCCTCCACCGTGCTCGGCGCCGCCTCCATGGTCACCCCGCAAGGTGCCGCCAAGAAGGTCGTCACAGAGGGCGCTGAACTCACTGCCGAACAGTTGGCGAAGCATGCCGACGATGTCGTGGACGTCGCCAAGGCCGCACCCACCCCGCCCGCGCAGTTGGCCGATGAAGTAGCGTCTGCCGGCGCCGCGAAACCCACGGTCACACCGGGGGTTTCACCGAAGGCGCCGAATGCTCCGCCGGCGGGGACGAAGTCGGCGCTGGACATGCCGGTCGGCACGTCCCAGAATGCGACCGCGCCGTGCGGGTGCCACGCGGTCACCCCAGAGCCCAAGGGCGGCGTCTATGTCGTCTACAACGGTGCAGGGGACCCGAAGTACGTGGGACAGACCACCGACCTTCAGCGCCGTCTCAACGACCACATCCGCGAAGCGCCCAAGCTCGCAGCCAAGGGCAAGGCACCGCGGTATGACCCCGCGGCCGGTGACACTCATAAGGTTTTGCACCGCACCGACGATCCCGACACCCTCAACGGGCTCGAACAGCACGAAATGAACGAGCACGGCACCTATACCGGTACCCAAAGGAAACCGAACAACAATCACAACGGTGCGGGTGTGAACCGGCGGTTGGTCTACCGCCCGACCAATAAGAACGCGACCCGCTATGACGCCGCTGCACAAGCGCATCTGAATCAACACCGACCTTCCGCCGCGCAGCCCGTTGCCCGGCCGTCGTCGCCGGCCGATAACCGGCTCAATCAGCAGACACAAGGCCAGGCCGTCACCAACGGTCAACGCGCCGGGGCGCGATCCTCGGCCCAGCAGGCCAACGAGTCGGGGTCACACGGTGGCTCCAAGAACTCCGGATCCTCCGGTAAAGACACCGGCGACAAATCCAAGAAGAAGGACAAGAAAAAGAAGCAGAGCAGCCGGCACAAGAAAAGCAAACGCAAGAGCGGCAAGAACTAAGACGACACGATAGGTAGGTTCAGGTTCGTGCTCACGCCGGTAGATCCCGCGCTCGACGCCGTCATCGACGACCCCGAAGCGGTCATGGACTGGTACCGGGCGACCTCACAGGTCCAACAAGCCCTCCGCGCTCAAATCAAGGCCGAATCCATCGCGGTCAACTCCGCATTCAAGGGACTCGGCCTGGCCTTTGGCTGCTCGGCGAACGTGTCCCTCAACGTCACCGGCGGTGTGGTGCGCTCAGTGTTCATCAATTCCGCATCCCAGGAGATCACCGCCGCCCAGTGGCAACAGATTGCGGTGTTCATGCGCGAACACAACCTCGACACCCTCGACGTTCACAGTTCTCCGGACACTGAACTGGACTTTCTGCAGCATTTCGACTTTCTCACCGCGTTGAACTTCGGCGAGACGATCATCAATGTCGACGGCCTGCACTGCCTCACCGACAAGATGACCTGGATCGGGTGGGGCGCCAACCGCAAGTTCTCCCTGGAGGTTCTCCGGCGTTTCCCGCGGCTGCGCGTGCTGGCGGTCGGGCCCGCCAAAGACTTCGACGCCGTCGCGGGCCTGACCGAGCTGTGCTGGTTGAGCATGGACAACACCGGATTGGCTGACCTGTCGATGGTCACCGGACTGCCGCATCTTCGCCGGGTCAGCTTGGGCAGCGGGAAACCCCCAGACCTGAGCGCTCTGGCGACGCTGCCAGAACTGGAACTCCTCCAATTCGACCGGTGGCGCAAACTCGGCGACGCCGACATCGCACCGATCGCCGACTGTGTGAATCTGCGTGTGCTGGAGATGGATTCGCTTCCCTACATCACCACACTGCCCGACCTGTCCCGGTTGACCAAACTGCGCGTCGTCAGCCTGCAAAACATGAAGACCCTTGTCGACGTGGCCGGGTTGGCCGGCGCACCCAATCTGACCTGGGCCTGGATCGACTCGAAAGCCGCCACGGCACAATCGGTCACTCCTCTGCTGGGCCACCCGAAACTGACCTCACTGACAGTCGCCTGCCATACCGATGACCTCTGCGAGGAACTCAACACCCTCATCCCCGTTGACCTGAACCAGAAGTACACCTGGAACAACACCTACCTCTACTACCGGGCTGCCATGTACCACCACACCGGCTCCCTGCCCGGGCTGGCCCGTTAGCAGCGAAGAGAGGGACTGCTCACGCCATCGTCATCTGAAGCGGCTGATGCCCCGGAGGAGCACGCGGTTCTCCTGGAATGGGAAGATGGCCAACCACCGCTGGAGTTCATCTTCGCGGTCGAAGATCGCCTCAAGGCTGTTATCGACACCCAACCTGGACTCGGCGAGGTCGACGGTAACGAGGTGGGGAGCGGAACAGCCATGATCTATCTGTATGGCCCAGACTGCGAAACGCTATGGGGTGCGATCGAATCCGCCGTTCGTGAGCTGAGCCCCACGCCGACGTCCGTAATCATTCGTCCCGGTGGGCCGGGCACACCGGTCCGTGAAATCACCCTGAGATCCTCATGAACAACGGAGCTACACCAACCATCGCCAGAGCTGTACGCAATATCGCCGTGGGCAATCGCAATGTCGTATGCCGCCACTCAGGCTACGGCGACGGCGCATTCAACGTGCTTCTCACCCATGACTCCACCGGCCCGATCGCCATCCACGTCGACTTCGGAATCTTCGGCACCGACGATGACGACGGCGACTGACCAGAATGGTTGGTCGTTCGCCGACGAACCTCAATCGTCGGCCGCCACAACCGATGTCACGCGATGGATCGCGAATTCCCGTACTCGTCCAGCGGCCGGGTCGAACGCGGTCAGCTGGCCGCCGCGCACGTTGATGGGGGAGACGACGCGCTGGGTGGCCACCCCCGCGGGATCGACGTAGCCGATCACCACCGAGGTCTGGTTGAGCGCGGCATCCTGCAATTGGGTGATCGCCATGGCCGGGTCCAGGCGGACATTGGCGAACGGGCCGGCGGCCACCTTGCGCAGCACCGCCACGATCGCGCCGAGGGTCTGCGCGGTGGGCGGACTGGGCGGCCGGTAGATGCGCCGCCGGGTCGGGGCGGCGACGCGCGCGCCGCGGGCCCTGATGTCCACCACGGTGCCGGTGGAATCCTCGGCGGCCGGGGCGAATCCGGCTTCGCGCAGCACGGTGAGCACATCGGCGATCGGCGCTTGTGACACCGCGACGGTCGGGGCGAGCGTGCGCAGTTCCAGGCGATCGGCCCCCGGTGCGGCGACAGCCTGCGCCAGCAGCGCGGGATCTTCGCACCGTAGGAATGAGGCGGCCATGCCGACCCGCAACTGACCGTGGCGACGCGCGACATCGTCGATCAGATACGTCAACCCCTGCGGCACAGGTGTTTTCGAGTGCTTCTCGAACAGGGTGTGCAACTCGCTGGCCGTCCGTCCGGCGTCGAGCGCACGCCGGATGGACGGTTCGCTGATCCGGTAGACCATCGCCGCGCCCGCCGATTCGACGGTGGCGACCTCGGCCAGTTGCTCGGCCAGATCCCGCTCCAGCGGGCCCGGCACGATCACGGTGAGATCCGCCTGCAGCAGGAAGTGATCGAGCGGTTTGGGCAGCGCCTTGGACATCGCCGCCAGCACCTCGTCATCGGCATCGCCGGCCAGCATGTGCCGGGCGGGCGAACTGATCGCGCCGCGTCCGGCCATGCCGAGGGCATGCGCCTCGGAGAGCAGCCCGCTGACCGTGGCCGGTTGCAGGCGCACCGCCCAGCGCGGCCGGCGCCAGATCATGGCCCGGGAGGCCTCGTCGGCGTCGACCCCGGTTCCGGGAGGCAAGTCGGCAAGCACGCTCAGCAACAGCCGGCGATCCAGCGGGGCGGCCGTCGAGTACAGCGAATCGGACAGGGCGGCGAAAGGTTTGTTGTCCGGACCGCGGCTGCCGATCAGCGCCGGGCGGGCCGGCAGGTCCAGCCAGGTCGCGGCCAGCAGTTGCCAGCGCACCGCGGTCGAGGATTCGATGAACCGGTCGGCGGCCACCGTCGGCGCCCAGTAGGGTCCGGTGCCCTCACCCGGGTCAGGCTCCGGCATTCCGGCGGCGATCAGGCCCGCGCCCGCGGCCAGCTCCAGCAGCAGGCCGAGCCGCGGCTCGTCGATACCCGTCGACTTGGCCAGCCGTTTGACGTCGCGGACCCCGAGCCCGCCGTTGCGCAGCTCGGGAACCGGTGCGGCACCGAGGGTTTCGATGATCAGGTCGATCTCGCGCAGCAGGTCGATGGCGGCGCCTGCGGCGACGGCGTCCGCGTCGGCCGGTGTCGTCGACGTCGTCTCCAGGACCGGTGCGCTCAGTTCCACCGGGCCGGGCGACTCACCGCGCATGGCCTGCCCGACCAGCCGGGGCAGGATCACCGTCTCGGCGTCGATCCGGCGCAGCAGCCCAGCTTCCAGCAGGCGCGGCACCGGCCGGTCCGGCGGGGTGTCGGGGGCGGCGTCGCGGGTGCGGCCCACCGGCGAGCCCTCCAGCAGCCGGGCCAGCAGGTCGTTCTGGGCATCATCGAGCCCGGCGAGCAGGTCGGCGATCTCGTCCGCGCTGCGCTCGCTCACCTCGACGGCGGCCTGGCCGACGAACCAGGGCAGGCCGGAGGCGACCTCCGGCGCGACCCGCACCGCCGCGTCGCCCCACACCAGTGCCCGCTCACGCAGATCGTCCAGCGCCGCGGCGAGGTCATCGGGGCTGACCCGGGCACCGAGCAGGTCGCTCACCTGGCCCGCCGTCACGGCATGGGTGTCGGCGTGCAGCACCAGCAGGGCGTCCAGAACCGCCAGTCGGAGGAAGTCCAATGAGTCCGTGGCGGCCTTGACCGACTGCCGTGAGGTGGCCCGCGCGGCCAGCGCGGCGATGGTCCCCGGGGGCGGCTGGCTCAGGTCGGGCCGCAGCTCCAGCAGGCGGATCAGGGCCTTGTCGTCGAGGTCGGACAGCCAGGCACCCAGCGGGATTCCGGGAGTCTGTGCGGCGGTCATATCCTGACCAGCGTAAAGCTACTTCGGGCGGTCCGCCGCGCCGGTCTCGCCACCGGATCGGCGGCCTGCCACAATGTGGGGCGTGGCTGACAAGAAGAAGAACCATTACGTCGACAACGGCTGGCCAGTGCTCTCCGACGGCGACGACCACGCCGTGAGCGAGCTCGCCACCGACCGCACCGGTGCGCTGTCCCCGTTCGGCGATGTGACCTTTCCATTGCCGGCCGAAGAGCTGCCTTTCATCCAGTCGGACACCGTCGTCAACCGGTAACGGTGGGACTGTCGCACCTCGACGAGTCCGGCGCGGCCCACATGGTCGACGTCTCGGCCAAGAACGTCACCAAGCGCACTGCGGTGGCCGTCGGCACGCTGCACACGCGCCCGGATGTGGTGGCCCTCATCGCGTCGGGCGGGCTGCCCAAGGGTGATGCCCTGGCGACGGCGCGCGTGGCCGGGATCATGGCGGCCAAGCGGACTCCCGAGCTGATCCCGCTGTGCCACCAGTTGGCGCTGACGGGCGTCGACGTGGACTTCGACGTCCACGAGGCTGCAGTGGCCGTCACCGCCACCGTGCGCAGCACCGACCGCACCGGGGTCGAGATGGAAGCCTTGACCGCGGTGAGCGTGGCCGCCCTGACGCTGTACGACATGATCAAGGCCGTCGACCCCGCCGCGCGCATCGACGACATCAAGGTGATGCGCAAAGAAGGCGGTAAAACGGGATTGTGGGAAAGAACAGCACAGTGACGCGTTCGGCGCGGGTCATCATCGCCTCCACCCGTGCCGCTGCCGGGGTGTACGACGACCGGACCGGCCCCCTCATCGTCGGCTGGCTCGCCGACCGTGGGTATGACGTCACCGAACAGATGGTGGTCGCCGACGGGCATGCGGTCGGCGATGCCCTGCGCGCCGCCCTGTCGGAGCACGTCGATCTCATCATCACTTCCGGCGGTACCGGCATCTCGCCTTCCGACGCCACTCCGGAAGCGACCATGTCGGTGCTCGACTATCAGATCCCCGGGCTGGCCGATGCCATCCGGCGGGCCGGAGTGCACAAGGTGCCCACTGCGGTGTTGTCCCGCGGTGTCTGCGGCGTCGCCGGACGCACCCTGATCGTGAACCTGCCCGGATCACCCGGCGGCGTCAAAGACGGTCTCGGTGTCCTGGCCGGCGTGCTGGAGCACGCGTTGGACCAACTTGGTGGGAAGGACCACCCGGCGAACCGATGAGCGCTTGCGCGAAGAGGAGAACGCCCCGATGAGCGCTTGCGCGAAGAGGAGACTGACATGAGCGCTTGCGCGAAGAGGAGACTGACATGAGCGCCATCGTTGTGCGCGTTGAACTGACCGAGACACCGATATCGCTGACCGAGTACGAGGCGCTGGTCGCTCACGAGGCGGCCGGAGCGGTGGTCGGATTCTCCGGGGTGGTGCGTGATCACGACGCCGGCCGTTCGGTCACCCGGCTGGACTACTCCGCACACCCCAACGCGCTGCAGACCTTGCAGAAGGTGGCGGCCGAGGTGGCTTCCGAGGCCGCCGGGGTCCGTGCCATCGCGGTCAGCCATCGCATCGGAACCCTGGAAATAGGCGACGCCGCCCTGGTGGCCGCTGTGGCAGCGGACCATCGCAGAGCGGCGTTCGAAACCTGTGCCCGTCTCGTCGACACCGTCAAAGAGCGGCTACCGGTCTGGAAGCACCAGTACTTCTCCGACGGCACCGACGAATGGGTCGGTTCGGCCTGAGCCGGCTCAGGCCGGCGGGGCCGGGACGGGAGCCGGAGCGGCGGCCGGATCAACCGGGGCGACCGGAAGATTCGGGGCCTCGCCACCCGGGGTGTCCGGGGTGGTCAGCGGACGCTGGGTCAGCGCCAGCAGGGCGTCTTTGCCGCTGATGTCCTGGGTCTGGATTGCGTGCCAGATCTCCCGCAGATAGGTCATGTTCGGGCCCTGGCCCGGCACCTGCGACGGATTGTCGACGGTGGTGCCCGGAGGCAGGTTCTGCGGGCTGGCCAGATGCGGGACGCCCTCGGCGGGAACCGCCGGGACTCCGTTGGTGGCGATCTGCTCGGCCATGTCGAACGCCGGCTGCGGGATGTCCACGTTGTTGAGCGGGGCCAGCGGATCCGCTGCTGCGGGTGCGGCGACCGCGGGCGCGGCGGCAGGGGCCGGAGCCGGAGCCGGAGCCGGTGCGGGAGCCGGGGGCAGCACCGGATCGAGCGGCAGCGGTGCGCCGACGTGCAGCGACCAGGTCTGCGGCTGATCGACCGGGGCCGGAGCCTGATCCCAGTCCGCCGGGGCGGGGGCCGGAGCGTCTGCGGGCAGCGGCGCGGGTGCCTCGGGGGCAGGTGCCGGCGGTGCCTCAGGCGCGGGCGCCGGCGGTGCCTCGGGTGCGGGCACCTGCAGTGCGGCGTCGATGACCGGAGCGGCTTCAGGGGCCGGGGCCAGCGCAGGGTCCATCGGGGCGGCCTCAGGTGCCGGCGGCAGGGCCTCCGGCGCAGGCGGAGCCTCGGGGGCGGGCGGCAACGCTTCAGGTGCCGGCGGGGCCTCGGGGGCGGGCGGTAACGCCTCGGGAGCGGGCGGGGCTTCGGGAGCCGGGGGCAATGCCTCGGGAGCCGGCGGCAGTGCCTCAGGGGCCGGAGGAGCGGGCAGCGGGGCGGCCATCGGATCGGCCGGCAGCTCACCGTTGACCGCGGGTGCGTCCAGCGGGGCCGGAGCGGGCTCGCTGACCACGTTGCGCGGGGTGGCGCCGGAGAGGCCGCGACCGCAGGTGGGCCAAGCGCCCTTGCCCTGGCTGGCGAGAACCCGCTCGGCGACGGCGATCTGCTCTTCCTTGGTGGCCAGGTAGGCGTTGGGTGCGTACTCGCCACCACCGTGGGAGGACCACGTGCTGGGGGAGAACTGCAGGCCGCCGTGATAGCCGTTGCCGGTGTTGATCGCCCAGTTGCCGCCGGATTCGCAGCGGGCTACCTGATCCCACTCGCCGTCGGTCGCGGCCATGGCCTGACCGGCCATGGCGAGGCCGCCACCACCGAGCACAGCGCCGGTGAAGGCGATCTTGGCGACATTCTTGGCTGAAGACGAGGAAGTGGGCTTGCGGTGCCGTCCACTACTCATAAGCGTGAAGGTCCTCTCGTATGCGCCCACGAGGTCAGCTGTCGGGTTCGGGTAGGAGAGGTCACCCGGCCGGCGTCGTCGAAACGGCGACGGCTTCACCCCAAGGGGCCGCAAGCGGCTCCTGGTCCTGAGAAAAATCGGTGGACCGGTTGGGTCCCCCGCCTCCATCCTTGTTGTTCGTCGTTACCCCGGACCGATGGATGGAGCTCGGCGCTATCGGTGTGGGGCAGGCCAACTGATTAGGGTCGGTTGACTTGGGAATGAACGGTAACTGCTCCCCGCTATCGCGTCATCTTTAGCGGCCTCGGGCGTTTTCGCGCCGAGCAAACCTTAAAAGTTGTTTAAAGGCGCAGGTTGCTGGCGCGTTGTCGCAGGTGAGCGCCGGGCTCCACCCCGTCGTAGCCAGCTCGTGACCATTTCGTTATGTGATGCAAATCACGCTAGCCGCCGGCGAAGGGCGGTAACACATCAAGGGTCTGAGGCGTTGATACGCGCTTGTCCATATCGCGGACGGCCACCCCGTCGCACAGGTATGAGCAGCGTTTTAGCACTCGGGCGAGCTCCGCGTCGCGACCGCTGAGTTGCTCGACGAGCGTCGCGATCGAGGTGTCCTTTTCGATATCTAACGTTTCCGCATCAACTCCGGCAGCCGCCGCCGCAGCGGCGAAATAACGGATCGTGACGGCGATGGTGTCGACTGTCATCTATCCGCCGATCGCGCTCATCGGCCGCACGGGCTGCACGAAATCCGGGTTGTTGATGCCGTGCCCGGCGGGCTTGGCCCACATCGCCGTCCGCCACGCCGCCTCGACGGCCGCGTCGTCGGCGCCGCCGCGCAGCAGGGCGCGCAGGTCGCTCTCTTCCGTCGAGAACAGGCAACTGCGGATCTGGCCGTCGGCCGTCAACCGGGTGCGGTCACAGGCCGAACAGAAGGCGTGCGACACCGAGGCGATGACGCCGACCGTGCCGCCAGGATGGGTATCGGACGCGGCCACCTGCCACAGCTCGGCCGGCGCCGAGCCGCGCGGTTTCGGATCGGGCCGCAGGTCGAAGTGCCGCCGCAGCGTGCTCAGGATCGAATCGGCGTCGATCACTGCGCCACGCTGCCAGGTATGTCCGGCGTCCAGCGGCATCTGCTCGATGATGCGCAGCTGGTAGCCGTGGTGCAGGCAGTACCGCAGGAGCTCGACCGCGTCGTCGAGGCCGGACACCGGATCGAGGACCGCGTTGACCTTCACCGGATCCAGCCCCGCCGCCTTGGCGGCCGCCAGGCCATCCAGCACGTCGGCCAGCCGGTCGCGGCGAGTGATCCGGGCGAAGTGCGTGGCGTCGACGCTGTCCAGCGACACGTTGATGCGGTCCAGCCCGGCCTGTTTGAGACCCGCGGCGCGCCGGGCCAGCCCGATGCCGTTGGTGGTCAGGGTGATCTCGGGCCGCGGGTGCAGGGCGGCCGCGGCGGCCACCACGTCTTCCAGGTGGCGGGTGACCAGTGGCTCGCCACCGGTGAACCGCACGCTGGTGATGCCCAGCCGGGTGACGGCGATGCGCAGCAGCCGGCTCAGTTCCTCCGTGCTCAGCAGGGCCTCGCCGGGCAACCAGTCCAGGCCGTCGGCAGGCATGCAATAGGTACAACGCAGATTGCACTTGTCGGTCAGTGAGACGCGCAGGTCGGTGGCCACCCGGCCATAGGTGTCCACCAGCGGGCCGCTCGTCGGCGCCGGATCGGCGGGGGCGCCAACTGCCGGTCCGCCGGATCGGTTCACGGAGGGCAACCCGAGTGGGGTCAGCGTCATGCCGGGACCTTCAGCGAGTCGACCGGGACGATCTCCTTGCCCAGCGGCACCAGCGAGACCGGGATCATCTTGAGATCGGCCAGCGCCAATGGGATTCCGATGATGGTGACCGCCATGGCCACCGCGCTCACCAGGTGTCCGAGCGCCAGCCACCAGCCGAACAGGACGATCCAGATGATGTTGCCGACCAGCGCGCCGGGCCGGGTGCCGGGTTTGTCCACGATCGTGCGGCCGAACGGCCACAGGGCGTAGGAGGCGATGCGCAGCGAGGCGAACCCGAACGGGATGGTGATGATCAGGATGAAGCACAGCACGGCGGCCAGCAGGTAGCCCAGCGCCAACCACAGGCCGCCGAAGATCAACCAGATGATATTGAGTACCACTCGCATTACCGGCACATCTCTCTTCCAGAAGTGCTGCCAGCCTACCGAGTAATCGGGGTGAATCACCCGGGCAGGGCCGAGTAAGATCGCTGCATCGCGTCCCGGCGCTGACGGGACGCGAACTTTATGTGTGTAGGTAGTTCTGACAAGACGAGCGGGTGAGCAGCAGTGCCGACCGGCAAGGTTAAGTGGTACGACGCCGAAAAGGGCTTCGGCTTTTTGTCCCAGGAGGACGGCGAGGACGTGTACGTGCGTTCCTCGGCGCTGCCCGCGGGCGTCGAGGGCCTCAAGGCCGGTCAACGCGTCGAGTTCGGCGTGGCGGCGGGGCGGCGTGGTCCGCAGGCATTGAGCCTCAAACTCATCGATCCGCCGCCGAGCCTGAGCCGGGCCCGGCGCGAGGCCGAACGTCCCGAGCACAAGCACACTCCCGATGAACTGCACGGCATGGTGTCGGACATGATCACGCTGCTCGAGGACATCGTGCAGCCCGAGCTGCGCAAGGGCCGTTACCCCGATCGCAAGGTCGCGCGCCGGGTGTCCGAGGTGGTCAAGGCCGTCGCGCAGGAGCTCGACGCCTGACACTGGCGCGCCCAACGTCGGCTTGTGTTCGAGAATCCACTGATTTCTCGAACACAAGCCAACTCTCGACGGGGAGACTGGGGCCATGGCCCAAGGTTCCTACGTCGCGAGCGGCAGCGGCGAGTTCAATCGCGACACCAACTACATCACCACCCGCATCACTCGTGACGGCAGTGACGGCTTTCCCGTGGAGGCCGGCCGGTACCGGCTGATCGTGGCGCGCGCCTGCCCGTGGGCGAACCGCACCATCATCGTGCGCCGGCTGCTGGGTCTGGAAGATGCTCTGTCCATTGGCTTTTGCGGACCGACGCATGACGCGCGCAGCTGGACGTTCGATCTCGATCCCGACGGGCTCGATCCGGTGTTGCGTATCCCGCGGTTGCAGGACGCGTATTTCAAACGCGATCCCGACTACCCGAAGGGCATCACCGTGCCCGCGATCGTCGAGATCGCCACGGGTGCCGTGGTGACCAACGACTTCGCGCAGATGACGCTGGACTTCTCCACGGAATGGACCGAGTACCACCGCGAGGGTGCGCCGGATCTCTATCCCGAGCCGTTGCGCGACGAGATCGACTCAGTGGCCAAGCGCGTCTACACCGAGGTGAACAACGGTGTGTACCGCTGCGGCTTCGCCGGCTCGCAGGACGCCTACGACAAGGCCTACGACCGCTTGTTCACCGCGCTGGACTGGTTGTCTGAACGATTGGCCACCCAGCGTTATCTGGTGGGCGACACCATCACCGAGGCCGATGTCCGGTTGTTCACCACGCTGGCCCGGTTCGACCCGGTCTATCACGGCCACTTCAAGTGCAACCGGTCGAAGCTGGCCGAGATGGACGTGCTGTGGGCCTATGCCCGGGACCTGTTTCAAACCCCGGGTTTCGGCGACACCGTCGACTTTGTCCAGATCAAGCAGCACTACTACATCGTGCATTCGGACATCAATCCGACGCGGATCGTGCCGAAGGGTCCGGACCTGGCCAACTGGTTGACGCCACACGGTCGGGAATCCTTGGGCGGCAGGCCTTTCGGTGACGGCACACCGCCGGGGTCGACGCGCGAGGGCGAGCGGGTGCCGGCCGGGCACTCAGCGGGCTAGTGCAGCTTCCTCCGGCCAGACCGTGCTGATCGACCATTCGGCGTGCGGCAAAGCGAACTGCTCGCCGTTCTGGTCCTGGACCAGGGTCAGCAGCTGCACGGCCAGGCCGGTGAGCCGGCCGCGGTTGGGGTCGACGGTCGGGATGGTCACGGCCAGTGTGGAATTGGGCGTGTAGTAGGTGACCGTGGTGTCGATGGGGTTTTCGTACACCCGCAGCAGCCGCCACGGCGCCCGGCTGACCGAGCTGGGCACCGAGAGCTGCACGGGGTTCTTCTCGGTGACCGGCAGTTCACCCGCGTCGCGCGTTTCCCGGCAGTCGTCGAGATTGAGCACGTCGCAGTACTGGAACGGGCCGATCCGCACCAGATGGCCGTGGGAGTAGGCGCTGATCTGCGGCAGTTGATCGTCGTGGCCACTGCTGAGCCGCCAGATCCCTACTGCGGTACCGGCGATGGCCAGGACAACGACGAGGGCCAGGGCCATCAGGGTGCGCTTCACTGCGCTCCCCAGCGGGCATTCGTCGGGGCTGTGGTGGGTGAGTTGCCACCTTCTCGCGCAGCCAGGACCGGGCGGTTACCGCCCAGGCCGGGAATCAGGGATTCGCCGCGGTAGCTCACGATTGTCTGCGCCAGACCGAGTATCAGCACGGCCGTGATCGTAGTGAACCCGACTGAGAGGTCTGTATAGATCAGTACCCCGGTCGCACCGCCGGTCACCCAGGCCAGCTGCAAAACCGATTCGGACCGGCCGAATGCCGAGGCCCGCGACGCCTCGGGCAGGTCGTCCTGCAGCGACGCGTCGAGCGAGGCCTTGGCGATGGCGCTGGCACCCGAGGTGACCAGGGTGGCCCCGGCGGCCACCAGCAGATTGCCGGTGAGTGCGGTGGCGAGGGCGACGGCGGTCACGGCGGTGGCGGCCCGCACGACCAGCTGCGCGGGATGGCCGAGCGCCAGGCGCGCGGCCGTGACGTTGCCGGCGAAGTTGCCGATCCCGGCGGCGGCGCCGATCAGCCCGAGGATCAACAGCTGTTCCCAGCCGCTGGCGTCGTGCGATTTGGCGACGAATGCGGGGTAGAGGAACAGGAATCCGACCATCACCTTGATGGTGCAGTTGCCCCACAGGGCGGTGATGGTGTTGCGGCCCAGCGGCTGACGTTCGGCCTTCGGTTTTCCGGGGTGCCGGCGCATCTCACCGCCCCCGCCGGATTGGCCGTGGTAGCTCAGGGTGGTCGGCACCTCGCCCGCGGTGACCTCGACCCACTTCGGGATCCGCATCGACAGCACCGCACCGGCGACGGTGACCGCGACGACCACATACAGCGCCCCGGGCAGTTGTGCCACGTTGAACAGGTATTCGGCGGCCGCGGCGATGCCGCCACCGACGACGGTGCCGCCCAGCAGGCCGAAGGTGGTCAGCCGGGAGTTCACCCGGACCAGGTCGATCGACGGGGGCAGCACCCGTGGGGTGACGGCGCTGCGTAGCACCGAGAAGGATTTGGACAGCACCATCATGCCGAGCGCGCACGGGTAGAGCACCCAGGACGGGTAGCTTCCGGTGGCGCCGTCATAGTTGGCGATCAGCACCACGATCAGCACGGTGCGCAGCGCGAACGACGCCGCCAGCGCCACCCGGCGGCCGTGCTGCAGCCGGTCCAGCGCCGGACCGATCAGCGGGGCGATCACCGCGAACGGGGCGATCGTGATCAGCAGGTACAGCGCGACCTTGCTCTTGGATTCGCCGCTGGCCGCGGCGAAGAACAGGGTGTTGGCCAGCGCGACGGCCATGGCCGCGTCGACGGCGAAGTTGGCCACCACCGGCCAGGTCAGAGCGGTCAGCCCGGATTTGTCGGCGCCGTCGGCGGTCGCGGCGCGGTGCACGAAACCGTACATCCGCGAGCCCATTTCGCGGCTGCGTGCGGCTGCGGCCCGGGTGACGGTTACCTTCTCCCCGGCTGCGGCTCCGACCCCGGGCGAGTGGGGCGGGACGTCGTGCGCCGAATACCTGGCGGTGTGTTGGTCATCGAGTGGCGGCAGCCAGCGGTTGGAGCTCGGCACCGATTGTCTGGGTTGCCGGCGGTGGGTTTCGTCGCTGGGGTAGTTGGCCATTCCGGGATGCTCCGCACCGTTATCGGCCGGCGGCCGCGGCGGGTAGTAGGTCACCCCCCGATTCTCTCCTATCGGCGCCCCTGCGGCCGACAGGCGACCGGTGTGGCCCGAGGCCGTGCCGGTCAGGCACTATGGAGGCGATGGAAAGCGTGACCGAATCTGCTGAGCAGACCCCCGAGACACCCCCGGCTGCACCGTCGCAGGAGCAGGAGGCGGTGTTGGTGGGTGCCGCCGAGCAGGCACGTGCGGCCCTGATCGAGTTCAGCGGCGAAGGCGCCGTCGGGGAGTACCTCGGTGTGAGCATCGAGGATTCCTCCTCGGCCACGCACCGGTTCCTGGCTGATCTGCCTGGTTACCGCGGCTGGCAGTGGGCTGTCGTGGTGGCCGCCTACCCGGGTGCAGACCACGCGACGATCAGTGAGTTGGTCCTGGTTCCGGGGCCGACGGCGCTGTTGGCGCCGCAGTGGGTGCCGTGGCAGGACCGGGTCCGCCCGGGTGACCTCGGGCCCGGCGATCTGCTGGCTCCGCCGCCGAATGATCCGCGTCTGGTGCCGGGGTACCTCGCCACCGGCGATCCGCTGATCGACGACACCGCGATGGAGGTCGGCCTGGGCCGGCGTCAGGTCCTCGGAGAGTGGGGCCGGGCGCAGGCGGCACAGCGCTGGCATGACGGCGACTACGGGCCGGGTTCGGCGATGGCCCGCTCGACCCGCCGGGTGTGCCGGGACTGCGGGTTCTACCTGCCGCTCGGTGGTGCGCTGGGCGTCATGTTCGGTGTCTGCGCCAACGAGCTGTCGGCCGACGGTCACGTGGTGGAAGCCGAGTACGGCTGCGGCGCCCATTCGGATACGCCGCAACCGCCGGGCACCGGTTCGCCGATGTACGAGCCGTACGACGACGGTGTACTCGACCTGGCCGAGCCGCCGAGCAGCAGCTAGGCGGCGCTTTCCCAGAAGCGGGTGAGCACCTCCGCGGCGCGCTCGGGAGCCTGCACCATCCACCAGTGCCCCAGCCCGTCCAGTACCTCGGTGCGGGCACCTGCCCGCTCCGCCGCGCGCTGCCTGATCTCGGCCGCTCCGAGGTAGGGATCGTCGGTGGCCAGCAGGGACAACCCGGGCCGCGCCCGTGCGTTCTCCAACGCTCGTCCGACCTCGGCCATCGCGGGTTGCCGTGCCGAGCGGTACAGGGACAGGATCGCCCGGCCCATCTCCGGGCCCTGGGCCTCCGCGATAGATGTGGCGATGCCGATCGGTATGCCCAGGGCGGTCATCTGGGCGGCGCGGTCCGCGACCGCCCCGCCGAACATCGTCTCGACCAGTTGCTCACCTTCAACGGGCGTCTGCCACACCTGCGCCAGGTCGTGCCAGACGTAGTCCGGGTCGAACAACCCGACGACGTCGCTGGCCCAGCTGCGCACGAGTTCGGGCCGGTGCATCACCACGTTCACCACATGGCCGCCACCCCAGTCGTGCCCGACGAGGTCGACCGGGCCGCCGAGGGTTTCCAGTTCACCTTCGAGCCAGTCCCGGTAGGCCAGATAGGTGGCCGGGAACTCGGCGGGTAGCGGGGCCCCGAAGCCCGGCGGCGACAACTGCACCACGTCGTCGCGGCCGAGGGCGTCGATCAGCGGCTCCCAGATGGCGTCGGTCTCCGGGTTGCCGTGCACGAGGACAACTGTCATGGCGACATCCTGTCACGAGCTACCCGGCCGCCGGGTCCGGATCGGTGCGGTGCGGCCGTGAATTTCGTTGGCTGCGAGGGTGATTAGCTCTGCCGGGCCGATCGGCCTCAGTTCTCCGCCGCGGCCTTGATCCGGGCCAGTGAGGCGTTCATCCCGTCGACGAGTTCGTCCTCGAAGCTGGGTACGCCGCCGAACAACGCGTTCACCAGAGCGTTGGACACCGCGGTGGTGCCGTTCTCGGCATGGCGGGATTCGGTCAAGCGGGTGCCGGTCGCGGTGGGTTCCAGTTCGTAGCTCCACACCGTGTTGTTGCCTTCCACCAGGAAGGCCAGCTTCTGGTTGTCGATGACCTCGGTGAGGCGTGACGTGGTCGGCCAGAATACGAACTTGCGCCGGTTCAGGTTGAACGTGCGGGTCCCCGGACGCACGGGCCCGAGCGGTTTCATCAGGCGGCACTGCGGGCTCCACTGCGGCATCCGGCTCAGGTCCGAGACCAGTGCCCATACCTTGTCGACCGGCGCGTCGATGTCGACGCTGGCTTGCAGAAGTGGTGCGGCCATGGAGCCTCCTCAGGTCAATCCGCTTTGTGCACCGCGGGATCCGCGGCGTACGGCACGGCGCTGGATCAGGAAGATACACGTGCCGAGAACGCCGATCGCGAGCCCGGCGAGGGTGAACGGCCGCCAGTGGTGCAGCCCGGTCACCGTGAAGGCCAGGATCGTGGCGATCAGCCAGCCCGCGGCGATCACCAGGATCACCGGCCACGGTTCCAGCAGGGCGGCAGGCAGGGCCGGCGGCTGGGGCGTCGGCTCGTCGGGCTCCTCGGTCATCGAGGACCAACGTATCCGATGCGGCGGGGATTCATTGGTCTTGGTTTTAGCCCTTTACTGCCGGGCGCTCAGTACTATTTCCGATGTGAAGGATCCGGAGGCGCGGCTCGCGAATGATCTGGCCCTGGCGGTTGTTCGTCTCGCGCGTCAATTACGTACGCGGCGTGCGGAATCCCCGGTTTCGCTGACCCAGTTCTCCGCGCTGGCCACGTTGGCCAAGGAGGGCGCGATGACGCCGAGCGCCTTGGCGTTGCGGGAGCGGGTGCGCCCGCCGTCGATGACCCGGGTGATCGCCTCCTTGGCGGAGCAGGGGCTGGTGGCCCGGGCTGCGCATCCGCTCGATGGCCGCCAGATCGTGGTGTCGGCTTCACCGGCCGGGATGACTCTCGTCGACGCTGAGCGGCGCGCCAGCCAGGAGTGGCTCAAGGCGCAGCTGTCGCGGTTGGATCCCGACGAACGCCAGACCCTGATCACCGCGGCCGACCTGATGTCGGCGATGGTCCTCGAAGGCGCGTGAGTCAGCTGCACGTCATCGACATCGGCGATCCGGCCGATTCCCGGTTGGACGATTTCCGCGATCTCAACAGCGTGGACCGCCGGCCCGATCTGCCCAGCGGAAAGGGCCTGGTGATCGCCGAAGGCGTGCTGGTGGTCCAGCGCATGCTGGCCTCCCGGTTCATTCCGCGTGCATTGCTGGGCACCGACCGGCGCCTGGGCGAACTGGCGGCCGACCTCGACGGGGTCGACGTGCCGTTCTACCGGGCCACCGCGGAGGTGATGGCCGCGGCGGTCGGGTTCCACCTCAACCGCGGGGTGTTGGCCTCGGCCTCCCGAGCGCCGGAGCTGTCGGTCGCCGGGGTGATCGCTGACGCTCGCACCGTGGCGGTGCTCGAAGGGGTCAACGACCACGAGAACCTCGGCTCGATCTTCCGTAACGCCGCCGGGCTCGCGGTGGACGCCGTGGTGTTCGGGGCGGGATGTGCCGACCCGCTGTACCGCCGGGCGGTGCGGGTGTCGATGGGGCACGCCCTGCTGGTTCCGTTCGCCCGCGCCACGGCGTGGCCCGATGACCTGGAGCTGTTGCGGGACAATGGTTTTCGCCTTCTCGCCATGACGCCCGACCCGGCTGCCGCGACCCTCTCGGACGCGATGGTGCAACTCGAGGGGGACCGCGTCGCGGTGCTGGTCGGTGCCGAGGGGCCGGGCCTGACCGAGCGCACGATGCGGGCCAGCGATATGCGGGTGCGGATCCCCATGTCGCGCGGCACCGATTCGCTCAATGTCGCCACCGCCGCCGCGTTGGCTTTCTACGAACGCGCCAGGCTGCGGCACTGAGACCACGTTAGATTGAGCTCGTGACCGACGATTCCACGCCGTGGGGGACGGGCCTGACCGTGGCCGGGTTCGTGGCCGCGGTGATCGGCGCGGCGATCGTGGTGCTCGGCGTGGGGTTGTTGCGCGTGCATCCGCTGCTGGCGATCGGCCTGAACATGGTGGCCGTCGGCGGGCTGGCGCCCACGGTGTGGGGCTGGCGGCACCGGCCGGTGTGGCGTTGGTTCGTGCTCGGCGCGGGCGTCGGCGTGGCCTTCGGGTGGCTTGCGCTGCTCGCCATCGGGTTGACGCAGGGCTGACCTCAGGCCACCAGTTCGGCGGCCGTGTAGTGGGCGTCGAGCAGCCCGGCGACGGCCTCGTCGCGGCGGAAGGGCCTGCCGTGGACCGCGAACATCTTCTCGGCCGTGGTGGTTTCGGGCTTCCAGCCGGTATCGGTCAGGTAGTCCGCGACGGCGTTGCGGTCGCCGGAGAAGATCAGGTCCGACAGGTCGTCGAGCTCCAGACCCTGCTCGCGTTGGTGGGCGGTCAGCGTCCGTATCCGGCTCTCGGCGAGTTCGGAGTGCCCGGCCATCCAGTCGGTGGCGATGCGGCTGCCCGGTGCGCTCAGCGCGGTGATGTTGTCGAACAGCCGGTCCTGGGCGTCGGGTGGCAGGTAGCCCAGCAGTCCCTCCGCGATCCACGCGGTCGGAGCCTGCGGGTCGAATCCACGGGCGCACAGGGCGGCGGGCCAGTCCAGGCGTAGGTCGATACCGATGGCATGAAGTTCCGCGGCCGGTGCGACGCCCAGATCCGCGAGCGCGCGGCCCTTGAACTCGATGACGGCCGGCTGATCCAGTTCGAACACGGTCATCCCGGCAGGCCAGGGCAACCGGTAGGCGCGGGCATCCAGCCCGGAGGCCAGGATGACGGCCTGGCGGATGCCCGCGTCGACCGCGGCCAGGAAGAAGTCGTCGAAGTAGCGGGTCCGGATGGCCATCCCGTCGGCGATCACGTGCGGATCGAGTGGCTCGGCGGCGCCGTCGGCGACCAGGTCGCCCTGGGCCAGGCGGACGTAGTAGTCCACACCGACGGCGTCGACCAGCGGTCGGGCGTACGGATCGGAGATCAGCGGGTCGGGACTGCTGGAGGCCAGTGCCCGGGATGCGGCGACTCCGGTGGCGGTGGCGCCGACGCCGGTGGCCAGATCCCAGGTGTCGTTGTCGGTGCGTGGCATGACCCCTCCAGATGTATAGCAAAGCTAGTTATTAGTCACTATAACTAACTTCGAGCCGCATCGGAGAGTCGCGTTCGCCACACAGTGGGGCGCCACGTCAGCGCTGAGGATTGCGGTCACCAGGTAGCCGCGATCTTCAGCGTAGGTAGTTGTCCACAGGTGCGCGGAATGGGTCTGGTCGTGTCGGGGCTGGTGGGTGAGCATCGATGGCGTGGACGTCGAGGACGTACTTCGCCGGCAGTCGGGAGTGATTTCGCGTCGGCAAGCCCTGGATGCCGGGCTGCAGCAGCATGACATTCGACGGTTTCTCCGGCGCAATGAGTGGGCGCGGGTCCACGACGGCGTGTACGTAGATCACACCGGACCGTTGACCTGGCTGCAACGGGCTTGGGCCGCAGTGCTTTACGCGGCTCCGGCGGCGTTGTGCCTGGAATCGGCGGTGACCGACGAGGGCGCGGTGATCCACGTCGCAGTCTCCCGCGACCGGGGCGTGCTGGTCGAACCCCACGGAGTACGCATCCACCATCTGGCCCACCTGCAGGAGTGGGTGCTCTGGCACGTCGGTCCGCCACGGTTGCGTTTCGAAGAAGCCGCCCTCGACGTGGCGTGCCAGGCCAGATCCGAGTTCGATGCGATCGCGGTGCTGGCCAACGCTTGCCAATCGCGGCGCACTACCGCGCGACGTCTACTGCGAGCACTCGACGCTCGTCGGCGGGTTCGCCGACGACGCTGGCTGCGGGCAGTGATGGTCGACATTGCCGAGGGCACCTGCTCCGTTCTGGAGCACGGATACCTCAATCGCGTGGAACGGGCGCACGGGTTACCCCGGGCGGCTCGTCAGAGGCGTTCGACCTCATCCGTGGGTGTGAGCTACCGCGATGCTGAGTACGGTGAACGGCTCGTGGTCGAACTCGATGGCCTCCTGTTCCACAACACGGCATCGGCACGAAACAAGGATGTCGAGCGTGATCTCGATGCCGCGGTCGACGGCCGCTCAACCGTCCGACTGTCCTACCGTCAGGTGTTCGACCGACCGTGCCGGACCGCCGCGAAGATCGCCCAGGTGATGCGGCGACACGGGATCAGGGTGAGCGGCCACGCCTGCGGTCCGGACTGCGAGTTCACCCGCGGTGAGCTGGCGGCCTGATGTGGACGGCTACCAAGGCTGAAGATCGGGGCTACCTGATGGCCGCAATCTTCAGCACAGGCTTCTCGACAGCGGTCAGGGCTGGGTGCCCGAGGAGCGCACGCCCAGCAGCACGTCTTCCCAGGCCGGGACCGCGGGACGGGCCTTGCGGCTGCGCTTGGGGGCCGGGGGAGCAGGCGCCGGTACGGGTTCGGCCGGAGCGCTGAACTGATCGGGCACCGCGGCCGGTGTCTCGACCTCGTGAGTTTCGTGATGGTCGAACAGGTGCGGCACCGCGGCGACCGGACGCAGTGGCCGACCGAAATCGGGGTTGATGAGCTGGCGGGCGGCATCGTCCGACGCAGTGACGGTTCCGCCGTGAGCGCCCGGGGTGAACCGGAAATGTGCGACGTTGTCCGAGCGGCCGGCCTTCCAGGCCAGCTGGACGGTCCAGCGGCTGTCCTCGTTGCGCCAGGCGTCCCAACCGATGGAATCGGGATCCAGGCCGCGTGCCACCAGAGCCGTGGTGACGGTCTCCAGCAGGGTCAGCACCGCGGGGCCGTCGGTCAGGACCGGGTGCGCCGCGGTGGCGAGCTCGGCCGCGCGGGCGCGTTCCAGCAACACCGGATGGGCGAACCGCTCGACCCGCTCGACGGGCACACCCGCTGCGGCGGCCAACTGCTCGACCGATGCCCCGGCGCGGATCCTTGCCTGAATCTCCTTGGGTCGCAGCACGTTCTGCACCTCTGCATCGATCTCGGACTGACTCGAGGCGACCTGATCGCCACGTATCGCGGCACGCAGCCGGTCATCGACACGCAAGCTGAACATGTCCTTGGCGGAGTCGTCGGATTCACAGATGATGCGCCTGCCGTCAACGTTCAAACCAACGACTCTGAGTTCTCGCATACCGACCTGACCTCCTGCGCGAACCCTACTGCGTTATCGGCCCGTTACCGGGCTGACACGCTGGCGGGAGAGGGATGGAGTCCGAGGTTTCGTCAGAGGTTCTCGACGACCCAGTCGACACAGCTGGTCAGGGCGCTCACGTCGTCGGGCTCCACGGCGGGGAACATGCCGATTCGCAGCTGGTTACGGCCGAGCTTGCGGTACGGCTCGGTGTCCACGATGCCGTTGGCGCGCAGCACCTTGGCCACCGCGGCGGCATCCACCGCATCGCTGAAGTCGATCGTGCCGACCACCTGCGAGCGCAGGGCCGGATCGGTGACGAACGGGGTGGCGAACGACGTGCTCTCGGCCCACGAGTACAGGCGCTGTGAGGAGTCGGCGGTGCGCTTGACGGCCCAGTCCAGCCCGCCGTTGCCGTTGAGCCAGTCGAGTTGCTCGGCCAGCAGGATGAGCGTCGCGATGGCCGGGGTGTTGTACGTCTGGTTCTTGAGGCTGTTCTCCACCGCGATCGGCAGCGACAGGAAGTCGGGCACCCAGCGGCCCGTCGCGGCGATCGCCTCGATGCGGGCCAGCGCCGCCGGGCTGACGATGGCCAGCCACAGACCGCCGTCGCCGGCGAAATTCTTCTGCGGCGCAAAGTAATACGCGTCGGTGTCGGCGATGTCGACGGGCAGGCCGCCGGCGGCCGAGGTGGCGTCGATCAGCACCAGTGCGTCGCCGTCCGGACGCTGGACGGGCACCGAGACACCCGTCGAGGTCTCGTTGTGGGCCCAGGCGACGACGTCCACCGACGGGTCGGACTGCGGCTGCGGCGCGGTGCCCGGGTCGGTCTTGATGATGATCGGATCGCCGATGAACGGGTTCTTGGCCACGCACGAGGCGAACTTGGAGCTGAACTCGCCATAGGTCAGGTGCAGCGAGCGCTTGTCGATCAGGCCGAAGGCCGCGGCGTCCCAGAATGCGGTCGAGCCACCGTTGCCGAGGATCACCTCGTAGCCGTCCGGGACCGAGAACAGGGTGCGCAGTCCATCGCGGACGCGGCCGACCAGATTCTTGATCGGCGCCTGGCGATGGGAGGTGCCGAACAGATCCCCGGCAGCGGCCAGCGCGGTCAGCTGCTCGGGGCGGACCTTGGAGGGGCCGCAACCGAAGCGTCCGTCTTTCGGCTTGAGGTCGGCGGGGATCGTCAGTTCAGCCATGGCGTTCAGATTATCGGCCCGGGCCGATCCGGCCGAAATCACCCGGCCTGGGGCACCACGTAGGTGGGTTGGTACGGGTTCTGTCCGCTCTCGATCGCCTTGGCCTTGAGGTAGTCGTCGGCACTGGGATAACCCGCGATCTCGGCCTGCTTCTGAAGCGCCATCTGGCGGGCCAGCTCGGTCTGCGCCTGCGCCGCCGCCTTCTCGGCCTCGGCCTTGGCGCGGGCAGCGTTGGCGTCGGCCACGCCCTTGGCCTCGGCGGCCCTGGCGTCGGCGATGGCCTTCTGCTCGGCGATGATCGCGTCCTTGAGGCCCTCGTCCACCGGGTCCGGTTTCATGACGGTGACCTGGAAGTTCGTGAAGAATTCGCGGCCGTCGGTCCGGGCCCGCGAGGCCCCGGGAAGCGCGTCGCGCAGGGAGTTCTGGAACTCGATCCGCACCTTCTCGTCGTTCCAGATCTCGCGCCAGGTGTACTTCTGCGCGACGCTGATGAGCACCTGCTCGGCGGGTTGGCCGATGACGTAGCGCAGCAGGTTCACCCAGCCCGTAGTGACCAGGCCGTCGTTGTCCAGCCAGCCCTGGTACTTCGTGCCGAAGTCGCGATGGAAGTCCATCAGCATGTTGCAGTCGGTGGTCAGGTCGAAGGTGATCACCACGGGCACCCGCAGCTCGGCCGGGGCGGTGGCGTTGGACACCACGACGGTCGACTCCGCCTCCGAGTCCGGGCTTCCGGTGGCGTCCCAGCTGATCTGCCGGGACGGGTACCGGTAGGCCTTGAACCCACCGGGCGGGTTGAACTCGGAGGTCTCCGGGTTGATGCAGCCCTCCACCTTCGGGTCGGTGGGGATCAGGACGTAGTCGTCCACCTTGACCGCCGTCTGTCCGGGGCCCACCTGGGTGGCGCAGCTCGACAGGACCGTCCCGCCGACCAGGATGCCGATGATCAGCACCGCGCCGACCACAACGCCCTTTACTTTGCGATTCATGCGGGCCGCGTCCTTTGTCCGAGCTGTGAGGCAGCTGACAGTGATGGGGAATCTTAACTACGCGGTGGGGATTCCGGGCCGTTCAGCGATACCTGGACACGGTTTCGGTGGCGATCCGGCCTCAGATGGGCGGCGGAGCGGCCGGCGACGGCCTTCGCGGCGGCCATCCGCAATATTTCTCGGATCATGAATCAGCCCGGTCGAGACCACATCTAGCTGCGGGTTTATTCGCACGTTGACCGCGCACCGCAATCTGATGGCAAACTTTTCAAATCCGGCATGGACTTTTACTCGATACCTGCGGTACCGTTTGTACAACAAGTGGGTAGATGTAAACCTCAGACGATAGAGAGAGGTCTGCAACATGGCTCGGACCAAGATGGTCAGGCGCTGGCGCAAGAACATGGACGTCAGCGACGACGCCCAGTACGTCGAATTGCTCACCACACTGTCCGAGGGGTCGGTGCGGCGCAACTTCAATCCGTACAAGGACATCGAGTGGGACTCGCCGGAGTTCGCCGTCGTCCCCGACGATCCGCGCTGGATCCTGCCGGCGACCGACCCGATGGGCGGTCACCCGTGGTACCAGGCCCAGCCCGTCGAGCGGCAGATCGAGATCGGCATGTGGCGTCAGGCCAACGTCGCCAAGGTCGGCCTGCACTTCGAGAACATCCTGATCCGCGGGCTCATGGAGTACTCGTTCTGGGTGCCCAACGGCTCGCCGGAGTACCGGTACTGCCTGCACGAATCCGTTGAGGAGTGCAACCACACCCTGATGTTCCAGGAGATGGTCAACCGCATCGGCAAGGACGTGCCCGGCATGCCGCGGCTGCTCAAGTGGCTGCAGCCGCTGATCCCGCTGGCCGCCGGCCCGCTGCCGATCCCGTTCTTCTTCGGCGTGCTCGCCGGTGAGGAGCCCATCGACCACACGCAGAAGAACGTGCTGCGTGAGGGCAAGGCCCTGCATCCGATCATGGAGCGGGTGATGGCCATCCACGTCGCCGAGGAGGCCCGGCACATCTCGTTCGCGCATCAGTACCTGCACAAGCGCGTGCCGAACCTGCGCCGCCGTCAGCGGTGGATCCTGTCCCTCTTCGTGCCGCTGACCATGCGGATCCTGTGCTCGGCGATCATCGTGCCGCCGCGCACGTTCTGGAAGGAATTCGACATCCCGCGCTCGGTGCGCAAGGAGCTGTTCTTCGGCTCGCCCGAGTCCCGCAAGATGCTGCGCGACATGTTCGGCGACGTCCGGATGCTGTGCCACGACACCGGCCTGATGAACCCGATTGCCAAGCTCATGTGGCGGATCTGCAAGATCGACGGGCCGCCGAGCCGCTACCGTAGCGAACCGCAGCGCGAGCACCTGGTCTCGGTCGCCTAAAGCTCGCCCCGGAGGTTCGAAGGTCTCATATGCCCCACGTGATCACCCAGTCGTGTTGCAGCGACGGGTCCTGTGTCTACGCGTGCCCGGTCAACTGCATCCATCCCTCACCGGATGAGCCGGGCTTCGCCACGGCCGAGATGCTCTACATCGACCCCGAGGCGTGCGTGGATTGCGGCGCCTGCGTCACCGCCTGCCCGGTAGGTGCGATCGCGGCCGATACCAAGCTGACCGAGAAGCAGTTGCCGTTCATCGAACTCAACGCTGCCTTCTATCCGAAGCGCGAGGGCAAGCTGCCGCCGACGTCCAAGCTGGCGCCGGTGATCGCGGCCCCGAAGGTGGCGGCGCATGCGGGGGGCCCGTTGACGGTGGCGATCGTGGGTTCGGGCCCGGCCGCCATGTACGCGGCGGACGAGCTGCTGACCCAGCGCGGGGTGCGGGTCAATGTCTTCGAGAAGCTGCCGACGCCCTACGGGTTGGTGCGAGCCGGCGTCGCGCCGGACCATCAGAGCACCAAGCGGGTGACAACCCTGTTCGACACCATCGCCAAGCAGCCGGGATTCAAGTTCTTCCTCAATGTCGAGGTGGGCAAGCACGTCTCGCATGCCGATCTGTTGGAGCACCACCACGCCGTGCTGTACGCGGTGGGCGCGCCCAACGACCGGCGTCTCGACATCGACGGCATGGATCTGCCGGGGACCGGCACCGCGACGGAGATGGTGGCCTGGATCAACGGGCATCCCGAGTTCACCGATCTGCCGGTGGACCTGAGCCACGAGCGGGTGGTCATCGTCGGCAACGGCAACGTCGCATTCGACGTGGCCCGGATGCTCACCACCGATCCGGATGTGTTGGCCCGCACCGACATCTCGGATCATGCGCTGTCGGCCCTGCGTGCGTCGAAGGTCACCGAGGTGGTGGTGGCGGCGCGCCGCGGCCCCGCCGAGTCGGCCTTCACCCTGCCGGAGCTGATCGGGCTGACCGCGAGCTGCGACGTCGTGCTCGACGAGGCCGACCATGCGCTGGTGGTCGCGGATCTGGCCCGGGTCACCGATCCGCTGACCCGCAACAAGCTGGAGATCCTGGCCAAGCTGGGTGACGCCTCGGCGCCGATCACCCGGCCGCGGATCCGGCTCGCCTACCGCCTCACCCCGCAGCGGGTGCTCGGTGACGGCAAGGTCACCGGTATCGAGTTCGGCGTGACCGGCACCGATGAGGTGCGCGCGCTCGACGCCGGGCTCGTGCTGACCTCGATCGGCTACCGCGGCAAGGCGATTGCCGATCTGCCGTTCGACGACGACGCCTGCGTCGTGCCCAACGACGGTGGCCGGGTCACCGGTTCGTCCGGTGCCTACGTGGCCGGCTGGATCAAACGCGGCCCCACCGGGTTCATCGGCACCAACAAGTCGTGCGCGGGGCAGACCGTGCACCAGTTGGTCGACGATTACAACTCCGGTGTGCTCACCGATCCGGTGCACAAGCCCGCGGCCCTGGACAAGCTGGTGCGGACGCGCCAGCCCGCTGTGGTCGACGCCGCCGGCTGGCACGCGATCGACGCGGCCGAGATCGCCCGGGGTGGTCAGGACCGCCCTCGCGACAAGTTCACCTCGGTGGCCGACATGCTCGCGATCGCTGCCACCGCACCGAAACCGACCGTGCGCCAGCGGGTTCTGGCCGGCCTGCGCTAACCCGGCCCGCTGAACTCGAAACCGGCTGCGGTCGGTGTGGCGATCAGGTCGGCACATGCCCTGGGGTCGAACCGGGCGATGAACGCCTCTTCCTGGGCGGCCCACCGGTCCCAGTGCGGCCGGTAGGTGTCACCGTCGCGTTCCAGCGCCCGGCGCTTGCGCTCGACGTCGTCGGCATCGACCCAGATGCCCAGATCGGCCAGGGCCCGGGTGGCCGGGGTGAGTGCACCGATGCCCTCGACGATGAGGCGACGGCCGGGCTCGACCGGATGCCAGCCGCTCGGTGCGTTCGTGGCCCAATCCCATTGCCGCCAGCGCCCGGTCAGCCCGCGGGACCGCGGTTCGAGCAGTGATCGCCGCAGATGTTCGGCGGCCCAGAGCAACCCGTCCCAGCCCGGATAGATGTCGTCGAGCCGGACGACGACGCTGTGGGGCCAGCAGTCGCGCAGCTGTACCGCCAGCGTCGACTTGCCCGACCCGGACCGGCCGTCGATCAGGACCGTCGTCGCCGCGGGGCCGAGCCGGCTCACCAGGTCATCGGGTGCCAATGAAGTTCCAACTTCCGGTGGCCAGCGACACGGCGATCGCGGCGGCCGCGATGGCGAATCCCGAGGCGATAAGCGCGAATTCGCGTGCCCCGAAGGGTGACGGGCGAGCCCAGGTCCGAGCCGGGTAGGCGCCGAATCCCCGGGCTTCCATCGCGGTGGCCAGTTTCGACCCGCGGCGCACCGCGAACACCAGCAGCGCGAACGCCTGTCCCGCCACCCGCCGTAACCTGGCGTGGTCGGCCACGCCGCGGGCCCGGCGGGCGTACCCGAGATAGCGCCAGTCCTGCCCGAGCAGGCCGACCATGCGCAGACCGGCCAGTGCCCCGAGCACGAACCGGGCCGGTAATCGCAGCACCTGCCCCAAACCGTCTGCCAACTCGGTCGATTCGACGTCGATGAACAGGATGACCGAGGGCAGCGCGATGGCCAGCACCCGGAGGAAGGTGGCCACCGCGAGGGCGATCGAACTGTCACTGATCGTGACGAGGAGGAAGTGCCAGTACACGGTTCCGCCGACCTGCCCGTAGAGCAGGATGGTGACGGCCGTGAGCGCGGCCGCGACGGCGACGATGGCGCCCCGGGTCAGCGCCGTGCGCAGCTTCACGCCGATGGCGGCAAACAGGACCATCTCACCGATCAGCGCAGTGAGTGCCGACACCCAGTCCACCGAAAGCACCAGGGCGCCGGCGATGATCAGGGCGGTGAGCAGGCGGGCGACCGGGTTCACGGTGCGCGGTGCGACCGGCGCCTCGGCGCGGTTCGACGCGGTCACGATCTCACCTCCGTGGTGGGCGCCCAGTCCGGCAACTCGATCCGGGTGTCGGCGAGCAGGGTGGTGAAGTCGAGATCGTGGGTCGCCGCGACGACGGCGGTGCCCTGGTCACAGATCTCGGCGAGCAGCCGGATCAACTCCTCCCAGGTGCGGCGGTCCTGCCCGAAGGTGGGTTCGTCGAGGATGATCACCTTGGGCGCGGTGGCCAGCATGGTTGCCACCGACAGGCGACGCTTCTCTCCGCCGGACAGGGTGTACGGATTCACCGTGGCCAGGTGGGTCAGGTGCAGGCGTTCCAGGAGTTCGTCGGTGCGCGTGGCGATTTCGGTCACGCCCAGCTTGAGCGCCTTGGGGCCCAGCGCGAGTTCATCGCGCACCGAGCCGGTGAGGAACTGGTGTTCGGGATCCTGGAACACACTGCCGATCCGGGTGAGCAGTTCTTTCGATCGCCACTTGATCGGAGTACGGCGCGACGGCGCGGGTGCGAAGGTGGCACCTGCGTCCAGGCTCCCGGCCGGCGCGGGCAACAGTCCGCCGAGGGTGAGTGCCAGCGTCGACTTGCCTGCCCCGTTGGAGCCGGTGATCACCGTGGTCCGGCCCGCTTCGATCACGAAATTCAGCCCGAGGTGCATCGCGGGATCACCGGGGTGCCCGAGGGCCAGATCCGTGGCCTGCAACAAGGTTTCCGTTGCGGGGGACCGGCGACGGCCGACCTCGGGTAGGGCGGTGTCGGGCACCCACACACCTGACCGGACGAGGTAGTCATGGTGATGGCGCAGGGTCTGCTCGGGTGTGCCGTCGGCGATCACCGCGCTGTCGGCCCCGAGCGCGATGACCCGGTCGACGACCGGCAGCCACACCTCGGTGCGGTGCTCGATGACGATGAGCGTGGCACCGGTCCGCGCGACCGATGCGGCCACCGCGTCGCGCACCTCGATGACTCCGCCGGGGTCGAGATTGGCCGTCGGCTCGTCGAGCAGGATGACGCCGGGATTCATCGCGATCACCCCGGCCAGCGCGAGGCGTTGTTTCTGTCCGCCCGACAGCTGTGAAGTCGATTGGGACAGACCGAGATTCAGACCGACCGCGTCGAGCGCGGCCCGGACCCGGGGCCAGATCTCGTCGCGCGCAACGCCGAAATTCTCCATGCCGAAGGCGACGTCGTCACCGATGCGGGACAGGATCACCTGCGAGTCGGGATCCTGCAACACCATGCCGATCCGGTGGCGCTGGTCCACGGGTGCGGCGCCGTCGACCTGCAGGGTGCCGGTCTGCCGTCCCTCCTCGGCACCGCCGAGGAGGCCGGCAATACCGTGCAGGAGAGTCGATTTCCCGGCCCCGGACGGACCAAGCAGCAGCACCCGCTCGCCCGGCTCGATCTTCAGATCGAGGTCACGCACGGCCCATTCGGCGCGTCCGGCATGACTCCATCCCCACCCGTGCGCCGTGACGGAGGCACCGGTGCCGTGCCGTGAGGTCATCGAGCGTCCGGTGCGATCCGGCCCGAGGCGAACCGGCTCAGCGCTCCCGTCCTGGCCAGACCCCGCACGGCGAACCAGGACAGCAGCCCGGCGACGAGGGCGCCGGAGACGATCGCCGAGACGGTGTAGATCACCGCGAAGGTGTTCGCCGAGCCGGGGTACCACAGGATGAGGTCGTTGACGGCCAGCGCCAACCCGGCGACTGCGCCTGCCAGCACGGCGACGGGCAGTCCCCACCGGCGGTAGAGGAACACCGCGAAGACCAGTTCCGCGCCGAGGCCCTGCACCAGTCCCGACTCGATGGTGAGGACGCCCCACTGGTTGCCGACCAACGCCGACACGGTGGCGGCGACGAGTTCGCCGTAGAGCGCGGCGCCCGGCTTGCGGATCACCAGGGCGGTGAGCACACCGGCGAACAACCAGCCTCCGGCGAGCAATGCCTGAAGCCCGGGCAACAGTGCGGTCAGCGGGGCGCCGATCGGGTTGGACGCGATGTTCCACACGACGAACACCAGGCCCGCCGCCGTCGCGAGGACGCTGGCGACGACGATGTCCACCACTCGCCAGCGCAGCGCGCGGTTACCTGCCGTCGTGCCGGTGGGCTGGTCGTTCATCTGTCTCCTTCATGACGCATCGAGGTGCCATGCGTGGGGATCAGTATGAACGGCGCAGCTGGAGAGCGCCGACACCGCGGCGCTGCCTCACCGGAACCGACAGTGACTGCGAGACAGCGCCGGGTGGCGCAGCCCGGCTACTGCCCGGACTTCATCGCCTTCTCGATCTCCTCCGGGCTGACCTCGCGCACGGGCTGCCCGAGTGACCACAGGTGTCCGAACGGATCGCGCACGACGCCGTACCGGTCGCCCCAGAACTGGTCCTCCAGCTCCGCGACCACTTCGGCGCCCGCCTCGACCGCGCGGGCGAACTTCGCGTCGACATCGGTCACGGTGAGGTGGATGGTCACCGGGCTGCCGCCCAGGGCCTTAGGGGTCGATGGCTTGCCGTCGTTGTACTCGGGAAAGTCGTCGTTGAGCATCACCGTCGAGCCGTTGATGCTGACCGCGGCGTGGATCAGTTTGCCGTCGGGGCCGGGAATACGGCCCAGCTCGGTGGCGCCGAAAGCCTTGACATAGAAATCAATTGCCGCGGCGGCGTCGTCGACAACCAGGTGGGGAAGGACTGCGGGGGTTACTTCGATCGCCATGTTTCTCTCCTCATAGTGAGCGGACTCAATGCAGACCCGCGCGGCGGGCGGATCTCATCGCCATGCAACCACCACCCTCTGACAAGCGCATGAACCGCGAGACGACGCTCAGTGCCGAAGAACAGGCTCGATCCGGCGAGGAACCGTCGTCTCGGCGATGGAGAGAATCAGGTGACGGAGAACGGTCGCGGCAGCTCGGCTCGCCCGGTGAGCGCCAGCAGCACCGCTTCACCCTCGCCGAGCTCCACCGCGATCTGCGTGGCCAGCGTGGTCGCCGCGTCGAGCACCTCGTTGGGCAGGCCGGCCGAAAGGCCGGTGGCCCGGGCGATGTCGAGACTGTGCACGGCGAGTTCGAAGATGCGGGTCGGCAGGTAGCCGCCCAACCGCATGCCGAACCCGCCGATCACGGTGATCAGCGGATCGCCTGCCTCGTCGATGTCGTCCAGGGCCCGGCTCGCCAGCGCATCCACTGCGGCGGCGGGGTCCGAGCCGAGGTCGCGCCCGGCCTGCCTGCCGCGCTCGATGATCGCCTCGGCGCCGGCGTCGGACATGAACCCGCGCATCGCCGCGTAGTACTCCACCGGCCCGGCCAGATCGGCCGATGCCGCCGGCTGCTGCAGATAGGTGCTGACGGTGATCAGCGACCGCGAGGTGTGGCCGACCAGGGCGCGCAGATCCCACTCGCCCAGGCCCGGCCCGTCGAACGCGTCCGCCGGCAGTGCCTGCACCAGCCGGGCGAAACCGTGTGCAGCCGAGGCGAATACGTCGCGAACGCGGGTCATGAGCTGACGATCTTGTCCCATCCCGCGACCGACTCCGCGCTACGCGGTTCGGGGCCGACGTAGATGGCGGCCGGGCGCACCAGCTTGCCGAGCCGCTTCTGCTCCATGATGTGCGCGCACCATCCCGCGGTCCGACCGCAGGTGAACATCGCCGGCATCATCGAGGCGGGCACCTGGGCGAAATCCAGGATCACCGCGGCCCAGAACTCGACATTGGTCTCGATGGCCCGGTCCGGTCGGCGCTCACGGAGCTCGGCCAGGGCGGCCTGTTCCAGCGCCGCGGCGACCTCGTAGCGGGGCGCCTCAAGACGTTTGGCGGTGGCCCGCAGCACCCGCGCCCGTGGGTCCTCGGCCCGGTAGACGCGGTGGCCGAAGCCCATCAGCTTGTCGCCGCGGTCCAGGATGCCCTTGACCACCGCGCGGGCGTCACCGGTCTTCTCGACATCTTCGATCATCGGCAGCACCCGGGCCGGGGCGCCACCGTGCAGCGGCCCACTCATCGCGCCCACGGCCCCGGACAGCGACGCCGCCACATCGGCTCCGGTGGAGGCGATCACCCGGGCGGTGAATGTCGAGGCGTTCATGCCGTGCTCGGCAGCGGTCACCCAGTAGGCGTCGATCGCCTCGACGTGCCTGGGATCGGGGTCGCCCTGCCACCGGGTCATGAAACGCGCTGTGACCGTGGGGCATTCGTCGATCGTGCGTTGCGGCACCGCGGGCCGGTAGATGCCGCGGGCCGATTGGGCGACGTAGGACAGGGCCATCACCGAGGCCCGGGCCAACTGGTCGCGCGCCGTCGAATCGTCGATGTCCAGCAGCGGCGCGTAGCCCCAGATCGGTGCCAGCATGGCCAGCCCGGCCTGGACGTCGACGCGCACGTCGCCGCTGTGGATCGGCAGCGGGAACGGCTCGGCCGGGGGCAGACCGGTGCCGAAACTGCCGTCGACCAGCAGGCCCCACACGTCGCCGAACGTGACGTGGCGGTCCACCAGTTCCTCGATGTCCACGCCCCGGTAGCGCAGCGCGCCGCCGTCCTTGTCCGGTTCGGCGATCTCGGTGGTGAAGGCGACAACGCCTTCCAGGCCGGCAACGAAGTCTTCCGGTACGGCTGGCATGGCCAGATTGTTGCACCAACCTCAGGCGTAGCGTTATCGCGGTGCCAATACCCGGTGACCGAGATGACCACGACCTGGCTGCCATGCGCGTGGACTATGTGGAGAAGGACGGTTGCGGAGACCTGGACGTCGACTGGCTCGGCGAGGATCCGGCGACCGGTTGGCTGACGCTGCTACGGACCTGGCTGGCCGACGCCTACCGCGCCGGGGTGGCCGAGCCCAATGCCATGGTGGTCGGTACCACCGACGGCGAGGGAAGACCGGTGACGCGAACGGTGTTGTGCAAGAGCATGGGCGAGACCGGTATCACGTTCTTCACCAACTATGACTCCGCCAAGGGCATGCAGCTGGCGGAGAACCCGTACGCGTCGGCGACGTTCCCCTGGTACCAGTTGGGGCGTCAGGTGCACGTGCGCGGTCCGGTGCGCAGGGTCAGCCGTGAGGACACCGAGGACTATTGGTCCAAGCGGCCCCGCGGTTCACAGCTGGGCGCCTGGGCGTCCCGGCAGTCCAGCCCGATCGCCTCCCGGTCGGCGTTGCTGGCTCAGCTCGCCGAGGTGACCGAGCGGTTCGCCGATCTCGAAACGGTTCCGGTGCCGCCGAATTGGGGTGGATACCTGATCGAGCCCGAAAGTGTCGAGTTCTGGCAGGGCCGGGAGAACCGGGTACACAACCGTATTCGCGTTACCGGCAACCAAGCGGAACGCCTGCAGCCATGACGTCCCCCGTCGCGTCACCCGCCGCGGCGTAGTGGGCAGGCTCTTCGCCGACACCACACCGCTGCGCACCCCGGATTTCCGGCGGTTGTGGCTGGCCGGGATCCCGACCGTCATCGGGGCGAACCTGACCATCTTTGCGGTGCCGGTGCAGCTTTACGTGCTCACCGAAAACTCGGCTTACGTCGGATTGTCGGGGCTGTTCGCGCTGGTCCCGCTGGTTGTGTTCGGTCTGTGGGGCGGCGCCTTGGCCGACGCGATGGACCGCCGACTGCTGCTGATCATCGCCTCGATCGGGTTGGCCGGTGCCTCGGTGCTGTTGTGGCTGCAGTCCGCGCTGGCGTTGAACAACGTGTGGGTGGTGCTGTGTCTGCTGGGCGTGCAGCAGGCGTTCTACGCGGTCAACAGCCCGACCCGCTCGGCGGCCATCCCGCGGATGCTGCCCGACGAGCAGTTGCCCGCGGCCAACTCGCTGAACATGACGGTGATGCAATTCGGCGCGATCGTGGGCCCGCTGATGGCCGGCTTCCTGCTGAACTGGGTGGATCTGTCGACGCTGTATCTGATCGACGCCGTGACCTGTCTGGCTCCGATCTGGGCCACCTTCCGGTTGGCGCCGATGCCCCCGGCGAGCACCGAGCAGGGCTCGTCCCGATGGGGTCTGGCGGCGGTGCTCGACGGTTTCCGCTACCTGGCCGGCAACCAGGTGGTGTTGATGTCGTTCGTCGTCGATCTGGTGGCGATGATCTTCGGGATGCCGCGGGCGTTGTTCCCGCAGATGGCGCACGAGAGTTTCGGCGGTCCCGTCGAGGGCGGTACGGCGATGGCGTTGCTGGCCGCGGCCATGTCGGTGGGTGCGGTGGCCGGAGGAGTGTTCTCGGGCTGGTTGCCACGGATCCGAAGACAGGGGCTCGCCGTGGTGGCGGCGATCGTGGTGTGGGGCGTGGCGATGGTCGGGTTCGGGCTGGCGGGCGGGTCGGCCGGCGGCACTGCCGGGGTGATGCTGTGGATCGCCTTGGCGTTCTTGGCGATTGGTGGTGCCGCCGACATGGTGTCGGCGGCGTTCCGGTCGACGATCCTGCAGCAGGCGGCCTCGGACGAGCTGCGCGGCCGGCTGCAGGGGGTGTTCACCGTCGTGGTCGCCGGTGGCCCGCGGCTGGCCGACACGTTGCACGGCGCGGTTGCTGCCGCGGTCGGCACCACCGTTGCCGCCGCCGGGGGCGGAGCGCTGGTGGTCGTCGGTGTGGTGATCGCCGCGCTCGCGGTGCCGGCGTTCGTGCGTTACCGCGTGGGCGCGGGCACGAGCGCACCGCGGGAAGAGTCCGAGGCGGACAAAGTGTGACCACCGGCAAATTGCACCGGATGCCACATAGTTGCCGAAACCCACCGAAACACCCGGCACCGGCGGATAGCATCCCGTTTCGTGGTTGACGTGGCGCGACAGGCCGGACCGGGTTTGCGCGAGCGCAAGAAGCAACGCACCCGGGCGATGTTGATCGAGGCTGCGATCGATCTGTGTGACCGCCAGGGATTCGAGCGGACGACGGTCGAGCAGATCGCGGCCGTCGCCGATGTTTCACCGCGCACATTCAGCCGCTACTTCGCCACCAAGGATGCCGTCGTCCTGGCGTTCGTCGACGAGGTGATCGAGATCGTCGCGGTCGAGCTCGCGGCCCAGCCGGCCGGAATCGGCGACATCGAGGCGTTGTACCGGGCCCACGTGCAGGCGTTCCTCAAGACCAAGTCCGCACCACCGACGGAGCTGACCGCCGAGCGCCTGCTGGCCTCGGCGCGCATCATCACCTCGTCCCCGGCGCTGATGCAGTCGGCCTCGGAGTTCCGGGTGGATGCGGTCAACGAGGTGTTGTCGCGCCGGATGGGGGTGCCCGGCGACGATCGCCGGCTCAAGCTGACCGCGCTGGTGTGGGGTTCGATCTTGATGACCGCCATCGCTGAGCTGGGATCTCAGCGGGATTGGGGCGGGGTGACGGTGGACGACATCGTCAGACAGATCGAGGCGGCGTACACCGATTTCCTGGAGGTTGTCGCGGGCGTCAGGGAGCCCGCCGGCCAACTCACGTGACCCGTTGGTAACCCCCCGCGGGCAGTGCTGATCGATTGCGACTACCTTTTGTAGAGCAGTTGTCGGTTCCCAGGACGATGAAGGGATTCCCGTGGCCGAAAACCCGTCGAGTGGGCAGGAGCTTGCCACTCTGAAGTACCCCGGTGGCGAGCTTGATCTGGAGATCGTCCATGCGACCGAGGGCAGTGACGGCATCGCGCTTGGCCCGTTGCTGGCCAAGACCGGCTACACCACGTTTGATGGTGGCTTCGTCAACACCGCTTCCACCAAGTCGGCCATCACCTACATCGACGGCGACGCCGGAATCCTGCGCTACCGGGGCATCCCGATCGAGCAGCTGGCCGAGAACTCGACGTTCATCGAGGTCAGCTACCTGCTGATCTACGGTGAGCTGCCGACGGCCGAGCAGCTGGAGAAGTTCACCACGCAGATTCAGCGGCACACCCTGCTGCACGAGGATCTGAAGCGGTTCTTCGACGGTTTCCCGCGCAACGCGCATCCGATGCCGGTGCTGTCCAGTGCGGTGAACGCGCTGAGCGCCTACTACCAGGATTCGCTGGATCCGCTGGACAACAAGCAGGTGGAGCTGTCGACCATCCGTTTGCTGGCCAAGCTGCCCACGATCGCGGCCTATGCCTACAAGAAGTCCGAGGGGCAGCCGTTCCTGTACCCGGACAACTCGCTGACGCTGGTGGAGAACTTCCTGCGGATGACGTTCGGTTTCCCGGCCGAGCCGTATGAGGTCGATCCGGAGATCGTCCGCGCGCTGGACATGCTGCTGATCCTGCACGCCGACCACGAGCAGAACTGTTCGACCTCGACGGTGCGCCTGGTCGGCTCGTCGCAGGCCAACCTGTTCACCTCGATCTCCGGTGGCATCAACGCGCTGTGGGGCCCGCTGCACGGCGGCGCCAACCAGGCCGTGCTGGAGATGCTGGAGAAGATCCGCACCGGCGACGACGACGTGAAGACCTTCGTCAAGAAGGTCAAGAACCGCGAAGACGGTGTGAAGCTGATGGGCTTCGGTCACCGGGTGTACAAGAACTACGATCCGCGCGCCCGCATCGTCAAGGAGCAGGCGGACAAGATCCTGGGCAAGCTGGGCGGCGACGACGAGCTGCTCGACATCGCCAAGCAGCTCGAAGAGATCGCGTTGACCGACGACTTCTTCATCGAGCGCAAGCTGTACCCGAACGTCGACTACTACACCGGCGTGATCTACCGGGCGATGGGCTTCCCGACGCGCATGTTCACCGTGCTGTTCGCGCTGGGCCGGCTGCCCGGCTGGATCGCGCACTGGCGCGAGATGCACTCGGAGCCCAACAAGATCGGCCGTCCGCGCCAGATCTACACCGGCTACACCGAGCGCGCCTACCTCGACATCAACAAGCGCTGACGTACCAGAGCAAACAAGAGCCCGGGAGCATTGCGCTCCCGGGCTCTTGTCATGGCCGGGTCAGCGGACGGCGAGCGCGACGCCGCCGGTGAGCGCCAGTAGCTGGTCGTAGGTCAGGGGCATGACCGAATCCGCGGTGCCTGCCGCGGTCCAGATCACCGGATAGGACGCCAGCGTCTGGTCGACGACGGTGCGCAGGGGAGCGGGGTGACCGGTGGGGGCCACCCCGCCGATGACCTGTCCGGTCGCGCTGCGCACGAGCTTCGGGTCGGCCTTGCGGATCGCACCGGCGCCGAGTTGGTCGGCGACGACGTCGGTGTCCACGCGGGCGGCGCCGCTGGCCATCACGAGCAGCGGTGCACCGTCACATTCGAACACCAGGCTGTTGGCGATCGCCCCGACGTCGCAGCCGAGTTGAGCGGCCGCGGCTGCGGCGGTCTTGGCATCGGCATCGAGGATCTTGATGGCCGGTTCGATGCCTGCGGCGGACACGGCGGCGGCGACGAGGGCGTTCCGTTCGTTCACGGTGACGATTCTGTCGGATCGGAGACGAAGGTTCCGTCGTGGGTCCTGAGGGTCCGGCTGGGTTTGCTGGTGGCATGGCGGCACCGGGCCCGACAGCACAGCGGCTTGCCCCAGGGACGGTTGTAGTTTCACAATAGTTGTGTGAATACAACTGTCGGCCCGCTCAGTGCGCGGCGCAAGGCGATAATCCTCGTCTCGTGTTGCCTGAGCCTGCTGATCGTGTCGATGGACGCCACCATCGTCAACGTCGCGCTGCCCAGCATTCGCGACGACCTCGGCGCATCTTCGTCGCAGCTGCAGTGGATCGTCGACGTCTACACGCTGGTGCTGGCCTCGCTGTTGCTGCTGGCCGGTGCCACCGGCGACCGGTTGGGGCGCCGTAGGACCTTCCAGCTGGGCCTGACGATCTTCGCGGTGGCCTCCCTGCTGTGCAGCCTTGCCCCGAACATCGAAACCCTCATCGCGGCCCGCTTCCTGCAGGCCATCGGCGGTTCGATGCTGAACCCGGTGGCCATGTCGATCATCACGCAGGTCTTCACCGGCCGGGTCGAGCGGGCCCGCGCCATCGGCGTCTGGGGCGGGGTGGTCGGTATCTCGATGGCGCTCGGCCCGATCGTGGGCGGGGCGCTGATCCAGTACGTCGACTGGCGGGCGGTGTTCTGGATCAACCTGCCCATCTGCGCCCTGGCGGTCGTGCTCACCGCGGTGTTCGTCCCGGAATCCAGGTCGGCGACCATGCGCGACCTCGACCCGATCGGTCAGGCCCTGGGCGTGGCCTTCCTGTTCGGCCTCGTCTTCGTGCTCATCGAGGGCCCGGGATTCGGCTGGACAGATCCACGCACGATGGCCGTCGCGGTGGTCGCATTGCTGGCCCTGCTGGCGTTCCTGCGCTACGAAACGCGCCGCCGGGACCCATTCATCGACCTGAGGTTCTTCCGCAGCGTCCCGTTCGCCTCGGCCACGCTGATCGCGGTCTGTGCGTTCGCGGCCTACGGCGCGTTCCTGTTCATGATGTCGCTGTACCTGCAGACCGAGCGGGGTTACTCGGCGATGCACACCGGCTTGCTGTATCTGCCCGTCGCAGTCGGCGCGCTGATCTTCTCGCCGCTGTCGGGCCGGCTGGTCGGCCGGTACGGCAGCCGGCCGTCGCTCGTGGTGGCCGGAGCGACCATCACCGCCGCCACGATCCTGCTGACGCGGCTGACGGCCGACACCCCGGTATGGCAGTTGCTCGTCATGTTCGGGGTGTTCGGCATCGGTTTCTCGATTGTCAACGCCCCGATCACCACCACGGCGGTCAGCGGCATGCCGATCGACCGCGCAGGCGCGGCCTCGGCGGTGGCCTCCACCAGCCGGCAGGTCGGCGTGAGTATCGGTGTGGCCCTGTGTGGTTCGGTGGCCGGGACGGCGCTCTCCGCAGCCGGCACGGATTTCGCCGCCGCCGCCCGCCCGCTCTGGTTCGTCTGTGCCGCACTGGGATTGGTGATCTTCACGCTCGGACTTGTCTCCACGACCCCGTGGGCCCTGCGCTCGGCGCAGAAGCTGGCGCCCTTGATCGGCGAGCATCATGTTCCGGAGGTGTCCCATGTCCGGTGACCGGCAGGCCGATCTGGCCGACGAGGTGTGGCGGGGGCTGACCCGGCTGGTGTTCGACCATCGAGACAGCTGGAAACGCGCGGTCATCGAGGAGAGCGGCTTGCCGTTCAGCCGGATCCGGATACTGCGCCGCCTGGAACGGGCCCCGATGACGGTCAAACAGTTGGCGCACGCGGCGACGGTCGATGCGCCGGCGGCCACGGTCGCGGTCAACGACCTTGAGGAACGGGGGCTCGTGGTCCGCGAGATCGATCCGGCGAACCGGCGTTGCAAGCTGGTGTCGCTCACCGAAACCGGACGCGCGCTGCTGGGTCGCATCGACCGGGTCGAGGATCCCGCGCCCGACGTGCTGGCCGCGCTCGGTCCCGACGATCTCACGAACCTCCGCGAGATCTTGCGCAGGATCTCCTCCCCGTAGCCGCGGCGGTCAGCTCTCGCCCCACCCGCCCTGCACCATCGTCTGGAACTTCCAGGCGCCGTCGCGCTTGACGAGCAGGTCGCCGTAGCGCACCCGCTGGCTGAACCCGTCGGCGGTGAACGTCGCATCGGTGATCACGAACACCAGGTTCTCGTTGATGAAATGCGGTGTGCGGGTGGACTCCATCGCGAAGTCGCTGCTCTCGCCCAACTGCTGGGCCATCTGCGCGACGAACCCGGGGCGATCCACGGCCTCGGCCCGGCCGTCGGTCACCTCGTTGAGCGGGAACATCGCCTCGTCCGCCATGGCTTCGACGTTCCGGTCGATGGCCAGTGCGTCGTATCGGGCGAACCAGGCCAGCACCGCGTCGACATCGGCTGCGGTGGGGCTGAACTCGCCGGCCTGGGGCATGGTGACCATGTTTCTCCTCGGATGAAAGTATTCTGTACGCAGTACACTAAACATAGTACGGAGAGGGGGGCGTGGTGAACGAACGTCCAGGCAGGGACCGGAGCAGCGCCGGGGATCCGGTGCGCACGCTCGAATTGCTCTGGCGTGAGCCCGGTCAGGGCGCCCGCCGCGGCCCGAAACAACGCACGACGGTAGACGCCGTGGTCGCCGCCGCGATCCGGATCGCCGATGCCGACGGGCTCGACGCGCTCACCATGCGGGCGGTCGCGACGGAGCTGGGCGTGACTCCGATGGCCACCTACACCTATGTGCCGGGAAAGGCCGAGCTGCTGGACCTGATGATCGACGCCGTCTACCTCCAGATGCCGCGTCGCGACTTCACCGGAAAGTCGTGGCGGGAAAAGGTTTCCGCGATCGCGCAGGACAACCTCGCGATGTTCGACAGCCACCCCTGGCTGACGTACCTGCCCACCACGCGCCCGCCGCTC
This sequence comes from Mycolicibacterium sp. HK-90, assembly GCF_030486405.1. Next base: position 5,351,552 of record NZ_CP129613.1, on the reverse strand, counting down.
GGGCCGGGCATGATCGCCAAGTACGACCATGAGCTGAGTGCGTTCGATTCACTCGGTCTGAGCGATCTCGAGATGGATGGCGCCCTGACGTATGTGCTCGGTTTCGTGAACTCGGTCGCCCGCATCGCCATCGATTCGCATCGGGCCGCCGCCGACAGCGGCCAGAGCGACGGACAGTGGTGGGAACGGGCCGGCCCGCTGCTGGAGCGGGTGCTCGACGGGGACCGGTATCCGTTGGCCTCGCGGGTCGGGACCGCGGCCGGGCAGGCGTTCGACGCGGCCTACAGCGCCTCGCATGCCTACGAGTTCGGGTTGGCGCGCGTGCTGGACGGGCTGGCCGATCTCATCAGCGACCGCTGAACCCGTCAGCTTTCGAGCACGGCCATCGCGGCGTTGTGGCCTCCGATGCCCGAGACCGCACCGCCGCGCACCGATCCCGAACCGCACAACAGGATCCGGTCGTGGCTCGTGGCCACGCCCCAGCGCTGCGCCGGGTTGTCGCGGGGTTCGTCGTCCTCGGCGAACGGCCAGCGCAGCGCGCCGTGGAAGATGTTGCCCGCGGTCATCCCCAGCGCCTGTTCCAGATCGGTGGTGGTCTTGGCCTCGATGCACAGCCGGCCTGCGCTGTCCTCCAACAGGACATCCTGGATCGGCTCGGCCAGAACGGAATTCAACGAGTTCAACACCGCCGAGGTCAGGCGATCCCGCATCCGGTCGGGGTTCTCCCGGGCCAGTGCGTGTGGGGTGTGCAGGCCGAAGACGGTCAGTGTCTGCGCACCGGAGGCGCGCAGTTCTTCCGACAGGATGCTGGGATCGGTCAACGAGTGGCAGTAGATCTCGCAGGGTAACGGGTCCGGCACACGTCCGGCGGCGGCGGTGCCGTATGCCGCGGCCAGTTGCGAATAGGTCTCGTTGATGTGGAACGTACCGCCGAAAGCCTGTTCGGGCGTGACGTTTTCGTCCCGCAGCCGGGGGAGCCGGCGCAGCATCAGGTTGACCTTCACCTGCGCGCCGGGGGCGGTCACCGGGGCCGGTTCCCCGAGCAGTTCGGCCAGCACGGCCGGGGTCACGTTGGCCAGCACGTGTTCGGCCTGGACCCGGCGCGCCGCCCCGCCCGTCCGGTAGCACACCTCGCCGTCCGGGTCGACGGCGTAAACGTCCGCACCGGTGACGATTTCGGCTCCGAACCCGGACGCGGCAGCCGCCAGTGCGCCGCTCACCGCGCCCATCCCTCCGACCGGTACATCCCAGTCGCCGGTGCCGCCGCCGATCAGGTGGTACAGGAAGCACACGTTCTGGATCAGCGACGGGTCGTCGATGCCGGCGAACGTGCCGATCAGCGCATCGGTCGCCATCACGCCGCGCACCAGGTCATGGGATACCGCGGTGCTGATCGCCTCGCCGATCGGCCGGTCGATCAGGGCATCCCAGGCCGCGGCGGTTTCGGTGTCGTGTCCACCCAGCACCTCCCGCCGCATCTCGGTCCGGCTGCGCAGCGGCTGGAGCAGCGTCGGCCAGATCCGGGACGTGACCAGCCCGCACCGGTGATAGAAGTCGTCGAATCCGGCTGCGTCGGCCTCGGCGCCGACCGCATCGAACGTCGATTTCGGCCCGATCAGCAGACCGGCCGCTCCACCAGAGGCCGGATCCGGCGTATAGGACGAATATCGTCGCCGCGAGAGCCGGATTCGGGCACCCAGGTCGCTGACGATGCGCTGGGGCAGCAGGCTGACCAGATAGGAGTATCGCGACAACCGGGCATCGACGCCGTCGAAGGCGTGCGCCGAAACTGCTGCGCCGCCTACGTGGTCGAGGCGTTCGAGCACCTGCACCCGGCGTCCCGCCCGCGCCAGGTAGGCAGCGGCCACCAGGCCGTTGTGCCCGCCGCCGATGATGACGGCGTCGGCCGTTTCGGTCACGTCACTCCCGCCCGGTCAGCCCCGGTAGCCTTCGACCTCGTCGGCCCCGCGTTTCTCGGCCAGGCCCGGATCCTGTCCGGTGTCACGCAGCGCTCGGCGTTGCCGCAACAGGTCCCAGCACTGGTCGAGTGCGACTTCCAGCGAGCTCAGCCGCTGTTGCTCTTGGGTTTCGTTTATCTCCCGGCGCTGCAGTTTCGACCGGAGCTCCTGCTCTTCGGCAACGAGCCGGTGAACTTCGGCCAGGATGTCCTGATCTTTGGCCACATCACCAGTCTGCCGGACTACCGTTGATCCGGTGAGTACAAAACCAGAGATCGAGTTTCCGGACGGACCTGCCCCCAGCGAATTGGTGATCAACGACCTGGTGGTCGGTGATGGCGCCGAGGCCGTGCCCGGCGCCACTGTCGAGGTGCATTACGTGGGCGTCGAATACGACTCCGGCGAGGAGTTCGACAGCTCGTGGAATCGGGGAGAATCCATCGAATTTCCCTTGCGTGGTCTGATTCAGGGCTGGCAGGACGGGATTCCGGGGATGCGGGTGGGTGGTCGCCGCCAGCTCGTCATTCCACCGGCTCAGGCCTACGGGCCGGCAGGTTCCGGGCACCGGCTTTCGGGCAAGACGCTGATCTTCGTCATCGATCTGCTCGCCACCCGTTGACGCAATGGTAAGGCCGGTAAGTCCAACCGGAACCTAACCATTGAATTCCATTTGCTGCTACCGTCAACCTGTTTCGTTGCTGTAGATAACTGTTCGTCGACTTTCAGGGAGTGCCCAAATGTCGGGTTCGGACGAATCTCGGACAATCACAGGCTGGCAAACAGCCTCCAAATTTTATCGACGACCACCAGGTTTGGGTTGGTTGTTGGCGCTGGCGGCAGTTCCATTGTTGCTGGGGCTGATCGGTTGGGGCGGGCTCGACCGCTCGGGCAAGGACGCCGATCTCACTCTTCCCGATATCAATCCCACGGCCACGATGACCGCTCCGGACGTGAATGCCCCGGATGTCAACGCACCTGACGTGAATTTGCCGAACCTTTCGTTCGCGCCGTTGTCGATTTCCCGTAACGGCAACGACTTCACGCTTTCCGGTGACCTTCCCGACGCGAACGCCAAGACCGCACTGCTGGATCGGCTGCGCGGAAAGTTCGGTGCAGACGTCAATCTCATCGACAACCTGAATCTGCGTGCGGGCGTGAGCACGCCCGATGTCTCGGCACTGGGAACGGTTTTCGATGCCGCGGGCGAGGGCATCCCGGACTTCAATTTCAAGGTCGACGGAGACACCGTGACGTTGACCGGTACCGCGCCGTCGGCCGAGGCTCGCGACGCCGTCGAGTCGGCAGTGAAGTCGGCGTGGCAGAACATCAAGGTGGTCAACAACATTCAGGTCGCCAGCGCGCCGGGCGCTCCCGCTCCGCCGCCCGCCCCCGCGCCTGGTGCCCCGGGTGCCCCGGGGGCTCCGGGAGGCACTCCCGGGCCGTGCGCGGTGCTGCAGGACGATGTGAGCGCATTGCTGCGTACGCCGATCAACTTCAGCACCGACGGGTTCGTCCTGGCTCCGGCATCACAGCAGTTGTTGTCGCAGGTCGCCGAGAAGCTCAAGACGTGCGCAGGTGCCAAGGTGGCCGTCACCGGTTACACCGACAGTTCGGGCAATGACGCCATCAACGTCCCGCTGAGCGGTAACCGGGCCAAAGCCGTTGCCGATTATCTGGTTTCGCAGGGCTTGGCGGCCGATCACGTGACGTCGTCCGGGGCCGGGTCGGCGAATCCGATCGCCAGCAATGACACCCCCGAAGGCAAGGCGCAGAACCGCCGCGTCGAGATCACGGTCAACTAGGGAGATTCGACATGGACTTCGTAATCCAATGGTTGTGGTATCTGCTCGCGTTCGTGGTCGGGTCCCTGGTGGCCTGGCTGATCACGGTGGTCGCCGTCAAGCCCACCAGTGAGGAAGAGGCATTCGCCGAACTGCCCGGCTCACGTGAGATTGGAGCAGGACGATGAACGATGTGAACTGGTGGTTGATGGCCCTGGCCTTCGTGCTCGGGCTGGTACTGACACTCGCTCTGACCCTGCGCCGGGTGAAACGGGAGGTGCCGGTGTACGGCGCGCTGGGTCGTCGTCCCGACGCCGGTGACGACGCCCGGACGCGAGGTGCTGCCGCTGCCGGAACATCCGGTGCCGCAACCGCTGTCACCGATGACGCCACGACCAAGCTGCCGAAGGTTGGCGCGGTGGATGAGCCCACCACACAGCTGCCCAAGGTCAGCAGTGCCGGTGCGGCGGCAGCGGGCGCGGCGGCAGCCGGGGCGGCGGGGGCGGCCAAGTTCGCCTCCGGCGCCGACGCGGATGCCAAGGAGCCCGGCGCCGAGGTCGGCGAGGACGTCAAGCTGGTCGAGGCGACACCGTACGGCGCCGGGTCGATCCGGGTCTCGGGTGCGGGCACCCCGACGGGTTACCTGATCAAGGGCAACGAGGATTCGATGCTCTATCACTCCCCGGAGAGCCCGTCCTACTCGGTGACCATTGCCGAGATCTGGTTTGCCGACGTGGAATCCGCCGAGGCGGCCGGGTTCAACCGATGGGACAGCGGTAAGTCCCAGCGCGAGAGGAAGTAGAGCCTCTCGCCGAGTCGCAGGTACAAAGCTGTCCCAAATCAACCGATTTGGGACAGCTTTGTTTTGAGGCCCTTCCGCCTTTGCCGCTGGACTGCTCGCGGGTGACGACTAGTGCGGGCCGGGCAGACGCAGCAGCAGGCGCGCGCCGCCCAGCGGGCTGGATTCCAGGGCCGCTGTGCCACCGTGCAATTCCGCCTGCTGGGCGACGAGTGCCAGGCCGAGCCCGGAGCCGGACCGCGATGCCGTCGACCCCCGGGAGAACCGGTCGAACACCATCACGCGTTCCTCCTCGGGCACACCCACCCCGTCGTCGTCGATCGCGATCTCCACGCCCTCGCGAGAGCTCACCGCCGACAACTGAACGCGGGTGGCGCCGCCGTGTTTCACGGCGTTGGCGATGGCGTTGTCGACGGCGAGTCGCAGGCCGGTCGGCAGCCCGATGATGATCACGGTCGGTGACGGGGCCAGGGAGACTTCGAGATCGGGGTAGACGCGCATGGCGTCGTGGGCGGCGCGGTCGAGCAGTTCGGTGATGTCGACGGTGACGTGATCGTCGGTGGTGGTCAACTCACCCTGGGCGAGCCGTTCCAGGGCGCCGAGGGTGGCCTCGATCCGGGACTGGGTTCGGATGACGTCGTTGACGACTTCCTTGCGTTGATCGTCGGGCAGGTCGAGGGTCGACAACACCTCCAGGTTGGTCCGCATCGCGGTGAGCGGGGTGCGCAGCTCGTGGGCGGAGACCGAGGCGAAGTCGCGGGCCGAGGCCAATGCGGACTTGGTGCGGTCTTGTTCCTTCCAGATGCGTTGCAGCATGCCGTTGACCGCGTCGGCGATCTCGACGGCTTCGCTGGCGCCGCGCACCTCGACGTCGGGTGCCTCGTCGCCCGCCTCGATCTGTCGGGTCTGCTGGGCCAGCCGTTTGAGTGGGCGGACCGCGAACGCGGCCAGGACCCAGCCCAGCACGGTGGCCGCGCCGACCGCGAACACGCAGATGATGATCACCCGGCGGTGCAGGTTGTTGGTGTCGGCGATGGTGGCGTCGTACGTCGCGCCGACGGCGACCCACATGGGGCCGGGCGCGGGGATCTGCACGGTCCGGACTCGCCAGCGGACGCCGTCGATGTAGGTGTCGGCGTAGCCGTCGGGCAGTTCGGGAAGGACGATGTTCGAGTTCGACGAGACATCCCCGGCCCGGCGCACGGTGATCACCGCGTCCTGGTCGCTCGGCGAGCGGGGGATCTCGCCGAGACCGCGGGGCAGGAATGGGATGGCGAACCCGGCGGCCTCGTCCAGGCGGCGGTCCAGCCGTTCCTTGCGGTCGTTGGTGATGCCGACCCAGACGATGGTGCCGACGATGACGACGACGATCGCCGCGCCGATTGCGGTGGCGAACGCGACCCGGGTCCGCAGCGACGGGGTGCGGCGGAAGATCCGGGTCAGCAGGCTCATCTCGCTATTGCGTCCTGAGCACGAATCCGACCCCTCGGACGGTGTGCAGTAGCCGTGGTGCGCCGCCGGCCTCGAGTTTGCGGCGCAGGTAGCCGATGAAGACGTCCACCACGTTCGTGTCGGCGGCGAAGTCGTAGCCCCAGACCAGTTCCAGCAACTGTGCGCGGGACAGTACCGCGGTCTTGTGCTCGGCCAGGACGGCGAGCAGGTCGAATTCGCGCTTGGTCAGGTCCACGTCGACCCCGTTGACCCGGGCGCGGCGGCCCGGGATGTCGACCTCCAGTGGGCCGACCTGGATCGTTTCGGACGAGAAGGTGGCCGAGGCCCCGCGCCGGCGGAGCAGCGCCTTGACCCGGGCCACGAGTTCCTGCAGCACGAACGGCTTGACCAGGTAGTCGTCGGCACCGGCTTCCAGGCCGGCCACGCGGTCGTCGACGCTGCTGCGCGCCGACAGGACGCATACCGGCACGTCGTTGTCCATCGCCCGCAGTGCGGTCACCACGCTCACGCCGTCGAGTACGGGCATGTTGATGTCGAGCACGATCGCGTCGGGCCGGGTCTCGGTGGCACTGCGCAGCGCCTCGGCCCCGTCCACGGCCGTCGAGACCGTGAACCCGGAGAGCCGCAGCCCGCGTTCCAGCGACGCGAGCACGTCGGGGTCGTCGTCTACGACGAGGACCCGGGGCGAGGCCATGCCACCGGTAGCGCTATCCATAACCGCCATCTTGCCCGATGAACGGCGGCTGATCGCGCAGGCACCCAGGGAAGTCCCGGGAAGTCTTTGACCTCAATAATTGTTCAGGTTTTACGGTGATGCTCATGAGTATGGAGACGGTGGCACGACAGTCGCTGTATCGGCAGACGCATGCGCGCGACGGTGACCTGCGCGCACTGGCCGACCGGCGGCTGTTGTCCCGGATCTGGCGGTTCTCCGCGCGGCATCACCGCAGGCTGGGCTGGTTCGTGGCGATCAGCGTGGTCAGTGCGCTGCTGACGGTGACGACGCCGGTGCTGGCCGGCCGGGTGGTCGACGCGATCACCCGCGGCGGCCCGGTGTCGACGGTGGTACTGCTGGCCGTGATGATCGCCGGGATCGCGGTCGCCGAGGCCGCCGTGGCCCTGCTGACCCGCTGGCTGTCGTCGAACATCGGCGAGGGGTTGATCCTGGATCTGCGCACCGCGGTGTTCGACCACGTGCAGCGCATGCCGGTGGCGTTCTTCACCCGCACCCGCACCGGAGCCTTGGTGAGCCGGCTCGGCAACGACGTGATCGGCGCGCAGCGGGCGTTCTCGGACACGCTGTCGGGCATCGTCGCCAACCTCGTCACCCTGACCCTGACGCTCGTGGTGATGCTCAGCATCTCGTGGCGGATCACCCTGGTGTCGCTGGCGCTGCTGCCGTTGTTCGTCCTGCCCGCGCGCCGCATCGGATCCAGGATGGCCGGGCTGTCCCGTGAGGCGGCGGCACACAACGCCACGATGAACACCCAGATGACCGAACGGTTCTCGGCCCCGGGCGCCACGCTGGTCAAACTGTTCGGCAGCCCGGAAACCGAGTCCGGTGAGTTCGCGGTGCGTGCCGACCGGGTGCGTGACATCGGGGTGCGCACGGCGATGCTGCAGTCGACGTTCATGAACTCGCTGACGCTGATGTCCGCACTCGCCCTGGCCCTGGTGTACGGGCTGGGCGGGGTGCTGGCAATCGGCGGGCAGCTGCAGGCCGGTGCCGTGGTGTCGCTGGCGCTGCTGCTGACCCGGCTGTACGCGCCGTTGACCGCACTGGCCAACGCGCGGGTCGAGATCGCCAGCGCCCTGGTGTCCTTCGAGCGGGTGTTCGAGGTGCTGGATCTGGTGCCGCTGATCGCCGAGGAGTCCGACGCCACCGCCGTGCCGGGCGGTCCGGTCGAGATCGAATTCCAAGACGTCCGCTTCTCGTATCCGTCGGCGGACAAGGTGTCGCTGGCCTCGCTGGAAGAGGTCGCGACGCTCGACGAGCGCGGCGGGGACGAGGTGCTGCACGGCATCTCGTTCACCGCGGCGCCGGGGCAGATGGTGGCGCTGGTCGGTTCGTCGGGAGCCGGCAAGTCGACCATCGCCGCGCTGCTGGCCCGGCTCTACGACGTCGACTCCGGCTCCATCACGCTGAACGGGGCCGACGTACGTGGCGTGACGTTCGCGTCGCTCAAGGACACCGTCGGCATGGTGACCCAGGACGGGCACCTGTTCCACGAGTCGATCCGCTCCAATCTGCTGCTGGCGGCGCCCGAGGTCACAGACACCGAACTGTGGGACGTGCTGCGCCGGGCCCGGCTCGACGATGTGGTCGCCGCGATGCCCGACGGCTTGGACACGGTTGTCGGTGAGCGGGGATACCGTCTGTCCGGAGGACAGCGGCAGCGGTTGACGATCGCGCGTCTGCTGTTGGGACGATCGCGGGTGGTGGTGCTCGATGAGGCGACGGCGGCGCTGGACTCGGCCTCGGAGGCCGCCGTTCAGCAGGCGCTCGGCGAGGCACTGGGCGGGCGCACCTCGATCGTCATCGCGCACCGGCTGTCGACGGTTCGCGCCGCCGACCTCATCCTGGTCATCGAGGGCGGGCGCATCGTCGAACGCGGGACCCACCGCGACCTCCTGGCCCGCGGTGGCCGGTACGCCGAGCTGTACGACACCCAGTTCGCCGACGCTGCCGCGTGAGGTTAATCGCTTGCTTGTGATGGGAAGATTGATTCAGTGAGCCAATCCGCGATCTCCCCATCTCCGAAGCGGGTTCGGACCAGTTCAGATCTGTGGCGGCTGTTGCCCTATCTGTTGCCGTACCGAGCGCGCTGGATCGTGATGGTCGTGGTCGCGGTGGTCAGCCTGGCCGCCACGGTGGCGATCCCGCTGATGACCAAGGCCGTCATCGACGGCCCGGTGCGTCACCAGGATCCGCACGGATTGTGGCTCCTGGGTACTGCGGCGGTGGCGGTCGGTGTTTCCGAGGCGGTCCTGTGGTTCATCCGGCGGTGGCTGGTGGCTCGCGCCACCATGGGCGTCGAGGCCGACATCCGCAAGGATCTCTATGCGCGGTTGCAGATCCTGCCGATGAGCTTCCACGGCCGCTGGCAGTCCGGGCAGCTGTTGTCGCGGGTGATGAACGATCTGTCCACCATCCGCCGGTTCCTGTCCTTCGGTCTGGTGTTCCTGATCCTCAACACCCTGCAGATCGTCGTGGTGACATCGATCCTGCTGGCCATGTACTGGCCGCTCGGTGTGGTGGTGCTGGTGTCGATCGTGCCGATCACGCTGACCGTGCTGCATTTCGAGCGGGAGTACACCCGGTTGTCGCGGCTGGCGCAGGACCAGACCGGCCACGTCGCAACCCATGTCGAGGAGGCTGCGCTCGGGCTCCGGGTGGTCAAGGCGTTCGGCCGGGAGGACTACGTGTTCGACCGGTTCGACGAGCAGGCCACGCAGCTGTATGACACCCAGTTCGCCAGGGTCAGCGTGTCGGCGAAGTTCTGGACCCTGCTGGAGGTAATCCCCAACCTCACGCTGATCGTCGTGCTCGGTTTCGGCGCCTACGCGGCGGGCCACGGCCACGTCACCATGGGCACCCTCGTCGCGTTCATCACCATGATGTTGTCGCTGGTGTGGCCGATCGCGTCGCTGGGCTTCCTGCTGTCCATGACGCAGGAGTCGTTCACCGCGGCGAACCGCATCGCCGAGATCTTCGACGCGCCCATCGAGATCGCCGACGGCCCGGTGTCGCAGCCACCGCGTGGTGGCCGGCTTGAGCTGCGCGACGTCGGCTTCAAGTTCCCCGACGGCGACGGCGAGTGGGCCCTGCGCCACGTCGACGTCGTCGTCGAGCCGGGGCAGACACTGGCGCTCGTCGGCGCGACCGGCTCGGGCAAATCGGTACTGGCCGCGTTGTTCTCACGGCTCTACGACGTCACCGAAGGTCAGATCCTGATCGACGGCCGCGACATCCGGGAGCTGAGTCTGCCTGTGCTTCGGCAGACCGTGGCCACGGCATTCGAGGATCCGACGTTGTTCTCCATGTCGGTGGCCGAGAACCTGCGGCTGGGTCGCGCAGACGCCACGGATGAGCAGATGGCGCAGGCCATCGAGATCGCGGCCGCGCAGTTCGTCTACGACCTGCCGTTCGGCCTGGACACCCGAATCGGGGAGCAGGGCATGAGCCTGTCCGGCGGTCAGCGCCAACGCCTTTCGCTGGCCCGGGCGATCCTGGCCGCACCCAAGATCCTGGTGCTCGACGACACGCTGTCGGCGCTGGACGTGCACACCGAAGCCCAGGTGACCGAGGCACTGGGCCGCGTTCTCGACGAGGTGACCGGCGTCATCGTGGCTCACCGCGCGTCGACGGTGCTGTTGGCCGACAAGGTCGCGTTGCTGCAGGACGGCACCATCACCCACATCGGGACCCACGCCGAATTGCTCGCGCGGGTACCGGAGTACCGCTATCTGCTGGCCGCCGACGATCAACTCGACGACGCCTGTGAGCGCAGCTGTGAGTGGGAGGACGACGAGGAGCTGGGCCGGCTGCAGCGCGGGCACGACGAACGCGCGGCCATCGATGAAGCAGGCGAGCCACCACATCTCAGTGCGGAGGTGCAGCGGCGATGACCCTGACAGATTGGCGCGGGCAGGTCACGGACGACGAGACCGCCGGCGGCAAAACCGCCGACACCGCGCTTCCGATCGACGAAAGCCTGCCCCGGCGTCGTGAGGCCCGGGCGCTGCTCGGGTCGCTGCTGCGCCCGTACCGGTGGACGGTTGCGGTACTGGCCCTGGTCGTCATCGTGGAAAACGTTGCCCGGCTCTCGGTTCCGATCCTGGTGCAGCGCGGTATCGACCGGGGCATCCCGCCGATTCTCGAGGGCGGCCCGGCCAGAGAGCTGATGCTCATCGTCGGCACGCTGTGCGTGGTGGTGATCGTGCAGGCGATCAGCCGGATGTTCTTCCTGCGCCGCTCCGGGCGGGTCGGGCAGCGGGTGTTGTTGGAGCTGCGCCGCCGGGTGTTCCGGCATTTCGGCCGTCTCGATGTGGCGTTCCACGACCGCTACACGTCGGGCCGGGTGGTCAGCCGGTCCACCAACGACGTCGAGGCCATCCAGGACATGCTGGAGACCGGGTTCGACAGCCTGATCACCGCGGTGCTGACGTTGTTCGGCACGGCGATCCTGCTGGTGGCGCTCGACTGGCGGCTGGGCCTGATGTGCCTGGCGGCGTTCCCGGTACTGGTGGCCCTGGTGTGGTGGTTCCGCAACGAGTCGGCCAAGACCTACCGGCTGGTGCGCGAGAGCGCCGCACTGGTGATCGTGCAGTTCGTCGAGACCATGACGGGGATCAAGGCCGTGCAGGCCTACCGGCGGCAGCCACGCAATCAGGAGATCTTCGACGACGTCGCCGACGGCTACCGGGCGATCAACGAGAAGACCTTCAAGCTGCTGGCCATCTTCATGCCCGGGGTGAAACTGGTCGGCAACCTGACCACCGGGGTGGTGCTGCTCTACGGCGGCTATCGGGTGTTGCACGGGGAGATGACCATCGGCACGCTGGCCGCGTTCCTGCTCTACCTGCGGATGTTCTTCGAGCCGATGCAGGAGATCTCGCAGTTCTTCAACACCTTCCAGTCGGCGTCCTCGGCGCTGGAAAAGCTGGCCGGGGTGCTGGCGCAGGAGCCCGGTATCGCCGATCCGGCGCAGCCCGTGCCGCTGCCGGAGCCCAAGGGCGACATCGAGTTTCACGATGTGCGCTTCGAATACACGCCGGGCCGCCCGGTGCTGCCCGGCCTCGAGCTCACGGTGCCGGCCGGGCAAACGGTGGCCCTGGTCGGCACAACCGGGGCCGGCAAGACGACCATCGCCAAGCTGATCGCCCGGTTCTACGATCCGACCGCCGGGTCGGTGACGCTGGACGGCGTGGACCTGCGTGCGCTCGACCAGTCCGAGTTGCGCCGGCACGTCGTGATGGTCACCCAGGAGAACTTCATGTTCTCCGGGACGGTGGCCGACAACATCCGGTTCGGCCGGCCCGACGCCACCGATGCGCAGGTGTGCGCGGCCGCCGAGGCGGTCGGGGCCGACCGGTTCATCGGGTCGTTGCCCGACGGGTACGACACCGACGTCGCCAAACGTGGTGGCCGCCTCTCGGCCGGGCAGCGCCAGCTGGTGGCATTCGCCCGGGCGTTCCTGGCCGACCCGGCCGTGCTGATCCTGGACGAGGCGACGTCCTCGCTCGACATCCCGAGTGAGCGCATGGTGCAGCGGGCGTTGGAGACCGTGTTGGCCGACCGCACCGCGCTGGTGATCGCGCACCGGCTTTCGACGGTGCAGATCGCCGACCGCGTGCTGGTGCTCGAGCACGGCCGCATCGTCGAGGACGGGGCGCCCGGCGATCTCATCGGTAGAGCCGACGGCGCCTACGCCGCGCTGCACCGGGCCTGGGTCGATTCCCTGGCCTGAGTGCCCGCGGCTACAACTTCTCGATGTCGGTCAGTGCCCAGGACTTGTCGAACAGCGCCGGCTCCGGCCCGTAGAACCGGAACAGCACCTCGAACTGACCGTCCGATTTCGTCGGAATCCAGTTCGATTCCTTGTCTTCCGGCACGGCGGGGCCGATGTAGATGTCGACTGAACCATCGGGGTTCGTCGCGAGGTCGGGCCGGTGCGACGATCGGCTCGCATACGGCAGGATACGGATCAGCGCATGCGTGCCACGGTCGTACACGGTGGCCGACCAGTACAGCGAGACCGGCGGGTCGGCGGGGACCTGCAACCGATAGCTGGCGCCGCCGTCGAGCGGGGCACCGTCGCGATCGGCGATGGCCATCACGTAAAACTGGCCCTGCCCAAGGTGTTTGGCGCTGAAGTAGATGAACGAGTACAACAGCCCGCGGTCGTCGACGGGGTAGCTGTCCGGATCGGCGAAACCGCTCTGCATGCCCTGCAACACCTCGGGCGAAGCCGGCACCGCCCAGTGGGTACCGTCGAAATACGGTGCGGTGTAGAACCGCGGATAGTTGGCGTCGAGCCAGTCATGCGCCTCCGCCGCGGCCGCGGCGAGTACTGCTCTGAGCTCGTCGTCCGGGGTGAACGGCGTGCCCTTCTCGATGCCGATCGACTTCAGCACCGAGATCATCACCCGGTCGCGCTGCAGCCAGGGTTCGCGTTGCACGAACCGGTGCAGCAGTTCGAAGAACCGCAGATCGTAGGGAATCGTGCTGTCGTAGACCACATCTACCGCGTCGACGAAACCGGTCGGCTGGTCCGGAGCGGACAGCGGATAGCACTTGATGCGCTTCCCGTATTCGACCGCCGCAGCCACGTCGGCGTCCTTGCTGGACGCGATGTTGGCGCGAAGCGCCCCGAAACCGGTGTAGGTGACCGACGGCATCGCAATGTAGCCGTCGGGAACGTCGCCGTCGAAACCCGGCGGCAGGATGAGGTACTTGGCGCCCTTACCCTGGTCCACGCCGGCCGGCCCGACGTCCTCGAGTGCCTCCTGCCAACCGTTGTCCACCGAGCCCGTGATCGAACCACCTTCGGCAGCAGGGATTTCCAGCACCACCGGGCCGGCCTGGGTGTTGTAGAACGGGAAGAAGTACAGGATGTCCGGGTTGGGCGTCAGGGTCTGGTTCTTCCAGTCCGGCAGCCGCGACCAGTACACCACCTGGTTGTCGCCCGCGCCGACTCCGGCTGCGGCTTCGCGCAGCAGCTCGAAGTTGACGGCGGGCATCCCCCAGATGACGGCCTGCACCGCACGGGAACGTACCAACGGGTCCATGCCCCGACGCTAGTACGTCAGCGCACGGTGTCGAAGAACTTCATGACGTCCTCGACGAACATGTCGGGCTGCTCGAATGCGGCGAAGTGCCCGCCCCGCGGCATCGTCGTGTAATGGGTGACGTTGTAGCCGGTTTCGCACCAACTACGCGGTGCGCGCAGGATCTCCATCGGGAACGACGCGATACCAGTCGGCAGGCTGACATAGTCGCCACCGCCACCCCAGGTGTCGTGGCTCTCCCAGTACAGCCGGGCCGACGACGCCGCCGACGCGGTGAGCCAGTAGAGCATGACGTTGTCGAGCATCTCGTCTTTGGACACCACGTTTTCCGGGTTTCCGTCGCAGTCCATCCATGACCAGAACTTCTCCACGATCCATGCCAGCTGACCGACGGGGGAGTCCACCAGCCCATAGCCGACGGTCTGCGGCCGGGTCGACTGCTGCTTCATGTAGCCCGAATCCCACTTGCGGTAGTAGTCGATGCGGGCCAGGGCCTTCTGGAGGTCCTCGGTCATTTCGCCGATGCCGTCGGCGGGCGGCCCGGCGATCGGCATGTTGACGTGAATGCCCGCGCACGACCCGACGTTGCGGCCGATCTGCGTCGTCACCGCCGCACCCCAGTCACCGCCCTGCGCGCCGTAGCGGTCGTAGCCCAGCCGGGTCATCAGGGTGTCCCAGGCCCGTGCGATCTTGTCGATGCCCCAGCCGGTCGTGGTCGGTTTACCGGAGAACCCGTAGCCGGGCAGCGAGGGGCACACCACGTCGAACCCGGCTTCGGTCAGCGGCTCGATCACCTTGTGGAACTCGACGATGGATCCGGGCCAGCCGTGGGTGATCAACAGCGGGAACGCGTCTTCCCGCCCGGATCGCTGGTGGATGAAATGGATGTCCAGACCGTCGATCTCGGTGGTGAAGTGGTCGAACCGATTGAGCGCGGCCTCACGGGTGCGCCAGTCGTATTCGTTGGCCCAGTAGGCGGCCAGCTCCTTGGTGTAGTCCAGCGGGATGCCCTGGGTCCAGTCCTCGACACATTCCGCCTCGGGCCATCGAGTCCGGTTCAGTCGCTGCTTGAGGTCGTCGAGATCGGCGTCGGGAATCGCGATGCGGAATGGATTGATCGATGGGTCACTCGGGGTCATGTAGGCCATCCTCTCAGCGCGAGGTGGCGCGCTGTGCTGGATACTGCGCTGAAGATAGCGGCTACCTGGTGACCGCGATCTTCAGCGCAACTATTTCGGGCGATTCAGGGGATCTGCCGCAGCCGCCGGGCCTTGGAGACCGCCTCGTGGCGGTTGCGGGCCCCGAGTTTGGCTGCCGCGCTGCGTAGGTAGCTCTTCACGGTCTCGGGTTTCAGTGAAAGCCGTTCGGCGGCTTCGGCGTTGGTGCAGCCCAGCGCCACCTGGGCGAGCACGTCGACCTCGCGGCTGGTCAGCGGGGCGCTGGCCGGCGGGTCGCCGCGTAGCGCCACCGCCAACCGGTCGGCGAGCTCGCGCAGCGGGCCGGCCAGGTCCGGGGTGTCGGCGGCGAGCCGACGTAGGTCGGCGTGGACCTCGCGGATCTGCTCGGTATCGGCCGGCTGGTGGGCGAACGAGGTCAGGGCGGCCTCCCGCATCCGCATCCGGCGGTCCACCTCGTCGCGGACCCGGAGCTCGTCGCTCAACCGTTGGGCCGAGGCCACCATCGCCGCGGCGGTGCGGCCGCCGATGGGAGCGCTGGTGCGGTGCGCGCCGTACAGCACCGCCCGGGCCATGCCGTCCACAACCACCGGCACCGCCAGGATCGAGCGGATGCCCTCGGACAGCACCGGCTCGTCGTAGTCGTGGGTGATGGTCGAGGCCCGCCGGTAGTCGGGCACCGAGATGGGGCGGCGGGACACCACGCTCGCCCCGCCCAGCCCGGCTCTGGGCAGGACTGCCAGGCCGCGCATGGCGCCGGTTCGGGTGCCGAAGAACTCGCTCAACAGCAGGGTGTCGTCGTGGACCTGTCCGCCGAATGCCAGCGGCAGCCCGGTGTCGGAGGCCATCCGGCGCAGCTCGGCCCGCACCGCGTCGGCGTCGCGGGGCCGGAGCAGCGAGGGGCGCATGGGCGGGTACCCACTTTCGGGGGTAGCGGTCGGATCGGTGTGACGTAGAGCATAACTGTCATGAATTCCGTCGCGAGCAACACAGACCGCTACCGCGGTGCCCGTGACCAGCTGGTCGCCACCATCGCGGATTACGAGAAGGCCGTCGAGGGGTTCGCCTGGCCCCAGCTGAGCGGCACCTTCAACTGGGCCACCGACTGGTTCGACGCCATCGCCCGGGACAACGACCGCACGGCGTTGTGGATCGTCGAGGAGGACGGCACCGAGCAGAAGCTGAGCTTTGCCGAGATGGCCGATTGTTCCGACCGGGTCGCCACCTGGTTGGCCGGCCTCGGCGTCGGCAAGGGGGAACGGGTCCTCTTGATGCTCGGCAACCAGGTCGAGCTGTGGGAGGCCATGCTGGCCATCACCAAGCTGGGCGCGGTCATCATGCCGACCACCGGTGCGTTGGGACCCGCGGACCTTTCCGACCGCATCACCCGGGGCGGCGCCCGCTTCGTCATCGCCAACACCGCCGATGCGGCCAAGTTCGCCGAGGTGCCGGGGGAGTACACCCGCATCGCGGTCGGTGCCGCGCCGTCGGGCTGGCGCCGGTACGCCGACGCCTACGAGGTGGAACCGCGCCGGTTCGAGGCCTGCACGACGGTCGACGACCCGATGCTCATCTACTTCACCTCCGGCACGACCAGCAAGCCCAAGCTGGTCGAGCACTCACAGGTGAGCTATCCCGTCGGGCATCTGACCACGATGGCCTGGATCGGAGTGCGGCCCGGCGACGTGCACCTGGCGATCAGCTCGCCCGGCTGGGCCAAGCACGCCTGGAGTTGCTTCTTCGCGCCGTGGATCGCCGAGGCGACGATCTTCGTCTACAACTACGCCCGCTTCGACGCCGCGGCCCTGCTGGGTCAACTGCGCCGCGCCGGCGTCAACACGTTCTGCGCGCCGCCGACGGTGTGGCGGATGTTGATCCAGTCCGACCTCGGCGAGCGGCCCGAGGGACTCCGGGAGATCCTGGGTGCCGGTGAGCCACTGAATCCCGACGTGATCGCCCAGGTCGAGAAGGCCTGGGGCCTGACGATCCGCGACGGGTTCGGGCAGACCGAGACCACGTTGCAGGTGGGCAACACCCCGGGGCAGCCGGTGAAACCCGGCTCGATGGGACGGCCGATGCCGGGTGTCCCGGTGGTGCTGGTGGACCCGATCTCCGGGGAACTCGCCGACGAGGGCGAGATCTGCCTGGACCTTGCGGCGCACCCGCGCAACCTGATGACCGGCTATCTCGGTGACCCGCAACGTAACGAGGCCGTGATGGCCGGCGGCTACTACCACACCGGCGACGTCGCGAGCCGCGACGCGGACGGGTACATCACCTACATCGGCCGTACCGACGACGTGTTCAAGTCCAGCGATTACAAGGTGTCGCCGTTCGAGCTGGAAAGCGTGCTGATCGAGCATCCGGCGGTGGTCGAGGCCGCGGTGGTGCCGCAGCCCGACGACACCCGGCTGGCGGTGCCCAAGGCGTATGTGGCGCTGGCCGAAGGCTGGGATGCCAACGCCGACACCGCGAAAGATGTCATGACCTACGCCCGTGACCACCTCGCGCCGTACCTGAAGGTGCGTCGCGTCGAGTTCTTCGAGCTGCCCAAGACCATCTCGGGCAAGATCCGCCGCGTCGAGCTGCGTCAGCGGGAGGATGCGGCTCACGAAGCGGGCGAACCGATTTCCACCGAATACCGATACGAGGACCTTGTGGAATGAACGCGGCGATGAGTTCCTATGACCGTGGCCCCACCGATGTACCTGTGCTCGAGCAGACCATCGGCGCCAACTTCGAGCAGATGGTGGCCGCCCAACCGGACGCCGAGGCGCTGGTCGAGGTCGCGACGGGGCGGCGCTGGACGTATGCCGAGCTGGACGCCGAGGTCGATGCCGTGGCCCGAGGTCTGATGGCCTCGGGTGTGGACAAGGGTGACCGAGTCGGTATCTGGGCGCCGAACTGCGCCGAGTGGGTGATGCTGCAGCTCGCGACCGCCAAGATCGGGGCGATCCTGGTGAACATCAACCCGGCCTACCGCACCCACGAACTCGCCTATGTGCTGCGGCAGTCGCAGGTGCGGACGCTGGTGTCGGCCACCGCGTTCAAGACCTCCGACTATGTGACGATGGTGGCCGAGGTGCAGGCGGACTGCCCGGAGCTCAAAGACGTGATCTTCCTCGGCACCCTCGACTGGGACCGGTTGCACACCGAGCAGGTCGATGACGACCGGCTTCGCGCGCGGATCGGCGAACTGTCCAACACCGACCCGATCAACATCCAATACACCTCGGGGACAACCGGATTCCCCAAGGGCGCGACGCTGAGCCACCGCAACATCCTGAACAACGGGTTCTTCGTCGGCGGCCTGATCAATTTCGGTCGCAACGACCGGGTGTGCGTCCCGGTGCCGTTCTACCACTGCTTCGGCATGGTGATGGGCAACCTCGGTGCGCTGACCCACGGTGCGGCGATCGTGATCCCCGCCCCGGGTTTCGATCCCGGGATCACCTTGGCCGCAGTCGAATCCGAGCGGTGCACGGCGCTCTACGGGGTGCCCACGATGTTCATCGCCATGCTGGGGCATCCCGATTTCGCCCAGTTCGACCTGTCCTCGTTGCGCACCGGGATCATGGCGGGCTCGGTGTGTCCGGTCGAGGTGATGAAACGGGTGGTGGCCGACATGCACATGGCCGAGGTGGCGATCTGCTACGGCATGACCGAGACGTCGCCGGTGTCGTGCCAGACGCTGGTCGACGACGATCTGGAGCGTCGTACCGCCACCATCGGCCGGGCCCATCCGCACATCGAGGTCAAGATCGTCGACCCGGACACCGGGGAGACGGTCGAGCGCGGGCAGCCCGGCGAATTCTGCACCCGCGGTTACTCGGTCATGCTCGGGTATTGGGACGAGCCGGCGAAAACCGCGGAGGCCATCGATCCGGATGGCTGGATGCATACCGGTGACCTCGCGGTGATGCGGGAGGACGGCTACTGCACGGTGGTCGGCCGGATCAAGGACATGGTGATCCGCGGTGGGGAGAACGTCTACCCCCGTGAGATCGAGGAGTTCCTGTACACCCACCCCGACATCGACGACGCCCAGGTGATCGGGGTGCCCGATGCGCGGTTCGGTGAGGAGATCTGCGCCTGGATCCGGATGAAACCCGGCCGGGCCCCGCTCGATGCCGACGCGGTCCGGGCCTACGCCGCCGACAAGCTCGCCCACTACAAGATCCCGCGTTATGTGCTCGTGGTGGACGAGTTCCCGATGACGGTGACCGGCAAGATCCGCAAGGTCGACATGCGCGAGGAGAGTGTCAAACTCCTCGGCCTCGCCCCCGAGTAGCGCCGGTCAGCCCCAGCGGCCGACCACGTCGCGCACCGGCTGATTGGTGGCCAGGGCGGCCATCATCAACACCCGCGCCTGGCTCGGCCGCAGGTTGGGGACCATCACGGCGCCGGCCTTGACCATGTCGTCACCCGGACCGTACTCGGCGACGACCTCACCGGTCGGGACGCGGGTGGAGATCCCGAAGGCCACCCCGGCCGGGGCGTGCCGGCGTACCGCGTCCACCACGCCCTCCCCGGCGTTGCCGGAACCCAGTGCCTCCACGACGATTCCGCGCGCGCCCGCCGCCACTGCGGCATCGATGGGTCCCGCGCCGTCGCCCGGGTAGGCCGCGACGATGGCGACGGGAGGTGCCGTGGCCGCCGGTACGTCACCGAGGAACGGACGCTTCGCGGGGTGGTCGAGCGTGAAGGTGTCGTCGGCGACCGACCCGATCGGTGGGGTGCCACCGAACGCCTTGAGATCCTGGGTGGTCGTCTTGTGGGTGCCCAACGCCTGGAATGTGTCACCGGCGAACATGATCAGCACGCCCTGGTCGCGCGCGGCGGGGCTGGACGCCACGGTGATCGCGTCGCGCAGGTTGGTCGGTCCGTCGGCGTCCGGGGCGTCGGAACTACGCTGCGCCCCGGTCAGCACGATCGGTGCCGGCCCGTTGTAGGTGACGTCGAGCCACATCGCGGTGTCTTCCATGGTGTCTGTGCCGTGCGTGATCACCACGCCGGTGGCGCCGTCCGCCACCGCCTTCTTGGCCGCGGTGCCGATCGCGTCCCAGTCTCGTGGTGTCAGCTGCGAACTGTCCTTCTTCATCACCTCCACCACCTCGACGTCGAGGCCTTCCGCCAACTCGGCTCCGCCGACCGTGGGCCGGCGCACGCCGTTGGCGTCGGTGCTCGTCGCGATGGTCCCGCCGGTGGTGATCACCACGACGCGGCCCGACGCTGCTTCGCCATTCCCCGGTCCGGTGGTGTTCGTCGCGGTGTCCGTCGACGTCGGGTTGCTCGAACATGCGGCGGTCATCGCGACCGCCAGCAGGAATGTGCTCATCACCCGTCGCGACCGGGCCGGGCGGGCTGCGAAGTTGGTCATACGGCTGACGGTACGACGACACGCGAACACGTACGGGGGTTTCGGCAGCGCTGACGTGCGATTGCTGCGACCATGGGGCGATGTCGTCCGCGCGTGCCTGCAGTGTTCTTGGGCGGCGGTCGTGTGCGCTGCTGGCCGCGAGTTCGGCTGTGCTACATGGGTTGATGCTCGGCGCGTCCACCAGCCCGGTTGCCGCCGCGGTGCTGGTCGGCATGGTCGTCGGGTGTCTGTACTGCGCAGGTCATCTGTGGCGCACCGGTACTCCCGGGGTCTGGTGCACGATCGCGTTGATGAGCCTGGCCATGATCGCCATGCACACCCCGATGCCCAACCATCACCATGGCATGGGGGTCCCGGCTCAGGCCTCCGCCGTGATGACGACGGCGACGCTGCTGGCTCTGATTGAGGTGATCATTGCCGCGGCCGTGCTGTTCTACCGCACGCGAAACCGTTCGGTGATCAGCCTTCCGGCGGGCTGAACTGGCTCAGCACCAGCCGGGCGCCCTGCGGGTCCTGGATCAGGGCGGATTTCGCCCATTCGGCATCGTCGCTGGAAATCACCGCCGCGCCGAGCTTTTCGGCCAGCGCCACGGATTCGTCGCGGTTGGCCACGGCGAATGCCACCTGCCAGTGCTCGGGTTGTTGCTCGTCGGCAAGCTGCCCGATCCAGCCCACCGCGTCGGAGAATCCGGGTGGGGTGCCGGCGGCGGCGTGGCGTTCCAGGATGTCGGGATCGACGGTCGCGGCGAGGTGATCGGCGTATCCCGGGCGGCGGATCATCGTCGCGAACCCGGCGTTGTCGAACTCCCAGCCGAAAACCGGTCCGTAGAAGGCGGCGGCCGCCTGTGGATCGGTGGTCTGCAGATCGCTGAAATTCCAGGTGCCCGGAACGTTGACCAGCTGGGCGCCAAGTCGCCGCCGTGGCTGCCACAGCTTGAAGTGGGCGCCGCGCGGATCGGTGCAACCGGCCTGCCTGCCGCCGGGGCCCGCGTCGTCGGGTCCGCCGGTCACGGTCCCGCCGCCGGCGGTCACGGCCGCGGCCGTCGCATCGGCGTCGTCCACCGCGACGTAGGTGTTCCAGGCGATCTCCTGGCCGGTCTCCGCCGAGGAGATCGCGGCGACGTCCTGACCTTCCAGGGTGGCGATCAGGTAGGCATCGTCGGAATCGTCGGGCAGCACGTTCTCGAACGTCCAGCCGAACAGCCGGCCGTAAAAGTCCTGGGCGGCAGGCACATCCTGCTGGTCGGTGTCCACCCAGCACGGCACTCCGGCGGGATAGGTCCTTGGCTCGGTCATGTGCCCATCGTCGCATCTGCGGTGATCCGGAATCCTGGGTTCTGACCCCTAGAGTGGCGTCATGAGTCGTAGCACCGTGCCGCAGCCCGAGGATCTGGAAACCGTTCGCGATTCCTACGATCGGGTTGCCGACAACTATGTCCACATGGTGCAGACCACGGGCATCGGTGACATCCGGACCCATCCGTGGTTGAAGGCGGCCATCGACGTCTTCGCCGACTCCGTCGCCGGCCTGGGTCCCGTCCTCGATGTCGGTTGCGGGCCGGGCACGGTGACCGGGTACCTCGCCGAGCGCGGGGTGGACGTCTCTGGTATCGACTTGTCGCCCCGCATGATCGAGCACGCGCGCCGACTGTATCCCGACTGCGAGTTCAGCGTCGGTTCGGCGACCGACCTCGACGTGGCGGACTCCTCGTTGGGCGGGGTATTGGGTTGGTGGTCGCTGTTCAACCTGCCGCGCGACGTGGTGCCCGCGGTGCTGGCCTCATTCGCCCGCGCTTTGCGGCCCGGTGGGCAGGTGATCATCGCGTTCCACGTGGGGGACGACGACGTCGCGCGCACCGAGGGTTACGGCGGGGTGCCGGTGCAGTGGACGACGTATCAATGGCAGCCGGAACAGCTTGCCGCCCTGGTCATCCGGGCTGGGCTCGAACCCGTCGCGGAACTGCGCCTACCCCCGGACGGCCAGACCGGGCCGACGGTCGTCCTCGTCGCCGCACGCCCGGCCGGAGGCTAGGCCTCCAACTCGCCGAGGATGCCGCGCTCGATGCTCGCCCGCGTCGCCGTGGGCAGCACGATCAAGCCGTCGAGTTCCTTCTTCGCTCGGGTGTAGGCGTTCTGGCGTTCCTGCGGCGTGGCGCCGTCGTCGGAGGCGAGCCGCAGCAGCTGCTGGGCGCGGGCCAGGCGTTCCTGTGCTTCGGCGGAGAAATCGCTGCGCCGTCGGCGCACCGCCTCGGCCTCGGCGATGTCGAATGCCGACACGTAGTCGTGTACCGCGTCGCGGTATTCGAGTTGGGCGGCGCGGTCGGGGAGCAGGTCGGCCACGGATTCGGGCCGCAGCAGGTCGGCGCGGCCGCGTGCCTTGTGAAACGCCATCGTTAGCGGGTCGCGCATGTCGGTCATCAGCGGGAAGTCCAGCAGTTTGGCGATGTCGATCTCGTAGTCCAGCCAGCGGGCATTCGTGCGGTCGTGGGTGTCGAGCGTCTTCGACAACTCGCGCTGCCGGGCGGCTGCCGACGATTTCGTCGCCGACGCGGCCCGGGCCATCTCGACCTTGGTCTGCTGTTTGATCCGGTAACGCTCCAGGCGCCGTTCGGCGCGCCGCTCGTTGGCGGCGGATACCGCCCGGATACCGCCGCCGATCATTCCTCCCAGCGGGAAGATCAGCCACCAGAAGTTCCCTGCGAACTGCAGCAGAGGCTCCATGAATCCCAGAATGCCATTCCCTGTGCCGGCCCTGCCGATGTGTTGTGATTGGGCCATGCCTCAGCTAAGTCCAGAGCCCGACACCGGCGAGGACGAGCAAAAGCCACCGGCCGTCACCGCCCGCGGGATCACGATGCGAGGCCCATGGGGTCCCGTCTACGGTCCCATCGACCTCGACATCGACGAAGGCGGGGTCACGGTGCTGGTCGCGCCGGCGGGTACCGGGCGCACCGCATTGCTGATGACCCTCGCCGGACGGATGAAACCGGTGTCGGGGCAGCTGACCGTGATCGGCCGGTCCCGGGCACCCGAGATCTTCCGTGTCGCGGCGCTGGCCGGGATCGATGAGCTCGACCGGGTGTCGGAGTCGGTGACGGTGCGCGACCTGGTCACCGAGCAACGCCGTTGGGATGCACCGTGGTACACGCTGGTGGGCCGGGCCGACGCCGACGACCTCGCCGCGCTGTGCGCGCCGGTGTTCGGTGATCTGCCTCTGCCGTCGCTGACGTCGTACTTCGACGGGCTCACCGAGCTCGATCAGATCCTGCTGCGGATCGCGCTGGCCAACACCGCAAGCCCACCACTGCTGGTGGTCGGCAACCTCGACCACGTCACCGACGACCGCAACCGGGACGTTCTGCTGGGACGCCTGATCGCACTGGGGGAGAAGCAGACCGTGATCACCGCGACCGTCAACGGGGTGCCCGATCACCTGGCCTCGGCCGTGCGGGCCCAGCTGACAGTGCCCAACACGACCCTGGCCGAACCGGCCGGTTCGCAGAAAGGTGGCGAGTAATCGTGCTGGCAGGAATGTCGCTGGGTACCGACCTGAAACGTTTCTCGCGCGGCACGATGCCGCGGATCGCGCTCGTGACGGTGATCTTGCTGCCGCTGCTGTACGGCGCGATGTACCTGTGGGCGTTCTGGAATCCGTTCGGCGAGGTGGACAAGGTTCCGGTCGCGCTGGTCAACGAGGATCGGGGCACTGTCGCGGAGGGCCAGCAGATCAAGGCAGGCGCCGAGGTTTCCGACGCGTTGGTCGACTCGGGACAGCTTCAGCTGCACCGGGTTTCGGCGCAGGAGGCGGCCGACGGGGTGGCGAGTGGCAGGTACTACTTCTCGATCACGTTGCCGGAGGATTTCAGCACCAGCATCTCGTCACCGTCGGGTGAGTCGCCCCACCAGGCCAACGTCCGTTTCACGTTCAACGACGCCAACAACTACCTGGGCTCGATCATCGGCCAGAACGCGGCGCGTGAGGTGATCAACCAGATCAACGCCAAGATCGGCGAGCGCACGGTCGGCACCGTGCTGACGGGGCTGACCGACGCCGGGGCCGGCCTGGTCAAGGCCGCGGACGGGGCGCAGCAGCTGGCCACCGGCAGTGCCGCGGCCAATGACGGTGCGCACCGGTTGTCCACAGGGGCCGACGCCCTGACTGCGGGTCTGGTCACCGCGCGGGACGGGTCCGCGCAGTTGGCCGCCGGTACCCGGCAGTTGTCGACAGCGGTCGACACCGCCACCGATCCGCTGCTCACCGTGCTGGACCGGGTCAGCGGACTCGGCCTGGACCCCAACGAGGTCGGCATGGCGGCCCAACGGCTGTCGGGCGCGGTGCGCTCCACCACCGCCCGGATCGCCGCACTCAACATCGACCAGGCGCACGCCGCCGCGATCGTCGACCAGGCCGTCGGCATCCTGCGCAACAGCCCCGATCCCACGGTGCGCGACACCGGGGAGTTCCTGGCCGGTGCGCATCGGCTGCTCGTCGCCCGTGGTCTCGACCCGGCCACCGATGAGGGTCTGATCCGCTTGCGCGACAATGCCACTCAGCTGGAGAACGAGCTGGGTGACCCGAACAGCAAGCTACGGGTGTTCATCAACAAGGCGCTCACCGGCGGATTGCGCTCCGACGTCGTCAAATTGCGGGACGGCGCGCATCAACTCGACGACGGTGCGCGGCGGCTCAACAGCGGCCTGGTTCAGCTGGCCAACGGTGGCCGTCAACTGTCCAACGGGGCAGGCGAACTCGCCGCGGGCACGGAGAAACTCGAGGCCGGCAACCAGCAGTTGGCCACCGCACTCAAGGACGGCTCCACCCAGGTACCGTCATGGACCCCGCAACAGCGCACCGAGGTGGCCCGGACCCTGGCCGCGCCGGTGGCGCTGGACATCCAGACACACAACCCGGCCGCCACGTTCGGGACCGGTTTCGCGCCGTTCTTCCTGCCGCTGGCCCTGTTCATCGGCGCGCTGATCATCTGGATGTTGTTGCAGCCGTTGCAGTCCCGGCCCGTGGTCAACGGGTTGGGTGCGCTGCGGGTGGTGCTGGCCTCCTACTGGCCCGCCCTGCTGATCGTGGTCTGCCAGGTCGTGGTGATGTACGTGGTGGTGCATTTCGGGGTCGGCCTGCAAGCCAAGTACCCGCTGGCCACGGTGGCGTTCCTGCTGTTGGTGGCCGGCGCGTTCCTCGCTCTGATCCAGGCGTTCAACGCATTGTTCGGGGTGTCGGTGGGCCGGGTCGTCACGCTGGCGTTCCTGATGCTGCAACTCGTCTCGGCCGGTGGCATCTATCCGGTGGAGACCACCGCCAAACCGTTCCAGATCCTGCACCCGGTCGATCCGATGACTTACGCGGTCAACGGGCTTCGGCAGTTGATCGTGGGCGGGATCGATTCGCGGTTGTGGATCGCGATCGCGGTGCTGGCCGGCGTGCTGGCGCTCTCGCTCGCGGGCAGTTCGTGGGCGGCGCGGCGAAACCGGCAGTACACGATGGATCGATTGCACCCGCCGATCGAAGTGTGATCGGCGATCTGAATCGGCCCCGAAATCAACGCTTTGGTCGTGGATTCGCGATCCGGACGACCACAGCGTTGATCTCGGCGACGCCGGGGTGAAATTCAGCCTAAACCGATCCGCCGGTAACGATCCAACCGGGCTTGCAGCCGCTGCTCGCCGGGCATGGCGCGCAATTGAGAGATCTCGCCGGCAATGGCCGTCGACAGCCGCTCGGTGAAGGCCCGTGGTTCGTCGGCGGCGTCGGGGTGTTCGGGCACGATCGTGTCGGCGATGCCGTGGCGTACCAGGTCTACTGACCGAACCCCTTGCGCGGCAGCCAGTTCCGCGGCGTGCGCGGTATCCCGGTAGACGATGGCGCTGGCGCCCTCGGGTGGCAGCGGGGCCAGCCAGCCGTTCGCGGCGACCAGCACCCGGTCGGCCGGCACCATCGCCAGGGCGGGGCCGCCGCTGCCCTGACCCATCAGCACCGACACCGTCGGGGTGTCGAGTGTGACCAGTTCGGCCAGGCAGCGGGCGATCTCACCGGCCAGCCCGCCCTGCTCGGCCTCGATCGACAGCGCCGGTCCGGGAGTGTCGATCACCAGCACCAGCGGCAGCTGAAGTCCGGCCGCCAACGCCATGCCGCGCCGGGCCTCACGCAGCGCACCGGGTCCGATCAACCCGCCCTCGCTGCGACGCTGTCCGAGCACCACCGCGGGCTGCCCGCCGAACCGGGCGAGCGCCAGCAGCATCGTCGCCGCCTCGCCCCGCTCGGTACCGGAGAGCAGCACCCGGTCGGTGGCGCCGTGGCGCAGCAGATACCCGACCCCGGGCCGGTCCGGCCGCCGTGACGCCTGCACCGATTCCCAGGCCGGCACGTCGGGCAGCGGCTCGGCCGCCACGGCCGCAGGCGCCGGACCGGGGGCATCGGACACCACCCGCAGCGTGCGGTCCAGGGTGTCGCGCAGCAGCGCCAGCGGCACCACGCCGTCGATGACACCGTGGGCGTGCAGGTTCTCGGCGGTCTGCACCCCGGATGGGAACGGTTCGCCGTACAGGTGCTCGTACACCCGTGGGCCCAGGAAGCCGATCAGCGCGCCGGGCTCGGCGGCGGTGACGTGCCCGAGCGAACCCCACGACGCGAACACGCCGCCGGTGGTCGGATGGCGCAGATACACCAGGTAGGGCAGGTGGGCCTGCTTGTGCAGTTCGACGGCCGCGGCGATCTTCACCATCTGCAGGAACGCCACGGTGCCCTCCTGCATGCGGGTCCCGCCCGAGCTGGGCGAGGCCAGCAGGGGCAGGCCCTCGGCTGTGGCTCTCGTCACCGCGGCGGTGATCCGCTCGGCGGCGGCCACCCCGATCGACCCGGCCAGGAAGTCGAACTCACAGGCCACCACGGCCACGCGGCGGCCGAAGATGGTGCCCTCACCGGTCAGCACCGATTCGTCGAGCCCGGTCAACGCCTTCGCCTCGGCCAATTCACGCTGGTAGTCATCCGAACGGGCGATCTCGAGCGGCGGGGCGTCCCAGCTCCGGAACGAACCTTCGTCGAGCACTGCATCACGAAGCGCGCGGGCGCCGATCCGACTCACAGCATGAGCGTATATAGGCTGGCCGCATGATTGGTGTGACCAGAGACGGCAGTGTCCTGACCCTGGAACTGCAACGCGAGGAGCGGCGCAACGCGCTGAACGGCGAGCTCGTCGACAGCCTGCGGGAGGCGGTGGAGAACGCCGCGTCCGAGGACATCAGGGCGATCGTGCTGACCGGTGCCGGCCCGGTGTTCAGCTCCGGAGCTGACCTCACCGACGCCGCGGGCATGGCGGAGAAGCTCCCCGACAAGGCCCTGGCGCTGAACCTGGCGATCGATGCGGCCCCGGTTCCCGTCATCGGTGCGATCAACGGCCCGGCGATCGGCGCGGGCGTGATCCTGTCGATGATCTGCGATCTTCGGGTCGTCGCCCCCAACGCCTACTTCCAGTTCCCGGTCGCCAAGTACGGGCTGGCCTTGGACAACTGGAGCATCCGCCGGTTGACCTCGCTCGTCGGCTACGGCCGGGCGCGGGGCATGCTGCTCGGCGCCGAGCGGCTCACCGCCGAAACCGCGCTGCAGACCGGCATGGCCAACCGCATCGGCACCCTGGCCGACGCGCAGAAGTGGGCCGCCGAGCTGGCCGGATTCGCGCCGCTGGCATTGCAGCACGCCAAGCGGGTGCTCAACGACGACGGCGCCTACGAGGAGTCCTGGCCGGCCCACAAGGAACTGTTCGACAAGGCGTGGGCATCCAAGGATGTCATCGAGGCGCAGGTGGCGCGGATCGAGAAGCGACCGCCGAACTTCACCGGGGCCTGACGTGCTGCGCGCCGCGCTGCGGTTGGGGGCCCGGTCGGCCTCGCTGCTGGCCGGTGGTTGGTTGTTGCGCGCGCTGAACGGGACCTATGCCTCGGTGGGGGCGCTGCCCCGCGACATCCGCCCGGTGGCGCAGCGGTCCCCGCAGTACGCCGACGGGGTGTTCGTCAACGCGGAGCCGGCCTCGCCGGGCATCAGCATGGGCCGCGAAGAATGGCGCCTGCTGCTCACCGAGATGTTCGGCCCCGGTTCGGCCAGCCGGCCCCGCGGGCCGATCCCGTTGGCCGAGCCGGCCGACGGCCAGGCCGCGTCTTGCGCGGTGTCCTGGTACGGCCATTCGACCGCGCTGGTGGAGATCGACGGGTACCGGGTGCTGACCGACCCGGTGTGGAGTCGTCGGTGTTCGCCGTCGCGCGTGGTGGGCCCGGAGCGGCTGCATGAACCACCGCTGCCACTGGAGGCGCTGCCCGCCGTCGACGCGATCTTGATCAGCCACGATCACTACGACCATCTCGACATCGAGACGGTCCTCGGGTTGGCCCGCATGCAGCGGGCCCCGTTCCTGGTGCCGTTGGGGATCGGCGCGCATCTGCGCAAGTGGCGAATTCCCGAGGATCGGATCATCGAGCTGGACTGGAACGAGAGCCACCGGATCGGCGATCTGACGCTGGTGTGCACCCCGGCCCGCCACTTCTCCGGCCGGATGTTCCAGCGCAACACCACGCTGTGGGCGTCGTGGGCCATCGTCGGGCCGCGGCACCGGGCGTTCTTCGGCGGGGATACCGGCTACACCAAGAGTTTCTCCGAAATCGGTTCGGAGTACGGACCTTTCGATCTGACTCTGTTGCCGGTCGGCGCGTACCACCCCAGTTGGCCCGACATCCACATGAACCCCGAGGAAGCGGTGCGCGCCCATCTGGACGTCACCGATTCCGGGTTGCTGGTGCCGGTGCACTGGGCGACGTTCCGGCTGGCGCCACACCCGTGGGCCGAGCCGGTGCGACGGCTGCTGACGGCGGCCGATCCGGCCGGCGTACAGATCGCGGTGCCGCGGCCCGGGCAGCGGGTGGACGCCGAGTCCGCGGCCCTCGACCCGTGGTGGGAGCTGTAGCGCTGCCGCGTTCGCCGAGGCAGCGGCGGTCCGCGGTGGCAAACTGACGTTCTGAGCACCACGCCACCGACCAGACGGAGACTTTTGCGCCCATGACGACGATCAATCTCATTGGTCTCACCGATGCCGAGGTGGCGCAGCGGGTTGCCGAGGGGAAGAGCAATGACGTCCCGACGCGGGCGGCCCGCAGCATCTCCGACATCATCCGCGGCAACGTCTTCACCCGGATCAACGCGATCCTCGGAGTGCTGTTCCTGATCGTGCTGTCCACCGGTTCGCTGATCAACGGCGCGTTCGGTCTGCTGATCATCGCGAACAGCGCCATCGGCATCATCCAGGAGATCCGGGCCAAGCAGACGCTGGACAAGCTGGCCATCGTCGGGCAGGCCAGGCCAACGGTGCGTCGGGCGTCGGGCAGCCGCGACGTGCTGCCCAGCGAGGTGGTGCTCGACGACATCATCGAGCTGGGGCCCGGCGATCAGATCGTGGTGGACGGCGAGATCATCGAGGAGTCCAACCTCGAGGTCGACGAGTCGCTGCTGACCGGTGAGGCCGATCCGATCGCCAAGGACGCCGGCGACCCGGTGATGTCGGGCAGTTTCGTGGTGGCCGGCTCCGGCGCGTACCGGGCCACCAAGGTGGGCCGCGAGGCATACGCCGCCAAGCTGGCCGAGGAGGCGTCCAAGTTCACCTTGGTGAAATCCGAACTGCGCAACGGGATCAACAAGATCCTGCAGTTCATCACCTACCTGCTGGTGCCCGCCGGCCTGCTCACCATCTACACCCAGCTGTTCACCACCCGCGCTGACTGGCAGGACGCGGTGCTGCGCATGGTCGGTGCGCTGGTGCCGATGGTGCCCGAGGGCCTGGTGCTGATGACCTCGATCGCGTTCGCGGTCGGGGTGGTGCGGCTGGGCCGGCGGCAGTGTCTGGTCAACGAGCTGCCCGCGATCGAGGGCCTGGCCCGTGTGGACGTGGTGTGCGCGGACAAGACCGGCACGCTGACCGAAAACGGTATGCGGCTCAGCGATCTGACGACGTTCAGCCAGGACGATGTCACGGCGGTGCTGGCGCAGCTGGCCGCCGACGATGCCCGGCCCAACGCCAGCATGCTGGCCATCGCCGAGGCCTACACGACGCCGCCGGGGTGGACGGCCACCGCCACCGCCCCGTTCAAATCGGCCACCAAGTGGAGCGGCGCGTCCTATGGCGAACACGGTAACTGGGTGATCGGCGCCCCGGATGTGTTGTTGGACTCCACATCCCCAGAGGCCGAACAGGCCGAGCAGATCGGGGCCCAGGGCCTGCGGGTGCTGCTGCTGGGTTCGTCCGATCTTGCGGTCGACGCGCCGCAGGCGCCCGGCACCGTCACCCCCGTCGCATTGGTGGTGCTGGAACAGCGGATCCGCCCCGACGCCGGTGACACCCTCGATTACTTTGCTTCCCAGCATGTTTCGGTCAAAGTGATCTCCGGCGACAATGCCGTGTCGGTGGGCGCGGTGGCGGGCAAGCTGGGCCTGCACGGCGAGACGATGGATGCCAGGCAGTTGCCCCACGAGCCGGAGCAACTGGCTGCCGCGCTCGAGGAGTACACGACCTTCGGCCGGGTGCGCCCGGATCAGAAGCGGGCCATGGTGCACGCGCTGCAGTCGCGCGGGCACACGGTGGCGATGACGGGTGACGGCGTCAACGACGTGCTGGCCCTCAAGGACGCCGACATCGGCGTCGCGATGGGATCGGGCAGTTCCGCTTCCCGTGCGGTGGCACAGATCGTGTTGCTGGACAACAAGTTCGCCACCCTGCCCTATGTGGTCGGCGAGGGCAGGCGCGTCATCGGCAACATCGAGCGGGTCTCGAACCTGTTCCTCACCAAGACCGTGTACTCGGTGCTGCTGGCGATTCTGGTGGGGTTGGCGGGTTTGTCGGCGGAATGGTTCGACACCGATCCGCTGCTGTTCCCGTTCCAGCCGATCCACGTGACGATCGCGGCCTGGTTCACCATCGGCATCCCGGCGTTCATCCTGTCGCTGGCCCCGAACAACGAGCGGGCCCACTCGGGTTTCGTCCGGCGGGTGATGACGGCGGCGCTGCCGTCGGGCGTAGTGGTCGGCACTGTCACATTCGTCTCCTACCTGGTGGCTTATCAGGGCCGGGCGGCCACGCCCGTGGAGCAGACGCAGGCCTCGACGGCCGCGTTGATCACGTTGCTGGTGTCCTCGTTGTGGGTGCTGTCGGTGGTGGCGCGGCCCTATGAGTGGTGGCGGGTGGGGCTGGTCGCCGGGTCCGGGCTGGCCTATGTGCTGATCTTCTGTTTGCCGCTGGCTCAGCGCCTGTTCATGCTGGATCCGTCGAATCTCAAGGTCACCGGCATTGCGCTGGGGATCGGCCTGGTCGGCGCCGCGCTGATCGAGGTCATCTGGTGGGTGCAGGGCATGGTGCTGGGGGAGAAGCGCCGGTTGTGGAGATAGCTGGGAGCGGGAAGAATATCGGGCGTTCGGATGACAATCGAGAAAGATAGGGTGGGCTGATGGGATTCCTGGACAAAGCGAAGGACCTCTTGTCGAAGAACGCCGACAAGGTGGACACGGCCATCGACAAGGCCGGCGACATCGTCGACCAGAAGACGCAGGGCAAATACAGCCAGCACGTCGACAAGGCGCAGGACGCGGCCAAGAACGCGATCCGCAAGGACGATCCGCAGGCGCCGCAGCAGTAACTTATGGCCAAATTGTCAGTCTCCGTCGATGTTCCGTTGCCGCCGGAGAAGGCGTGGGAGTACGCCTCTGATCTGTCCCGTTACGACGAGTGGCTCAGCATCCACCGCGCCTGGCGGTCGAAGTTGCCCGAAACCCTGGAGAAGGGCACGGTCATCGACTCGATCGTCGAGGTCAAGGGCATGCTGAACCGGGTGAAGTGGACGCTGGTGAGCTACAAGCCACCGCAGTCATTGACCCTCAACGGCGATGGCCGGGGTGGGGTCAAGGTCAAGCTGATCGGAAAGATCACGCCTGCCCCGGTCGACGGCGGTGATGGCGCCAAGGTGTCCTTCGATGTGCACCTCGGCGGGCCCGCGCTGTTCGGGCCGATCGGCATGGTGGTGGCTGCCGCGCTCAAGGGCGATATCCAGCAGTCGCTGAACAAGTTCAAGGCGCTCTACGCGTCCTCGTAGTTTCCTCTCGCGAACAGCCCCCGCTTGCGGGGGCTGTTCGGCGTCAGCGGCGAAATCGCCGGCTGACCAGCTTGCTGAACTCGGCCGCCGAACGCCGTACGGATTCGAGCTCCAGGGATACCAGCAGCGTGTCGACCATCGCGAAGGGCAGCGTGGTGACCACGGCGCCGCGACCGTATTCGAGGTGCCACGATCCGGGGTGGATGGTCAGGCCGCGGGCATGCCCGCGTTCCAGGCAGGTGCGCTCGCCGGGGAGCAGTGTCGGCAACGGCACGGTGTCGTCGGAATCGAGGTCGTAGGAGTCGATCTGACCCGCGAGCAGGAACTTGTGGATGTCGACGTGCTTGTATCGACCTGAAAAGCCCTGTGTCCCAGTGGGCGAACCGAAGAGTACGACGTACTCGCGGGGGCTGAAGTACAGGAACCTGCCTTGCCGAGGATTCCTCCGGCCTTGCTACCGACCCACCGGCCCGGCCCGGTGTGGATCAGGTCCGGATAGGCGTCTGCCAGTCTCTCGATTGCGTGTGCGAGGAGCTTGCCGTCGTCCAGTGGCAGGCCGACGACCTGCTTGGCGACGTTGTGCAGCACGTCAGGGTCGATCTTGTACGTCATCGGTCGAACTCCAGCGGCAGGCTGGTCGGGCCGCTCAGGCCGAGTAGTGGCTTCCAGGGAACCGGTCCGGCCACTCGAGGGTTCGGAAGCCGCCGAGACAGGATCGTGAGTGCCTCGGACAGCTCGAGCCGCGCCAGGTTCGCGCCGAGGCAGTAATGTACGCCGCCACCGAAGGTCAGGATCGGAGGCGGGTCCTCGCGGGTGACGTCGAAGCGGGTCGGATCGTCGTAGACGGACTGATCGCGGTTGGCCGCATAGGTGTTCACGATGATGAATGTCCCTGCGGGAAAATTGTATTCGCCGATCTCGGCGTCATCGGCGACGCTGCGCACGGTGCTGCACATCGACGGCGAATGCCGCATGGTTTCCTCGACCGTACGCATGGCCAGGGAGGGCTGCTCCCGCAACAGAGCCCACTGGTCGGGGTGGTCGCAGAGCACCTGCATCGAGGCCGCCAGTTGGCTGCGGGTGGTGTCGGTTCCGGCGATCAGGATGGAGAACGCCAGCATTCGCAGTTCGGCGGCGTCCATCCGGTCGCCGCCGACTTCGATGCGGATCAGGTCGGACAGCAGGTCGTCGGTCAGGTGCCGCCGCCGGTGGGCGATCATGTCGTCGATGTAATCGTCGAACTCGTCCCACGCTTTCAATACGACCGGCTCCTCCTGGGCGAGGTCGCAGTCGAAGCTGACGATTTTGAAGATGTCCTCGGCCCAGCGGGAGAACTGCTGCCAGTCCTCGCGCGGTGCGCCGAAAAGGGCGCAGATGATCGGAATCGGATACGGCCGCGCGACGTCCGCCACGAACTCGCACCGGCCGGCGTCTTGAATGTCGTCGAGCAGTTCGTTGACGACGCTGTGGATCGCGTCGTGCATGCGCGCGGTGGCACGCGGCGTGAACGCCCGGGCGACCAGGCTGCGCAACCGGCGGTGTTCTTCACCTTCCATGTTCAGGATGCTGCGGGTCACCCTGTCCCACAACGGACCTGACGTGATGCCATGGGCGGACAGGTGTATGCCCTGGGGGATCCCGAACCGCGGATCGCGCAGTACGGCGCGCGCCATCTCGTAGGACAGCACTTCGGGCCCGATCGGGCCTAGTGCGATCGGCGCGACTTCCTGAGCCTCCCGGAACTGCGAATAGATCTGCTGCGGGGTGTCGGTGACGGAGTAGTCGAGGGTCGGCAAACCCGCGTCGAAAACGCTCGGCTTACACATTGGTGGACAGGAATGTCAGGGGCAGTCCCAGGGCGGACAGGTCGATCTCGTCGAGGTAGGAGCCGTCACCGGAGAATCCCTGACGGAACCGCGTCACCGACCCGTACCGCTGTGTCACGGCCTCAGCCGCCCCGGCGTCGGGCACACGGACCACCACGGTGTAGACACCGTCGCCGTGGCGGTCGAGGAAGTCGTTGACAGAGGCCGCCACCGATGCGGTCGAGCCGGACAACGGGCTGATCAGCTCGACGCCGCGGTCCCAGTCCAGGTGCACGTGGACGCCTAGGTCGGTGAGTTCGGCCGCGTTGAAGGTGAATCCGAGGTCGGTGAACATCTGCACCATGTCGGCTGTCCGTTCCGCGGCGACCGCGAACACGACGTGGTGCAGTGCCGGTTGGGAGGTCATCGGCGGACGAGCCCACGGGGCCGGATGAGCCCGAGGTCGAGGTGGTTGTGCCAGCCGGGCGGGGCATCGCAGACATCGGGGATCGCGTTGATGGCGCCCATGGCCGTCCAGTCGTAGCCGGGATGGGTCATGGTGCCGTCGGCCCGCCGGACACCTTTGAGGGTCAGCTCGGTGGGCGGGTCGCCCTCGATCACGATCTCGTACCGGGTCTCGCCCCAATCCCATGCCGGGTCGAGTTTGTCGGGGCCGGCGGTCAGATAGATCGCGTGGAAGACGATCAGTGGCTGCCCGTCCACCCACGCGGTCCATTCGTGGCGTTGCGCGGCGACGGTGCCCTTCGGTATCGCGCCCTCGTCGTGGGGGATGTCCTCGGCGGCGGTCGCGACTTCGACCTCGGCGGCGGTCACCTCGTCGATGGTCACGCCCAGGCCGTCGGCGATCATGTGCATCGACTGGGCGAAGAACGGCAGGCCGAGACCCAGAATCGTTGGCTCGGTGAGGAATTTGTCCTTGTCTTTGCCGAATCCCATCCAGTCGATGTGGTCCATCGGGGCGTCCTTCAGTACGTCGACGACCTCGTACACCTGGATGGTGTCGATCCGGCTCATCACGCGGGCCAGGGTCAGCGGCAGGATGTCCCCGGCGTAGCCGGGATGGATACCACCGCCGTGGAACGACGTCCCGCCGTCGAGGCAGGCGGCCCGGATCTGTTCGGCGGGTTCGCGGAAATCCGGTGAGGGATGGAAGAACCCGCTCGTGGTCACCACGTTTTTGCCTGACCGTAGCAGCCGGCACACGGTGTCGACGTCCATGATGATCGGCGTGTAGAAGACGCAGTCGGCGTCGAGCGCGACGAGGGCGTCGACGTCGTCGGTGGCGGTCACACCGATCGGTGCGATACCCGCGATCTCGCCGGCATCTTTGCCCACCTTGTCTTCGCTGTGCACCAGGACTCCGACGAGGTCGAACACCGGGCTCTCGGCGAAGTGTCGCACGCCGGCCTGGCCGACGTCCCCGGTCATCCACTGGATGATCCGGTAGGTCTTGTCAGACATTGAGTACACCTCGGGGCAGTAGTAGGGGCAGGTCGTTGTAGGTGGCGATGCCCGGGGGCGCGGCCACCACCGCGGGGATCGCGGTGATTGCGGGCATGGCGGTGATCGTCAGCCCGAGCATGATGAAGTCCTCGATGGTTTCGGCTACGAAGTCCGGGGGAGGTTCAAAGCTCAAGGTGCTCTTGATCGTCGGCCTGCCCTCCACGGTGACGGTGTAACCGAACGTGGTCGACCAGGCCGGTTCCAGCGACTGGCCTTTGGTCCACACGCCGCGGATCTCGATCACATCGCGCCCGCCGGCCGTGCCGATCCACCGGACGTCGATGCCGGCGACGCAGCCGGCGGAGATGGTCCAGGCGCCGGGCAGATCCAGGTCTTCGGTGGTCTGGGCATAGCTGGGGTCGCACCGGATACCGTCGAGTTCGACACCGAGAGCGCCGGCAACCAGCTGGACCGCTTCTCGGAAGATGCCCGATCCCTTTTCGGTGATCGCCGGCAGATCGGGGTGGTCGATGGGATAGCCGAAGCCCATCGGGATCTCGGTGGCCGGCGAGTTGTAGATCGTGGTGTCGAACGACTCCAGAATGGAGATCCGGTCGACGCGATCAGAGATGCCTGCGGTGACAACGGCGAACAACTGGATGAAGCCCGGGTTGATGCCGCTGCCGAAAATGGTTGAGCCGCCGCGTTCACAGGCGTCGATGACACGATCGCGACCCTCGCCCAGGCCGTGCCCGTTGATGAACTCGGACGTGGTGACGACGTTGATGCCGGCGCCGAGAATGCGGACCAGTACGTCGACGTCGGCGAACATCGGGTTGTAGACGACGCAGTCCGGCTGCAGGGCCAGCAGCGCGTCGGCGTCGTCGGTGGCTGCCACGCCCAGCGGTTCGATGCCGCAGAGGTCGCCGACGTCCTTTCCCACCTTGTCGGGTGACCAGGCGTAGCAGCCGGCAAGCTCGAGTTCGGCATTCGCGACGATGGCGTGGACCGACTTGCGGCCGACGTTGCCTGTCGTCCACTGCACGACCCGGTAGGTCATGTCGTGGACCGGTCGCCGGGCGTGAAAGTAACCGGGACCGAGCGGAATCCGCGGGTGACGGAGTTGCCGTGAAACTTCGCCTGCTCTCCCGCTGCGAGGGTGAAATCGGGCATTCGGGACAGCACCCGCTCCAGGCCCACCTGGAATTCCAGTCGAGCCAGGTTGGAGCCGAGACAGCGGTGTACGCCGGCGCCGAAACCGAGGTGGCGGTTCTCGCGGCGGTCGAGGATGCACCGGTCCGCGTCGGGGAACACCTGTTCGTCGCGGTTGGCGGCGGCGTAGTTGACGATGACCGACTCGCCCGGCGAGAAGGTGCACCCGTTCAGTTCCACCTCTTTGGCGACGGTGCGGGGGATGCCGTGGATCGACCCGGCGAACCGGATGAACTCCTCCACCGCCCGGGTGAGGAGTTCGGGATCGCCGATCAGGCGGTCCCGCTCGGCCGGGTTGGTGGCGAGGTAGTGATAGGCGAAAGACATTGCGCTGGCAGTCGTCTCGAGGCCGGCCTGGACCAGGAGCATGGCGTTGGAAACGACATCGCCGAATGACAGTTTCTCCCCGTCGATCTCGGCAGAGAGCAGGACATCGATCATGTCGTCACGGGGCGGCTGGTCCATCCGAACGGTCACGGCGTCGTGCAGGTGCTGATACAGCCCGCCCCAGGCGCCCATCCGGTCCTGCTCGGTGACGCCGTTGAGCGCGGTGTCGGTCAGCTCGATGCACAGCGGGACGTCTTCGACCGGCATGCCGAGCAGATACTTGAAGAACACGATTCCTGGTTGACGCCAGGCGATCTGGGCGAGGTCACCGCGACCGGACTCGATGAATTCGTCGATGAGCCGATCGGTCTCGATGCCGATTTCGGGGCGCAGCGCCTTCATCCGTGCTGGAGAGAAGTACGGGTTCAGGACCTTGCGGAACTTCTGCTGACGTGGCGGGTCGAGGGTGATCACCAGATCACCGGCGAGCTGCTCGGCGCCCTCAGGTGTCGGGTTGCTGGAGAAGTGCTCCCAGTCCTGCAGAATCTGGACGCACTCCGCGTAGCGCACCGCCACCCACGCGCCCGCCGGCGTCGCGCTGAGGAATGGTTTGTCGGTGCGGGCGAACGGTGACTGCTGTCGCATAACCGAGTAGACATCGTAGAGGAAGTCGTTGTCGTTGAAATCCTGGTGGCGCAGATCCCAGTTCTCGGCGTGGCGTTCGAGTGACTCCGGCACGGGGGCTCCTACGGGCTCGGCTGTTGTTGGGCGGCTTGGCGAGCTTCCCGCTCTTGGTGGATGCGCACCAGCTCGCGGAATCCGAGCCGGTGATACTTCGGCACGGGCTGGATACCCCATTCGTCCTGGGCGGTGTCCTTGCCTTCGGCGCCTTCGGGCGGGCCGAGCGGCGGGTACGGGACCTTGCACTCCAGCGCATCGTCCGAGTAGCGGACTTTGAGAAGCTCACTGCAGATCTCGGTGAGGCTCAGCGTCGGATAGCCGTAGTACACCGCCATGAA
Source organism: Mycolicibacterium sp. HK-90 (assembly GCF_030486405.1). The sequence goes on along the minus strand of NZ_CP129613.1, from coordinate 5,313,257 downwards.
CGGCAGGGTGAACGCACCTTCGATGACGAGGGCCACCAGGCACACCAGCACGGCCCGTTTGATCCATTTGTGCATGCGGGCGTAGTACGGCGTTGTGCCGGGCGGTAGGTCCTCGGCCTTGGTTTCGTCTGTGGTGGTCACAGTTGTCTCCTTCAGTCCGAGAAGATTTCGCGGTTGACGGTGTGCAGGTAGGGGATGGCGAGGAAGGGGGTGATGTAGAAGATGTCGTAGAGCCACCACCCGATGACGGGGAAGATGACTCCGGCGTAGCGGACGTCGGCGTACATGGTCATGTTGAAGATGTAGAGGCACCAGATCAGGACGCCCATCCAGCAGGTGATGATCATCCATTGGTGGCCCCAGCGTTTCATCTGCAGGAACCCGATCGCGGCGGCGCAGCGCATCGCGAACACCGTGAGGATCATGCCGAAGACCATCGACTTCTCACCCGGGCCCGCGGCGCCGCCGATCCACAGTTCGTTGTAGTGCCAGAAGTAGCCGGCATCGAACATGTGGCCCCAGCCGATCATGAGTACCCGGTTGATCAGCGTGTGGTTGGCCACCAGATCCAGTGCCCAGCCCAAACTGTTGAGCATCCCGTCGATCAGCACCAGATACCCGATGAGCGTGACGATCATCGGACGCACCGACAGCCCGGCCCGCTGAGCCTGGCGCTGTAGCCACACGCCGCGCATGAAAATGGGAAAGCCGATCAAGCCGGGGGCCCACATGCCCATCAACGCGGCACCGACGATCATCCATTTGTCGGCCCGACGCTGGGCCAGCCGTGATTCCTCGTGGTGGTCTTCGAGGCTGACCGTGGTCACGTCGGCGGCTGTCACAGCTCCCACCAGCCCCGGGTGAACGACATGTAGAGCTGGATTCCGAACATCGCGAGCAAGTAACCGTAGATGACGATCTGCAGCACGATGAGGGCTCGCTTGCGCTTTCGTTCCTGTTCGTCCATCGGGGTGGACTCCTTTCTAGAGTGAGCTATCGGAGGAGGCCAAACTCGCCACCGCGACTTCGCGTAGTCCGTCGCTGATCGCCCCGTCCGTGGACAACGGCGCCAGAACGCAGGCTTCCGCCGCCTCCAGTTCCGTTGCGCCGGAGACGATCAACTGTGCGGCGGTGACGAGGACACGGGTCGAGGGCGGTTCGAAGTGAAATGCCTCGTCCGCGGTGCGGATCGCCATCGCGCATTGGACGAGCCGCTGGGCCGTCGGCAACTCGACTCCCGCCTCGGCGACGATCACCTCGGCCTCGCGATCCGGCGGCAGGTAGTTCATCGGCAAGGTGACGAAGCGTTGCCGGAAGGAGGGTTTGAGCTCCTTGAGCGAGCTGCGGTAGGCCGGGTTGTACGAACACACCAGCATGAAGGTCTCCGGTGCCTCGACCACTTCGCCGGCCCGGTCGAGGTAGAGGACCCGGCGGTGATCGGTCAACGAATGCAGGATGGCCAGCGAGTCATGGCGGGCCTCGACGACTTCGTCCAGATAGCAGATGGCGCCGGCCTTCACCGCCCGGGTGAGTGGCCCGTCGGTCCACACCACATCGCCTCCGGTCACCATGAACCGCCCGACCAGATCGGAACTGGTGAGGTCGTCGTGGCAGCTGATGGTGACGACGGGTCTGCGCAACAGCACACCCATGTGCTCGACCAGGCGGGTCTTACCGCATCCGGTCGGGCCGGTGAGCATCACCGGCAGTCGTTGTTCACAGGCTCGCTCGAACAGCTTGATCTCGCTGCCGTTCGAGTAGTACGTGTCTGTAGTCATGCGTGATCCGCCTCCGGCTCCTCACTCGAAGTCATGCTGTGGTCCGCCTCCGGCTCCTCACTCGAAGTCATGCTGTGGTCCGCCTCCGGCTCCTCACTCGAAGTCATGCTGCGACAAGCTCTCTGTGGACATGCGCGAGAACCCGCGGCAGGTCCTCGACGCGGCGGATACGTTGGGACCGGCGGTCACCGAAGACCTCCGGCAGCGGGTCGACGCGCACCGGACCGACGCCGACGTAGTAGACGGAGACCCCGGCCTCGTTGGCCTCCTCGACCGCATGAGCCGCGTCCGCCCAGGCGTAACGCCCCTCGTAGCCTTCGTCGGAGATCAGCCCGTCACCGATCACGATGAGCAGCCGCCGTTCCGACGGCTGTGCCAACAGCCGGCTGGTGAGGTGGCGCAGCGGTGCGCCGAGCCTGGTGTAGCCACCGGTTGAAAGACCGAGGAGACTCGGTGGCACGAAGCGGCGGTCCTCGAAGTCCTTGAGGCAGCTCACTTCTACGCGGTGCCGGGTATTTCCGGTGAAGGTGAAGATGCCGTGCCTTTCCTTGGCCACAGTCATGGCCCGTGACAGTGCATCGGCACAGGCCAACTCCAACTTGAAGACTCGCCCACCGTGCACACCCAGCGACGAACTGCCGTCGAGCAGCAGTGCGGTGGTGACATCGCGACTGCTGGGTAGCAGCTCACGGAAGATCCGTGGCTCGACAGCCTCCCCGGTCGTCACGTCGATGTAATGGCTCACGTACTGCTCGACGTCGAGATCGGAGCCGTCCTCCAAGCGGTTCTTCATGGCGCGGTGGGTGTGCTCGGAGAACCACTTCCTCAGCTCGGCCGACGCCGAGTTCGGTTGGTGGGTATCGCTGCGGTGCTGTCGCTCGAGTACCGCCACGTGATCGCGCAGGAAGCTCTGGGTCCACGAGTTCCATTCGGGGTAGGGGATGCCCTGCCGATGCTCGGGGGTGATGTCCAGGTCGTTGTCCTGCGGCCGGCTCGGCGGCGGCAGGTTGGGGTTGCGTACCCCGCCGTCGCCGCCCACCGGAATGGAATACGGTCGGGGCAGGCGCTTCTGCGTTGAGGTCCAGGGCATTCTGCCGAAACTGCGGCGCAGCTTGTCGGTCAAGCCGTGCGGTATGGTGAAGCCCCGTGGCAGCCGGCCCGCGATCGGGTGGGCGTGGGGAACATCGCCGTCACGCGCCGCTTCGACTGCGCGGCGCAACATCTCGTCGGCCTCCAGCGTTGCCGGTAATGCTTCCAGCTCTGGTGCCACCTTGTGAAACTCGTCGAGCAGGCCGGTCCAGTTCTGCGCGACCCAGCCGAGGGAGACCCGGGCCTCGATGGTGGTCAGGGCCCGCAGCTCGCGAGCCGAGAGTTCGTTGAGCCGATAGTGGGCGAGCCGCTCCTTGGATGGCGAACATTGCAGTGCCACACCGCAGGTAACGGTTCGGCGACCCCAATCGCGTTCGAGCTGTGGGTAAGGGACGTGGACGTAGTCGAGCGTCGCACTCACGCCGAAGGCACGGTGGGCTCCGGTGACCAGTCGGACGCCGGTGCGGCGCTGCCCACTGAGGGCAACGGCGGTCACCGCGCAACTGCGCTCGAGCGCCAAGGCATGCGCATCGGAGAGTTCGGTCATCGGGATTCAGAACGTCCCGAGGTTGGAGAACATCCAGTACCAGAACCAGATCACCAAACCTGCTCCACCCCACGCTGCGACGTAGCGCAGGATCTCCCAGACCCAATCCATGTCAGACCTCCTTTATGGTCAGTCCCCGAAGGGCGGTTGTCACCAGTTTGGCCAGCATCGTGTCTCGTGCTTCGCCGTGTTCGGTTGTGGTCAGCACGCCGTAGAGTCCCAGCAGGAAGAACGTCGCGCTGTAGAAGGCGTCGACCTCGGGGTGGACTTCACCGTTGCCGCAGGCTCTTTCGATCTCGCGAACCAGCAGCACGATCACGGGGTGATCGGTCCACTCGTCCTTGGTCGGACGGGTCGGGGAGAAGTGCAGCGCCAGAAGCTCCTTGAACAGGACCGGGCCGAATCGCTGTTCCAGTGCGGTGACCAACTCGACCAGCTGGGCCAGTGCAGTCGGCAGGTCGTGCGGACCGTCGAGGATGCGGGCGAAATCGGCTGCCATCCGGGCTTCTTCGCGTTGTTCCAGCTCCAGCAGCACATGCTCCTTGCTGGGAAAGTGGAAGAAGAAGGTGCCGTGGGCCACCCCGGCCGCGGTGACGATGGCGCCGACGTCGGTGCCGGCCATACCCGACGACGTGAACTCGGCGATCGCGGCGCCGAGTATGCGTTCCCGCGTCTGCAGCCGACGCTGTTCGCGGGCTGACGGTTTCACCTGAGGCGACATGGTTTAGGCCGCTCAGTCCGAGAAGATCTCACGGTTGACCGAGTGCAGGTAGGGGATGGCCAGGAACGGGGTGATGTAGAAGATGTCGTAGAGCCACCAGCCGACGACCGGTAGCACCACGCCGGCGAACCGGACATCGGCGTACATGGTCATGTTGAAGACGTAGATGCACCAGATCACCACACCCATCCAGCAGGTGATGATCATCCACTGGTGGCCCCAGCGCTTCATCTGCAGGAACCCGATGCCTGCGGCGATCCGCATGGTGAAGACCGTGAGGATCATGCCGACTTCCATGGCCTTCTCACCCGGGCCTGCGGCGCCGCCGATCCACAGTTCGTTGTAGTGCCAGAAGTAGCCGGCGTCGAACATGTTGCCCCAGCCGTTCAACAGGATTCGGGCCAGGATGGTGTGGCTGGCCATAGTGTCCAGCGCCCAGCCGACGGTGTTGATCGCGGCGTCGACGATGACCAGGTAGCCCAGCAGGGTGACCAGCATGGGGCGCACGGTCAGGCCGTCCCGCTGGGCCTTGCGTAGCAGCCAAACCCCGCGCAGGAACAGTGGGAGGCCGAAGATGCCGAGGGCGGCGGTGCCGATCAGCAGGCTCCCGGAGATCAGCCACTTGTCGGCCTGGCGTTGGGCGAGTCGCGAGGCCTCCATGTGCTCGTCGAGTCCGCTCGCCGAGGTGCCCGGCGCGGCGAGAGCTGCGCTCTTGCTGCCCGAACCGGTCAATCGCAGATTCATGAAGGCTGACTATAGTCAGTAACGTGTGAGAGTCAACCCCTGGGTGGCTACCTGCCCAGGTGGGCGTTTCCGTTGTTTTCTCAGTGAATTACTGCTGATAGACCAGTATTTAGAGTGTCTCTACGCGTATCTAGTGAGGCGATGGAGCTGAGCTTTTAGGGATTTTCGTTGACGTGAGTCAGGTTGAGTCGTTAGATGAAGACTGTTTTCTGCGAGAGGGGTTCTCAATGGCAATGGAACAGTTCGATCTCACCGGGCAGGTCGCGATCGTGACCGGTGCGGGGAAGGGAGTCGGCCAGGGTATCGCGCGAGTGTTGGCTGAGGCTGGTGCCACCGTGGTCGGCACGGCAAGAACGGAATCCGACATCGTCGGGACGATCACCGGTATCGAGGCCGCAGGCGGCAGGGGTGTGGCGGTGGTCGCTGATGCGATGAGCCGACCCGACGGAGAACGAGTGGTGAGCACGACGATGGAGCGGTTCGGCCGGATCGACATTCTTGTCAACAACGTCGGCGGATCCACCTACGCGCGGTTTCTCGACATCACCGACGAGGACTTCAGACACACCTTCGATTGGTGTGTCACTTCGGCTTTCATCATGAGTCAACTTGTCGCACCGCACATGATCGAGGCCGGGCGTGGCTCGATCGTCAACATTTCGTCAGGGTCGGCCCGGTTCGGCATCCGTGCGTTGACGGCTTACTGCACGGCCAAGGGTGGTCTTGAGGCGCTCACCCGTGCGATGGCGCAGGAGTTGGCGCCCAAGATCCGGGTGAACGCGATCGCACTGGGATCGTTCGCGACCGATGGCCTGCAGGGCAGCCTGGACATGTTGCCGGGCTCGCTGGAGAAGATGAACGAGGCAACGCCTCTGCACCGGCTCGGCGACGTCGAGGACCTGGGCCGGCTGTGCGTTTATCTGTCCACCCGCGACTGCTACGCCACCAACGCTATCTTCCATGTGGACGGCGGTATCGAGTCGAGCAACTCGCCGCTGCCGATCCCCGACTACTGAACACGAATGGAGCGCAACGATGCGCAGAGTGGTCCAATTCTCGACCGGCAATGTCGGTAGGCATTCACTGGCGGCGGTCATCGGCAGACCAGATCTGAAGTTGGTCGGCGTCCATGCGTCAGGTCCGGAAAAGATCGGGCGCGACGCTGCCGAACTGTGTGGACACAGCGAGCCGACGGGTGTCATCGCGACCGACGACATCGACGCGCTGATCGCGCTCGGGCCGGATTGCGTGGTCTACACGGCGCTGGGCGAGACCCGGCCGATGGAAGCCATCGAGCAGATGTCGCGCTTCCTGGCGGCCGGGATCAACGTCGTCGGCACTTCGATGGTGTGGCTGGTTACCCCGCACCAGGCCGACGACTGGTTGCGGGTGCCGCTCGAACAGGCTTGCGCAGCGGGGAATTCGTCGCTGTATGTCAACGGCATCGACCCCGGATACTCGGGGGACACGGCGGTGTATGCCGCGCTCAGTCTGGTCACTCGTGCCGAGTCGGTGACGGTCAAGGAGATCTTCGACTACGGAAACTACGACGACTACGAATACACCGGTACCGCCATGGGTTTCGGGACCACCCCGGACGACGACCTGCCGATGGCGTTCCAGCCGGGGGTGATCACGTCGATGTTCGGCGGCCTGGTGCGTAATCTCGCCGATCGTCTCGGGGTGGAACTCGACGAGGTCACTGAGCGCTTCGAGCCGTGGTACACCACCGAGCGCATCGAATGCACGATGATGACCGTCGAGCCAGGGCGGTTGGCTGGGACACGATTTGCCGCCGAAGGTGTTCGCGGCGGCGTGCCGGTCATCACCGTTGAACACACCACGCGCCTCACGCCTGCGGCAGCGCCGGATTGGGAATATCCGCCCGACGGGCAGTCCGGCGTGCACCAGGTGATCGTGGAGGGCGAGCCACGCATCGAGATGTACACCAGCCTGTCCCATCCAGTGCTGGATGTGACCGATGCCGGGTGCGTGTCCACGGCGGCCCGAGTGGTCAACGCGATCGACTGGGTGTGTGACGCTCCGGCGGGATTAATTGCCGCCGAGGATATTCCACCAACTGCGCTGATCCGCGGATTGATGTGGTGAGTGGTCAACGTTCTTTCGCGAGCAGACGCGGAATCGCATGAAAACCCCTGAAAAGGGCGATCCTGTGTCTGCTCGCGCTAGATCGTGATCAGCACCCAGATCGCGGCGATCGAGCACAACGCGGCTGTGCCGTAACTGCACACCGCGATCACCCGGTCGAAGCGGCCGAGCTTCAGCCCATGCTCGAGGAGGAAGCGGGCCCGGTGGGCCCAGTGGAACAACCCGAGCACGAACACACCGGCGAGCACGATACGCGTCAGCGGATTGCGCACCACCGCCAGCAGATGCTCAGGGGCGGGCGCATCGAGCAGACCGAGCGGGAACACCACGCCGAAAAGCAACATCAGCACCGGCAGCACCAGTGCGCTCACCATGCCGCCGGCCGAGAACAACAGCCAGAAGAACGGTTCCGGTGTCCGCCGGGCCGGCGCACTCATGCCAGCACCACCCATGCGACCACCGCGGAAACCACCAGCCACGCGACGTAATGCCCCACCAGCACCGCACCCGCCGGTACGCGCCGGCCGCGCAGGTGCACGACCATCGCGCGCGGCGCCAGGCCGAACCAGGTCACGGTGTGCAACAACAGGAACGCCAGCGTCATCAAGTTCAGCACGATCACCAGCGGGTGGGTGCTGAAGTCCTGGAACCAGTCGTAACGACCGGTGGCCAGGGTCCACACGAGCAAGCCCAGGTAGATCACCGACCAGGCCACGAACTCGCAGCTGAGCTCACGAAGCATGTACCGCAGGTACGAACCACGTTTGGCCCACCACAACAGCGGGACGGGCTGGCGATAGGTCGTCATCGCGCGGCCCTCGGCAGGAGCAGGTTCTTCACCGAATGCGTTGCGGCCGTGAGCTTGTAGCGCTGGATCGCGCCTGCCGGATCAACGCCCTTCGGGCAGGCCACCGAGCACTCGCCGACATAGGTGCACCCCCACGCGCCGTCGGCGGCGGCCAGCACGTCGCGCCGGTGCTCCTCGCCCTTGTCACGGGAATCCAGGTTGTACCGCTGCGCCAACGCGATCGCCGCGGGGCCGAGAAAGTCCGGATCCAGCGCGTACACCGGGCACGCCGAGTAGCACAGCATGCAGTTGATGCACATGCTGAATTGTTTGAACTCGTCGAGTTCGGATGGTGTTTGGCGGTATTCGGTATCCGCGGCCGGTTCGTCGTCGTTGATGATCCACGGCTTGATGCGGGGCAGCTTGGTCATGAAATCGCTGATGTCGACGACGAGATCGCGGATCACCGGGAAGTTGCGCATCGGCTCCACCCGCACCGGCCCCGGCAGGTAGTCGACGAGGAACGTCGCGCATGCCAGTTTCGGATCTCCGTTGACGGTCATGCCGCAGCTGCCGCAGATCCCCATCCGGCATGACCACCGGAAGCTCAGTGTGCCGTCCAGTCGGTCCTTGATGTAGTTCAGTCCGTCGAGCACCGCCCATTCCCGGGTGAGTGGAACGTCGTAAGTCTGCATCACCGGCTCGGTATCGGTTTCGGGGCGATACCGGGCCACCTCCATGACAATTCGGTCTGCCATCTCATCTCCCGTAGATTCGTTCGCCCGGTGGCCAGCGGGTGATGGTGACCGGCAGGTAGTCGATCCGCGCTGAGCCGTCGGGCTCTCGATAGGCCATGGTGTGGGCGAGGAACTGTGCGTCGTCACGGTCGGGAAAATCGGTCCGCTGGTGTGCGCCGCGGGATTCGGTGCGGTGGGAGGCGGATTCGACGATCGTCTGGGCGATGTCGAGCATGCCCGACAGCTCCAGGAACGCCAGCAGCTCGGTGTTGAACGTGTGGCTGTGATCGTCGATACCGGCGTTGGCGAACCGCTCCTGCAATTCGCGGACCTGCGTGGCGGCCTTGGTCAGGGCGGGCCCGTCGCGGTAGATGCCGGCCGCGGTCTCCAGCACCGTCTGCATGTCGGTGCGGATGTCGGCGATGCGTTCACTGCCACTCTCGGCGCGCCGGCTCAGGTCGTGTTCCAGTCGCTGCTCTTCGGCGCGGGCCTGCGCCTGCACGGCTGTGGGCGTCGCACCGGCTCCGGAGACGTACTCGGCCGCTGCGTGTCCGGCCCGCGCCCCGAACACCAGCAGTTCGGGCAGCGAGTTGGACCCGAGCCGGTTGGCCCCGTTGATGCTGACGCACGCCGTCTCGCCCGCGGCGTAGAGCCCGGGCAGTCCGGTGGCGCCGGAGATGTCGGTGTGGACGCCGCCCATCATGTAGTGCACGACAGGCCGGACCGGCACCAGTTCGGTGACCGGGTCGATGTGCTGATAATCGCGGCACAGCTCCCGCACGAATGGGAGCTTGGCGTCGATGAGCTTGGCGCCCAGGTGCCGGAGATCAAGGTAAACCACAGGGCCGTACGGGGTTTCGTCGGTGCGCCCCTTGTCCAGCTCATGAACGAATGCCTGCGACAACCGGTCTCGCGGGCCCAGCTCCATGCTGCGCAGCTTGGGTTCCGGTGTCGGCGTGCCCAGGTCGTAATCCTGCAGATACCGGTAGCCGTCCTTGTTCAGCAGCCAGCCGCCCTCCGCTCGGGCGGCCTCGGTGATCAGGATCCCGGTGAACGGCAACCCGGTCGGGTGGTACTGCACGAACTCCATGTCCTTGAGGGGCGCCCCGGCCCGGAACGCCAGCGCCATCCCGTCACCGGTTTTGATGTTGGCGTTGGTGGTGAACGGGAACACCCGGCCGCATCCGCCGGTGCACATGATCACCGCGTTGGCCAGGATGGTCTCGATACGCCCGGTGGCCAGTTCGATCGCGACCAGACCGCGTACCACGCCATCGTCGACGAGCAGTGTGGTGGCGAACCATTCGTCGTAGCGCACGATGTCGGGATAGGCGAGTACGCGCTGAAACAGCGTGTGGAGCAGGTGAAAACCGGTTTTGTCGGCCGCGAACCAGGTGCGCAGCTTCTTCATGCCGCCGAATGCGCGAACGGCGATGTGCCCGTCCGGCGTTCGGCTCCACGGACAACCCCAGTGTTCGAGCTGCATGAGCTCGAGCGGTGCCTCCGCGACGAAGGCTTCGACAGCATCCTGGTCGCACAGCCAGTCGCCGCCCGAGATGGTGTCGTAGGCATGTTCGTCTATGGTGTCGTCGGCGCCGGCCACGGCGGCGGCACCGCCCTCGGCCGAGACGGTGTGGCTGCGCATCGGGTACACCTTGGACACGATCGCGACGTTCAGCCGCGGATTGGTCTCAGCGATGGCGATCGCGGCGCGCAATCCAGCGCCGCCCCCTCCGATCACCACTATGTCGTGTGAGGCGGTCATACCGTGGCCTCACACTTCGAAGGCCTCATGCTCTCTGCAGCGCTCGTCCCGCAGCACCTTCCCGTCATGTCTCACGGTGCGGATGGCCACGCATCCGTCGTGATAGACATGGCGGCTTTCGCGGCAGCCGCAGGAGAATTTGAGGTCGTCGTAGCTCAGGCCGTCGTCGTCGCTCTCGACGTGGCGATCGCCTTCGACCATGCGCCCGCAGGGCGCCTTCTGCTTGGGAAAATGCGTGGTCTGTTGTAAAGAGTTGGCGGCCATCATCCCGCCTCCTCGGGTCTCTCGCGAGTGAGCTGGGTCACATCAGCGTATTACCGTCGACGCCCGTCCGTCCATGGTTCAGGCCAAACGTTCCCGCAGGGCGCGTTTCAGCACCTTGCCGTAGCTGTTCTTCGGGAGGGAATCGATGAACTCGTAGCGCTTGGGCCGCTTGAACCGGGCGATGCGTTCGAGCAGGTGCGCATCGAGTGCCGCCGCGTCCACGTCACCGACCACGAACGCGACCACGACCTCGCCCCAGTCGGCGTCGGGGGCTCCCACCACGCCCGCCTCCACGACGTCCGGGTGTTCGAGCAGTGCTTCCTCCACCTCGCGGGGATAGATGTTGCTGCCCCCGCTGATCACCACGTCCTTGGACCGGTCGCGCAGCGTGAGGTAACCGTGCGCATGGAAGGAACCCATGTCCCCGGTGTGCAACCAGCCGTCCTTGAGCGTGGCTGCGGTGGCGGTCGGGTTGTTCCAGTACCCCGACATGACGACGTCGCCGCGGCAGACGATCTCGCCGATCTCGTCGACGGCGGCAGCGGTGCCGTCCGCGGTGTGCACCGCGACCTCGACGCCGGAGCGTGGGTAGCCCACCGAGCCCAGCGTGGCGTCGTCTGCTCCGACGTGATCGCCCCGGCGCAGCCCGGTGATGGTCATCGGCGCCTCGCCCTGCCCGTAGAGCTGCACGAAGATCGGGCCATAGGTGGCCAGCGCCTTCTTGAGGCTGTCGACGTACATCGGCCCGCCCCCGTACACAACGGTTTTCAGGTTCTCCGGGCGGGGTCGCCCGGTCTGGATAAGGCGCTGCACCATGGTCGGGGCCAGGAACGCGCTGCTGCCGGGGTGATGGCCGCACAGGTCCAGGAACTCGTCGGGTTCGAACGCGGCGGATTCGGGCACCACCTGACGGGCACCACGCAGCACGTAGGGCGGGATGTACAGACCGGAACCGTGCGACATGGGAGCGCCGTGGATCAGACTGCAGTTCTCATCCGGGTCGTCGAAATCGGCCAGATGCGCCACCGTCATCGCCATCAGATTGCGGTGGGACAGCATGGCGCCCTTGGACTTTCCGGTGGTGCCGCTGGTGTAGAACAGCCACGCCAGCGCGGCCGGGTCGGTGGACGGCGGGGCGCCGGGCTCGGCGTGGAGCCGCTGTGCGTAGTCCTGGCCGCCGATGGTTTCGACGGGCACCGCTGTGGCCGGCGCAAGTCTCTCGGCGATCGCGGCCGAGGCGAATACCTGCGCGGCACCGGAATCGGCGAGAATATCGGCCATCTCGCGGGGATGCAGCTTGTAGTTGATCGGGACGAACACGCATTCGGCCGCCCAGATGGCGAACATCAGCTCGACGATCTCGGGCCGGTTCTCGCTGGCCACGGCGACGCGGGTACCGCGATCACCGCGTCCTTTCAGGGAGGTGGCCAGCCGCAGCACGCGGTCGTGCAGCTGCGCCCAGGTGTGCAGTTGGCGTTCGCCCACGAACACCGCACCGCGGTCCCCGAACCGGACCGCAGCCTGATCGAGCACCGCGAAAACGTTCATTCGGCAACCCACTTGGACTTGAACGCGAAATCGGACAGGTACTTCGTCGAGCTCCAGCCGCCGTCGACGACGATGGTCTGTCCGTTGATGAAGCTGCCGCCGTCCGAGCACAGGAAGGCGACGGTGGACGCGATGTCCTCGACCCGGCCCAGCCGGGTGTGCGGGGTCATCTCGATCTGCATCTTGCGGAAGCCGGGATCGTTGAGCCGCTGCTCGACCATCGGGGTGACGGTGACACCGGGGGCCACCGCGTTGCAGCGGATACCTTGTGCGCCGTACTGGCAGGCGATGTGTGTGGTCAGCGCCGTCAATCCGCCCTTGGCGGCAGAGTACGCGCCGCCGCGCAACCCGCCGACGACGGCGAAGGTCGAGGTGACGTTGATGATGGCCGAGCCGGGACCCAGGTGCGGCAGCACATCTCGGGCCAACCGGAAGGGGGCGCGCAGCATGATCCCCAGGAAATGGTCCAGGGTCTCGTCATCGGTCTCGTGCAGCGGTTTGGGGCTGCCGATGCCGGCGTTGTTGACCAGGAAGTCGATGCGGCCCCATCGGGACAACGCGGCCTCCACGATGCGCTGTGGAGCGTCATCCTCGGCCAGGTCGACGGCGAGGGTTGCGATCCGGTCCGAGTCACCGACGGCGCGCTCGAGTTCGGCGAGCCGGCCTTCGTCGCGGCCGGTGCCGAGCACCGCCATGCCCGCCTCGGCGAGTGTAGTGGCACAGCCGAATCCGATGCCACTGCTGGCTCCGGTGACGATCGCAACCTGCATTAGTCATGCCCCTTCAGCGTCGCTCGGATCTGATGCTTCAACACTTTGCCCGCGTCGTTCTTCGGCAGCGCATCCCAGATCTCCACCTGCTCGGGAGTTTTGAACCGGGCCAGCCCGTGCTCGGCCAGCAACCTGCTCACCTCGGCCACGCCGGGGGTGTGGCTGTCGGCGGTTACCAGGACCGCGCAGGCGCGTTCCCCGGTGCGCTCATCGGGTAGCCCGACCACGGCCGCCTCGGTGATGCCGAGTGCGCCGACCAGGATGTCCTCGACCTCTTTCGGCGAGATGTTCTCGCCGTTGCGGATGATCAGGTCTTTGGCACGCCCGGTCACCTGCAGGTAGTCGCCGTCAACCCATCGACCGAGATCTCCGGTGCGGAAAAACCCGTCGGCGTCGAAGGATTCGATCTCGTCCTCGGGGTGCAGGTAGCCCAGCAGCATCTGTGGCCCGCGGGCGGTGATCTCGCCGGAGGCCAACCGGATCTCGGCGATGCCCGGGCGTCCGTCGGTGTCGGCGGCATGGTCGACGTCGCCTGGTGCCAGGGAGCCGACGGTGGTGACGGGCACCTCGGTCGAGCCGTACACCCGGCTGACGACGGCCTTGTCGAAATAGTCCGAGGCCCGGCGGATCAGCGACGGGGGTACCGAGGCACCGCCGCAGATGAACACCTTGAGGTCGGGTAGCCGGGTCCCGGCCCGCTCGGCGGCACCCAACAATTGCTCCAGAAAAGGTGTCGCGCCGGCCATGTGGGTGCACCGGTGTCCGGTCATGAGCGCAACGCCTTCTTCTGCGTTCCAGCGCTGCATGAGTACCGCGGTGCTGCCCAGCAGCAGCGGGCACTCGAACGCGTAGATGGAGCCGCCGATATGGGCGATCGGCGACGGCACGAGAAAGGTGTCACCCGGCTCGACCATCCAGTGTTCGCGCAGTTGACGGATCAGCGCGTGGATCGAGTTGTGGCTGTGCAAAACCCCTTTGGGGCGCCCGGTGGTGCCCGAGGTGTACATGATCATCCGGATGTCGTCCGGGTCGAGTGTGGGCAGGTTCCGGTCGGGTGCGTCCGCCAGGGAGTCGAAGGCACGGTGCGGGCCCGGATCCCCCCGCAGCACCACCACTTCCGGTGGCGTGTCCAGCTGGGAGCACACGCGGGTGAGCATCGCCGCGTAGTCGTGGTTGCCGAACTCGGCGGGTATGAAGATGGCGCGGGCCTGCGCATCGTCGAGGATGAAACGCAGTTCACGGTCACGCAGCGAGGGCAGGATCGGGTTGATCACCATGCCGGCCAGCGTGGCGCCCAGGTAGATGATCGCGGCCTCGTGCCAGTTGGGCAGCATGAAGGACACCACGCTGCCGGCCGGCATCCAGTCGGCGAGTTGACCCGCCAGAGTCTTTGCCCGGCTGTGTAATTCGTGGGCGGTCAGGGTGCGGTCGCCGTCGACCACCAGGGCCCGGTCCGGTGTGTCACGCGCCGCGTCGGCCAGGGCGTCGGCCAGTGTGGTGGACACCCAGAGCCCGCGGGAGTAGGCGTCGTCGTTGCGGGCGTGGTCGCGTGGTACCACGCTCAGCCCTTGACCCGACGCATCGTCATCGCGTGCCGGAATCGGTCCGACGGGTGGGTGTTGATGGTGACCTGGGCGATCTCTCCGTCGGAGGTGGTGTAGGTGCGCTGCATCTGCAGGGCGGCGCTGCCGGTATCGACCTTGAGTCCCGCGGCAAGTTCCGGTGAGGTCACGATCGCTGAGATCTCCTGGTGCACCTCGACGATGCTGACCCCGAACAGGTCCTCGATCAATGGGAAGATCGGGCCTGAATGTCTTTGCAGCAGCCGGCCCACCGCGGCAAAGCTGCGGTTGATGTAGTACTCGGTGCGGCACACCGGCGCCTGGTCGTGATCGGCCTGCCGGTAGCCGCGGACCGCCAGCCACTGCTCGCCGAGGGGGAGCCCGGTGCGCTCGGACAACTCGTTGTCGATGGTCACCATGGCATTGGACTCGATGGTGAACTGTGCGCCGGTGGCGAACGCCAGCAGGTCGTTGATCGAGACCACGTCCTGCGCATAGCTGTTCGTCGCCGCCCGTTGCGCCACTGTGGTCCCGGCCCGCGGGCGTGAGGTCACCAGATTGTCGTCGCGCAGCCGCCGCAGGGCCTCGCGCACGGTGTAACGGCTGACCTCGAAACGCTCACACAGTTCGTGTTCGGTGGGCAGTTGTGACCCCACGGGGTACACGCCGTCGACGATCTCTTTGCGCAGGGTGCGTGCGACCTGCAGGTAGCGGTGCTCGGGCGAGGTGACGGTCATGGCGTCACCGGTTCCGGCGCAGTGCCAGCACGCTGCCGTCACCGTCGCCCGAGATGTAGAGGGTGCCATCGGATCCGCCGGTGATCCCGGCGAACGGGCCCTGCGGGCCGGAGAACGGCGGCATGCCCTTGAGCGGCTTGGGGGTCACCCCGGGCGGCGGGCCGACCGGCAGCCCGGTGGCGATCGTGGTGCGGGCGGCCGTATCGAGGTCGTACTCGACAACCTCCTTGCTGCCGGAGTCGACGATGTAGAGCGCGCCGTCGCGCATCAGAATGCCGTGCGGCGTGTGCAATCCGTCGATCAGCGGTGCGGCTTTCCCGCCGTCGACCCGGACAACCGCCCCGGCCACCGAGACCAGCGGGGCGCCGTCGGGGCCGATCGCCACCGCGACCGGGGTGTCGAGCGCCGAGGCCAGCACCGTGGTGGAGCTGTCGCGCACCGAAAGCAGCCGTCCGGCACCCTGTTCGACGACCAGCACCGAACCGTCCGGCGCCACGGCCACGCCGTACGGTTGGTCGACGCCTCCGGCGAGTATGTGGCTCACCTCGTCCTCGCTGCCGCCCGGACGGTAGCGGGTCACGGTGTCGGCCGCGGTGGTGACGATGAATTCCCCTGGGCCCGAGGCGGTCACGCCACGCAAGAAGCCCGGGTAGCCCGGCGAGAACAGCATCGCGACGGTGTCCAGGCTGCCGTCGGGGCCGACCCGGTAGAAGTAGGTGCCGTCGGCCACGTACAGATTGCCGTCGTCGCCCATGGTGAGGTCGAGTGGCCAGTTCAGCCCGCCCGGTAGCAGGGCCTGAGTGCTGCCGCCGGACAGGATCTCGGTGATCTCACCGGTGAAGTTCGAGACGAACAGCCGGCCGTCGACGAAGGTGCAGTTGTCCAGGCCGGGGGTCAGCTGGGCCAGCAGTACCTGCGCGCCGGTGCGCGGATCGATACGCAGCACCTGACCGCTGGCCACCTGCGTCGAGACGATGTAGCCATCGGCGTCGAACTTGACCGAGTCCGGGACGCCCAGGCCGCCGGCCACCACCTGGGGCTCGCCGCCGTCGGGATCTATCCGCCAGATCTCGTTGGCACCCATCACCGGGAAATACAGCAGCCCGTCGGGGCCGACCTCCATCGCGTTGGGCGAGGGCACGTTCTCCAGCAGGATGCGTGGCGCGCTGCCGGTGAGGTCGAACTCCATGAGCCGGCCACCCTCGCGGCATTCGCCGACGAACAGTCGGCCCTGGTGGAAGGTGATGCCGTTGGCCGAGGGCACGTCGTCGCGCAAGACCCGGGTGGTGCCGTCGGCCGCGCGAACGCTGACCCGGCCGTCCATCACCTCGGTGGCGTACAGGTTGCCGCTCGGGTCGAAGGCGACGTCATCGGGCGCGATGATGTCGCCGCCCTTGGCGCTGATGGTTTCGAGCCGTCCGGTCTCAGGGTCGAGGGCGCTGATCTGGCTGCCGGTCACCTGCGCGACGTAGATACGGCCGTCGGGCCCGGTGCGCAGGCCGTTCGCCCCGAACAGTCGGCTGGGGCCGGTGACCTGCTCCAGCGTCCACTCCCCGGCTGTCGTGGGATTTGCGGTGTACCTCGCGTCGGTTACCGAAGGCGCGCTCATGACCCGGACGTTAGCAAGTCGTCGTAGTCCAGACAATAGGTGCCAGAAGGTTCGATTCGGCCCTTGACGGCTGAATAACCCCTGCGGAATAGTGTTCTCCAATATGAAGATCGTTATATGTTGTCCGGACAAATAGGACAAGCGAATCGGCAAGGGTTGCGCATGGACAGTTCCCTGAGCCTGGATGGCCGGGTCGTGGTGGTGTCGGGCGCCGGAGGTGGCGGGATCGGCACCACCGTCACCCGGATGGCGGCCGAGGCCGGAGCCACGGTCGTGGCGGTGAGCCGCTCACAGGACAACCTCGACACTCACGTCGCGCCACTGGCCGACAAGGGGCTGGACGTCGTGACCGTGGCCGCCGACGCGTCCACCGATGACGGCATCGCCACGGTGCTCGATGCGGCGCGCCGCGCCGATGGTGAGCTCTACGGGCTGGTGAATGTGGCGGGCGGTGCCGCGCCGTCCACCTGGATGCCGGCCACCCGGGTGTCGCGGGCCGACTGGCGCGAATTGTTCACGGCGAACCTGGAAACCATGTTCTTCATGAGCCAGGCGGTGGCTTCCGAGATCCGATCGCACGGCACCCCAGGCTCCATTGTGTCGGTGTCCTCGATCAGTGGGATGAACACCGCGCCCTATCACGTCGCCTACGGCACGGCGAAGGCCGCGATCGTTGCCGCCACCCGCACGATGGCGGCCGAGCTCGCCGCGGACGGCATCCGGGTCAACGCCGTCGCCCCCGGTGTCACCGAAACCGCCGCCTCCGCAACATATGTCGATGCCGACCCCGAGCGTGACCAGCGGGCGATCGCGATGGGCCGGCGGGGCACTCCCGAGGAGCAGGCCGGGGCCATCCTGTTCCTGCTCTCGGATCTGTCCAGCTACATCACCGGCCAGACCATCCTGGTCGACGGCGGGCTCAACCTGCGCTGGACGCATCTGGGCGCCGACAACACCTCGCTGTTCCTCAAGGACGAATCCTTCCGCGAAGCCATCAGGAGGATCTAGTGGCCCACACCGAATCCGATCTCGACGCCGCGATGGAGGTCGACGCCGAACCGGACGACTCGACCGGAGTCATCGCCGAGGACCTGTCTGCGCCGACGACCATCCCGGTCGAGGCCTATGTCTCCGCGGATTACGCACGCGCTGAACGGGATCGGCTGTGGCGCAAGGTGTGGCAGCAGGTGGGCCGGGTCGAGGAGATTCCCGAGGTCGGCAACTACCTGACGTACGACATCCTCGACGACTCGATCATCATCGTCCGAACCGGCGCGAACACCTTTGCGGCCCACCACAACGTCTGTATGCACCGTGGCCGCAAGCTCATCGACAACCCCGAGGGTGCCAAGAACGCGACCGGCCGGGCCAGGAAATCCTTCGTCTGCGGGTTCCACGGCTGGACGTACGGACTCGACGGAGCCTGCACCCACATCCGGGAACAGGACGACTGGCAGGGCAAGCTCAATCCGCGCAACACCCACCTGGCGCCCGTGCAGGTGGATACCTGGGGTGGGTGGCTGTTCATCAACATGGACCCGCACTGCGAGCCGCTGATCGACTACCTGTACCCGGCGGCCAAGATCCTCGACCCGTTCGGGTTGGAGAACATGCGTTACAAGTGGCGCAAGTGGTTGTACTTCGACTGCAACTGGAAGGTCGCGATGGAGGCCTTCAACGAGACCTACCACGTGTTCACCACGCACCCGGAGTTCAACCAGTTCGGCGAGTTCAAGGGCTGGGCGAAGGCGCAGGGCAAGCACAGCAACATCGGTTACGACGCGCCGAAAGGTATGGACGAGACCAAGTCCAAGATCCGCCTGGGCACCGGTGATCCGCGCATCTCCACTGCCGAGATGCAGGTGTACACCATGGAAGAGACCAACGCGACCACGACGAACACGCTGGTGAACGCCGCCAAGCGGCTGGTCGACGAACTGCCCGAGGGCACCCCCGCCGACGAGGTGCTGCAGCACTGGCTGGCCTCGGCCCGCCGCGATGACGAGGCGCGGGGCGTGATCTGGCCGACCATCCCGCCGGACATCCTGGGGCAGAGCGGCACGGCGTGGCAGATCTTCCCGAACTTCCAAGTGGGACAGGGTCTGACCAGTGCGCTGTGCTACAGCGCGCGCCCCGATCCGAGCTACAACCCGGACAAATGCATCTTCGAGGTCGCAGTGTTCGAGCTGTACCCCAAAGGTGAAGAGCCGCAGACCGAGTGGGCCTACACCCCGAAGGACTCACCGAATTGGCTGTCGGTACTGCCGCAGGACTTCTCGAACATGGCGGCGGTGCAACAAGGGATGAAATCGGCAGGTTTCCCGGGAACCCTGCCGAACCCCTATCGCGAACGCAGCACGGTCAACCTGCACTACCAACTTTCCAAGTACATGGGCACCGGAGCGCCCACCGACATCCAGTGATTTGTG
Source organism: Mycolicibacterium sp. HK-90 (assembly GCF_030486405.1). Next base: position 5,294,061 of record NZ_CP129613.1, on the reverse strand, counting down.
CACGCCCACCGGCGCTCACCGCCGGTAAGCGTGCACAAATCGCCCGATAAGGAGCGAATATGAAAGTTAATCTGGGCACCGGGGCGCAGAACTCCCACGACTGGGAGCGCGTACTCGCCGGCGACTTCAGCACCCCACCCGCCACACCGGACTACAAGTGCGTGCAGGCCGCACTGGCGCTGGGCGACCTCGCCGAGCCGCTCGGCTTCGACGGGATCTGGTTCCCCGAGCACCACGGCACGCCATATGGCATGACACCCAACCCGATTCAGGCCCTGACGTATTTCGCCGGACGCACCGAACGAGTCAGCCTGGGCACGTTCGTGGCGGTGGTGCCGTGGTGGAACCCGATCCGGCTGGCCACTCAGATCGCATACCTCGACATCGTCTCCAACGGGCGCTACACCACGATCGGCCTGGGCCGCGGGGTGTCCAAGGGGGAGTTCGCCGCGGTGGGCGTGCCGCGTGAGGAGAGCCGCGACCGTTTCAACGAGACGCTGGACATCCTCAAGCTGGCCTTCTCGGGTGAGCGGTTCTCCTACGACGGCAAGATCTTCAGCTTCCCGGAAATGTCGCTGCGTCCCGAGCCGATCAGCACCGACCTGTTCGATCGCATCTACAGCTCGTCCTCGACCGCCGAGTCGCTGGAAATCCTGTCCCGGCGCGGCATGGTGCCGCTGTTCGTGGGCAACAAGCCGATCACCGATGCCGGCGAGGAGGTGCGCAAGGTCAACACCTTCCGCGCTGAAGAAGGTCTGGGGCCTTGTCAGCCCAAGAACGTGATGTTCATGTACTGCGTGGGCTCCGAGGACGAGGTGGCAGAGACTGAAGAGTGGATCTGGACGGCCAACCGCGACGTCAACGTGCATTACGGCTTCGCCGATGCGTCGAACTTCAAGGGCGTCAAGGGTTATGAGGCCTATGCCGCCCGCGAGGCGAGCGCAACGGCGGTGCTGGCTTCGGAGGTCGGCAACCAGAAGAAGGGCGGCCCGCCCGGATACCACGCCTCCAACCTGCTGATCGGCACGCCGGAGACGGTGTTCGAGAAGCTCAAGGCCGCACAGGAGGCCTGCTCGTTCTGCGAGGTCACCATCGTGCCCCAGTTCGGCACCATGCCGTACGAGAAGGCCATGGAGTCCACCAAGTTGTTCGCCGCCGAGGTGCTGCCCGCGGTGCATGACATGCCCGCCCCGCTGCACGCGGCGGCACTGCCGGAAAAGGCCAACGCATGACCCAACCGTGTGGTCCCACCGACACCCCGGCCGATTTCGACATCGATGCGATCCGGGAGAAGTACGCCTTCGAGCGGGCCAAGCGGCTGCGGCCCGAGGGCGGCGACCAGTACCTGGAACTGGAAGGTGAGTTCGCCGAGCTCTACGAGGTCGATCCGTATACGACGGTGACCGAACGGGATCCGATCGTCGAGGACGCCGATGTCGTCATCCTCGGCGGCGGATTCGCCGGTCTACTGGCCGGCGCATATCTGAAGAAGGCCGGTGTCGAGGGGATCCGGGTCATCGAGATGGCCGGTGATTTCGGTGGCGTGTGGTACTGGAACCGCTTCCCAGGGATCCAGTGTGACAACGACGCCTACTGCTACATCCCGCTGCTCGAAGAGCTTGGTTTCATGCCGAGCAAGAAGTTCGCCGACGGCGCCGAGATCTTCCAGCACTGCCGCAACATCGGCAAGCATTTCGGGCTGTACGACGGTGCCCTGTTCTCGACGCAGGTGCGGGAATTGCATTGGAATGACGCGACGCAGCGCTGGCAGATCAGCACCAACCGGGGCGACGACATCCGGGCTCGTTTCGTGGTCATGGCCCAAGGTTCCTATAACCGGCCGAAGTTGCCGGGCATCCCGGGCATCAATGACTTCACGGGCCACGTGTTCCACTCCGCGCGCTGGGATTACGACTACACCGGCGGGGACGCCGACGGCGGCCTGCACAAACTGGCCGACAAGCGGGTCGCCCTCGTGGGCACCGGTGCGACGGGCATTCAGTTGGTACCGCACCTCGGCCGCGATGCCCAGCAACTCTTCGTCTTCCAGCGGACCCCGTCGTCGGTCGATGCGCGCACCAACCCGCCCACCGATCCGGCCTGGGCCGCTTCGCTGCAGCCGGGCTGGCAGGAGGAGCGCAAGCGTAACTTCCACAACTGGTCTCCCTTTGTCGGGGTGGTGTTCGGCGAGCCGGACCTGGTGTGCGACTTCTGGACTGAGCTCGGGCGCAATCTGACCGCCCGGATCGCGGCCAGCGAGAACCCGGCCGAAGTGACCATCGAGCAGATCATGGCCTTCCGGGAAGAAGAAGACTTCAAGATCATGGAGCGGCTGCGTCGGCTGGTCGGCGAGATCGTCGAGGATCCCGCGACCGCCGAGGCGTTGAAGCCGTACTACCGCTTCATGTGCAAGCGGCCGACGTCCAGCGAGCACTACCTGGAAACCTTCAACCGGCCCAATGTGACGCTCGTCGACGTTTCGGCATCCAAGGGTGTCGAGCGGCTGACCGAAAAGGGCATCGTTGCCGACGGAGTCGAGTACGAGGTCGACTGCGTGATCTTCGCGAGCGGGTTCGAGATCTCCACGGAGATCAGCCGCCGGTTCGCGATCGACCGTATCGTGGGCCGCGACGGACTGTCCCTGTTCGACTACTGGCAGAACGACTACAAGACTCTGCACGGCATGACGAGCCGCGGATTCCCCAACCAGTTCTTCATGGGCTTCATCCAGGGCGGCGTATCGGCCAACACCACGGCGATGTTCGAACAGCAGGCCAAGCACATCGCCTACATCATCGCCGAGGCGCAGAACCGGGGCGCCAGCACGGTCGAGCCAAGTCAGGAAGGGCAGGACGCCTGGGTCGCGACGGTCCGCGAACTGTCGATCGACAACTCGGCGTTCGAATTATCCTGCACGCCTGGGTACTACAACAACGAGGGACGCGGTGGCGCTGAGCGCAACGGCGCTTTCCTCGGTGACTTCTACTCGCCCGGCTTCTACGCCTTCGATGAGCTGATCGCTGACTGGCGGGCCAAGGGTGATCTCGACGGATTAGAGCTCACGTCATGACGACACCGACCACGGTATTTGAGACCCGGGATATCAAGCCGCGCATCGGAACCGAGATCCGAGCCGACAAGGCCACACTGCTGTCCGGTGAACATGCCGGACGGATCCGCGAGCTGCTGGAGCAGCGCGGGGTGCTGGTCTTCCCGCAGATCGGGTTCACCGATGACGAGCAGATCGCGTTCACCGAGACCCTCGGCACCTTCGCTCCCGAGCACCAGGGCGAGAAGCTCTACAAGGTTTCACTGGACACCGAGGTGAACAAGCAGGCCGACTATCTCAAGGGCTCGCTGTACTGGCACATCGACGGCACCATGAACGAGGTGCCGATCCTGGCGTCGCTGCTGCAGAGTGTCGCGCTGGGTAACCCCGAGGAAGGCGACACCGAGTTCTGCAACACCTACGCCGCCTACGACGACCTGTCGGATGAGGACAAGGCCGACATCGACGGGCTGCGGGTCATGCACTCGGCGTGGAACACGCTGTTCTACTACGACCCCGAGCCCACCACCAAGACTCTGCGGCGCATGATGGCCATCGGCGACCGGGAACTGCCGCTGGTGTGGACCCATCAGTCCGGCCGCAAGTCACTGGTGCTCGGCGCCACCGCGCGCCACATCGTCGACGCCGACGGCCCGATCGACTTCCGCAAGAGCGCCGAACTGCTGGTCCGGCTGCGGGATTGGGCCACCCAGCCGGACTTCACCTACCGGCACAAGTGGACCGTCGGTGACCTGGTGATCTGGGACAACACCGGAACCATGCACCGGGCCACGCCGTATGACCCGACGTCGGGCCGGTTGCTGCAACGCACCAAGCTCGAGGGCGAGGAGCCCTTCGCTTGAGCACACTCAGATTCGACGATCGTGTCGCCGTCATCACCGGCGCCGGCCGGGGCCTGGGCCGCGAGTACGCCCTGCTGCTGGCATCGAAAGGCGCCAAGGTGGTCGTCAACGATCCCGGCGGCAGTCTCGCCGGTGACGGCACCGACTCCGCGCCCGCACAGGCCGTGGTCGACGAAATCGTCTCGGCCGGTGGACAAGCCGTCGCCGTCACCGAATCGGTGGCGACGCCCGCAGGCGGCCAGGCCATCATCGACGCCGCCGTCGAGCGCTTCGGAAAGCTCGACATCCTGATCCACAACGCAGGCACCGTACGACGCGGCTCCCTCAAAGAGATGAGCTACGAGGATTTCGACGCCGTTCTCGACGTGCACCTGCGCGGTGCGTTCCACGTTGTGCGCCCGGCGTTTCCACTGATGTGCGAGGCCGGATATGGCCGCGTGGTGCTCACCTCGTCGATCGGCGGGTTGTACGGGAACCACGAAGTGGCCAACTACGCCGCCGCCAAGGCCGGGATCCTCGGGTTGTGCAATGTGGTCGCGCTGGAGGGTGCCGCCGAAGGGGTGCGGTGCAACGCGATTGTGCCGGGCGCAGTAACCCGGATGGCCGAGGGCCTGGACACCTCGGCCTACCCGCCGATGGGCGCGGACCTGGTGGCCCCGGCCGTCGGCTGGCTGGCTCACGAATCCTGTTCGATCACCGGTGAATTCCTGGTGGCGATCGCCGGGCGGCTGGCTCGCGCGGTCGTGGCCGAGAGCCCTGGGGTGTATCAGCCGTCATGGACGGTGGAGGACGTCGGGGGTCGTATCAACTCCATCCGCGACCTCAGCGATCCGGTGGTCTTCCCGGTGGTTCCCGACGGTCACGTCGACCACATCCGCTACAGCTTCAGCCGGGCGGCAGAGGGGGTCACCTCATGACCGGCGGTCCGCTGCGGGGCATTCGGGTCATCGACCTCACCGCGATGGTGATGGGGCCGTACTGCACGCAGATCATGGCCGACATGGGCGCCGACGTGATCAAGGTGGAAACACCGGCGGGGGACAACACCCGCTACATCTCGGTCGGGCCGGCACCCGGCATGAGTGGGGTGTTCGTCAACGTCAACCGGGGCAAGCGCAGTGTGGTCCTGGATCTGCGGTCGGATCAGGGCAAGGCCCACCTGCGTGCGCTGATCGCCGATGCCGACGTGTTCATCCATTCGATGCGCGCCAAGGCGATCGCCAAGCTCGGCTTCGGCTATGACGATGTGGCCGCGATAAACCCGCGCATCGTCTACACCAACTGCTACGGGTACGGGCGCCGCGGCCCGGATGCCGATCGGCCGGCCTACGACGACACCATTCAGGCCGAGTGTGGATTGCCCGCGGTGCAGCAGGAATTGACGGGTGAGGCGTCGTACGTCGGCACCATCATGGCCGACAAGGTGGCCGGATTGACGGCGCTGTACGCCACGACGATGGCGCTGTTCCACCGGGAGCGCACGGGCGAGGGGCAGGAGGTGGAGGTCAGCATGTTCGAGACGATGGCTTCCTTCATGCTCGTCGAGCATGCCAACGGCGCGATGTTCGAGCCTCCGCTGGGGCCTGCGGTGTATCCGCGAGCGGTCACGCCCAACCGCAGACCGTACGAGACCAAGGACGGTCACATCGCGGCGCTGATCTACAACGACAAGCACTGGAATGCGTTCATCGACCGCGTGCAGCCGATCTGGAACAGCCCCGATTACGCCACATTGGAACAGCGGGCCCGTCAGATCGACACGGTGTACGGGCTGGTGGCCCAGACCCTCAAGGAACGTACGACTGCCGAATGGCTGGATCTGTTCGCGGAGTTGGAGATTCCGGCGGCACCCATGCTCGCCCCCGCGGACCTGTTCGAGAACGAGCACCTCAACGCCGTCGGTCTGTTCGAGACCATAGACACCCCACACGGGCCGGTTCGCATGCCGGGTGTGCCGACCTGGTTCTCCCGGACCCCGGGCGGGGTCGCCGGGTACGCACCGGAACTGGGAGCCGACACCGCCGAGGTGCTGGCCCGTCTCGATACGGCCACGGCGGAATAGGAAGGCCAGGAGTGGATTTCGAGTTTGGTGAGGCGGCTGACGCGCTGCGCGGTGAGCTGCGTGCGCTGATCGCCGACCAGGTGCCCGCCGACTATCTCGGCGCGTTCACCGATGACCCCGCCGATCTTGCGGTGGCCCAGCAGTTCTGCCGCACGCTGGCGGAGAAGCACCTGCTGTGCATGTCGTGGCCGAAGGAGTTCGGCGGCGGCGATGCCTCGGTGTGGGAACAAACCGTGGTGCGTGAGGAGATGTGGGCGCATCATGAGCCGCGCGGTGCGCAGTACATGGGGGTCAACTGGGTCGGGCCGATCATCATGCGGCACGGCACCGAAGAGCAACAGCGTAAGCACCTGCCGCCGATCGCCAACGGTGAAGTGATCTGGTGTCAGGGCTTTTCCGAGCCCGAAGCCGGATCGGATCTGGCGTCACTGCGCACCTTCGCGCGCCGGGAGGACGACGGCTGGCGGGTCAACGGCCAGAAGATCTGGACCTCCTACGCCACCATGGCGCAGTGGTGCTTCCTGTTGGCCCGGACATCCAAGGGGGAGAAGAAGCAGCAGGGCATGACCATCTTCCTGGTGCCGATGGATTCCCCGGGCATTCAGGTCCGCCCGATCAGGACGATGATGGGGCCGCACCACCTGAACGAGGTGTTCTTCGACGACCTCAAGGTGACCGAGGCCGATGTGCTGGGCACCGTGGACCAGGGCTGGTCGATCGTGCAGGACGTGGTGTCGTTCGAACGTGTCGGCATCGCCCGCTATGCGCGGTGCGAGCGGCTGCTGCAGGCCGCACCCGAGGTGCTGGGTGACAGGTGGGAGCGACTGCCCGGCGAGCTGCGCGGTCGGTGGACCCGGATGCTCACCCACTGTCGCCGGGCCCGGCTGATGGCCTATCGGGTGGTGTCCATGCAGGCCACCGGGCGGGTGAATCCCGGTGACTCCGCGGCATATCGGATCGCGGTGACGCGGCTGGACCAGGAGAGTGCCGAGGTGCTCATGGAAATAGTGGCCGCCCTCCCCAGGGGTGACAGCGCAGAAGCCGAGTACTTCCGCGCCGAGGTCGAGGACCACTGGCGGTACTCGCAGGCGTCCACGGTGTCCTCTGGCAGCATCGAGATGCAGCGGATCCTGTTGTCGCGGACCATGCTGGCCGGGAAGGCGTGACGACGATGATTCTCGACCTCAGCGATGACGCGAAAGAGTATGGCCGCCAAGCCCTCAGGGCCTTCGAGGCGGCCGGCGGTGATCAGCTGCTGGTACAGGCCGATGCCAAGCCCGAAACCCGTGCCGACTTGGTCACTCCGGTGCTCGACGGTCTGGGCGTCATGGAGTTGGAACCGCGGGCCGACGCCGACTCACTCGAGGCCGCCGCCGCGGTGTGCCGCAGTGCCGGCTACTGGGCGCTGCCCTATCCGGTGGCCGAGCGGCTGTCACGCCCGGAGGATCTCGATGTCGACGGGCTGGTGGTCGTCGACGCCGATGCCCCGGAGGCGGCGTTGCACGGGTTGGACAACCGTTGGGCCGCGGTCACCTTGGATGGTGCACGCAGCACCGTGACCGCCACCGGCGTCACGGGCCCGTCGTTCGCCACCGCCCTCGAGCTTGCCGCCGCGGACGAGGCGGGTGTCGGCGACGTGGCCCTGGCTCTGGTGCTTCCGTCATGGACGCTGCTCGGCATGCTGGACCGGGCGATCGACCTGACGGTCGCACACGTCAGTCTGCGCAAGCAGTTCGGGCAGACGTTGTCGTCGTTCCAGGGTGTGCAGTTCCAGCTGACGGACGCCGAGGTGGAGCACAGCGGCGTCGACATGCTCGCCAAATACGCGCTGTGGAGCCTGAAAACGAATCAGGCCGACGAGGCCATCGACGACGCGCTGGCGCTGCGGCTGGCCGCGATCGAGGCCGCCGAGGTGGTGTTCCGGGTGTGCCATCAGCTGCACGGAGCCGTCGGCTTCTGCGATGAGACCATGCTGTCCTGGCTGTCGCGGTATAGCCAGCCGTTGCGCCGCTTGCCCTTCGGGGTGTCCAAGACCCGCGACACTCTGACTGCCAGGCTCGGCCGTCGCGGGCTCACCGGGTTGTTCTCGTCATGACCGATATCGATGATTACCGGGCCACGGTGAAGGACTGGTGCGCGGACCACGTCCCGAAAGACTGGCGCCCCAACCAGACCGGGGTCGGCGCAGACGAGTTCGTGTCGTTCCAGAAGTCCTGGTTCGCCGAGCTGCACACCGCGGGCTATGCGGTGCCGCACTGGCCGGCCGAATGGGGCGGCGGCATGTCGGTTCCGCAGCAGATTGTGCTGTACCAGGAGCTGGCCGCGCACGACGCGCCCCGGCTGGTGCTGGCCTTCGTCGGAATCCACCACGCCGCCTCCACCTTGCTGGCCGCGGGCACCGACGAGCAGCGCAACAGACATCTGCCCGCCATCCTCGACGGCGAGATCTGGGTGCAGGGATTCTCCGAACCGGAGGCCGGCTCCGATCTGGCCGCGCTGCGCACCACGGCGAAGGCCGACGGCGACAACTTCATCGTCAACGGCCAGAAGCTCTGGGCCAGTGGCGCCATGCATGCCGATTGGTGCCTGCTGCTCGCCCGCACCGATCCGGAAGCACCCAAGCGGCACGGCATCTCGTATTTCCTGATGGACATGACCACCCCCGGCATCGACGTGCGGCCGATCCGAAACGCGGTGGGGGATTCGCATTTCTGCGAGATCTTCCTCAACGACGTCGCCGTACCGGAAGCCAATCTCATCGGCCCGGTGAACAAGGGCTGGCAGGTCGCCCAGGCCACACTCGGCGCCGAGCGCGGCATGACCATGCTGGAGTTGTCGGAGCGGTTGGGCAACGCGGGCTTCAACTGGCTGCTGGAGGCCGCACCGCTCGACGATCCGGTGGTGGCAGACCGGTTGGCACAGTTCGAGATCGAGTTGACCGGACTGCGCGGGCTGTGCCGGGACCTGGTCGAACGCACGGAGGCGGGTAAGGCCGGTCCGGCCGATGCGTCGATCGTCAAGCTCTACTACAGCGAACTGCTGCAACGGATGACCGGTTTCGGCGCGGAGATCGGTGGCCTGAACGCTCACACCGTGCTGGCCAAACCAGTTTCCAGCGGCTGGGAGTCAGGCGCCTGGATGCTCGACTTCATCGGATCATGGGAATGGACCGTTCCCGGTGGGGCCAGCGAGATCCAGCGCACCATCATCGGTGAACGCGGCTTGGGCCTGCCCCGAGAACCGAGTGCGGTGTGAGATGAGCGAATTCTCCGAAATCCATGATGAATTGCGGTCGGTTGCAGCCGACCTGTTGGCCAAGGACGTCGACAACGACCCGGCCGGCTGGGCGACAATCGTTTCGGCCGGCTGGGTCGGCCTGGATGCACCCGAGGACGCCGGCGGCGCCGGTGCCACGTTCGCCGAGGTCGCGGTGATCTGCGAGGAGTTGGGCCGGGCCGCCGCGCCCACCGCATACCTGGGCGGTGCCGTACTGGCCATCGGGGCCTTGAATGCGGTGCAGCCCAACGCGTCTCGCGACGCGCTGCTGCGGGATGTCGTCGCAGGCCACGTCCGGGCAACCCTCGCCCTGCCCGGAGGAGGCGAGCCGGCCCCCTTCGAGCTGGCCACCACCCGGCTGGGTTGGCGCGTCCACGGCCGGGCCACCTTTGTGCCCGACGCCGCAGGCGCCCGGCGGCTGCTGCTGCCGGCCCGCGACGCAGACGGGGTCGCGATGATGGTCGACGTGGCCGTCGACGCACCCGGCCTCACGGTCACCGAACAGCCGGTGCTCGACGAGACCCGCCGGCTGGCGACCGTGACGGCCGAGGGTCTCGAGGTCGACGAGGACGCGGTATGGCGATTCGAGGGTGATCCGGAGACTCAGGTGCGCGCGCTGACTGATCGGGCCGCCCTCGCGGTGGCCTGTGACAGCCTGGGCATCGCCCAGGCCATGCTCGACAACACGGTGGCCTACACCGGAGTCAGGCAACAGTTCGGCCGTCCGATCGGCTCCTTCCAGGCCGTCAAACACGCGTGTGCGGACATGATGGTTCAGATCTCGGTGGCCCGTCAGCTGGTGGGGGCGGCCGTTGCGACGGATGGCGACGACGCCGCAACTGCGATATCCATGGCCAAGGCCTACGCCACCGACACAGCGGTCGAGGTGGCCGGGAAGGCCATGCAACTGCACGGGGGCATCGGCTACACCTGGGAGAGCGGCGTACACGTCTATCTCAAGCGGGCCGCGCTCAACCGGTCGCTTTTCGGCTCGCCCGCCGAACACCGCGCCAGGATCGCTCAGAGCTACCGCTGACCTGCGTACAGTAACCGCGTGCGGGTGGCAGCGGGCCTGGTGGCGGTTCTCGGCGTATTCCTCTGGGGGCTCGTCGTTTCGGGGTTTCTGCTGTTCGACTACTACCGGATTCGGCCCTGGTTGCTCCATCCGGGGATCTTCGGCGTCGCGGGATGTGTGGCGTTGGCCGCCGCCTGCGGTCTGGGGATTCGGAAGCCGCTGGTCAAGTGGCTCGGCGTGGTGCTGATCGTCCTGATCGGGGTGGTGTGGGGCGGCATCGTGTGGTTCGCGTCGTTACTCGGCGGCACCCGCGATGAGGTGAAACGGCTCCCGTCACCGGACGGCAGCATGGAGCTGGTCGTGCTCGAGGGCGGCGGACTTTCGATCGACACGCTGACATCGGTGCGGGTGTTCACCAACCACGGTCTGCTGTCGCGAGAGAACAGTCTGGGCTGCATCAACGGCGAACGTGACGGGCTCAAAGATGTCGAATGGACGGGTCCGCGGACGGTGCGAGTCGAGCTGTCGCGCGCGGGTACCACCACGATCACACTCGATGACGGCGGCCGGCCGGACCACACGATCAACGGTGGCTGCTGAGCGGCGATGAGTTTTCCGTGCGGCCGTGGTCAACCTAGCGACCGATCACTCACCCTGAAGGAGACATCATCGTGGTTACCCGCCAGAGCGCCCCGCTGGGCGCCCCCACCTGGACCGACCTGACCACCTCTGACCTCGAGCGTGCCAAGCAGTTCTACGGTGCGGTGTTCGGGTGGAGTTTTGAAACCGGCGGCCCCGAATACGGTGGCTACGTCACCGCATCGGTCGACGGCCAGGTGGTGGCCGGGCTGATGCGCAACGATCCGCAGTGGAACGCCCCGGACGCCTGGACCGTCTACCTGCACACGGCCGACGCGGATGCTGCCGTCGCCGCGGTTACCGCGGCCGGCGGGAGCAACTGCGGTGGGGTGATGGACATCCCGGCCAAGGGCCGGATGGCGATGATGACAGATCCGACGGGTGCGTTCTTCGGTATCTGGCAGCCGGGCGGACACGAGGGTTTCGCGGTTTTCAACGAGGCCGGTGCACCGGTGTATCACCAGGTGACCACCCGTGACTACGCCAAGGCCCTGGACTTCTATCGCACGGCGTTCGGCTGGACCACCGAGACCGTCTCGGACACCGATGAATTCCGGTACAGCACAGCCAACTTCGACGGCGAGGCACTCATCGGTGTGATGGACGGTGCGGCGTTCATGCCCGAGGGGATGCCGTCGCACTGGTGCTCGTTCCTGGGATCCGAGGACGTCGACAAGACCATCGAGCTGATCGTCGCCAACGGTGGCTCGGTGGTGCGCCCGGCCGAGGACACGCCCTACGGCCGGCTGGCCGCGGTCGCCGACCCGACCGGTGCCGAGTTCAATCTGTCGTCGCTGCAGGACTGAGCGCGAAGTCCGCGAAGTCGAAGCCCGGCACCACCACACAACTGACCAGGGCGGGCTCGTCGTCACGGGGCACCGCACGTTGCCAGTAGCCGGGCGGCACCAGCAGTTGTGGATGCTGCCCGGCGGCGACGTCCGGGCCGAGGAGTCGCGCGGCCGCGGTGGTCTTCTCCGCGCCGATCTCCAGAACCAACGGACTGCCCCGGTGGTGGAACCACAGCTCGGCACTGCGCACCGTATGCCACGCCGACTGCTGGCCGGGCATCAACAGGAACAGGATCGCGGTGCCGCCGTTGCGCGGCCCGGAGTACCCCGACGGCAGCGAGGACTGGCTGATGGTCAGTTCGCTACGCCAGGTCTCGCGGTACCAGCCGCCCTCGGGGTGTGGGGCGAGATCGAGCTGTCTGGCCCAGTCGGGTAGTTCGGTCACACCCGATAGTCTCGTCGTCATGGTTCGTCTGCGTCCAGGTTGGCTGGTGGCACTGTGTGCTGCCGTCCTGATCGTGGTGGCCTGGTTGCCGTGGCTGACCACCAGCGCCAACGGCGGCGGCCGGGCAAACGCGATCGGCGGGGCGGTGGGAAGCATCGTTCTGCCACGCGGTTTCGGTGCCGGGCAGCTGATCGTTCTGCTGGGTGCCGTCCTCGTCGTGGCCGGTGCCATGGCGGGCCGTGGCCTGTCGCAGCGGTGGGCTTCGGCTGCGGGGCTGCTGATTTCGCTGACCCTGGTGGGGCTGACGGTCTGGTACTACATGCTCAACGTCAAGGGGCCGGTGGCCGCCGGTTACGGGCTCTATGTCGGCGGCGTGATGGCGGTACTGGCCGGGTTGTGTTCGGTGTGGTCGCTTCTGTCAACATTCGGAGGGCGATGATGGGTGAGTTCGTGACGCCGGTTGAGTTGACCGGTAAGAGTTGGGTGCGGCTGGAGCCGTTGAGCCGCGAGCACATTCCCGAGATCGACGCCGCTGCCGCCGACGGTGAGCTGGGCTCGCTCTGGTACACCATGACGCCGCAGCCCGGTGCCGCCGCCGAGTGGGTGCAGCGCATGCTCGAACTGCGCGCGGCCGATCACGGCGTGAGCTTCGTGGTGCGCGATCTCGACGGCAGGCTTGTCGGGTCCACCAGCTATCTGAATGTGGACGGGCCCAACCGCCGGTTGGAGATCGGGCATACCTGGTATGTCGCCGACGTCCGCGGGACCGGCGTGAATGCCGAGACCAAACTCTTGATGCTCGGCCACGCCTTCGACGAACTGAATTGTGTGGCAGTCGAATTCCGCACCCATTTCTTCAACTTCGCCAGCCGTGCGGCGATCGAGCGCCTCGGCGCCAAGCAGGACGGGGTGCTGCGCAGCCACCAGCTGTCGCCCGACGGCTCTCGCCGCGACACCGTGGTCTACTCGATCCTGGATGTCGAATGGCCCGCGGCGCGGTCCAGCCTGAAGTTCAGGCTGGACCGCCGTGGCGGGATCAGTTAATCCGCATCGACAGTGTTGGTTTCGATCGACTTGCGATCGGCGCCGTGAGCCACATCGATCTTGCGCGGCTTGGCGCGTTCGGCAATCGGGATCGTGACGGTGAGGACACCGTTTTCGTACGTGGCGGAGATCGCCGACGTATCGATCCCGTCGCCGAGTGACAGCTGTCGTCGGAAATTGCCGAAGAACCGCTCGTTGGCCAGCCACTGCGCGGATTCTTCGGACCGTGCGGTCCGATGCGCGGAGATGGTCAGCGTGCCGTTGTCGACGTTGACGTCCACCGAGCCCGGATCGACGCCGGGAAGGTCGGCCGTCAAGACGTAATGGTCGCCGATCTTGCAGAGGTCCATCGGCATGAACCTGGGTGTGCGCATTGACCCGGAATCACCTGACAGCAAACTCCTGGTCAAAGCATCAAGGTCGCTGAACGGATCAAAACGAAGCACAGTAATCCACCTCCCGTGTCATCTCAGAGCCCGCCACCCTGGCAGGCAGCCAATCACTGTGCACCGCCGATATTAGCACTCGCCCCCGGAGAGTGCCAGCACAATTTCGACGACATCTGCGCGCCGTTTAGCCATGTCACAGCTGTAGAGGGCGGCGTGAAGCCGTCATCCTGCCGCGCCCGGCGTGTCCACGGGTGCATTCCTCACGTGGCTCGCCGGCGTTCTGGCCGGCCGCCGTCAGCGGTGGGACGGCCGCGGATCTGCCACCTGTCGGCCCGGAAACTAGGCGGAACTGTCAGCAACCAGTGGATCGACAACGGCCACCGTGGCCCCGGCGAGCCGATCGCCGCACTGATCGCACCGCAGGACCGGTGAGAACGAGCCACCGCAGCCGGTGTGGACGAGATTCACGGCGGGGCCTTCGGCATCCGGAAAGGAACGCTGTGCCCACGCCAGCGCGGTCACCAGCACGGGCAGGAACGCCGCGCCCTTCGCCGTCAGCCGGTAGTGCGGACCTTCGGTGGTCAGAATCCCGTTGTCCCGGAACGTCTGCAGCCGGTCGGCGATCGATCCGGGGGGTGCGGCCAGCAGTCGCTGGAACTCGGAGAATCTGCTGGTGCCGGTGAAGGTGGCCACCAGGATCGCAAACGCCCAGCGGTTGCCGAGAACGCTCATGGTCTGGGGGTACTGGCCGGCCGGCGAGTCACGCCGGTCGTCGACGGAGCGACGCCGGGTGGCCACCGGGGGCAGCGACCGCGACCAACCTCCGCTCGGTCCCCACGTCGCCGTCACCTCACCGGGCGCGGTCTGGTCACCGCACGCGCCGCAGGTGAGCACCGGGGAGAAATCGGCACCGCAGGTGAGATGGCGCATGGTGGGCAGGGATTCGCGGTGCTCGGGCACCCAGTGGCGTTCCCAGTCCCAGATCGACAACAGCACCGGCCACAACCCGCGGCCGCGGGCGGTGGCCCGATACTCGTCGCGCGGGGGCCGCTCCTGGTAGCGGTGACGCCGCAACACCCCGTCGTCGGTGAGGGCGCCCAGGCGGCGGGTCAGCACCGAACTGGAGATCGGCAGCCGGGTCTGGAACTGCCCGTAGCGGGTCGCGCCCAGCAAGGCCTGCTGCATCACCAACATCGTCCACTCGTCACCGACCAAGCCGAGCATCTGCCCGACGGCATTGGTGCCGCCGGCCGGTGGGTCAGTCACGCACCAGCCATCGGCGCAGCTCGTCACCGGGCGCCCAGGTGGCGTGGGTTCCGCTGGAAACCCGTTCCGGCAGCGCCAGTTTGCACACCGGGCCGTCGGGGACACGCGCCGCGTCGAACACCAGGCAGTAGGACGCGTCGTCGTTCATGTCTGTGGTGATGGTGACCAGGTAGCCGTCGTCCTCCGCCGAGCTGCCCACGCGCGGCGCCATGGCCGTCTCGCTGCCGTACACACCGTCGCCGAACGCATACCGCTGCTCGGATCCGGTGTGTAGGTCGTGACGCACCAAGCCGTCGAACAGGAACCAGCCCGGCTTGCCCGTGGCGGCGTAGGCGTAGCGGTAGTCGCGTCCGGCATGGCCGGGATTGATCATGCCGAATTCGGTGATGCTGTCGGACAATTGCTCTTCGCGAGTCTGGCCGGTGAGCAGATTGAACCGCCACCGGTGCAGCCTGGTCTGCATCTTGTCCAGCGCCAGGGCCGGTACCGCGTTGCCCTGGAAGAAACCGTCGAGCACGATCTCGTCGCCGTCCTCGTAGGCGTTGGTGAAGTGCAGCACGTAGGTGGCGTCGGCCTCGAACCACTTGATCTCGTCGGCCCCGCCGCGCCGGGGGAGCACACCGAACCGGGACGGCATATCGCGGTGCAACTTCGGCAGGTGGATGTTGCTCTCGAGGAACTTGGCATCCCAGAACAACGGAAAATCGTTGAGAATCACGTAGTTCTCGGTGAAGGCCATGTCGTGCGGCAGTCGGGGGCCGGGAAGTTCCACGTCGACGTAGTGCACCAGCCGGTTGTCGGCATCCACCACGCCGTAGTGCATGAACGGGGCCTGCTTGCCGTAGTTGAAGAACAGCAGTTCGCCGGTGGCGTCGTCGGCCTTGGGGTGGGCCGACACGCCCCACGCGGAGGGGAAGGCCCCGCCCCAATCTTCCTTGCCCAGATCGGCACCGCTGTAGGGATCGACCCGGTACAGGTCGCCACACTGGTAGAAGCTCGTGAGCGCGACCCCGCGGTGCACCGTCACATCGGTGCTGGAGGCGTCCTTCATCAGGGTGCGGGCGCCCCAGCCGTGGTCGCGCTGGGCGAGTTCGACGGGCTCGGCGATGCCGGGCCACAGCGGGCCACCGGCCTCGATCTCGGCCAGGAGGCCGTCGGTACGCACGAACCGGTTGCGGTAGAACGCCTTTCCGTCGCGGAATCCGACGATGTGCAACATCCCGTCTCCGTCGAATGGATGGTAAGTCTGAAACGCGGGATGCAGCGGGTTCTCGGTGTTACGCAGATACACACCGTCGAGATCGGTCGGAATCTCGCCGTCCACGACCCGCAGATCCTCGGCATCCCATTCGGTGGTCTGCGGGCGCCACGCCCCGGTGCGGTACGGGTGGGTGTCGTCCTCGGGCAGGGTGGAAAGGAATTTGGCCACCACTTCGGTGTTCATCCCGGTACTCCTTTCACGACGAAGCTGACGGTGGTGGCGGTACTACCGCCAAAGTTCAAGGTGCCAAAGGTCTTTGCGCCCTCCACCTGGTAGGCGCCGGCGCCCGCGCTGACCTGTTTGGTGGCGTCGAGCAGCATCCGCACCCCGGAGGCGCCGACCGGGTGCCCGCCGCCGATGAGCCCGCCGCTCGGATTGACGGGCAGGCGTCCACCGATCTCGATCTCGCCGTTCTCGATCGCCTTCCAGGATTCACCCGGACCGGTCAGCCCGAGGTGATCGATGGCCAGATACTCGCTCGGGGTGAAGCAGTCGTGCACCTCCACCCCGTCCAGGTCGTCGAGCGTGACCTTGGCCCGGCCGAAGGCATCGAGTGCTGCCTGCCGCACATGGGGCAGCAGATACGGCTCCGTGGCGTCGCGCTCCAGTTTCTGCCGCAGCCCCAATCCCACTGTGCGGTGGCCCCATCCGGCGATCCGGGCCAGTGGACTGGCCTGTGGGTGCGTGCGCAGATAGGCGTCGGTGACCAGCACCAGGCCGGCGCCGCCGTCGGTCATCTGGCTGCAGTCCAAGCGGCGCAGGCGTCCTTCGACCACCGGGTTGCCGGCGTCGTCGGCCTCGATCGGATCGGGCACGGTCCAGCCGCGGGTCTGCGCGTTGGGGTTGGCCCGCGCGTTGCGGTAGTTCAGCGCGGCAATGGCGCGCAGGTGCGCCGGATCCAGGCCGTAGCGGTCGTCGTAGGCATCGGCCACGTCGGAGAACATTGACGGCCACAGGAACCCCGCTCCGGTGCCCTCATGGCCGGCCCAGGCAGCGGTGCCGAGGTGCGCGGCCGCGGTGTCGCCGGGCACGGTCTTCTCCAACTCCACGCCGACCACCAGCGCGCAGTCGTAGGCACCCGAGCGTAGGTCGGCACTGGCCGCCAGGACGGCGATGCTTCCCGACGCGCACGCCGCCTCGTGGCGCGACGCCGGCGTGCCCCAGAGATCGGGATGCACGGTGGCCGGCATGGCGCCCAGGTGCGCCTGCCCGTCGAACAGCTCCCCGAAGGCGTTCGCGACGTGGACCACGCCGATGTCGGCGGCGTGGACCTGGGCGTTGTCCAGGGTGTGATCGACCACCTCGCGCGTCAGGCCCCCGAAGTCGACCCGCTCCCGGGAGAGGTTGCGGGCGAAATCGCTCTGGTAGCCGCCGAGAATCCAGACGTCCTCCATGACCGAGACGCTACTACAACTAAGAGAGTGACTCGAGGTCGTGAAACGAATAACGCCGTGGCGGAATCCAGGCTCGGATTCCCGCCACGGCGTTACCCGTGGTTTAGTCGCTCAGTCGTCGTGACCGTGGCCGTGACCATGACCGTGGCCGCGGCCACGCCATCCGTCGTCGTACCACGGACGGACCCAGCCCGGGCCCTCGACGCAAGCACTCACGTAGCCGTATGGCCCCGTCGCGCAGATCTCAGGACCGGCCGAGGCCGGAGCTGCTCCCGCAACCGCCACACCGACCGGTACCGCCAATGCGCCCAGCCCGACTGCCGCGGCCCTCATCAGTTTCGAACGGATCACTTTTCACCTCCGGGTTGTTTGCCGTGTTCGAGCCCAAAACCCCCGTCTGGAGATAACATTAGTGCATCTCACGATCATCCTGAGAATCACCTGTAACCGTGTGGTGCAGCCACTTTGCTCTCTCTGAGGTCTTCCCGGTCACGGCATTGAATTTATTTGCCAAGTCAACCGGGGCTCTCCGGTGTCACCGCCGGATGTTGCCCGCCGGCCATCCCGTTTCGAGACCGATCTGAGACCTCCGGTGAGGTTTGCCGTCGCTGCCGGGTCTGTATCCAGGAGCTGACGACAGAAGGATGGGTATGGGTGCACTTGAGGGCAGGACCGCATTGATCACCGGAGGCGCGCGGGGACAGGGACGTGCGCATGCCACGACGCTGGCGCGGGAAGGCGCCGACATCGTGGTGTGCGACATCGCTGCCCCGATCGAGACGGTCGACTATGCGTTGTCCACGCCGGCCGACCTGGAACGGACCGTGGACGAGGTGTCCGCATTCGGCCGGTGCTGTGTGGCGCTGACCGCCGACGTCCGCGACCTGGCGGCCATGCGCTCGGTGGTGGACACCGCGCTCACGCAGTTCGGCGGTATCGACGTGGCGATCGCCAACGGTCTCGGATCGGGGCCGGCTGCAGACCGGAGAATCGATGACCCTGTCAAACGGGCTGAATTAGCCTGCGGTACAACATGATCCGATGTCGGCGAGGCCGCGGGCCTCGCCGACATCGGTACCGGTCTCAGCAGCCGCAGCTGCAGGAGGCGTCTGCGGCTGCGTTCGCCTCACCGGAGCCCGCCTCCGCCGACCCGGGACGCCAGTCGAATGGGAAGTGCTTGCTCGACGCGCCGGTGCGCTCGTGCGACCACTCGAAGCCCACGGCGTGGTCTTCCTTGACCACACCCCAGGTCGCGACCTGTCCCGGGCCGACCTCGGCGCCCGGTGCATTGACGGTGGTTACCCGGCGATTCGGGTCGGCCGTCGGGCCGGTCAGGGCCTCCACCTTCAGATCGACCTTGCCGGGAATCTCGGCGCGCCAGTAGGCGAGATCCTCGGCGGCCTCGAAGTTGATCGGGGCGTACTCGATGCCGCGCATGTCCGAGATCAGGCTGGCGAATTCGGCCGGCCAACCGCCTTCCTTGCCAGTGAAGATTCGCTCGAGCGCATCACGCTGGGCGGCGTCGCCCTTCTCGTCGATGTAGAACATCAACTTCATCGTCGCGTTCGGGTCGCCGATCCACATGTTGCCGGCGAACTCACCGAGTGCGATGACGCTCAGGCCCGCCAAATCGGTGTCGCCGTAGTGTCCTTCGCGGACGTGCCACACCAGGTTGAACAGGCAATCGCCGTGCGTCGGCTCCTGGGCGAAGCTGCACGGGCAAGGCAACTTGCAGCTGCACACGTCGAACCATTCTCCGCGCAAATGCCAATCGACCTGTGTCGACGAAGTGGTCATCGATTCCGCTCCTTCCGTTGAATACCCCCGGGGGGTATCTGACACGGCGACCGTAGCACCGCCGAGGACTGGAGCACAAGTACCCCCTAGGGGTATTCTTTCGGCATGTTCTCCAGGATGTGCATCGGTGCCCTTGCGGTCGTCGCTTCCCTGTCGGTGGCGGCGTGTGGCTCACCGGCCGAGGCGCCGCCAGCCGCCTCCACCGGAGCCGCGGCGGCGAGCGTTGCCGTCCATCGACTGGTCGGCCCGGATGAATTCGCCACTGCCATAGCCGAATCCGACCGGCTGACGATCAACGTCCATGTGCCCTTCGAAGGCGACATCGCCGGCACCGACTTGTCGATTCCGTTCGACCGGATCGCCGAGCAGGCTGATCGGCTGCCCTCCGACCGCGATGCCCCGATCGCGATCTACTGCCGCACCGGTCCCATGAGCGCGACGGCCGCCGAGGCCCTGAGATCGCTGGGCTACACCGACGTGGTCGAACTCAAGGGTGGGATGAAGGCGTGGCAGGCCAGTGGTCGGAATCTGACCGTGGAGCCGGTGAAATAGCCGCTCAGTCCGAGGACAGGCTGAGCAGGCGCCGAAGGATCCACACGACCCGCGCGAGTGACGCGACGGCGGCGACGGCGGCGCCGATGATCGTGGCCTGAATCCACCAGTGACCGGAATCGAGGTTGGCGTCGGTCATCAGCCCGACAATCGCCGCCGCGAACAATGCGAACAGGCTGGGCAATGCCGAGACGAATGCGGTGCCCACCCGGCGTTTGTCGTTGGCCGGTAGGAGCTTGTCCACGGTGGTCATCGGTGCGCGCAGCAGGTTCACCAGGATGGAGATGCTGGTCAGGGTGAACCCGCCCATCGTGGCTGCCACCGTCGCCAAGATCTGGTAGGTGGTTCGACGGGCGTCGCGGGGGACTTCGGTCAGGGCCCACGGCAGCCAACCGGCCCGGCCCAGTGCCAGCCATACGCCGACCACGATCAGGGCGACCAGCCAGTCCGCCCACTGGTGGCGAACCCAGTTGTGCTGCAGCCTTTCCCGCCGGCTGAACTGGATGACCGGGCGCTTATTCGCGTTCATCGTCAGGCAATTCGATCAAAGTGTCCGCATACGTCACGGGTTCGCCGGGAACCTCGGGCACGGCGGACAGGAGGTATTCATGATTGCGAGTCAGCGACTGCCGCAACAGTTCTCGCGCATATGCGGTCGACCGCTCGGGATCGTTCAGCCGATCGGCATCGACCTCGGTCCGCTCGACGAATCGGTCCTCAAGCAGATCGACAGATTGCGGCGTGCCGCTGATGGAGCCGACGACGCGTGCACTTTCGAACTCCGACAGGGCGCCGGAGCCCCGCAGGTGGTCGATCAGTTCGCGGATCCGGCGGCGGATGGCGTCCTTCTCCGTTCCGGTGCCACGACGGCCCACCGAGATCCCGATGCGCACGACACCATCCTGGGCCAGCGCGCGGGCCCCGTCGAGCGCCTGGACCCAGTCGCCGCCCACTAGCTCGCGGTTGATGCGATTGGCCGGGATTGCGACGTCGACCCTGGACACGCTCATCGCGTCGAGGGCCTGGTCGAGGTTCTGGGTGAGCACCGGCTCGATACCCACCTCGATGCCGAGCTTGTGCTCCAGATAGTCGACCAGCCGACGGGCCCGCGGGCCGTCACCGCTTGTCAGCAGGGCAACGATGTTGCGCTCACCGAACAGGCAGTATGTCGGTTCCAGCAGCCCCTCGTCGGGAGTCAGCCCGATGGCGCGCCGAGCGCCGGCGGCGCTGCCGATGCTGGGCAGGTTCTCCCGCCGCACCTTGTCGAGAATCAGCATCCGGGCGTCGCGCGCGCCGTGCGCGATCAGCAGCATCCCGTCGGTGCAGCGGCGGTAGCGGTTGAGGCCGTCGGCCTCCGCTCGGCGCAGCCGCCGCACCACCTGCTCGGCCGGAAACTCACCGGGCAGCGGCGCACCGTCCGGCTGCAAAAGTCGCCAGTACTGCACCGTGCGGTTCACCTGCATCCCCATGATCTCGATCTGCCGATGACGCTACTGGGGCATGCCGACAAGATCGGGAACCGTACCGGCTGCAGGCCTGCGGGCGGCTCGCTCGTGGTTCCATCACCGTCGCCGTGGGTGCGGGCCTGCTTGATCGTTCAACTCGTCGGGGGTTCGCGATACGTCGATGTTGGCCAGGCGGCGGGCTCGCGCGCTGATAGGCTGCTCAGGCCGAATTAGCCAGGCTGGGGGGATTGATATGGCAAACGGGCTGGAAGTGAACGCGGGTGGTTTGCGGGCGGCTGCCGGTGCCAGCGATGCGCTTGCTGATGGATTGGCAGCGGAAGCAGTCGGTGGTTTCTTTTGTGGTGATGATCCGAGTGCCGCCGGAGTGAGCGCTGTTAACGCTGCACTGAATATGGTGCGACAACGTCAGGCACGACGCGTGGCGGGGCAGGGTGGAGATTTGTCGGTGGGCGCCGGGCGCTATGACGACACCGACAGCAGCGGTGCTGACTCGATTTCGGTGACTGTGTGAGTCCGGCTGCCGTTTCGGCGGGTGGGTCGCCGACGCGATCACAGATCGAGGACTGGAGTACTTCGCACCTCACCGACGCCGCCACGGACTGGCGTCGGGCGGCCACGGGGAGCGAGGCCACCTTCGATGAGCACCGCCAGAACATCGCATCGCCGGGTGGCACCACGTGGGAGGGCGACGCGAAGGACGCTGCAGTCGACCGCGTGACTGCTGACTGCGCTGTGGTTGGTCTTCAGAGCGGTGTGTTGCGCGAGGCTGCCGACCTCGCCGAGAACGGCAGCAACGACATCAACGCTGCCAAGGACGCGGCCGTTGCAGCGATCACCACCGCCGAGGACGACGGGTTCAGAGTGGCTGAGAATTTGAACGTCACTGACGCCCGCAAGTACGACATTGCCACGATCGTTGAGCGGAACAGGGCTCTGGCGGAGCACGCCGAAGATATCCGTTGGACCGCTGCACAACTCGTTAGTGCCGCCGCGCTGGTGGGCAAACGTCTCCAAGGCAAGGCGGTTGATCTCGAAGAGATAAGGTTCGACGGCGACGACGGCGGACGTGACAGCACGGTCCGACTAGTGGATCACCAGTTCAAGCTGAACCCGGAGGAAGGCGAGCCGGATACCGAGGACGGCGAAGCTGGACCTGGCGGGCTGCCGGTACCCAAGCAAAAGAAGTCGATCGAAGGGTCCCGGGGCACGCCACAAAGCAAAGACATCCTGAAGCCACCGGACGGTCGGCATGAAAAGCCCCCACCAGGCACCAAGGTCGGCGAATGGGGCAAGGACGTCAAGGTGGACAAACCGAAGGGGCCTGTGATCGCCGAAGGCAAGACCGGTGAACACGGCGCCGCAGTGTGGGATAAGGCGGGTGGCGCCAAAGGTCCCGGCGGGGAATATGACTGGCGTCTGGAGGTGCTCGGCGCGCACGGTGGGGCGAGCTATGAACTGCGAAAGGACGGCGTGACAGGTTCTGCCCAGGGCCGACTCAGTATCGTTGAGGGCGAAGCCAATGGTTCGAGAAATGTAGGCCCAGTTGAGGTCAAAGGCCATGCAGATGGCGCACTTGGTGCGCGAGGCAACCTCTCCGGTGCCGCGTCTCCATCGGGAGGTCAATTGGGTGGCGATGTGGCCGTCGGGGCGCACTCATCGCAAAAGGTTGAACTCAACGGCTATGGAGTTCAAATCACCGCCGGCATCACGGAAATTGCGGGGGCTGGTGCTGCGAGTGATTTTCATATGGGGCGGACGGACGATGGAAAATTCAGTATTGGTGGGCATTACGGGCATGCCAGAGGTTTCGGCGGAGCCGGTTTGTTGGAAATAACGATAGATCCCAAGGAAGTCGCCGGCCACCTGAAGCGACTGACCGACTGGTTCCTAGAATAACTGGGCACTATCATGCATAAAGTTAGATTCGATTCAGCTGTTCCCGACGGATGGTCCAATGTTGACCCTGCGGGGGTCGGTGAAGAGCATGCATCTGCCGTCCTGTTGCGCGATGCAAATCGCGATAGTCGGCTCATTCCTAGTATTGTTGTTACGGAGTACATCCTCGGATCGAACGTCGATCTGAGCGAGATTGCGCACAATTACTCTGAACATAAACGGGCGAGAACGATCGGTTTACGGGTCACCAGATCGGACTGGATTGCCAAAGGTCCGTCCTCGGAATACGCCCAGGAAATGCGATTTATCCTGGTGAGCGGCGTTCCCGTAAGACTTACTCATATGTCTATTGCGACGCCTACCGCCACCGGAGAAACGCATGTTCTGGATATTGTGTTTACAATATCCGAAGAGGAATACTTGCATTGTCGACAGGAATTCGGTACCTTTCTCCAGTCTCTGCGGATAGTACCGGAGTATTGAGTGTCAAACTGGCGTGAATCGGAAGACAATTAAGAGCGATGACAATCTTATTGGGGGTGTGCGGTGGGGAGGGGCCGCACTCGCTGTGTTGGGTAAAAGAGGCGCTGCCTTGGCTGAGAACGTCACGTCTGGTTTAACTGCACGGGGTTGGATTGCTTTCAGCAGCAGCTCCATACGCCCAATCTCTAAGGGGGCGGCAGCACGGCGACACACATTGATCCCGGGTAGCGGTGCGCCAGTCGAGTCGGCGACCGTGGCAGTGGACGAAGATAGGGACGTGCGGAACGATTATCCACGAAATATGGGTCTCTACCGGATCGGAGAAATGATGAGTTCAGCAAGCGTCTCCCGACTATCGCCTTTTATGGCGTCCGTAGCCATTGGCATCATGGTGACTGTCGCGGGATGCTCGGTAACTGTCGGGGGAAATGGCGACTCTGCTAATGCGGTGTCGAACATCCCGCAAGCCGAACTTGAGAGCGGCTTGAAAAAGGCTATAACCGAGAAGACTGGTGCTCCAATAAAATCGGTCACATGTGAGGGTCCACTTCGTGGTGTTGTTGGCGAAACACAGCGATGTGTTGCTTCCTTTGCGACGTCGGATGGTCTTCGTGCTGGAGTGACCGCTACCACCACATCAGTCGCCGATTCGAAGATCAATTACGATTTCAAGGTAGACGACGAGCCCATGGAATGATTTGAGGGTGTAGGCGCCATAGTTGGGAAACCGCGATTCGCCACCGGTGCTCGGCTCGGTCTTGACGGCATCGATGTGTGTGGCTGTGCAGGACCGCGGGGCGAGAGGGCGCCTTAACTCAATCCCTGGGGCTGGTGGGGTGCCGGGGCCGCTCGCGCGGCTAACGGATCGCCCGCTTGGCTGCGGCGGCTTGAAAGCACGGGCAGAGCACGTGACTTGCGCTAGCTACCTTCAAAACTGCCCGCTAGCTGCGGGTATTCCATCGTCAGTTAAGTGCCCCCGGCAGGATTCGAACCTGCGACACCGGCTTTAGGAGAGCCGTGCTCTATCCCCTGAGCTACGGGGGCGATGGACCTGTCGAAACAGGCGTCGAAAACCCACAGGGACGATTCATGCTAGTTGGCGAACGGTGAATCCGTGGACTCGGGGCCACCCAGAGGCGGTCCTCATCGGACGCCCGTGCTCAACACATCGGAAATGTTGAACACTTGGGTCCCTTTGTCCTTGGCTGTTCGGGCGCCTGACGTGGGCCCGGATCGGACCGCGGAGCTTCGCGTGCGGGCGGTGCCTGCCGCTCGGGCTTCTGCCGAACGGGCGCCTCCCATGAGGGTGGCGCCTCTCGGACCGGCGCTTGTTGGACCGGCGCCTGGTACGAGGGTTGTGGTTCCTGCCGGGCGGGCGGCTCTTGCCGCGGGGCCCGCCGGGCCGGGGCCTCAGGAGCAGGTGCCTGGGCAGGTGCCGCCGGTTCGCTGTGCTGCCGGGGTGGCTCGTCGCTGGCCGGCGGCTCCTGCGCGGGTGGTTCCGGTGCGGGGGCCTCACGAACGGGCTTGTCCGGCTGAGGTCCCGAGTCCTCACGGGGAGGCGTGACCTCAGGGCTGCGTGGATTCGCTGTTCTCGGTGCCGACGGCGGTGCCTCCGCAGGCGTATCAGCTGTCGGCCGCCTCGGTTCGGACGGCGGAACCCCGCCATGGTCGGGGTTGCCTGCATTCGGCGGGACTGCGGTCTCGCCAGAGGGCGGATTGGAGTCCGTTCCGGGCGCAACATCGTCCAGCCTGGACTCCCGCTTCTCCCGCGGTTCGTCGGTCGTCGGCGGTGTGTAGGCGGGCACCGGCTCAAGTTTGGGTGCGTTGAACTCGGGTGACACCTTCGACGGCGGAGCAGCCGGCACAGGTGCCGTCAATGCCGGTGGTGCAACTGGTGTCTCGTGGTTTGTGGTAACTGGTTCGGATTGCTTGCGCAGCGCCGACTCCAGCGCCGGCCCGGTGAGGGTGAAATGCCGCGGGGAGAGTTCCTTGGTGAAGTCACGGGTGGATTTGTCCGCGAGGTTCTTCATGAGCGGCCCAGAGGCAGCCGTCGCCTTGTCATTGGAGATGAACTGTGACAGTGAGGCATTCAGGTTCACCACCGGGGATGAGAGGTGAATGTTGACGGTCGTGCCCACCGTCACCGCCGGTGCCCAGTCGCGGTTGCGCGGGTTGTGCCAATCCCGGTTCCGGTTCCAGTCCCGGTACCGATCCGGGTTGAACCCGTGGGCCCGATTCCACTGCGCGCGGCGGTACACCGGATTGTGGACGTGGAACTTCCACTGGAAGTACAGCCGGTACGGGTGGTGGCGGTCGTACCAGTCCCGCCTACGCGGGTCACCCGGGTGGTCGCGGCGCTGGCCCCATTCGTTCCAGCCGTTGCGGTCCCAACCGTGGCGGTCGTACCCGGCCCAGTTGTACCCGGCCCAGTTGTATCCCCAGCGGTCATAGCCCCACCGGTCGTAACCCCAGCGGTCGTAGCCCCACCGGTCAAACCCTAAGAAATCGAAGCCGTACCGGTTGTAGCCGCCGAGATCGTAGTTGTACCAGTCATAGGAGTTGTAGCCGTAGAGCTGGCCCCAGGACGGGTCGTAATAACCCAGGTATCCGAGGTTCGGGGTCAACGGAGGATCGACCGGCTGGGGCCAGTCTGCCGCCGGGGCGAGGGGAACACCGGGTGGCGGTGGGATGAAGTCATCCCCAGCCGTGCCCGGGTACCCCCACGTCGGCGCAGACCCGCTCGTCAGCGCCGCGTCAGGCACCTGTGGTGTCGTAGCTGGTGGTGCGGGCAACGCAGCCAGTCGTTGTACCGAATCGGGCGTGTACTGCAGAAGTTGTTGTGTCAGTTGCAGATACAGGTTCTGCAGGCTGGTGCGCTGAGGTGACGGAGACACGTAGTCCAAGCCCTGCTTGGCCTTGTTGAGGGCGGTACGTGCATCGGTCAGCTGGTCCGGTGTGGGCTGCTGTCCGCTCCCGAGGATGTCCTGTGCCGTCTTCAAGTCGTCGACGACTGCGGCCAGGGCAACCTCTTGCGAGTGGTCGGGGAAGATCGCCTTGTGGACGCCCCACAAGGTGCCTCCCGGCGAGGTTGTGTACGTCGCGCCGAGGAACCCGGCGACGAGCAGCACGACCAGTCCACCGGCGACGGCCGCCTTGCCTCGGCGTGACCGGGGAATGAGCCGGCGTCGCCGCGGCAGCGGCTCGGCCGGCTGCAGGGACCTCAAGTCGACGGGTGGGGGGACGAGTGCAGTCATGCCGACCTCCTTGATGATGACCAGTGACCTGGTCACATCACTCCCGACCCCGTGATTTCCAGATGTTCAGGCGCCCATGAGCGACCCGATATGTATGCCTAAGCAATATTAAGCATAACTAAATGTCATACGGTGACACCAGGGGCCGGTGCCCCGGCAGTGAACTCGCCGACTGCTATTGCTCGCCGGTCTCCACGACGGCCTTGATCCGTTCGAGCGTCTTGCGCATGTCACGGATGTTGCGCCGGGTGCGGAGCTGGCCGCCGAGGACGGAGAACACCGTGGTGAACGCCCCGGGGGTCATCCGGAACGATTCGGTCACGTCGGTCTCGGTGCCGGCCGGCTCCAACCGGTAGTGCCAATTGTTGACCGGCCGGTCGCCGACGAGCACAGCGAAGCCGAACTCCCGCCCGGGCTCGCAGGCGGTGACCTCGCACGTCGTCCAATAGACGGGCCCGATCTCGTTGCGCTTCACGTGGCCGCGGAACCGGGCGCCCAGTGCCGGTCCGGTGGCGTCGCCGAGCCACTCGGCTTCCATCACCTCGGGCGAGAATTTCCCGGTGTTGCGGACATCGGAGATGAGGTCCCAGATGCGGTCGGCCGGCGCGGCCATCCGCACGGTTACCGAGCCTTCCATGGCCATTGGCTTCGCCTCCTGAGGATCGGCGTCAACGGTGCACCGGTGCGGAGGGGGACTACGCGGTTTCCGGGGTCCGCAGCGATGGTGGTCGGTGTGATTGTCGACCTGTGAAGGTCTTCGGCATCACCCTAGTCGTTGGTGGCATCGGCGGTGTCGGCGTTCTCACGCATCTGGTCAACCAGCCGGGCCGAGACTCGGGCGGCCAGCCACAGCGTTGTCTGGTCTTCCTCCGACAACCCGGCCAACAGGGCAGCGATGCGTTCCTTGCGAACCGCGGCGCGCTCCTCCCACAACCTGTGGCCGCCCTCGCTCACCTTGACCAGGCACGCCCGGCCGTCGTCGGGATCGCTGCAACGTTCGAGCAGCCCTTGGCTTTCGAGGCGTTGGACCAGCTGCGTCATGCCCGACTGGCTCGCCCCCTCTGCCTCGGCCAGTGCGGTGACCCGCATCGGGCCCTCCCGGTTGAGACGGACCAAAACCAGCGTCGCGCTCGCGCTCAGCCCCTTGCGGTCGGCGAGATGGCGCCACATCAGGTCGGCGCTCGCCACGAGCATCGCGGAAACCGCTTCCACACTGCTGTCGGTGGGTGTGCTGGTCACCGCCTATTTATATCACTAGAGGGAAGTAAATATGGACTGATGATGGCCCGAAGTGTCGTCAACGTGCCCCAAACAGCCTGTCAAACTGCTGTGAATGGAAGTCCATGCAGGCTGGGCGTCTTGAATATTGCTTCCTGTATGCGATATATATTCCGGTCATGATCGGCGAGCAACCCGCGAGCGGGCGTGGCGATCGAGAACTCCACCGAGTCGGCAGTAGACCGCGGAGCGTGACCGTCCTGGAGAAGGGATGGCTTCCGTTGGTCACCGTCGTTGCCCTCGGCGTTGGCGGGCTCGGGGTTTGGAAGGTGCACCAGATGTCGGAGCCGGGACCGGTGCCATCGGTCCTCGCCGCGCAGGCGCCCGAGCAGTTCACCCCCAAACAGCTCACCTATGAGCTGTTCGGGACGATCGGCAACGGCGGGATCGTGAGCTACGTCGACATCGACGGGCATCCGCACAAGGTGGATCTCACCGAACTGCCGTGGACACACACCGAGACGAGCACGCTGACCGTCGTGTCCGGCAGCCTGTCGGCGCAGGTCAACGGGGGCGAAGTTGGGTGCCGAATGTTGGTCAACGGCGTTGTGCGCGACGAACAATCGTCCACCCATGCCGAAGCCGACGTGACCTGCCGGGTGAAGTCGGCGTGAGCATGCATCGGGCGAACCGGCCCTTTTTCGCGCGGTCCGTGCGAGTCCTGGCCGTGCCGATCATCGTGTTCTGGGCGCTGCTGGCGGTCACCACGAACACGTTCATCCCACAGGTTGAACGGGTCGCCGAGGAACTCGCCGGCTCGATGATCCCGAGCTACGCCCCGTCCCAGGTTGCGATGCTGCGCATCGGGGACAAGTTCCAGGAGTCCACGTCCACCAGCTTGACCATGCTGGTGTTCGAAGCTGACCGGCCGCTCGACGACGGCGACCACCGCTACTACGACGACCTGATGAACCGGCTCAAGCAGGATCCCGAGCACGTGCAATACGTGATGGATCTGTGGGGCAAGCCGATCACCGCAGCCGGTGCCCAAAGCGTCGACGGCAAGGCGACTTTCGTGTTGTTGCGGCTCGCCGGAAACATCGGGCAGCTCCAGGCGAACGACTCCGTCAACGCCGTGCGCGACATCATCGCCCACAACACCCCGCCACCGGGGCTCACGGTCTACGTCAGCGGGGCGGCGCCGCTGGCGGCGGACACACTGACGATCGCCAACTCCAGCCTCAACAACATCACGATCCTGACCATCATCCTCATTGTCATCATGCTGCTGGTGGTCTACCGGTCGGTACCCAATCTGCTGGTTCCGCTCGTCAGTGTCCTGATCGAAATGCTTGTCGCAAAAGGCGTCATCGCCACGCTCGGGCACTTCGGTGTCATCCCGCTGTCGTCGTTCGCGGTGAACATCGTGGTGGCGCTGACGCTGGGGGCCGGCACCGACTACGGCATCTTTCTGCTGGGGCGCTATCAGGAGGCCAGGCAGGACGGGGAGAGCCGCGAAGATGCGTACTACACCGCCTATCGCAGCGTCGCCCCGATCATCATCGGTTCCGGGCTGACGATCGCAGGCGCGTGCTATTGCCTGAGCCTAGCCCGGCTGGACTACTTCCACACCATGGGCCCCGCCGTGGCCATCAGCATGGTGTTCACCATCGCCGCGGCTCTGACGCTGGCGCCGGCGATCCTCACGCTGGGCAGCCTCTTCGGGCTGTTCGACCCGAAGCGAATGACCAAGGGGCACCTGTACCGGCGAATCGCCACGAGCGTGGTGCGGTGGCCCAAACCGGTCTTCGCCGCGAGTGTGGCGGTCGTGATGATCGGAGCGGTGTTCGTCCCCACGTACCGGGTCAGCTATGACGACCGTGCCTACCAACCTTCCGACGGCCCAGCCAATCTCGGTTTCGAGGCTTCGGATCGGCACTTCTCGCAAAGCAAACTGTTCAGCGAGATGCTGATGGTGGAGAGTGACCACGACATGCGCAACTCGGCCGACTTCATCTCTCTGGACCGGGTGGCCAAGAGTCTCATCCGGCTTCCCGGTGTCGCCATGGTGCAGAGCATCACCAGACCGCTGGGCCGGCCGCTGGAGCACGCCACGATTCCCTACCTGTTCACCACCCAGGGCAGTGGCAGCGGCCAGCAGTTGCCGTTCAACGAGCAGCAGAACGAGAACACCGACAAGCAGGCCGAGATCCAGGCGCGTTCAGTCGAGGTGCTGCAGAAGGTGATCGGGCTGACCCAGCAGATGGCCGACGAACTGCATTCGACGGTGCTCACGCTTGAGAACCTCAAACAGGTCACCGATGACATGAACGCCGGAATTTCCAATCTCGACGACTTCCTGCGGCCGTTGAAGAACTACTTCTATTGGGAGCCGCACTGTTTCGACATCCCAGCCTGTTGGGCGATGCGATCACTGTTCGACTCACTCGACGGGATCGACAGCCTGGATGCGCAGATCGCCGATGCCGTCACATCGTTCGAGGCCATCGATCAGTTGCTGCCGCAGCTGATCTCGCAGTTGGAGCGGATGATGGCCGACAGTCAGTCGCTGCTGGGTGTCATCACCAACAACTACGGGCCGTCCCACCTGCAGACCACCCAGACCGACCAGACGTACTACGACCTGATCAACGTCGGTAACGACTTCGACCAATCCCGCAGCGACGACTTCTTCTACATCCCCAGGGAGGCCTTCGACAACGAGGACGTCAAGACCGGCATGCAGTTGATGATGTCGCCGGATGGCAAGGCCGCCCGGTTCATCGTCACCCACGAGGGCAACGCGATGGGGCCGGAGGGAATCGACCACGTCGAACAGTTCCCAGACGCGATCAAAGCTGCGCTCAAGGAGACCTCGTTGGCCGGCTC
Source organism: Mycolicibacterium sp. HK-90 (assembly GCF_030486405.1). The sequence goes on along the minus strand of NZ_CP129613.1, from coordinate 5,263,015 downwards.
CAAGATCTACATCGGTGGCGCGGGCTCGAACAACAAGGACATCAAGGCCTATGCCGCGTCCGATCTACTGATCGTGGCGATCGCCGCATTCGTGTTGATCTTCTTGATCATGCTGTACCTGACTCGGAGCCTGGTCGCTGCCATGGTCATCCCCGGCACGGTGGCATTCTCCTACGCGGGAGCGTTCGGGCTGTCAATCCTGGTGTGGCAGCACCTCATCGGCCTGCACCTGCACTGGCTGGTGCTGCCGCTGACCTTCATCATCCTGGTCGCGGTCGGCTCGGACTACAACTTGCTGTTGATCTCCCGGGTGAAGGAGGAGTCGGGCGCCGGGTTGAACACCGGACTGATCCGGGCGCTGGGCAGCACCGGCGGTGTGGTGACGTCTGCGGGCCTGGTGTTCGCGTTCACGATGCTGGCGATGTTGGTCAGCGATCTGCGCACCATCGGCCAGGTCGGTTCGACGGTGTGCATCGGTCTGCTGCTCGACACGTTGATCGTGCGCTCGTTCGTCGTGCCGTGTCTGTTGCGCTTCCTCGGACCGTGGTTCTGGTGGCCGACGTTCATCCGGCAGCGGCCGTTACGGCAGCGCCAACCGGTGCGGCAACCGCAGCGACAGGAGGTGTGACATGACGACGTCGACTCTCTTCGGCATTTTGTCGATCACCTTCTTCGCGCTGATCTGGGTGTTCGCGGTCGTCGCGTTCGTGTTCACGAGGCGCATGAGGGGCCACTCCCACGTCACATCGAAACTCGGCATCGGCGTCCTGCCGGCCACGCTGCGCAAGGTCCGTAAACGGGAGGCACTGACCGAGGACGAACTGGCCCTCGCGCGGCAGGTGCTCGCCGACCGGGGCAGCGTCTTGGCGCTGGCCGTTCCGGCCACCCTGTTCTGCATCGGATGCTTCTACGTCTTCGGCAGCCTCGAACAGCTGCACGGGCACACGCCGTCGGAGCGAACGTTTCTCGGTGTCTTCCCGATGCTCACGTCGACCAACATGGCGATGCAGATACTGCGGAGCGCACGGCTGAAACGCCGACTCCCGTGACCGAGCCGTCAGGCGCCGGTCAGTCCTGATGCTCCCGCCCGAGCGCGTCGAGCAGGCAGTTGACGGCCAGCTTTCCCAGCGCATCGGAGGCCAGGGGGCTGTCACCGGTGAGCAGGCGACGGTCTTGGTGCACGGTGCCCGCCATCTTGTCGTTGACGACGGTGAGGCCTTGCTTCGCCAGCAGATCGGCGACGAGCCATTGCAGGCGCCCCGGCAGGTACCCGATGTCGATGTTCGGGCCCTCGTCGAGCGAGTCGGGGAACACGCACACCGAGTACCCGGCCAGCGGCGACTGCGACTTGCCGAGCCCCGCGGCCAGCAGCGCCGCCGGACCGTGGCACAGGGTGATAATGAACCTGCCATGGTCGAGTGCCCAGTTCAGGGTCTGGCCGACCTCGTGGCTGCCCGGCAGTCCGACGACAGCGCCGTGGCCGCCGGGAATGAAGACGGCGAGGTAGTCGGACGCCGCCTTGAGATCGGCGACCACGTTGGACAGCTTGAGGGGTTGCTTGAGTCGGGTCTTGAGGACCTCGTAGGTCGACAGCACGGCCTGGTCTTCGCCCGGCATGGCCCACAGTTCCAGCTTGGCCGGGTACCCGGAGATGGTCGCGACATCGACGTCGAATCCGGTCTGCATCAAGTGGTGCAACGGCAGCAGCATCTCCACCGGGTGGTTGCCGGTGGAGAACATCTTTCCGTTCTGGCACAACACATATCGCTCTTCGGTGGCGATCATCAGCACCTTCCACCGGCCCTCGGTGTAGGCGCCGGCGTGTTCGACGCCGGTGAAGTCGGTCGTGGCCGAGGTGTACTGGCTCAACGAATAGGGCGACGGGAAGAACGCGTTGTCCTCCGCCTGGTCGGGGGTGGGCACCTTGCTGAGGGTGTCTGCGTCGGACATAGCGATCACCTCATCCTCGTCGCCGACGTGTGTGCGTGGAGTCAGTGATACCCACACCGGGGCCTGGCCATGCGGCTACCGAAGTTCGGCGATCACCTTCCCGAACGCTTCGGCGTGGGCGATCTGCACGATGATGTAGCTGATCCCGTACTTCTCCCGCAGGCCGCGCAGGCGATCGGCGATCGCGCTGACCGATCCCGACAGCACCCCGGGATGCCGCAGCAGCTCCTCGTCGCTGAGGCCGGGCAGGAAGTGGCGTGGGACGTTGAGAATGGGCATCTCACTGCCGGGCGCGGGCATCGCGGTGATGGCGATGTTGAGCTCGAGATCGTCGAATCGTTCCCCGGCGGCGTCGCGGAGGAAGGAAATGCGTTCTGCCAGAGGGTCACCCGTGACGTGGTCGCCACCGGTGAGGCCCACGATGTCGGCGGTCTGGGCGGCCACCGTCAGCAGCCGGTCCCCATTGCCCGCGATGAGGATCGGGATGTCGGGCGCATGCTCACGCAGGTGCTCGGTGGTGTGGCGCAGGTAGTCGATGCGTTCGCGGGCACTGGGGTACGGCAGTTCGGCCGCTTCGAACTCCTCCCGGACGTAGCCGGCGCCGAGGCCCAGGTCGAACCGGCCCCCGGACAGATCTCGCAGCGCGGTGGCGTCGCGGGCCAGCAGGGCGGGCTTGTAGAAGCAGGCGTTCAGCACGAACGTCCCGACCCGCAGAGTGCTGGTCGCCGTGGCGATCGCGGTGAGCGTCGGGAACGGTGCGGGGGCGCCGAGATGGTCGGGCACGTTGAGCACGTCGAATCCGAGGTCTTCGGCGCGGCGCGCCGCGTCGGCAACCTGAGATAGGGATTCGGCGGTGCGCAGGCTGACGCCGAAGCGGAAGTCCTTGGGCATCACCCGATCTTAGGCACGAGAGTCCCAGGTTTGGGAGTGACGGGGGTGGGCAATTCTCAGCCGTGACAAGTCGTCCGACGATGGGTGTGGAAGAGGAGTTCCTGCTCGTCGACCCCCAGGGCGGTGAACCGATCGCCCGCAACAAGCAGGTCGCCGCGTGTGCGGCCGAGCACGGGGTAAAACTGCAACTGGAGCTGACCAGCTGTCAGGTGGAGACCACCACCGATGTGATGGAGTCCAGTGAAGCGCTGCGCGCCGAGTTGAGCAGGCTGCGCCGTATCGCCACCGAGGCGGCCGCCGCCAACGGAGCACAGCTGCTGGCCGCGGCGTTGCCGCCGACCGTGCCGCACAAGTTCCCGGTGACGCCGACGCCGCGCTACCGCAGGATCGCCCATCGGTTCGGCATGATCGCCCACGAGCAGGGCATCTGTGGTTGTCATGTCCACGTTGCCGTTCCCGACCGCGATGCCGCGATTCACGTCAGCAACTGGCTGCGTCCCTGGCTGCACGTGCTGCTGGCACTGACCGCCAACTCGTCGATCTACCGGAACACCGACAGCGGATACGCCAGTTTCCGCAGCGTGTTGTGGACGCGCTGGCCGAGTTCGGGCCCTCCGCCGCACTTCGATTCGACAGCGGAGTACGACGCCGCCGTCGACATGCTGCGGCGCGCCGGCGTCGCCTTGGACGACGGGATGATCTATTGGGACGTGCGCCCGTCGGCGAACTTCCCGACGGTGGAGACCCGGGTGTCCGATGTGCCGGCCACGGTGGCCGAGACGGTGGTGCTGGCCACCTTGATCCGGGCCGGGGTGATGACCGCGTTGCAGGCGCATGATGACGGCGAATCGGCGCCGCGGCTGACTGATTGCGCGATACGGGCGGCGCACTGGAAGGCCGCCCACGACGGCCTGGAGGGCGACGGCGTCGATCTGGCGGGAGATCAGTCGGTGATGCCGGCTCGGGAACTGCTGAGCCGATTCGTCGAAACGCTGCGGCCGGCGCTGGAGACGCTGGGTGATCTCGACATGGTGCGTGATGAGCTGGCGCGCATCGCCGTCGACGGCAACGGCGCGATGCGGCAGCGCCGGGCCTGGCGGCGACGCGGTGAAATCAGCGACGTGATAGGCGAATTGGCGGCGGCAACCACCAGCGAATGAAACCTAGTGCGCCCAGCGGCGCAGGAAGGCGATCCAGGTGTGCGGCAATTCGTGGTGGGCGGCGCCGTCGAGAATGCGTTCCAGATAGCCGGGCCGCGGCGGCCCGGGTTGGACGCGGTGGTCGATATAGACCCAGGCCGGCTCGGGGCCGCCGGCGGTGTGGACGGTCAGCCGGTCCCGGCGGTAGCGCACCGGCACACCCTCGGCACTGTCGAGTGCGGCCAGATCGTGGTCGGTGAGTTGCCACAGCACGCCGTGCACCTGGGACGCGCCGACGGGTTCGATGGTGGCCACGCCGCGCTGGTTGATCAGCCACCCGTGGTCGTCCAGGCGCGCCGGGCGCGGATCGATCGCGCCCGGACAGCGTCGGCCCATCTGCGCCACGCACAGATTGGAACCGTAGGCGAAGTACGGATGACGCATTCAGCCTGTGACGGTCAGATAGATCAGCACCACATTGAGCACACTAATCAATCCGGCCACCACCCAGCCGAGTGCCGAGGTCACCCGGTGATTGACGTCCTCGCCCATCAGGGTGGCGTTGCTGGTCAACCTGATCAGTGGGATCAGTGCCAAGGGGATGCCGAATGAGAGCACCACCTGGGAGAGCACCAGTGCTCGGCTGGGATCGACGCCGAAGGCCAGGATGGCCAGCGCGGGGATCAGGGTGACCAGGCGGCGCAGCAACAACGGGTAGGACCGCTGCAACAGGCCCTGCATGATCATCGCGCCGGCATAGGCCCCGACCGAGGTGGAAGCCAGTCCCGAGGCCAGCAGTCCGATGGCGAACAACAGGGCTACCGTCGGGCCCAGGGTGTCGCGCACCGCGGCATGGGCGCCCTCGATCGAGTCGGTGTTGTCACGTCCCTGCAGATTGGTGGCCGCGACCAGCAGCATGGCCAGGTTTACCGCCCCGGCCAGCAGCATCGCCATCCCGACGTCGAATCGGGTGACCTTGAGCAGGAATCGCCGTCGGGCGCCGGCTTCGGGTTGGCCGTGCCGGTCGCGGGCCAGGCCGGAGTGCAGGTAGACCGCGTGCGGCATGACCGTGGCGCCCAGCATTGCGGTGGCCAGCAGCAGGCTCTCGGCACCTTCGAACCGGGGGACCAGCCCGGCCGCGACCTCAGCGGCCGGGGGTGGCTCGACGAAAAGACTGGTCAAGAAACCGATCGCGATGATCAGCAGGAGTCCGGTGATCACCCGCTCGAACACGCGTTGGCCGCTGCGGTTCTGCACGCTGAGCAGAAGCAGCGACACCGCGCCGGTGATGACGCCGCCCACCAGCAGCGGCAGATCGAACAGCAGGTACAGGGCGATCGCACCACCCACGACCTCGGCGAGATCGGTGGCCATGGCGACCAATTCGGCCTGTATCCAGTAGGCGATGCGAGTCGGGGTGCGGGTGTGGTCCGCGACCACCTCGGGCAACGACCGTCCGGTGACCAACCCGAGCTTGGCCGAGAGGTACTGCACCAGGCCGGCCATGGCGTTGGCCACCACGATCACCCAGACGAGCAGGTAGCCGAACTGGGCCCCGGCGCTGACATTGGCGGCCACATTGCCCGGGTCGACGTAGGCGATCGCCGCGACGAATGCCGGTCCGAGCAGCAACCAGCTCGGTGCCGTGCGCGTCCTGGTGTCCTCCAGCAACGAGCTACCTTTCCATCCGGTTGTACGAATAGAAAAGTTAGGTTAGCCGAAACCTTGGCGTTCGGCTAGCGCCGGTGGGGGTGGTGCCCGCCTCCGCCGCCGTCGTGGTCGCCGCCGCCGATATTGATCGCGATCCCGGGTGTCGTCATAGCCAGTCCAGCTGTGGCCGACAGGACTGCCGCGCCGAAAAACAGCTTCACCATCCGATGACAATGCCTCCCGATCCGAACCCCCAGCCGTACCAGGGGCCGTAGTTCATCGCCGGAGGCGAAGTGACGATCTGCGTGCTGCCCTTGGTCTGGCATTGCGTGGTGGTCGGACCGGTATTGGTGCACTCAGGTGCGGCCGAACTGGCCGGGGCGCCGAGAATCGCCAAACACGGCACCGCGACCAATGCCGCCAGCCACCGAATGATGTGGATCATGACCTACTCCGATCGCTGGAGTAAGTCTACGTCCGGAAGGTGTTGTCGGCGCTGGTCAGAGGACGAAAAACTCGTCGTCCCAAGGGAACATCCCGTAGCTGGGCTGCGGCGGTGTCGAGTCGATCTGCACGTTGCCTTCGGACGCGCATTCGGTGGTCTGCCCACCTTCTACGGAGCTGCCTCCGGTCACCTCGCACTGAGGCAGCAGTCGAGGTTCGCTCGGGGCGCTGGGTTCTGCCGCGGCCAGCGGGGCCAGGGCGACGGCCGCCGCGGCGCCGCCGGCCAGCAGGCAACCGGCCAGCGTGGTGAGGCGAGACTTCATCGGAACGCTCCTTCGCACGGGGGTCTAACCGGCAGCGTACAGACCCCGGCCGGTGATCAACGGCAGATCGAGCGTCGTCCGGATCCCCGGCTTGGCGTCCACCACCGCCGGGATCGCGTTGACCACCCGCGCAGCCGTCGCGACCAGACCCGCATGGTTGTGGTCGCCATTGGGGCTGCTCAGGCGCAAGTCCAGCGTGTACGACGGTTCGCCGGTCACCACGACGCGATAGGAACCACCTTCCTGGGCAGGCTGTGGCCATTCCGGGCACAGGTCGTCGCGCAGCCGGGTCACGTGTTCCAGCACCACGGCCGCCTTGCCGTCGCGCATGCCCCTCACCTCGAATCGCAGTGCGGCAGTGGTGCCCTGCGGAATGTGTCCGGCCGCAATGTCGAAGTCCTCCGGCGCGGGTACCCGGGTGTGCTCCTCGGTCACCTCGTCGAGCTCGACACCCAGACCGGCGGCCAGCTGCCGGACCACTGAACCCCAGGCCAGGCTCAGCACGCCCGGCTGCAGAAGCATCGGGGTTTCGTCGATCGGCTTGCCGAAGCCCATCACGTCGAACATCACCGCCGCGCTGTTGTAGGTGGCGTAGTCGACGATCTCCATGCACCGGATCTGTTCGATCTGCTGGCAGGTGCCCGCAAGGGCAAGGGGCAGAAGGTCATTGGCGAAACCGGGGTCGATGCCGTTGACGAAAATGCTCGCGCCGCCCGCTTCCGCGGCGGTTTCGATGGGTTCGATCAGCTCGGCCGGCAGCACCTGCCACGGGTACTGCAGGAACACCGCGGAGCTGGCCACCACGTTGACGCCGGCGGCCAGGATGCGCCGGTAATCCTCCAGGGCCTCGGGCAGCCGGTTGTCGGCCAGCGCCGTGTACACCACACAGTCCGGCTTGGCGGCCAGGATCGCATCGAGGTCGTCGGTCGCCCGGACGCCGGTCGAAACATCAAGGCCGGCAAGCTCTCCGGCGTCCTTGCCGGCCTTCGCCGACGAGGACACCCAGACGCCTGTGAGTTCGTAGTCCGGATTGGTGACAAGCTGCGCCAGGGCATGCTTGCCGACGTTTCCGGTGCCGACCGCGGCTACGCGAATGGTCATGCTTCTCCTCAGAGGTCAGGAATGGGCAGGTCGAGATTGGGCATGTTCAGGCCGCCGTCGACTTCGAGCACCTTGCCGGTCAGGTAGCCGCCGGCGGGGGAAGCGAGATAGACCGCGGCGGCGGCGATATCGGCAGGGTCGCCGAGGCGGCGCAACGGCGTCGCCTTCTCCATCGGATCGCGCAGCGCCTCGTTCGACGCGACGATGTCCAGTGCCGAGGTCAGGATCGAGCCCGGGGCGATGGCGTTGACCCGGATGCGCGGGCTGAGGTCCAGGGCGGACAGCCGGGTGTAATGCGCGAGCGCGGCCTTGGCGGTGCCGTAGGCGGCAAAACCACGTCCGGCCAGCCGGCCCACCGTGGAGGTGATGTTGATGATGCTGCCGCCGCCGGAGTGCTCGAGGATCAGCGGCACCGCCGCACAAGTCAGGGCATGCGCCGTCGACACGTTGAACGTGAACGCATCGCGCAGATCCTTGGTGGAGGTGTTCATCAGCGGCGCGGGCATGGTGCCGCCGACGTTGTTGACCACGATGTCGAGCTTGCCGAAGGCATCCACCGCGGCGGCCGCGAGTTCCGCGGTGGCCTCGGGGTGGGCCAGGTCGGCGACCACGATGTGGGCCCGCCGCCCGGTCGCCGCGATCTGCTCCGCGACCTCTTCGAGTTGGGCCTGCGTGCGGGCCGCGATGAGTACGTCGGCACCGGCTTCGGCGAAGGCCAGCGCGGTGGCCGCGCCCAGTCCGCGCCCCGCCCCGGTGACGATCGCAACCTTGTCGTCCAATCGGAATCTATCGAGAATCACCTACGCTCCGTTCCCTAGTTCGGCGCCACGCTAGCAGGGTGTGACGGTGCGCGGGAGGTATTTCTGAAACACGTTCTAGTTGGTTTCGCGGCCCCGGCGAGTTGAACCAAAGGCCCACTTGGAGATTGCCTGCCGAGTCCTCGGAGGCGATTGACACCACGGATCGTGGAGTGATTCCGGACGGCGATTCCCGCCGCGTGGAACGCGACAAACCGACCCGTGGCAGCTCGGGCAGGCGCACACTGGAGGTGTCAGCTCAAGGTGGGGAGCCGCGATGACCCAGCAACGATATGACTTCTTCGGCGATGTCTTCGCGGGACACTTCAGGCCCGCGATCGACCGGTATCCGTCGACGGCGGGCACGCTGGTCCATCGCTTGCTGGCCTGTACCGATGACGTGCAGGACCGCCTGGCGCAGGCGCGCCTCGCGGCGGCCGTATGGGGCGAGGAGGAGTTTGGTCGCGCGCATCCGGCATCGGAGTTGTTCGTCTTCACCCAGTGCGGCCTGATGTACGGCGCACGTTTCGCCGACGCCCATCATGCGCACTACTACCTGGCCACGCCGCACACGATGTTCGACCAGTTCGTCGACGAGATCGAGCACATGCCGCTGCGGCTGGGCACGGTGGTCGCCGTCGACCGCCGGTGCAGCCACGACTTGGAGTCGGCGCATCCGATGGACGCCGCACTGCGGCGCATCCTCGACGAGCACGAGGCGTTGCGCGTCGACGTGCCCGCCTAGCGCCGCTCAGGGGCGCGTATGTAAACGCGGTGTTGCGAGCGTATTCGCTGCGGATTAACCGGTATGTATTCGGTATGAGATTGGCGGACAACGGAATTCGTCGACCTAGAGTTCAGCCCACGTCAATGAGACCGAAAGGATCGGCTGAACCCTGTGAAACGGAACTTGAAGCACGCGCTTGTCGCCAGTGCCGGGCTATGTGGACTCGATATCGCGTTGGCCGCAACGGCTACTGCCGCGCCGACGCCGGAATCGTCGGCGACGGAGACCATCAGTCAGCTGCAGAGCGAGGGATACCGCGTGATCTTGAGCAAGGTTGGCAGCGGCGCGATCGACGATTGCACGGTAAGCGCAGTGCGCCGGGGGCATTCGGTGATGGGCACGCAACCACCGGCCGGCGCTGTCGGTATCACGTCCTTCAACCCGGGGCAGGTATTGCAGTACACCACGGTGTACGTCGACCTGGATTGCCGCCGCTGAGCTCGAGAGGCTACTTCTTGGTGGCGGCTTTCTTGGCTGCCGCCTTCTTGGCGGGTGCCTTCTTCGCCGGGGCCTTCTTGGCCGGTTCCTTACCCGAATCCTTGCTGGAATCCTTGGCGCCGCCGCGCGCCTTCACGCTGGCCTCGAGTTTGGCCAGCAGGTCGGACACATCCTCGGTCTCGTCGAGCTCGGTGGGTTGCTCTTCGACCGAGAAGGCTTCGCCGCCTTCGAGTTTGGCCTGCACCAGCTCGTGCAGCTGTTCCTGATAGTCGTCGCGGAACTGGTCCGGCTTGAAGTCGTCGGTCATCGACTCGACCACCTGCCCGGCCATCTTGAGCTCGGCCGGCTTGATCTCGACTTCCTTGTCCAGCACCGGGAAATCCGGATCGCGGATCTCATCGGGCCACAGCAGGGTGTGGATCATCATGACGTTGCGCTTGCTGAAGTCCTTGACCCGCAACGCGGCCAGCCGGGTCTTGTTGCGCAGCGAGAAGTGCACGATTGCCACGCGTTCGGTTTCGGCGAGGGTCTTGGCCAGCAGTACATACGACTTCGACGACTTGGAGTCGGGCTCCAGGAAGTAGCTCTTGTCGTACATCAGCGGGTCGAGTTGTTCGGCCGGGATGAACTCCACGACCTCGATCTCACGACTGCGTTCTTCGGGCAGGGTGGAGATGTCCTCGTCGGTGATCACCACCATCTGACCGTCGTCGGATTCGAAGGCCTTGTTGATGTCGCGGTATTCGACAACCTCGCCACACACCTCGCACACCCGCTTGTAGCGGATGCGCCCGTTGTCCTTCGCGTGGACCTGGTGGAACTTGATGTCGTGGTCCTCGGTCGCGCTGTAGACCTTGACCGGCACGTTCACCAGGCCGAAGGCGATCGAACCCTTCCAGATGGATCGCATATGGCCAGTATGGCCCACGGCGTTGGCCGTCGTCGGTGGGTTAGCGGCGGGTCGGGTGTCGCGATCTGCTGAAGATCATCGAGGCAAGCGGCCGCTCGGCCCCGATACGCAAAGCAACGTCAACGTTGTTTTCGTCGACGGACAGTTCGATCGGCGCGGCTTCTCGCCGGCAGATGCCGCCGATGGCGATTGGCCCCCTCCCGGTGAGCGGGGAGGGAGGGGGCCAATCTTGATTGACCGTTGAGTCGGCTAGGGACGATCCAACGATCAATCAGTCCTCGTTGCCTGCGGCTCGTTTCGTGCCGGCAGGGGCGTCGGCGTTGTGGCGTCCGCTGAGACTCCTGAGTCCTTTCTCGACGCGTTTCTGGGCGGCGCTCAGGCCTTGTCCGACGCGGTCGGTCACATCGTGTGCCGAGGTCCGCGCCCGATTGGCGGAGGTTCGTGTCTTGCCGGGAAATACCTTGTTGCCATCGGTCGCATCGGTGGCACGGAGGGTGATCTCGGACAGGGCGAAACATAACCTGAGAAGATCCTGCGTCGCTGTACATTCGGCAAATAAATTGACGCGTCTGATGTCGGCGAATTTTGAGACAGCGCGCTGCAACGGAATTGGCTGGTGGGCTGATCATCGTGGACCGTGCGGCAAACTAGATATGTTTGTGAGGTAATTGCTTACGCAAGGATATGGCTCGGCAGCGCGCGGACGCGATCGGTTGCCACGGAGCGGAGAAATAGCTAGTAGACCGATGGAATGCGCGGAGCCGAGGGTTGCTTGTGGCCGTCGCGGAGAGGCTCCACCCGACGCTACCGAATGGGAGTGAACCTGTTCAATCGTCCGGAACGGGCGACGCCTGATTGGTGGCGTGGAGGTGTCGGTCCCTCGCCGTCGACCGGTTGGTTGACACCGCGGCGCAGGTCTAGCCCATGGGTCCAGCTAATCATGCGGTCAGGATTCGGGAACGGAGTAAGCGCGCATGTTCGTTCTCCTCCCCGTGTCGAATTGCGCGGCGATACAAAGCGATCATCTCGTAGGTTGAATGCAAGTGCGTCTGGGTGAAAGCAGTCGGAGCCGTGGACGCGTCATACGAAATCCGTTGTCCTGCAGCACCGGTGGTGCCGTAGCCGAGAATGAAGTCGTCGAAGCGGCGATTCCGTGGCGATGCTGCGCAGCAACCACTTCGGCCTGGGGCCGCAACGGGTCACGGCCCAGCCGTTCAGCTGCCCTCGACCAGGCGATGTACCGATTTGGGCACCTCGACACCCTCGCCGACCCACGGCGCGGGAACCGGATCCCCGGCCACCGTGCGGAGAGGCACCACACCGGCCCAACCGCCGGTGGTGGAATCCTCCGGTGTCGCCGGCGGTGCGTCGCGCACCTTGACCGTCCAGCCTTCGGGCGTGATCGGCAGGGCGATCGCCAGCGTGGCGGCGAGCTCTCTCTTGGTGCTGGAGCGCACCTCCGCACTGCGTCCGGGGATCAGGGAATCGCTCATCAGGTCCAGTGCATACGCCGCGTCACGGGGGTCGATGACCGTCAGGTGTCCGCGCACCACCGCCGATCGGTAGTTGGCCGTGGAATCGAAAAGAGTGTCTGCCACGACGATTCCGTCGAGCAGCGTGACGCAGAAGGCGGCCGGCGCCCCGGCTGCGACGTGCCGAAGTGCACCCGCACCGGTCGAGCCGTGCAGGATGACGCGGTCACCGTCGCGGGCGTAGAGCATCGGTACGGCCCAGGGCTGTCCGTCCACCACTGTCGCGAGCGTGCCCACCGATGCGGCGTCGAGCACCGAGTCGAGGTCGGCTCGATCGGTGCGGGCCAGGTGGTGTTCTCTTCTGATCTGCTTCACGTATCGCAGTCTGTCCCGATTCCGGACTGCCTGGAAGATCCAGAACTAGAGGAAACAGCCAGACCACTATTGTGTGCGTCATGGCCCGCCACGCACCTGACCTGCACTTGACCTTGCAGCTGCCATCAGGCGAGGCGCCACTACGACAGCGGATCGCGACGGCCATCGTCGAACAGATCCGGGTGGGCCGGCTCGGTCCCGGGGATGCGCTGCCGTCCACCCGCAGCCTCGCGGCCGAACTCGCGGTCGCCCGCTCGTCCGTGGTCGACGCGTACGACGAACTCGCCGCGGCCGGATACACCACATCGCGACCCGGTTCGGGTACCCGGATCGCCGACGGTGCGGACACCGCGGCTCGTGCGGGCGCGGCTTCACACGTCACCTCGTCTGCCGCCGCGACAGTGGTGCCGTCGGCGCCGCGTCAGCGCCAGCCGACCTGGGATCTCATGCCCGGACACCCCGACCCCGAACTGATCTCGACCACAGACTGGCGGCGGGCCTGGCGATCCGCGGCGACCGCACCTATTCCTGCCGCAGCGGCCGGGCCACTCGGGCACGATGAGCTACGTGCCACCCTGGCCGGGCATCTGCGGCGGACGCGCGGCATCGTCACCGACCCCGGTGACCTGATCATCGTGCCCGGGGTGGCCTCGGCACTGCGCACTCTCACCGTGGCAGCCGGATTGATCGGGCGCGACATCGCGTTCGAAGACCCGGGATATGCCGAGGCGCAGCGGTGCTTCGAGATGTCCGGCGCCCGAACGCGTCCCGTGGCGGTCGACGGCGACGGCCTTGACCCGGCGTCGCTGTGCGATTCCGACTCAGCGGTGTATTGCACTCCGGCACATCAGTATCCGATCGGGGCGCGGCTGCCCGTGCCGCGCCGTGCGCGTCTCGTGCAATGGGCCGCACGGACTGGCGGCCTGCTCATCGAGGACGACTACGACGGCGAGTTCCGCTACGACGTATCGGCACTGCCCGCGTTGCGCGGCATCGACGGCGGACGCGACTGCGTGGCCTACATCGGCACGGCATCGAAGATCCTCACGCCCGCGCTGCGGGTGGCCTGGCTGCTGCCACCGCCTCGGCTGCGGGGTGCCGTCGCCGATGCGCTCGAGGACAGTGGTGAATCAGTTTGTGGGGTAACCGCTCTCGCGTTGGCGCGGTTCTTCGAATCGGGCGCGCTCACCCGTCACCTCGCCCGGGCGGCGCGCACTTACGCGGCGCGACGGTCGGCGCTCGTCGGTGCGCTCGGGCGACGCTGCGCCGGCATCCGGTTGCACGGGGTCGAGGCGGGCCTGCACCTGGTGGTCCGGTTGGATGACGGAGCAGATGACACGGCAATCGCCGCCACGCTTCGTGATCGGGGGGTCAGCGTGTCGCCGCTGTCCACGTTCTTCGCGGGTCCGGCCGCGGCCCGGGGATTGGTGTGCGGATACGCCCGCCTGCCCGAGACCCAGGCCGACGCGGTGGCCGCGCTGATCGCGGACGTGACCGAGTCGTGGTGGTGAACGACGTCAGGCCTGGGCCGCCGATTCGTCCAGTGTTGCCCGGTCGGGCAGGTCCGCGCCGGCCCGCGCGACGGTCAAAGCCGAGGCCCGAACAGCCGTGGACAGCACCTGTTCCAGCGTCTCGGTGCTGATCCGAGCCAGGTCGTGGCGACGGTCGGCACCGAGCAGCCCGAATGACCACAGCGCGTCGAGCATGCCGGTCATGAAGGCGTCGCCGGCTCCGACGGTGTCCACGACCCGCACGTTCTGCGCCGGTACCGACACGGAACCGGCCCGGCACACCGCGAACGCCCCGCCCTCGCCTGCCGTCACGGCGACGATCGACGGGCCGACCTCGAGCCAGGCTCGGGCGGTCTGCTCGGGAGAGTGGCGGGGGTCCACCCAGCGCAGGTCGTCGTCGGAAGCCTTGACGATGTCGGCGCGCTCGACGAGCCGGTCGATCCGCCCGCGAGCGATGTCGTCGTCTTGGATCACTGCCGGCCGGACGTTCGGATCGAAGCTGATGGTCGCCGACATGCGGTAGGCATCGAGCAGCGCGGCGGTGGCCCGGCAGCCGGGTTCCAGCACGGTGGCGATCGAGCCGGTGTGGACCAGCAGTGGGGTCGCCACCTCGGGCGTGCCGGCCAACTGCCAGTCGATGTCGAACTCGTAGTGGGCCGACCCCGAGGCGTCCAGGGTCGCCGTTGCGGTGGGTGTTCGGCCGGCCGTCATGCTGCCCGAAACCAGCTGTACTCCAGAACGTTCCACGTAGCCGACGATGCGCCTGCCGTAGTCGTCCTCGGCGATGTGGGTGAGGAAGTCGACGCCGCGGCCCAGCCGGCTGAGCCCGACGGCCACGTTGAGCGGGCTGCCGCCGACGTACTCCGCGCGATCGTCACCCGCCCTACCGGATGCTCGATCCTGACCTCGATCGACGATGTCGATCAGTGCCTCACCGATGATCAGTGCGCGACTCATGACTGCAGTGCCTCCAGCGTTGCGCGGGCACCTACATTGTGCAGCGAATCCAGGGCCCACAGGTAGTCGTCGAGAAATCGTGGCTGTTGGGCGAGATCGCCGAACAGTGCCGTGTTCTCGATGAACGCCATCGGGTGTTGGCGCTGGGAACGGGCCAGCGGCACCAGGAGATCGGCCAGGGCATCCTGAACGTCGATCGGTTCCCCCTGCTCGTCGACGCCCTCGGCATAGCGGGCCCAGCTGGCCACCACCGCGGCCGACAACCGGACCGGCGCACCGGTTTTCAAATTCTCGCGGATCACCGGCAGCAGCCATTTCGGGATGCGGTCGGACGAGGCGAAGCACAGCCGCGCGATGGTGTCGCGGACGCCGGGGTTGGCGAACCGCTCGATGAGCGTGCGCTTGTAATCGGACAGGTCGATTCCGGGCACGGGCTGCAGCGTGGGGGAGCCCTCCGAATCCATGTAGGCGAGCAGGAATTCGGCGAACAGTGGATCGGCGGCAGCGTCGTGCACCAGCCGGTATCCGGCCAGATAGCCGAAGTAGCACAGCGCCTGATGGCCGGCATTGAGCAGCCGGAGCTTCATCAGTTCGTACGGTGTCACATCATCGACCAGCAGCACCGCGGCCTGTTCGTACGGCGGCCGGCCTGCCGAGAACGAGTCCTCAAGTACCCACGACGTGAACGGCTCGGCGACCACGGGCCACTCGTCGTCGACCCCGAATTCGGTGCGCACCGTGTCGATCACGTCAGGTGTGGTCACCGGGGTGATCCGGTCGACCATGGAATTGGGGAACCGGGTGTTGGCGCTGATCCACTCGCCCAGCCCGGGATGCCTGCGGTCGGCGTAGGTGGTGAAGGCGTGCCGGGCCACGTCGCCGTTGCCCTCGATGTTGTCGCACGACACGATGGTCGGCGACCCGGTGCCGCGGTCGCGGCGGCGCGCCAGGGCCTCGGTGACCAGGCCGAACACATTGACCTCGGGCAGGCCGTCGAGTTGGTAGCCACCCTCGGTGATGGTCAGGGAGATGATCCTCACGGCCGGGTCGGCCAGCAGCTCGATGACGCTCTCGGGATCGTCCGGGGCGTAGCGGTAGTCGAGGATCGAGCCGATCACGCGCGCCTCGCGGCGGCCGTCGGGATGCACCAGCATCAAGGTGTAGAGCCCGTCCTGGGCGGCCATCACCTCGGCCATCCGCCGGTCGGCCGGCAGCACACCGACGCCGCAGATGCCCCAGTCGCCGGCCAGGCCCTGTTCGAGCAGGCGATCGACGTACATGGCCTGGTGGGCGCGGTGGAACCCGCCGACCCCGAAATGCACGATGCCGACGCGTACCTGGTCTCGGTCGTAGCTCGGCCCGGGGATCGGCAGCTGCGTCAACGTCGATGCGGCGAGCTTCATGACACGGTCACCACACTTTTGACGCTACCCGGCACGCGATCGGAATCCAGTGCTTCGGCGGCCTTCTCCAGGGGGAAGCGCGCGGTCACCATCGCGTCGAGGTCGACGAGCCCGGAGGACACCAGGGAGATGGCCGTCGGCCAGGTGTTGGCGTATCGGAAGACCCCGGTGAGCAGCAATTCCCGGTTCTGGATGAGCTGCGTGGGCAACTGCATCGACTCGGCGCCCGACCCGACGAGCACCACGGTGCCGGCCGGGCGCACCGCCGCGATGCCCGAGGCCACCGCCGCCGGTGCCCCGGAGGCGTCGATGAAGGTGTCCGTGCGTACCCCGGCGACATCGGCCGGGTCGAGCACCGCCGTCGCACCGAAGCGCGCGGCCTGATCGCGGCGATACCCGTCCGGGTCGCTCACGATGATCTCGGTGGCCCCATAGGCTCGGGCCACTTGGGTCAAGACGATGCCGATGGGGCCGGCGCCGGCGATGAGTACGGATGAACCACCACGGATACCGGCCTTGCGGGTGGCGGCGATGCCGACCGACAACGGTTCGCACAGGGCGGCGGCGTCGTCGGACATGGTGTCGGGCACCGGATGCGCGAACGCGGCACCGATGACGACGTAGTCGCAGAAGGCGCCGTCGACCGGCGGGGTCGCGAAGAACCGCATGTGCGGACACAGGTTGTAGTGGCCGGCGCGGGTCTCCGCGCTGTCGGGGTCCGGCCGTTGCGGCTCGATGGATACTCGCTGTCCGATCCGACCGGGGTCGACACCGTCGCCAACTCCGACGATCGTGCCGGCCGCCTCGTGTCCGAGTACGAGCGGTCCGTCGACGACGAAGCTGCCCACCCGGCCGTGCCGGTAGTAGTGCGTGTCGGAGCCGCACACTCCCACCGACGAGACCCGTATGAGCACGTCACCGGCGCTGGGGGTGGGAGTGGGTCGCTCGGTGAGCTCTATGCGGCCGGGCTCGGTCAGCACCGCGGTCCGCATCGAGGCCGTCGCATTGAGTGTTGTGTGCGTCACATTCCACATGTTAGCGTCATGAGCATCTACTCGCACCCGTGAGCATTTGCTCACAGATGGAGGGGACGTGACCTCACCGACGCCCGAGGATCTGCGTCTCGCGCTGCGCGCGGCGACGCTGTATTATCTCGACGGCCTCACCCAGGCCGATATCGCGTCGCGGCTGGGGGTCTCCCGTCCGACCGCGGGACGGCTGGTCGCCCGGGCCAAGGCGAACGGGCTGGTCCGTATCGAGGTGGTGGTGCCGCCGGACCTGCGTGAGGATTTCCATGCCGACGAGGAGCGGGAGCTGGAGCGGCGGTTCGGATTGACCGAGGCCGTCGTCGCCGCAAATGCCGGCCGGGCCGGCGCCGCGCTCCTGATGCGGCGACTCGGCGCTGACGATGTGCTCGGATTCACCTGGGGCCCAGAGCAGGTCGGGGTGGCGTCGGCGCTCTCGCCGGGGGTGGCGAGCTGCCGCGCGGTCGTACAGCTCGACGGCGCCATGTCGACCGCGGCCTACCAGACCGGCACCGAGATCATCTTGACGCGCTGCGCGGACACCTTGCGGGCCGAGACCTTCCGACTTCCCGCGCCCCTCTACGCCGACCCGGCCACGGTCGTCTCCATGCGAGGGGACTCGGTGATCTCCCGGACCCTGGACGCCGGCAGGCGGGCCGACGTGATGCTGTTCGGGGTGGGCGCCGTCTCGACGTCGACGACGCTGTTCGAGGGCAGTTTCCTCGACATCGGCATGATCGACCAGCTGGTGTCGCTGGGCGCGGTCGGCGAGATCGGCGGCCGCTTCTTCAATGCGAACGGCGAGCCGGTGCACGACGAACTGCAGCAGCGCGCCATGTCCGTCCCGCTGGAGGACATCCGCACCTGTGACCGCACCCTCCTGGTGTCCGGCGGGGAAGGCAAGTATCACGCGATTCTCGGCGCCCTGCGCGGCAAGCTGGCGCGCCTGTTGGTATGCGACATCGAGTGCGCCCGTTGGCTGTTGGCGCAGTGAAGGGATGAGTTGGCGGATGCGAACAATCAAGAGACTGGCAACCTGCCTCGCCGCGGGCGCACTGGTCATGACCGCCGGCTGCGCAGGTGCCGGAACCCTCGGTGCCACCGATCAGACGGTGACGATCGCGATGGTGTCGAACTCGCAGATGACCGACGCCCGCGACCTGGCCGACCGGTTCGAGGCGGCCAACCCGGACATCAAACTCCGGTTCGTCACCCTGTCGGAGAACCAGGCCCGGGCCAAGATCACCGCCTCCACCGCGATGGGCGGCGGCGAGTTCGACGTGGTGATGATCAGCAACTACGAAGCCCCCCAGTGGGCCGAAAACGGCTGGCTGGTCAACCTTTCCGAGCACGCCCGCAACACTCCCGGCTACGACGAGGACGATTTCATCCCGTCGCTGCGAGAATCTTTGTCCTATCAGGGCAGCATGTACGCCGTCCCGTTCTATGGCGAATCCTCGTTCCTGATGTACCGCAAGGACCTGTTCGAGCAGGCCGGGATCGCGATGCCGCGCAATCCCACCTGGCAGCAGGTCGCCGATGCGGCCGCCAAGCTCGACAAGCCGGGGGAGATGGTCGGGATCTGCCTGCGCGGCAAGCCCGGATGGGGTGAGGTGCTGGCCCCGCTGGACACCGTGATCAACACGTTCGGCGGGCGCTGGTACGACGAGCAGTGGAATGCCCAGCTCACCAGCCCCGAGGTGCAGAAGGCGGTCAACTTCTACGTCGACCTGGTCCGCAGTCACGGTGAACCCGGCGCGGCGACAAGTGGTTTCGGTGAATGCGCGACACAGTTCGCCCAGGGGCGCGCCGCGATGTGGTACGACGCCACCTCCGCAGTGTCGGTTCTGGAGGACCCGGCGTCGTCCAACGTGGTCGGCGAGGTCGGTTACGCGATGGCACCCATGGTGGAAAAGCCCAACTCGGGGTGGCTCTACACCTGGGCCCTTGGCATTCCCAAGAGCAGCGACAAACCCGATGCGGCATGGAGATTCATCTCCTGGATGACGGACAAGAACTACATCAGGCTGGTCGGCGAGGAACTCGGCTGGGCGCGGGTGCCGCCGGGCAGTCGGCTCTCCACTTACGAGATCCCCGAATACCAGGAAGCCTCACAGGCATTCGGCAAGGTCACCCTCGATTCGATCGAAGGAGCCACACCGGCCAGGCCGACCGTCCAGCCCGTGCCCTATACCGGCGTGCAGTTCCTGGCCATCCCGGAGTTCCAGGATCTCGGCACCCGGGTCAGTCAACAGATCAGCGCGGCGATCGCGGGTCAGAAGTCGGTGGCCGACGCGCTTGAACAGTCTCAGCAGTATGCGGAAGTCGTCGGTCGGACCTACCAGGAGAAGCCATGACAACCACCGAGGCGCAGGCCCAGGCAGCGGCCGAGGCCGAACACGTCGCACGCATCAAACAGAAGCAGGACCCCGGGGTTTCGCGCGCGGAAGGATGGCGCCGTCGCGGGCCGCTGCTGCCGGCGCTCATCTTCATGATCGTCGTCACCCAGATTCCGTTCCTGTTCACGCTGTACTACTCCACGCTGTCGTGGAATCTGGTTCGTCCGGGTTCCCGCGAGTTCGTCGGACTGCAGAACTACCTCGACGTGATCGGGGACAGCACCTTCTGGCAGGTGGCGATCAACACCGTGCTGATCATCGTCGCCACGGTGCTGATCTCGGTGGTGCTCGGACTGATCCTGGCGCTGCTGCTCGACCGGGCATTCCTGGGGCGGGGCGTGGTTCGCACCCTGCTCATCACGCCATTCCTGGTGACCCCGGTGGCCGGCGCGCTGATGTGGAAGACCGCAATGCTCGACCCGGTGTTCGGCATCGTGAACTGGGTGCTGTCCCCGTTCGGCGTCGAGCACGTCGACTGGGTCAGCAGCTTCCCGCGCGCCGCGATCATTCTGGCCCTGGTGTGGCAGTGGACCCCGTTCATGATGTTGCTGATCCTCGCCGGCCTGCAGTCCATGCCGCGGGACATCCTGGAGGCCGGCCGAGTCGACGGTGCCACGCCGCTGCAGCTGTTCCGTGAGCTGACGCTGCCGCACCTGCGCCGTTTCATCGAACTCGGCACCGTGCTGGGCGCGATCTATCTGGTCAACACGTTCGACCAGATCTACATGATGACCCAGGGCGGTCCGGGGACGGCGAGCGCGAACCTGCCGTTCTACATCTACCAACGCGCCTTCCTGGGCTTCGACATCGGGCAGGCCGCGGCGATGGGCGTCATCGTCGTGATCTTCACGATGATCATCGCGAGCTTCGCACTGCGATTGATCTTCAAATCGTTCACCGGCAACGAGGAGGCGGCCTGATGAGCACCGTCACGACGACGACCGACACCGCGGTGAAGCCGGCAAAGGTCAAGCGCCGCAAGTTCGATCCGTGGGGTGCGGTGGCCTGGCTGGTGGGCCTGTGGTTCTTCTTCCCGGTGTTCTGGATGGTGTTGACCGCGTTCAAGCAGGAGGTCGACGCCTACACCACCACGCCGAAGCTGTTCTTCGTCCCGACCCTCGACGAGTTCAGGGCAGTGTTCGCCCAGGGCGTCGGCACCAGCTTGCTGAACTCGCTGTTCGCCACCACGGTGTCGACGATCCTGGTGCTGGCCCTCGGTATTCCGGCCGCGTTCGCGTTGTCGCTGCGCCCGGTGCGCAAGACCAAGGATGCCTTGTTCTTCTTCATGAGCACCAAGATGTTGCCGATCGTCGCCGCGATCATCCCGATGTACGTGATCGTGTCGAACATCGGTCTGCTGGACAACATCTGGGCACTGATCATCCTGTACACGGCGATGAACCTGCCGATCGCGGTGTGGATGATGCGGTCCTTCTTCCTGGAGGTGCCCGGTGAACTCTTGGAGGCCGCGAGCCTGGACGGCGCCAGCACCTGGCGTTCCGTGCGTGAGGTGATCCTGCCGCTGGTGTCGCCGGGCATCGCGGCGACCGCGCTCATCTGCGTGATCTTCGCCTGGAACGAGTTCTTCTTCGCGGTGAACCTCACTGCGGTGCAAGCCCAGACCATGCCGGTGTTCCTGGTCGGCTTCATCGCCGGCGAAGGCCTGTACTGGGCCAAGTTGTGCGCAGCGGCGACCATGGCCGCCCTGCCGGTGGTGCTGGCGGGCTGGATAGCGCAGAACAAGCTGGTTCGTGGACTGTCCTTCGGCGCGATCAAATAGGGAGACAAGACAAATGGCTGCAATCACCTACCGGAACGCCTCGTGCATCTACGAAGGCTCGGACCGCCTGGCGGTCGACTCGCTGAACCTCGACATCGCCGACGGTGAGTTCGTGGTGCTCGTCGGGCCGTCCGGCTCGGGTAAGAGCACCGCGCTGCGCATGCTGGCCGGTCTGGAGGACATCGACGAGGGCAGCATCGAGATCGGTGGCAAGGACATGGTCGGCGTGCCGTCCAAAGACCGCGACATCGCGATGGTGTTCCAGAACTACGCGCTGTACCCGACCAAAACCGTTGCCGAGAACATGGGTTTCGCGCTCAAGCTGCGCGGAGTTCCGGCGGCCGAACGGCGGCGCAAGGTGGAGGAGGCGGCCAAACTGCTCGACCTCGAGCAGTTTCTGGACCGCAAGCCCGCCAAGCTGTCGGGTGGGCAGCGCCAGCGCGTCGCGATGGGCCGCGCGATCGTCCGGGAGCCGCAGGTGTTCTGCATGGACGAGCCGCTGTCCAACCTGGACGCCAAACTGCGGGTGCAGACCCGCACCCAGATCGCCGCGCTGCAACGCCGGCTCGGGACCACCACGGTCTACGTCACGCACGACCAGGTGGAGGCGATGACGATGGGGGATCGGGTCGCGGTGCTGCGCAACGGCAAGTTGCAGCAGTTCGCCTCCCCGGCCGAGCTCTACAACAAACCGGCCAACGCGTTCGTCGCAGGATTCATCGGGTCTCCGGCGATGAACCTGGTGACCGGGCCGATCGTCAGCGACGGTGTGCGGATCGGCGACGATGCCACCCTCCGGCTCGAGCGGGACCAGCTGACCCTGCTGCACGACGCCGGGCTCGAGCAGGTCACCGTCGGCGTGCGGCCGGAACACCTCCAGGTGTCCGACGGCGGCGGAATCGACGTCGTCATCGACCTGATCGAGGATCTGGGCAGCGAGATCTACCTGTACACCCACGCCGGGCCGGACGTCCAGATCGTCGCCCGTGCGCTGTCGCGTGGCCCGGTCAAGTTGGCCGACAGCGTCGAACTCCGCAAGACGCCGGACGGTGTGGTGCACATGTTCCACCCCGACACCGGGGAGCGGATCGGCTAGAAACGCGTCGTCGCCGCAGGCTCGGACCCGCGCACAGTGGGTATACGTTGGCGTCATGGAGCGCTATGAGCGGGTTCGGCTGACGAACCCTGACAAGGTGCTCTATCCCGCGTCCGGCACCACCAAGGCCGAGGTGTTCGACTACTACCTGAGCATCGCCGAGGTCATGGTGGCGCACATCGCCGGCCGCCCGGTCACCCGCAAACGCTGGCCCAACGGGGTCGAACAGGCGTCGTTCTTCGAAAAGCAGCTGGCGTCGTCGGCGCCGAGCTGGCTGGAGCGCGGCACCATCGTGCACAAGTCCGGGACCACCACCTACCCGATCGTCAACACCCGGGAGGGGCTGGCCTGGATCGCCCAGCAGGCCGCACTCGAAGTCCATGTGCCGCAATGGCGTTTCACCTCCGACGGTGGACAGGGCCCGGCCACCCGGATCGTGTTCGACCTCGATCCGGGCGAGGGCGTCACCATGCCGCAGTTGTGCGAGGTAGCCGGGGCGGTGCGTGAGCTGATGAGCGACATCGGGCTGACGACGTATCCGCTCACCAGCGGCAGCAAGGGCCTGCATCTGTACGTGCCACTGGCCGACCCGATCAGTTCCCGGGGCGCCTCGGTACTGGCCAAACGGGTGGCCGTGCAGTTGGAACAGTCGATGCCCAAGTTGGTCACCGCCACGATGACCCGCAGCGTCCGGGCCCAGAAGGTGTTCCTGGACTGGAGTCAGAACAACGGGGCCAAGACCACGATCGCGCCCTACTCGCTACGCGGCCGGGAGTATCCGACCGTCGCGGCGCCCCGCACGTGGGACGAGATCGCCGATCCGGACCTGCGCCACCTGCGTTTCGATGAAGTACTGCAACGGGTTTCCGACGACGGCGATCTGCTTGCCGGGCTCGATGAGGACGCGCCGCGGCCCGACAAGCTCACCACCTATCGCAGCATGCGTGATGCGGCCAAGACGCCAGAGCCCGTGCCCCAGGACGTTCCGACGACCGGCAACAACGACCGGTTCGTGATTCAGGAACATCACGCACGGCGATTGCACTACGACCTGCGGCTGGAACGCGATGGGGTGCTCGTCAGCTGGGCGGTGCCCAAGAACCTGCCCGAGACCACCGCGGTGAATCACCTTGCGGTGCATACCGAAGACCACCCGATCGAGTACCTGGCCTTCCACGGCGACATCCCCAAGGGGGAGTACGGCGCCGGGAAGATGGTCATCTGGGACACCGGAACCTACGATGCCGAGAAGTTCCGGGTCACCGACAACGCCGAGGACAAAAATGGCGAAGTCATCTTCACGCTGCGCGGTAACCGCATCGACGGCCGCTACGCGCTGATCCAGACCGAGGGCAAGAACTGGCTCGCCCACCGGATGAAGGACCAGAAGTCGGCAACACCCGAGCCGCAGGATTTCGCACCGATGTTGGCCACCGAGGGCTCGGTCGACAAACTCAAGGCCACGCAATGGGCGTTCGAGGGCAAGTGGGACGGCTACCGGGTGCTGGTCGAGGCCGACCACGGCCGCCTGCAACTGCGTTCGCGCCGCGGGCGCGATGTCACCGGCGAATACCCGCAATTGCGGGCCCTGGCAGCCGATCTCGCCGACCACCATGTGGTGCTCGACGGTGAGGCGGTGGCCCTCGACGAATCCGGGGTGCCCAGCTTCGGTGAGATGCAGAACCGGGCAAGATCCACCCGAGTCGAGTACTGGGCCTTCGACATCCTGTGGCTCGACGGCCGGTCGTTGTTGCGTGCCAAGTACTCCGACCGGCGAAAGGTGTTGGAGGCGTTGGCCGCCGGTGGCGGGCTGATCGTGCCCGCGCCGCTGCCCGGCGACGGACCCGAGGCCATGGAGCATGCCCGCCGACAACGGTTCGAGGGCGTGATCGCCAAGAAACGCGATTCGACCTACCAGCCGGGCCGCCGGTCGGCGTCCTGGATCAAGGACAAGATCTGGAACACCCAGGAGGCCGTGATCGGCGGCTGGCGTCAGGGCGAGGGTGGACGCAGCAGCGGGATCGGGGCCCTGCTGCTCGGCGTGCCCGGCCCCGACGGCCTGCAGTTCGCCGGCCGGGTCGGTACCGGTTTCACCGAGAAGGAGTTGACCAAGCTCAAGGGCATGCTGGCCCCGCTGCACACCGACGAATCACCCTTCGACAAGCCGCTGCCGAAGCTCGATGCCAAAGGGGTCACCTTTGTGCGACCCGAGCTGGTGGGGGAGGTGCGCTACAGCGAGCGCACCTCGGATCATCGTCTGCGCCAACCGAGCTGGCGTGGCCTGCGGCCGGACAAGACGCCGGATGAAGTGGTGTGGGAGTCAGGGAACTAGGTCGCGGGAACCCTCGACCGCTTCCCGTAGGCCCCGCGTCGCGAGCTCGTCGGCCAACTCGTTGTCGGCGATACCGGAGTGCCCCTTCACCCAGAACCACTCGACCTGGTGCTGCGAGCAGGCTGCCTGCAGTCGCTGCCACAGATCGACGTTCTTCACCGGCTGCTTGGCGGCGGTCAGCCAACCGTTGCGCTCCCAGCCGAGCACCCATTTGGTGATGCCGTTGCGGACATAGGTGCTGTCGGTGTGGAGGTGCACCACGACGGGCCGGGTGAGCGCCTCGAGCGCCATGATGGGTGCGGTCAGCTCCATCCGGTTGTTGCTGGTGGACCCGGCCTCCCCGCCGTACATCTCCCGGACGTGCGTACCGTGGCGCAGCACCGCGCCCCAGCCGCCGGGGCCGGGGTTCGGGCGGCACCCGCCATCGGTGTGGATGATCACGACGTTGCTGTCCATCATTTCTCCTGTGCCTCGGCGAGAAGGCGTACCGCTCTCGGGCCGACGCCGTGAAGAGCGAGAAGTTCATCGAGATCTGCGGGCAGATCCGCGAGGGTCCGGTACCCGGCGTCGATGAGCGCGCCGGTCGCGGGCCGGCCGATCCGGATTCCGTCGAACAGCGGTCCTCGGTCCGCGGGATCGGTCACCCGCTGAGGATAGGCAACGGCGTCGCGGGCGAGGGTTCCGACACACGTCAACGACGGGGAGTCGCCGAGATCACCGCTGTGGGAACACTCATGCCGGGGTCGCGGTGCCGCAGTGTGGTGATCCGGCGGCCGGGCTGCACTGCGTCCTTGACCGGGCCGGTGTGGTCGCCGAAGAAGCGTGCCGTCGCGTCGAGGTCGGTCGTGACGTAGGTGATTCCCCAGAGCGTCGAGGGACCGTCGCTCATCGACTCTGGTGATCCGACGACCTCGAGGATCACCTCGCCGAGCCGGAAGAAGATCTGACGGATCCGCCGGCCGCCGAGTTCGCCGTCCCGCTCCCGGCGTGGGGCCACCCCGATCGCGGCCATCGATGTGACCGTGCGGTCCAGGTCGGGCGACATCAGTACGACATGGTCGATCGCGACGACGCCGTTGGGATGGGTGGCCGGCTCGGTGGTTGCCCGTTCGGAGCGCCTCGTCGGGATGCCGTCGAGGTCATCGACGGCACCGTCTGACGGCAGTCCGCGCAACGACCATCCGAGAATGCCGGTGCCCTGGCCGCGCCCGACCAGTCGGATCCGCACACCCCCGACCCGGCATATTGGATCCTCGGTGCCATCAGAATCGACACTGAACCCGGCCGGCGCCCAGGCCTCCGGTGGATCTGCGACGTCGATCGCGTCGACGGTGACGGTCATCGACGTGAGAGCTTAATCGGCGCACGGTCACCTGCGGGGTGGACGTAGGGCCTTCATGGCCAACCGCATCACCGGTTCGGGCAGACGGTCTTTGGCGGAGAGCGCCGCGTTGGCCGCCTGGGTCCGCAGCGGGGTGCCCCGGCCGAACCACCGGTTCAACGGGCCACCGGAGGGCTCGAGGTCGACGTGTAGCGGCGGCTTGCCGTCGGCGGCGCCGAGCGCGTGCGCGATGACGATGCGCTGGATCTCGCTGGTGCCCTCGAAGATGGTGTACAGCTTGGCGTCCCGGTACCACTTCTCGACAGGATGATCGGTGACGTACCCCCAGCCGCCCATCGTCTGGATGGCCCGTTCCGTGGTCCTCACCGCCACCTCGCTGGCGGCCAGCTTCGACATCGAACCCTCGCCCCGGTCGAATGGCACGCCGGTGGCCGCCATCCAGGAAGCGCGCCAGGTCAGCAGGCGCGCCGCATCGATCTGCGTAGCAAGGTCGGCGAGCGGAAAGGCGATGCCCTGGTTGTCGATGATCGGTCCGCCGAAGGCCACCCGGCGGTTCGCATACTCTGTCGCGTATTCCATTGCTGCCCGGGCGATTCCGAGAGCCTGAGCGGCCACCATCGGCCTAGTCTGCTCGAAGGTTCCCAGCGTGGCGGAGCCGGAATTCCTGGCGCCCTCGACTACCTCGCGGGCCCGCGCCAGCTTGCGCTCGAGTTTCTCGGGACCGCCGAGAAGATTGGCGGCAGGAACTCGTACGTCGTCGAATTTCAGTTCGGCCGTATGTGAGGCACGACAGCCCAGCTTGTCGAGTTTGCGTACCATTTCCAGGCCTGGAGCGCCGCCCTCCACGATGAACAGCGCCTGCCCTTTGTGCCCGAGCTCCTTGTCGACGACCGCATTGACCACGTGCACGTTGGCGATGCCGCCGTTGCCGATCCACATCTTGTGGCCGGTGATGATCCAGTCGGCGTTCGGCCCGGAGCCATTGCGCACCGCGTAGGTGCGGAGGTTGCGTACGTCGCTCCCGCCCTCGGGCTCGGAGATCGCCAGCGCCGCGAGTTTGAGATCGCCCGGTGCCCCGAAGCATTCAGGCGCCCACTGCAGCATCTGCTCTGCCGTGGCGGCTTGGCCGATCGCTGACAGTGCCAGCGCCGGCATGACGATGGCCAGGCCGATCCCGGCGCAACCCCAGAAGAGCTCTTCCATGAACATCGGCAGCGACAGCCCCGTCGGATCACCGATCAGGTCGCGATAGAACAGCGGACTGTAGAAGCCCTGGGTGGCCGCTTCTTCCAGCACCGGCCATGGAAATTCTTGGCGCTGGTCGTAGTCTGCCGCGACGGGCCGGACAATCTGCTCGGCGAATTCGTGTGTCCGGCGGGCCAGGTCATGCTGGGCCGCGGTAGGCGTGATGTCGAAGGCCACGACCAGTCGGATACCCAACAGTCGAGGCCGCCGAACTCGCGTGCCGTGTTCAGTCGGAAGGTTGGCTGGCGGCGGCGATCCGCCGTTGCGCCTCGGCGGACGAGATGCGCAGCCTGCGCGCCAGCATCGCAGCCGCGTCGAACCGGGGAGGCGACGCGTTACCCGAGGCGACCATTCGTCCGAGCAGTCGTTGTTGGGCCGTCGCCAGTCGTTTCTCGCCGGCGTCGAGCCGGCTCAACACCTCCTGGAGTTCCGACCGGGTCAGGGCGTGGACCGACAGCGCGTCAATTTCCTTGCAGGCGGCGTTCAGGTGTTCGAGGGCGTCACCGACAACAGTCCTCTCGATGGCCCTCTCGGATACCAATATCGAACTCATGTTCGGTACCGTACGCCGCCCCACCGACAAGTTCGGTGGCCTTCGCCGGTGCCCTCGCCGCAAAACAACCGGCCGCACAAATTGTGCGGCCGATCGTAAGCACCGATATTCGCCAAACCGCTAATTCCGGTTTGGTGTCTCAAACAAATGTGCGCCCGGTTTTATTCCCCACTCAGCAGGCCACGTCGACGTAAACAGTTTTTGAAATCACTGTTGTGTTGACCGACCCGCCACCCCTGGAGTCGGCGGTAGAGTGAGTCTGCCCCTGGCGCACGCCCAACACGGTGCAGTTGGACAGTGGCGCCGCGCCGGTACGGTTGACGATCACGTGATAGCCGCTGGTCTGGAGGCTTTTCACGGTTTGTTCGGCCGATTGCCCGGTCGGGGCGGCGGCGGCGACGCCGCCAAGGAATGTGCCGGCGGCAAGTGTGCCCGCGGCGAGCGCAGCGATGGTGTATGACTTCATTTCCCAACCCTCCATTGCAGGCGTACCGGGAGTCCCGCTACTTCCGGTTGCCGCCTATAACGTCTAATTGAGAATCGGGACGGAAAATTCCGAAGTTCTCAGCTGAAAATGCGAAATCTCTCAGAATGATGGGCGAGCAGATCACTCTGGTCGAGGCAACCCCGGTTGGCGGTCTGAGTTCCACCTGGCAAGGCGGCGCAGGTCGACGCAACCTGTGCCATCGTTGAAAGATGAGTACTGACGGGTACAGCGTCGACGACGACAACCAGTTGACTCAGGAAGACACTCTGATCGATCGGGGTGTCGATGATCTGCTCGACGAGGGGTACTCGCCGCCGGACCGCTGGCGGGAACCGCGCGATCACGAAAGCCTCGATGACCAGCTGGCCGAGGAAGAACCGGACCCAGCGATGCAGCTCGACGACACCGATTACCCCGACGAACAGGCCGGCGACGACGAGGTCGGAGACCGCCGGTCGGGCCGGCTGGTTGCCCCCGACGCGGGTTTCGGTATGGACGAGGAGGCCGAGCTGCTCGGCACCGATGTCGGCATCGACGGTGGCGCGGCGTCTGCGGAAGAAGCCGCGGTCCACATCATCGAGGAATAGGCGTGCGGCGCTGGAGCGCGACGGACACGGTGAACACCAGCAGGCCACCGACGGCCAGGAGTGCCCCGGCCGCGGCCGGGGCGGTGTAACCGAGGCCGGCCGCGATCACCAGACCGCCCACCCAGGCTCCCGTGGCATTGCCGATGTTGAGTGCGGAGTGATTGAGCGCGGCGGCCAGGGTCTGCGCATCGTGAGCGACGTCCATCAAGCGGGTCTGCAATGCGGGGCCGACGGCCGACCCGGCCATACCGACGCCGAACAGCAGCGGCAACGCGGTCCACGGGCTGTGCGAACCGACCGAGAACGCGGCCAACAGCGCCGCCAACGAGCCCAGCGACACGTACAGCGCGCGGACCACCGAGGCGTCGGCCAGCCGGCCGCCGACCAGATTGCCGACCACCATGCCGAGCCCGAACACCATGAGCGCCACGGGGACCAGGGACCGGGGCAGTCCGGTCACGTCGGTCATCGTCGTGCTGATGTAGGTGTACACCGCGAACATCCCGCCGAAGCCGATCATGCCGACCAGCACCGCCAGCCACACCTGGGGCCGACGCAGCGCACCGAGTTCGGTCAAGGGGCTGGTGACGTGCATGGTCCGCAAGTGGTTGGGCAGCCACCGCCACTGGGCGGCCAACGTGATCAGGCCGACGACCACCACCAGGCCGAATGCACTTCGCCAACCCAGGGCCTGCCCGAGCCAGGAGGCGAGCGGGACGCCCAGCACGGTCGCGACCGTAAGCCCGCACAGCACGTAGGCCACGGCCTTGGCCCGGTTCTGCGGGCCCATCAGATGGGCGGCGGCCAGCGCGGCGATGCCGAAGAACGCGCCATGCGGCAGACCGGCGACGAACCGGGCGATCACCAGGGTGGGGTAGCTCGGGGCGAGCATGCTGGCCACGTTGCCGAGGGTGAAGACCGCCATCAGGGTGAGCAGCAGGGCCTTACGGGGCCACCGTGCGGTGACCGCGGCGATGACGGGCGCGCCGATCACCACTCCCAGCGCGTAGGCGGAGATGACGTGGCCCGCCGTCGGCTCGCTGATCCCGAAGCCGGTCGCGATGTCGGGCAGCAGGCCCATCGCGACGAATTCGGTGGTGCCGATCCCGAACCCGCCGAGGGCCAGGGCGAGCACCGCGAGCGTCCGCACGGTGGGGTCGGGCGCGACGACGGCGCGCGGACGTTCGAGGGAGGTCGTCATATGCAGGCTTTCCGAGGGTTCACTGATTGGAGCTCTCGGACAGCGTTGGCGAGAACGGCGGGTGCAACGCTAACGGCGCGCCCGCTGTTCCCTCAAATTCATCGTTCGATGCCCACCGCTTTCCACACCTGGGCTGTTGATCGGCGCCGGCCGCGACCCAGCTGTGGAAAACGGCGCAACGATAACGCCCTAGACCTTGGCGATGACGTTCTCCGCGAACTTCTCCAGGTGCCGGATCTTGCGGTCCAACGGCTCGGGGTCGTCGCCCATGATGTACGGCAGGCGGAAGCCGACGATCACGTCGGTGACGCCCTTGTCCTCAAGCCGTTTGATGCCGTCGGGCGTATACGCGTCGGCGGAGATGACGTGGACCTCAAACGGTCCGGTCCGGCCTTCCTCCGCTCGAATCTCGTCGAGTCGGTTGAGCAGGACGTCGAGATCGTCGGTTCCACCGCCGTGCATCCACCCGTCGTTGCGGGCCGCACGGCGCAGGGCGGCCTCGGCATGCCCACCGACCAGGATCGACACGGGCTTCGACGGAGCCGGGGTCATCTTGGTCTTGGGGATGTCGTAGAACTCGCCGTGGTACTCGAAGTAGTCGCCGCTGGTCAGCCCGCGGATGATGTCGATGCACTCGTCCATCCGCTTGCCCCGCCGCGCGAACGGCACACCCATCAACTCGTAGTCCTCGGGCCACGGGCTGGTGCCGACCCCGAGCCCCAGCCGGTTGTCGAACAGTGCGTTAAGTGAGCCGACCTGCTTGGCCACCAGGGCCGGCGGGCGGATCGGCAGCTTGAGCACGAAGAAGTTGTACTTGAGCGTCGTGGTGGCGGCGCACAGGGCCG
The DNA here is from genome assembly GCF_030486405.1 of Mycolicibacterium sp. HK-90. Next base: position 5,231,975 of record NZ_CP129613.1, on the reverse strand, counting down.
ACGCCAGCACGAAGGCCTCGACGAACGGTTTGCCGTCGAGGAACTCCCGGTTGCCGTCGGGCGTGTACGGGTACTTCGAATCGGATTCGAACGGGTAGGCGACGCTGTCGGCGATCGTCATGGCGTGATAGCCGGCCGCCTCGGCCGCCTGGGCCAACGGGATGTAGTAGGTGGGATCGGTCATGGCTTCGGCGTAGGTGAACCGCATGCCGTACACACTAGAACGTGTTCTAGTTCTATGGAGCCGATCGGGCAGGCATGATGACCGGGTGCCCGACTGGCTGACCCGCAACGTACGGGTGCTGTCGGCGGTGTCCTTCCTGCAGGACGCTGCGAGTGAACTGCTCTACCCATTGCTGCCGATCTATCTGACGACCGTGCTCGGCGCGCCGCCCGCGGTGGTAGGCGCGGTGGAGGGGGCGGCCGAAGGGGCGGCCGCGATGACCAAGCTGGCTGCGGGCCCGCTCGGGGATCGCTTCGCCAAGCGTCCGCTGATCGCCACCGGCTACGGGATGGCGGCGTTGGGCAAGGTGATGGTCGCGGCCGCCGGTGCGTGGTCCGGCGTGCTCGCGGGCCGGGTGGTCGACCGGTTGGGCAAGGGCATCCGCGGCGCCCCCCGCGATGCGCTGTTGGTGGCCGGGATCGACGACGCCGCCCGCGGCCGGGTGTTCGGATTCCACCGCGCGATGGACACCTTCGGGGCGGTGCTCGGGCCGCTGCTGGGCCTGGCCGGCTACGAACTGCTCGACCACCAGATCGCACCCCTGTTGTGGGTGGCGGTGGTGCCCGCGGTCCTCAGCGTCCTTCTGGTGTTCCTGGTGGCCGAAAAACGGCGCACCCAGCCGGTCAGAGAGCGCCAGCCGATCTTCGCCCGGGTGCGTGATCTGCCGGGGAGGTACTGGCGGGTGACGGCCGTGCTGGTGGCGTTCGGCCTGGTGAATTTCCCCGACGCGCTGCTCTTGTTGCGGCTCAACGAGATCGGCTTCTCGGTGGTCGAGGTGATCCTGGCCTACGTCACCTACAACGCGGTGTACGCCATCTCCAGCTTTCCCGCGGGGCTGCTGGCCGACCGGATCGGGCGGTTACCGGTGTTCGGTATCGGCCTGGTGTTCTTCGCGATCGGTTACACCGGGCTGGGGCTGACCACCGACCCGCTGGTGGCCTGGCTGCTGATCGGGTCCTACGGCCTGTTCACCGGCTGCACCGACGGCGTCAGCAAGGCCTGGGTGTCGGCGCTGGTCGGGTCTGACCTGCAGGGCAGTGCCCAAGGAGTGTTCCAGGGCCTGAGCGGATTCGCCGTGTTGGGCGCGGGGATATGGGCCGGACTGCTCTGGACTGCGGTTCCAGGTCAGCCCGGCCAGCTGCCACTGCTGATCTCCGGGATCTGCGGTGCGGTGTTCGCGGCCGGGTTGCTCGGCCGCTCCGTGCTCATCCGGCGACCGTGACGTCCGCACCCTCGAGTTCGAAGGGCGGTTCGCCCACGCCGGCGATCGAGTGCGTGCCCTGCGAGGTGCGTTCGGTGATGCGGGCATCGACGGTGCGGGTACCGATGCTGATGCGTACCGGTCCAGGGGCGACGGACTTCGGCGCGTCGAGAATCGTTCCGCGCCAGTGGAACTTGCCGTCGATCGGATCCAGGTGTCCGGCCAGCCGCACGTGCACCCGACGATCGTCGCCACCGGTGTCGAGCACCGCGAACCCGTCGTACACCTCCTCGGTCACGCCCTCGCCGGAACCGGCGGGAGCGGCCGACAGGGCGGTGAGGCCGTCCGGGGTGCGCGCCGGCAGGAACCCGGCGCGCCGCCACATCCGGCGGCCGACACGGCCCATCAGCCCGACCTCCTCGAGGAAGGCGGCCAGCGGGGCGAACCCGGAGATCTGCACCTCGCGGCGGTGAGCGCTGGCCCGGGCCATCCGGCGTGCGGCGCGCGCATCCAGGCCGACGCGCGCGTACTGCACCTTGTTGGTGAACAGGTAACGGAAGAACGGCCCGCCTGCGCCGTTCAGGTTGGCCACCCAGGCCTTCTTGTACCAGGGCATGAACGGGGTGCGCTTACGCAGGCCGTCCCGCGCGAACTGGATGTGCCGGGCCTCTTCGGTGACGTGAATGCGCATGAGCCGCTGGACCATTGGCTGCAGCTCGGGATCATCCATCATCTGCCGTTGGAGCGAGTCGAAGATCTCCTCACCGACCAGCGCGGCCACCCACAGCACGGACCCGCGGAACACGAACGGCAGGGAGTTGATGACGATGCGCTGGTACAGCCGGGGCCGCACGGGCTTGGCGCCGATCTTGTCGATGGCCTTGCCGAACATCACCATGTGTCGGGTCTCGTCGCCCAGCTCGGTGAGCTCGTAGTGCGTGGAGTGCGAGGTGGGGTCCTGGTGCATCATCTTGCGCAGCAGCGACTGATTGAGGATGTTCTCGAACCAGATCCCGGCAGAGAGGGTGTTGGCCAGCTCCTGGCGTGAAAGTTCGATCTGCTCCTCACGGGACATGTTGTCCCACAACGGGGTTCCATACAGCGATACGATCCGCGGGGGCAGGAAGAACTTGTCCGGATCCAGCGGCGCATGCCAGTCGATGTCGACGACCGGCGCATACGACTTGCGCACCGAGCCCTTGAGCAGGCGCGCGGAAAACGCGTCCCGCGCCGCGGCATTGTCCGATGTGGCACCGGATCTGACCGAAGCTGTCACCGTTGACGTCCCTTCGTTGTGGTTGCCCTGCTCCGACGTTAGGTACCGACAATGTGTGATGTCAATACCCCGGGTACCGGATACTTCGGGTACCCGGTTCTGGTTCGGTTAACCTTCGTCTGTGCGTCGTATCCATGTCATCGGAATCGGGGCCGGTGACCCGGACTTCGTCACGGCCCAGGCCGTTTCCGCGCTCAACGACACGCAGGTGTTCTTCGCGATGGACAAGGGTCCGCGCCGGGGCTCGGCAGACGATCTGGTGGCCGTGCGCAAGCTCATCTGCGACCGGTTCATCACCGAGCCTGGCTACCGGTTCGTCGAGCTGGTCGACCCGCCGCGGGCGGCCGCGGGCGACGCTCCGGGCTACCGCCAGGTGGTCGCCGACTGGCATGCCGAGCGGGCCCGGATCTGGGCCGAGGCGATCGAGACCGAACTCGGGCCCGACGGCACCGGGGCCTTTCTGGCCTGGGGCGATCCGTCACTGTACGACAGCACCCTGCGGATCTTGGAGATGGTCGCCGAGCACGTCGAGTTCACCTATGACGTGATCCCCGGCATCACCGCGATCCAGGTCTTGACCGCGCGTCACCGCATCCCGCTCAACGATGTCGGCGAACCGGTGCTCATCACCACCGGACGCCAGTTGCGTGAGCACGGCCTGACCGGGAGTGCCGTGGTGATGCTCGATGCCGACTGCTCGTTCCAGCAGTGCGCGCCGGAGACCCGGATCTGGTGGGGTGCGTATCTCGGCACGCCCGACGAGTTGCTCTACGCGGGAACGGTCGGGGAGATCGGCGACGAAATCGTTGCTGCGCGTGACGAAGCCAGAACCCGTCACGGTTGGATCATGGACACGTACCTGCTGCGCTCGGCAGACTAGACCGCCATGAGCTCATTTCTCCTGCGCGCCGCGATAACCGGATTCGCGCTCTGGGTCGTCACTCTCATCGTGCCGGGGATCTACTTCATCGGGGGCGACACGACCATCGCCAGGGTCGGCATCATCTTCGTCGTCGCGGTGATCTTCGGTCTGGTCAACGCGTTCATCAAGCCCATCGTGCAGATCCTGTCGATCCCGCTCTACATCCTCACCCTCGGGCTGATCCACATCGTGATCAATGCGCTGATGTTGTGGATCACCTCGTGGATCACCGATCACACCACGCACTGGGGTCTGCACATCGACCAGTTCTGGTGGACCGCCATCTGGGCGGCCATCGTGCTGTCGCTGGTCAGCTGGCTACTGTCGTTCGTCAAGGCCCTCGCGTAGGGCTTCGGCCTGCTCGGTGAGCGCGGCCGCGGTGTCCGCGGCCGCGTCGGCGCCGGCCTCGGTGTCGGCGTCACGTTCGGCGGCCCAGCAGGCCGCCAGCGTGCGGTAGGCGAGTTGTTCGGCGGCCACGACCGTCGGCCACATACGTTCGGCCGCAAGGCGTTGCGCGGGCGACCCGCCGACGCTCGCGTCATAGGCCGGCAGCAGTTCCATCGCCCGCAACTGCAGATCGCGCCGCTCGGTGCGGGCAGCCGGGGAAGTGGCGTCGCCGGCGGCCAGGTGGGGCAGGGTGGCGGTGATCGCCTCGAGGGTGCCCGCGACCGCCCGTCGCAGACCGGTCGGGTGACGCAGACGCTGCGTCGCCCAGTACACCGCCAGGGCCACCGCGCAGCCGATCAACGTGTCGCTGCCGCGGGTGAGCAGCAGTTCGCCGAGATCGTCGACGGGGGCGCCACCCGAGGCGATGGTCAGCGCGGCGGGCGTGATGAACACGACGGCCAAGGTGTAGTTGCGCAGCACGTACATCTCGATGAGGAACTGCAACGCCCCGATCACCAGCGCCAGCCACAGGCCCTGCGGATGCAGCGCCAGGATCAACCCGGCCACACCCAGTCCGAGCCAGGTGCCCAGTGTGCGCTCGACGCCACGCGCCACGGTGCGGTGCCAGTCGAACCCCTGATGCAGCATGAGCACCGCGGCGGCCATCGCCCAATAGGCGTGGGTCATCGTGAGGGCCTGCGAGATCAGCACGGCGATGATGCCCGAGATGAGCACCGCGATCCCGACCCGCGCCGCCAGTTGCGATGACACCGATCCGGGCGTGAGCGCCCGGCGCAGCAGCCGACCCACGCTGGGCCGGCCCAGTGGCACTCGTTCGGCGCCATGCTCATCGGTGATCGCGTCGGCCGGAATGGTGGCCAGGTGCCGCGCCACTGCGGCGCCTTCGGGCGGTGCCGCCTCACCGGCATCGGCCGCCCGCATCGCGTCGGCGAACAAGGCGTGCAGGCGGCGGTTGACGACCCGCAGCCGGTACAGCGCCTGGTCCGGTTTGGGCTGCACCGGCTGATAGGTGATCAGGGTGACCCAGGCGGTGTGCAGCAGGAGAGCGGCCCGGTGGCGCGCCGCGGCCTGGGCGGAGTTGTCCTCGGATCCGATGCTGTCGATGTAGGCCGCGACGGCGGCGGCTGCCGCGGCCACGGCCGCCCTCTCCGGCCCGCGCGGACGGACGAGCGCACCCGACATGTGCACCAGCCACGCGAACGCGCCGCCGGCCAGGACGAGTGCGGCGTGATGGCCCGGGCTGAGGTGCAGCGTCGCGGGCGTACCGGTACCGGCCGCGCAGGCCAGCACCACCATGTAGGCCCCGGGCGGTCCGACCGACAGCGCATGGCAGACCAGCGTGGCCGCGGCCGCGATCATCGTCACGGTCAGCACGCCGAGCCACGGCGCCGAGGAAGCCCAATCACCGAGTGCCACCGCCGCGGCGAAGCACACCGCGACCACCGCCAGAAACCCGCCGCGGTTCAGATACGGGCGGCCGCTGCCGTAGAGCGAGGTGAATCCGCCGATGGTGGCGATCAGCCCGGCCGCGATGTCACCGGCCAGCCAGCCCACCAGAACCGGCACCGCCATGCATATTCCGGCACGCAGCGCGAACGGCCAGCGGCGGGGCACGCTGTTGATCACGAAGACGGTGCGCAGCGGGTGAGGGGTCGCCCTGGGAGCAGGCCGCTCGGACATGTCTACAGCATGCGCGGCGTTTCGCTGACACACTGGAGCCATGCCCGAACTGCCCGAAGTCGAGGCGCTGGCCGATCACCTGCGCCGGCATGCGACCGGCCGGGAGGTCACCCGCATCGACGTGTCCGCGTTGTCGGTGCTCAAGACGTTCGATCCGCCGACCACGGCGCTCCATGGCCAGACCGTCACCGGGGCGAACCGTTGGGGTAAGTACCTCGGCCTCGAAGTGGGTCCCTGGCATCTGATCACGCATCTGTCGCGGGCGGGTTGGCTGCGCTGGTCGGAGAAGCTGGCGCCGACCCCGCTCAAGCCGGGCAAGGGGCCGATCGCGCTGCGGGTGCACCTCGGTGATGGGTTGGGTTTCGACCTGACCGAGGCCGGCACGCAGAAGCGGTTGGCGGTCTGGGTGGTCGCCGATCCGCTGGACGTACCGCAGATCGCGTCACTCGGGCCGGATGCGCTGTCGCTGGATGCGGCCGCGCTGGCCGGCGTGCTGGCCGGAAATTCCGGGCGGATCAAGACCGTGATCACCGATCAGAAGGTGATCGCCGGGATCGGCAACGCCTACAGCGACGAGATCCTGCACGTGGCGAAGCTGTCGCCGTTCGCGACCGCGGGCAAATTGACCGATGCCCAGCTGGCCGCGCTGCACGACGCGATGATCTCGGTGCTCACCGACGCGGTCACCAGGTCGGTGGGGCAACAGGCCGCAACGCTCAAGGGGGAGAAGCGTTCTGGGCTGCGCGTCCACGCGCGCACAGGGTTGCCGTGCCCGGTGTGCGGTGACACGGTGCGGGAGGTGTCTTTCGCCGACAAGTCGTTCCAGTACTGCCCGACCTGTCAGACGGGCGGCAAGGTGCTGGCCGATCGGCGGATGTCGCGTCTGCTCAAGTAGGCGGTCTGCGTTTTTGACAGTTGTCTAACTCGGTTATCCTGCAGCGATGACCCGTCAGAAGATCCTGATCACCGGTGCCAGCTCTGGTCTGGGTGCCGGCATGGCCCGGCAATTCGCGGCCAAGGGCCGTGACCTGGCGCTGTGTGCGCGCCGCACCGAGCGGCTCGATGAGCTGAAGGCCGAGTTGGCCGACCGGCATCCGTACATCAAGGTGGCGGTTGCGGCGCTGGACGTCAATGACCATGAGGCCGTGCCGCGGGTTTTCGGTGAGCTGTCCGAGGAGCTCGGGGGCATCGACCGGGTGATCGTCAACGCGGGCATCGGCAAGGGTTGGCCGCTGGGCGAGGGCAAGCCGTGGGCGAACAAGGCCACCATCGAGACCAACCTGATCGCCGGTCTGGTGCAGATCGAGACGGCGCTGGAGATGTTCAAGAAGTCCGGCAGCGGCCACCTGGTGCTGATCTCCTCGGTGCTCGGCAACACCGGCGTGCCCGGCGGCAAGGCCGCGTATTGCGCGTCAAAGGCCGGGATGACCTCACTGGGCGAGTCGTTGCGCGCCGAATACGACAAGGGCCCGATCCGGGTGACGGTGATCGAGCCGGGATACATCGAGTCCGAGATGACGGCCAAGTCGGCGACCACCATGCTGATGGTCGACAACGAGACCGGTGTCCGCGCGATGGTCGAGGCCATCGAGAAGGAGAAGGGCCGGGCCGTCGTGCCGCGCTGGCCGTGGGCCCCGCTGACTCAGGTGATGCGGTTGCTGCCGCCGAAGTACACCAAGCGTTTCGCCTAGGCACCGGGCGCACCGGCCCGGGGCGTTGACGCTGCGCCCATGGCGCAAAAGCGCGAGTAGCGTGCGCCCTCACCGCAGACTCAACCCTGGCGTCGGGTTTCGGCACCCGGTGACCCTGGGTAGACCTCGGTCATGACCTCAAAATTGATTGCCTCAATGTTCTTTGCAGGCGCCGCGGCCGGAGCTGTCGCATTCGGCCCGATCGCGACGGCTGAACCTCCGCCGCCGCCTCCGTGCATGAACGCCGACGGCACCCCGTGCGCCGACCTGGGTACGGCCGGACCCGGCGGCGCCACCGGTCAGATTCCCGGTGGCCCCGGCGGTACGGCAGGCCCGGGCGGCGCCAGTGGCGCGATTCCCGGTGGCCCGGGTGGGGCCGCTGGACCTGAAGGCGCGACCGGTGTCATCCCCGGTGGCCCGGGCGGCACTGCCGGACCTGAGGGTGCGACCGGCTCCATCCCCGGCGGCCCTGGTGGCACGGCTGGTCCCGGCGGGGCCGAGGGTTGCATCCCGAACGTGGGCTGCGCCTCCATCCCGGCACCGTAAGCGGATCGTCCCGCTGAGCTGAGCGCCCGCGCACTCCGGCTGAGCGCCCGCGCACCCCGGCTAAGCGGAGCGCCCGCGCTCGACCCGATACCGGCGCACCAGCGCATCGGTCGAGGAGTCCGACTGCTCGCCCGGCGACCCGGATTCCGTGATCACCGGCAGCAGCGCCTTGGCCTGTGTCTTGCCCAGCTCGACGCCCCATTGATCGAAGGAGTCGATTCCCCACACCACTCCCTCGGTGAACACCTGGTGTTCGTAGAGGGCGATGAGCTGGCCCACCACCGACGGCGTCAACCTGGTTGCCAGGATTGACGTCGTCGGTCGGTTTCCGGGCATCACCTTGTGGGGAACCACGGCGGCGGGCGTACCTTCTGCAGCGATGGCCTCGGCGGTTTTGCCGAAGGCCAGCACCTGGGTTTGGGCGAAGAAGTTGCTCATCAGCAGGTCGTGCATGCTGCCGGTGCCGTCGGCGGTGGGCAGGTCGTCGGTGGGCTGGGAGAAGCCGATGAAGTCGGCCGGCACCAACCGGGTGCCCTGGTGCAGCAGCTGATAGAACGCGTGCTGGCCGTTGGTTCCCGGCTCGCCCCAGAAGATCTCACCGGTATCGGTCGTCACCGCGGTGCCGTCGGCGCGCACCGACTTGCCGTTGGACTCCATGGTCAGCTGCTGCAGGTAGGCCGCGAACCGGGACAAGTCGTTGGAGTAGGGCAGCACCGCACGTGATTGTGCGCCAAAGAAATTCGAGTACCACAGACCGATCAGCCCCAGCAGCGCCGGAGCGTTCTCCTCAAGCGGGGCGGTGCGGAAGTGCTCGTCGACCAGATGGAAACCGGCCAGGAACTCGGCGAACCGCTCGCGGCCGATCACGGCCATCACCGACAATCCGATCGCCGAGTCCACCGAGTACCGGCCGCCGACCCAGTCCCAGAAGCCGAACATGTTGTCGGTGTCGATGCCGAACTCGCTCACCAGCTTCGCGTTGGTGGACACCGCGACGAAATGTTTGGACACCGCGTCCTCGCCGAGTGCGTCCACCAACCAGCGGCGCGCGGCGGCCGCGTTGGTCAGCGTCTCCAGCGTGGAGAACGTCTTCGACGCGACGATGAAAAGTGTTGTGGCGGGGTCCAGGTCGGCGAGGGTGGCGACCATGTCGGCCGGGTCGACGTTGGACACGAAGCGGGCGCTGATGCCGGCGTCGGCGTAGTGACGCAGTGCGTCGTACACCATGACCGGGCCCAGATCCGACCCGCCGATGCCGATGTTCACCACTGTCTTGATGCGCTCGCCGGTGGCGCCGGTCCACTCGCCGTTGCGCAGCCGGTCGGTGAACGCGCCCATCCGATCCAAGACGGCGTGCACGTCGGCCACCACGTCCTGGCCGTCGACCGTCAACGCCGCGTCGGCGGGCAACCGCAGCGCGGTGTGCAGCACCGCGCGGTCCTCGGAGGTGTTGATGTGTTCCCCGGTGAACATCGCGTCACGGCGGGCCTCCAGTCCGGCGGCACGGGCCAGATCGGCAAGCAACTCCAGGGTGCGACGGGTGACGCGGTGCTTGCTGTAATCGATGTAGAGATCGCCGACCGTCAACACCAGTTCGGTTCCGCGGGCCGGATCCTCGGCGAACAGCTCCGTCAGATGAATGTCGCGGATCTCGTCGTAGTGCTTCGACAATGCCTGCCATGCGGGGGTTGCGGTGATGTCAGCACTCATTCTGCTGACCTTAGTGCGGTGCTTGATTCGAAGGTGTACATGATGGATGTATGGCCATTGAAGACTTGATTTCATCCGTGCCCACGGGTCTGTGGATCGGTGGTGAAGAACGCCAGGCCGCCTCGACGTTCAATGTGCTCGACCCGAGCGACGATCAGGTGTTGGCCACGGTGGCCGACGCGACCGCCGCGGACGCCGTCGCCGCGCTGGACGCCGCGTGTGCGGTGCAGGCCGAATGGGCCGCGACCGCACCGCGCAAGCGGGGCGAGATCCTCCGGTCGGTGTTCGAGAAGATCACCGAGAACGCCGACGACATTGCCGCGTTGATGACCCTGGAGATGGGCAAGGTGCTGCCCGAGAGCAAGGGCGAGGTCACCTACGGCGCCGAGTTCTTCCGCTGGTTCTCCGAAGAGGCGGTGCGCATCGCCGGGCGCTACACCCCGGCGCCGGCCGGCACCGGACGCATACTCGTCACCAAGCAGGCCGTCGGCCCGTGCTACGCGATCACGCCGTGGAACTTCCCGCTGGCCATGGGGACTCGCAAGATGGGCCCGGCCTTCGCCGCGGGCTGCACGATGATCGTCAAGCCCGCGCAGGAGACTCCGCTGACCATGCTGTTGCTGGCCAAGCTGATGGATGAGGCCGGCCTGCCCAAGGGGGTGCTGTCGGTGCTGCCGACGACCAACCCGGGTGCGGTGACCACGGCCCTGATCGACGACGGCCGGCTGCGCAAGCTCACCTTCACCGGCTCCACCGGCGTGGGCAAGTCACTGGTCAAGCAGTCCGCGGACAAGCTGCTGCGCACATCGATGGAGTTGGGCGGCAACGCCCCGTTCATCGTGTTCGACGACGCCGATGTCGACGCGGCGGTGGACGGCGCGATCCTGGCCAAGATGCGCAACGGTGGTGAGGCCTGTACCGCAGCCAACCGCTTCCACGTGGCCAACGCGGTCCGCGAGGAGTTCACCGAGAAGCTCGTCAAGCGGATGAGCGAGTTCACCCTCGGCAAGGGCATCGACCCGTCGTCCACGTTGGGCCCACTGATCAATTCCAAGCAGGTCTCCACCGTCACCGAACTCGTCTCCGACGCGGTGTCGCGGGGCGCGACGGTCGCCGTCGGCGGAGTCGCACCGGGCGGCCCGGGCAACTTCTACCCGGCCACCGTCCTGGCCGATGTGCCCGCCGACGCCCGCATCCTCAAGGAGGAGATCTTCGGGCCGGTCGCCCCGATCACCGGCTTCGACACCGAGGACGAGGGGGTGGCCGCCGCGAACAACACCGAATACGGCTTGGCTGCTTACGTTTACACCCAGTCCCTGGACCGCGCCCTGCGGGTGGCCGAGGGCATCGAGTCCGGGATGGTCGGCATCAACCGTGGCGTCATCTCCGATGCGGCCGCACCGTTCGGCGGTATCAAGGAGTCCGGCTTCGGCCGTGAGGGTGGCTCCGAAGGTATCGAGGAGTACCTCGACACGAAATATATTGCGCTAACGCGCTAACGCCCCGTCGCGCCTTCCCGGTTCGGCGCCCGAGGCCCCCTAAACTCTGGGGCTCGGACGCCAAGACGGGAGGGCATGACGTGACTGCGGCGCCAGTCCGTGCTGCCAGTCGGCGTCGGCGTGCCTCCATCCGGCGTGACATCCCCGCACTCGACGGCATCCGCGCCATCGCGGTGGCCCTGGTGCTGGCCGGCCACGGCGGGGTGCCCGGTGTGGCCGGGGGGTTCATCGGCGTCGACATCTTCTTCGTGCTCAGTGGATTCCTGATCACCTCGCTGTTGCTCGACGAGTACCGCCGCACCGAGCGGATCGACCTCAAGGGGTTCTGGATCCGGCGGGCCAAGCGCCTGTTGCCGGCGATGGTGCTGATGACGCTGGCCGTGGTGATCGCTCGAAGCCTGTTCCCGCCCGAGGCGGTGGCCTCACTGCGGGAGGACGCGGTCGCGGCGTTCTTCTGGATGGCCAACTGGGTCTTCGTCGCCGCCGACACCGACTACTTCAGTCAGGGCGCCACGCCGTCACCGTTGCAGCACACCTGGTCGCTGGCGGTCGAGGAGCAGTACTACGTGCTGTGGCCTCTGCTGGTGCTGGGCGCTGTCCTGCTCGTGCGCCGCCGCTCGCCTGGTGCGGTGCGGCTCGTGGTGTTCGTGCTGGCGACGCTGGGGTTGGTCGGCTCGGCCGTGTTGGCGATCGTGATGTCCGGCGATGCCGGTGAGCTCAACCGGGTGTACTTCGGCACCGACACCCGCGCGCAGGCGCTGTTGATCGGCGCGGCCGCCGCGGCACTGCTGGTGCGTGACTGGTCGGCCCTGACCATGTCGGGCACGTTGATCCGGGCTCGCTGGCGCCGCTGGGTCGCCTGGACCTTGCCGGTGATCGGGGTGGCTTTGCTGGCGGCGGCCGCGCACCTGGCGACCGGTAGCGCCGAGCAGTTCCGGCACGGCGTGCTGCTCGTCGTCGCGGTGGGCGCCGTGCTCGTCGTCGCCCCGGTCGCGCTGGACCAGGACGGCTACGTCGCCCGCGCGCTGGCCTGGTATCCGTTGGTCACGCTCGGCGTCATTTCCTACGGCGTCTACCTGTGGCACTGGCCGATCTTCCTGATCCTCAACGGGGAACGTACGGGTCTGTCCGGCTGGTCGCTGCTGGCGTTGCGGTGCGCGGTCACGATCGCGGTGTCGTGGGTGTCGTGGTGGGCGATCGAGCAGCCGGTCCGGCATTGGCGCCCACAGCACGTCCCGATGCTGCGGTTGTCGGCGGCCACGGTGGCCACCGCTGCGGTGGTGACGATGACGGTGGTCCCCGTCGGCGGTCCGGCCCGGCCGGCGGTTCCGGACGTGACGGCCGCGGTGGCCGAGGTCGACGTCGGTGCGGAGCGGCCCGTGGCAGTGGGCTCGCCGCCGGCGCGCCTGGCCCCGGGGACACGCACCGTCGCGGTCTTCGGCGACTCGGTGGCCTGGACGTTGATGCGTTATCTGCCGGCCACCCCGGGCTTTCATTTCAGCGACTACACGACGATCGGCTGCGGCATCGCCCGCGGCGGCCCGTACCGCTCGGCCGGGGAGACGCTCAACCAGAAACCCGAGTGCGACTCGTGGCCGGAGCGGTGGGCACAGCGAATCGCCCATGACCGTCCGGACACCGTGCTGATGATGATCGGGCGCTGGGAGGCTGTTGACCGCACCTGGCGCGGGCGATGGACACACATCGGCAACGACGCCTACGACACGTATCTCAAGAGTGAACTGAAGCGTGCGCTGGACATTCTGAGCTCGACCGGGGCGCGAGTGGTGGTGACGACGGCGCCCTACAACCGGCGCGGTGAGCGGTCGGACGGAACGCTGTATCCAGAGGATCAGCCGGGCCGGGTTCAGGCCTGGAACACCATGTTGCGCAACGAAGCCGCGCGGCGGCCCAACGTGTCGGTGCTGGATTTCAACGACAAGCTCAATCCGGACGGCGAGTACACCGCGAAGATCAACGGGGTGCGGATGCGCAGCGACGGTGTGCACCCGACCTCAGAGGCCGTGCAGTGGTTGACGCCCTGGCTGCTCGACTCGCTGAAGACGCCCGCCAAACCGGCGACGCCCTAGCGGGCCTATCGGGGGCAGGTGTCGAACTGCCGGCGCACGCGTTCCTGCAGCGCCCTTTCCTCGGGCGACAGGTTGTCCCCGTGGGGTGTGCTCGGATATCCGCAAGCACCTGCATGCACGATCCCGTCGGGTGCCGCCGGAAGGAAGATCTGCCCCACCTGCCAGCTCAACATCAACGGTGAGTCTGGTCCGGCGGCGAGCGCAGCGATCACCTCGTTCAGTTCGGATTCCGCGGATTGAATGTTTGTCACCGCGACGTTGAGCTCGGTGATGACGCCGGAACTGACCGTCACCGCACCGACTTGAACGGGGAGCGACTCGAGTTGGGAGTTGACGTGTCGTTCCTCATCAGGCGAGAACGGAAAGTAGATACTCCAGCGCTGCACGCCGCTCGATGAGCCGGGATATATCTCGGCATGGCCGATGCCGTCCAGGTGCTCCCGGATCGTGGCGAGTGTGGCGTCCACGGGCGATTCGACCGATACGGAGAGATCGCCGTCGGGGACGTCGTCGCGCGTCCATTTCATCACCGCGGCCGGACCTACCGCCGGGGCGAGCCGGCGCAGGCGCTCGACATCCTCGATGAACTGATCGGTACCGATGTCGGCGACTGTGCGGCTGACTGAGATCAACGGCTTCTCGGAGACGGTGATGTCGACGGTTTCCAGATCCTGGTGCGGGTTGTTCTTGAGTGTGTCGACGACCGCTCGGATCTGCTGAGGGTCCGCCGTCATCATCATCACGTAGAGGTTCGGCAGCGTCACGGTTGCCAAGCCCTCGTCGTTCGTCGAGAACCCGGCGCGGGTGACACCCGGCATGGCGGCAATGGTGTCTTTCAGCTTTTCGGCGCCATCGTCTTTGCCGGCGCCGTAGAAGCATCCGCTGAGCAGACCCGCGATGAGCAGGGCAATCGCGGCCGTCGCTCTCGTCATCCCGGCACTCCTGGAGTTCGTCCCTCGGTGGGATAGGGGGTCGGGTCGCCGGGGGGAGCATTCTTGGGGTCGCCCCCGGGCAGGCCAGGCGGCAGTGCCGGGTCGTTGCTCCAGGTCAGACCGGCGCCATCCTTGCTCACGATCACGGTGTCGCCGTCCCGTACCGCCGACTCCACGAGATCGGCGAGCTCCTGGGGCGACGCGTCCGGGTTGGCCATTCCGATCTGGCGGCCGATTTCGTTGTTGTACAAGTCCATCGCCTCCCGCGGTGCGGGATCACCCGGGCGGCGCTCGTGGGCCGTGGCGAACTTGCGGGTCCACTCTTCACCGAACCGCTGCGTCATCAGGGCATTCCAGTACGTGTGCCGGAACGCATCGGTGTGATTGTCACTCGTGTTGCCATCGGGTGGAGGGAACCTCCCATTGGCCGCATCTTCTGCAGCGCTCTTGATGTCGAAGAACTCCTTGACCGCCAACGGCCCTTTCGTCGCGAGCAATTCCGAGAGCACCCGGTATTCACCGACGGTGAGGTTGGCATCCCCTTTGAGATCGTCTCCGAATACATCTCCGATCCGGTCGAGCAGCCACTTGGGCAGCATCCGATCGTCTTCGACCTGGTATTCGCGAAGAATCTCTTCGAGTTTCTGGCGAGGGTCCTCGTCCGGAGTAGGTCCGGAGCCCTCGTTGCCGCCGAGCTTCTGGTACTCGCCGGCAATTCCGCTGATGTCCTCGCCGATCGACGTGAGGTCGGCTGTGGCGCGGCTGACGATGTTTTCGATCTGCCCGATGCCCGCGTTGACGATGGGCAGCAGCGTCAGCTCGCGAAACGGACCTGGTGGAACCAGCTCCGCCAAGCTGACCACCCGGTCATGGACTGAATCGAGGTCTTCGCGCCCGTTGGTGACCACACTCGCCGCCGAGTCGATCCGACTGCCGAGACGCTGATCGAGTTCGGCGAACGTGCCGATCTTCCTGATGTGTTCGTCGTTGGCCTGGGCATACGCGTCAGACGCCGTGCCCGTCCAGGCGTCCCCGGGCTTGGTCCCCTGCATGCCGCTCTCGACGTCGCGGATTGCCGTGCTGCTCTGGAACAAGGGGGCTCCGGGCTGTGGCGTGCCGGAACCGAAGCTCGACCGCGCGGCCCGGGATGTCGTCAGAAAAGCGTTGAGCACGCTCACCGGCGCCACCTGGGTCTTGTCACCTACCCATTATTGGGGCCGAGCATCGAGCGCCTTGACGGCAATTTCCGGGAGGCCGTCAGCCCTCCCGACGGCCACGATGGCCCGCCTTGCCGAAGCGTTCAGTGACCCAAGCGGCCACGGCCCAGCCGCAGCAACAGCATGGCGAGGTCTTTGCCTTCGGGCCCGAGCACGCTGTAGCGCTCGATGACCTTCATCTCACGGCTGTGCACCAGGCGGGTGCCGCCCGAGGCCATGCGGGCTTTGCCGATCTCCTTGGAGACCTCGGTACGCCGCTGGATGGCGGCCAGGATGGTGGCATCGAGTTCGTCGATCTCTCGACGCAGGTCATCGATCTCAGGCACGTTCTCGATGGTCTCAGTCATGGTGGGCTCCTCGTTGTGCGGGGGTCTGCTCGCCGGTTCCAGGCCTCACTCATGAAAAGAGCCCCGGATCCGGATGCGGACCGCGGGGCTGGAAGGAATACAGCTAGACCACGGGCACCGCGAACCGGTACCCGTAGAAAAATCGCTGCTGCTCGGTGAGCATGCATTTGAGTGTGCCACCGGGCGTAGTGCCAGCGCAAAGTTGTCGTGGGGCAGCGGTAAGTTTGAGGCAATATGATCTCCGTTTCTCCGGCCACCGAAACCGACCAACTCCTCGAGGGGCTCAATCCGCAACAGCGCCAGGCGGTGCTCCACGAGGGTTCGCCGCTGCTGATCGTGGCCGGGGCCGGATCGGGCAAGACCGCCGTGCTGACCCGGCGCATCGCCTACCTGTTGGCCGCACGCGACGTCGGGGTGGGGCAGATCCTGGCGATCACGTTCACCAACAAGGCGGCCGCCGAGATGCGGGAGCGCGTGGTCCAGTTGGTGGGCCCCCGTGCGCGGAACATGTGGGTGTCGACGTTCCACTCCACCTGTGTGCGGATCCTGCGCAATCAGGCGTCGCTGCTGCCGGGGTTGAACTCCAACTTCTCGATCTACGACTCCGACGATTCGCGGCGCCTGCTGATGATGATCGGCAAGGACCTGGGGTTGGACACCAAGCGGTATTCGCCGCGGTTGCTGGCCAATGGCATCTCGAACCTGAAGAACGAGCTGATCGGCCCGGAGCAGGCGGCCGCCGAGGCGTCGGAGGCGGCCGAGGAGATGGCCGGCATCATCGCCCAGGTCTATGGCGAGTATCAGCGCCGGCTGCGGGCCGCCAACGCGCTGGACTTCGACGACCTGATCGGGGAGACGGTCGGCATCCTGCAGGCGTTCCCGCAGATCGCCCAGTACTACCGGCGCCGGTTCCGCCACATCCTGGTCGACGAGTACCAGGACACCAACCATGCCCAGTACGTGTTGGTGCGCGAATTGGTGGGGCACCACCTCGACGCGAGCGACGGGGTGGCGGCATCGGAGCTGTGCGTGGTGGGTGACGCCGATCAGTCCATCTACGCGTTCCGTGGGGCGACGATCCGCAACATCGAGGACTTCGAGCGCGACTATCCGGACGCGACGACGATCCTGCTCGAACAGAACTACCGCTCCACCCAGACCATCCTGAACGCGGCCAACTCGGTGATCGCCCGCAACGCGGGGCGCCGGGACAAGCGGCTGTGGACAGAGGAGGGCGAGGGGGAGCTGATCGTCGGCTACGTGGCCGACAACGAGCACGACGAGGCCCGGTTCGTCGCCGAGGAGATCGACGCGCTGGCCGACAGCGAAGGCCTCAAATACGGTGACGTCGCGGTGTTCTACCGCACCAACAACTCCTCGCGCGCGCTGGAAGAGGTCTTCATCCGCGCCGGCATCCCGTACAAGGTCGTCGGCGGCGTCCGGTTCTACGAGCGCCGCGAGATCCGCGACATCGTGGCCTACCTGCGGGTGCTGGACAACCCGGGTGATTCGGTGAGCATGCGCCGCATCCTCAACACCCCGCGCCGCGGCATCGGCGACCGGGCGGAGGCCTGCGTCGCGGTGTACGCCGAGAACACCGGGGCCAGCTTCAACGACGCGTTGCAGGCCGCGGCCGAGGGCCGGGTGCCGATGCTCAACACCCGCTCGGAGAAGGCGATCGCGAGCTTCGTGGAGATGCTGGACCAGTTGCGGGCCAAGCTCGATGACGAGCTGGGGGATCTGGTCGAGGCCG
The DNA here is from genome assembly GCF_030486405.1 of Mycolicibacterium sp. HK-90. The sequence goes on along the minus strand of NZ_CP129613.1, from coordinate 5,214,480 downwards.
TGCTGGAACGCACCGGCTACCGTCGCGAACTGGAAGCCTCCAGTGATCCGCAGGATCTGGCCCGGTTGGACAACCTCAATGAATTGGTCAGCGTCGCACACGAATTCAGTACCGACCTGGCCAATGCCCGGGCGCTGGCCGAACAGGGCGAGGATGAGCCGGTCGACGAGGACATCCCCGACACCGGAGTGCTGGCCCAGTTCCTGGAGCGGGTGTCGCTGGTCGCCGATGCCGACGAGATCCCCGAAGACGGTGCGGGCGTGGTGACGATGATGACGCTGCACACCGCCAAGGGGCTGGAGTTCCCGGCGGTGTTCGTCACCGGCTGGGAGGACGGCATGTTCCCGCACATGCGGGCACTGGGCGATCCCAACGAGCTGTCCGAGGAACGGCGGCTGGCGTATGTCGGCATCACCCGGGCCCGCAAGCGGCTGTATCTCTCACGCGCCAAGGTGCGGTCGTCGTGGGGGCAGCCCATGCTCAACCCGGAATCGCGGTTCCTGCGCGAGATCCCGGAGGACCTGATCAATTGGCGGCGCATCGAGCAGCCGTCGTCGATGAGCGCACCGGTCGGCAACGCCGGTCGCTATGGCACCCCGCGTCCGTCGCCGTCACGGCCCGCGCCGGCCCGCAACCGCCCGGTGATCACGCTGGAACCCGGCGACCGCGTCACCCACGACAAGTACGGCCTGGGCCGCGTCGAGGAAGTTTCGGGCGTGGGCGAGTCGGCGATGTCACTGATCGACTTCGGTAGCGCCGGCCGGGTGAAGCTGATGCACAACCACGCTCCGGTGCAGAAGCTCTGACTAACGCCCGCACCTGCGGAAGGCGCCGGACAACAGCGCACAGATCCCGGTGACGGCGGGCAGGCCGAAAGTTTTCAGTTCGGATCCGCCAGCGGTGTCGTTGAAGACTGTGAGATTGACGGCCGACAAGGTGGCACTGATGACCGAGGCTGTCACGATCAGCACCACGCCGGACGTCTTGTGGCGCAGCAGCATGATGGCGCCGCCGAGGAACATGGCCGCCGCGAGGAACATCCCGACGACGGTCGCGGGCTGGACCACCAGGGGCGGGTAAAACATCGCGGTGCCCATCGGTGCGAACACCCACATCGCCAACAGCGAGAGGGCCATCGTCCACAGGCTGTGCAGCATGCAGGGCAGGCACAGGAGTGCGGCGACGATCGCGAGGATGCCGCTTGGTTGTACTGCCGCGGGTGGCGGTGGATGACCAGGCGGGACGTAGTGCGCGGGTGGTTCGGGCGGAATCATCTCTGGCACCACTGCTTGGTTCCTGGAAGCAACGCGAAAGCCAGGGCCAACACAGGCACCGCCGGCAGGATGTCCGACACCACACCGGCAAGCCCGAGGTAGCCGAATCCCACACAGACGAAGCTCAATACGACGGTGGTCATCGCGGCGCCGCGGCGGGCTTCCTCCGACGTTGTGCTGGTCATGGCGTTCCTCCTCGCCGTCACAGCAAACGTAACAGTGCTCCGGCGCAGCATTCGCACCAGTTTTCTGCCGGGCGACACCGGTGGGGGAACTTGTGTGTGTGTTTGCTCAGGCCCCGACGAGCCGATCCAGTCTGAAGGTGTGACTGCTGTCGGGAGCCAGGCCGAGCAGCAGGGCCGCCGCGGCAGCGGTGAAAACCGATGCGCTGAACGGTGTCTCGAGGCCGGCGAACAAGAACATCGAGACGCCGAAGACCATCAGCGTCGCAGCACTGGCAAGAGACACCCATCGCAACGCGATGCCCAACAGCAACCCGACAGCCAGCAGGATCTCCACGATCGTCGCGGCCCACGCCGTCGCGTCCAGCAACCCACCGGACAGGTAGGGCGTCAGAACGTGGACGTAGTCGGTGAAGGACTCGAAGTTTCCCCAGGCGACATTCGGAGTACCGGCCGGCCCCCACAGCCCGAACCGGTCGGCGACGGCGGACAGGAATGCGGAAGCCAGTGCCAACCGCGCGAAAACGGTTGCTGCTCGGACCAGTCGCGGGTCCGCGGACGTTTCGGGTACCCGGTCGCCCGCGGCGTCACCTTCAGGCATGGATCAAGGATGGTCGTCCGAGGGATGCACCGCAACGGGTCCACGGTGGTTCCAGGTCCCGTCGGCGAGCACCGCGGGGAAACCCAGCCGCGGCTCGGGCAGCGGCGGAACCGCCGTCAGCACCGGGTTCTGATCCAGCCGGGATCCCGGCGTGCGTCCCTGGCCCCAGCCGACCATCTCGCGGTAACCGCCGAGCAGACCCGAACTGCGCACCGCTTCTTCCGACGCGTGCGGGCTGTCGACGTCGACGGGTGTGGAGACCGGGGCGACGTAGAGGGCGTCGGTGGGGCAGTACGCCTCGCACATGAAGCAGGTCTGGCAGTCGGGTTGGCGCGCGATGACAGGAACGCCGTCGGGGCCGCGGTCGAAGACGTCGGTGGGGCAGACCTTGATGCAGACGTCGCACTTGACGCAGGCGGCCGGACTGACGATCTCGATCATGCCACCGCCTCCGACGAGATGAGCTGCGGCGCGACGGGATCCGGTGATGTCCAGACCTCGTCGAGCCCACCGACGAGGACGCGGTGCTCGTAGTGGGGATCGGAGTCGGGCAGGTCCTCGCGCCGGTGCAGCCCACGGCTCTCGGGCCGGGCCAGCGAAGCCGCGGTGATCCAGCGAGCGGCCGCGACCATGGCCACGGCCTGGCGCTGCTTGTAGGTGTCGCGGGCGGGTACCGGGGCCAGACCGTCGGCGATGTCGCGCCACACCGTGTCCAGCGCCTCGGCCGATTCACGCAAGCGCTCTTCGGATTTCACAAAGCTGCGCTGCGGTGGCAAGACGTGCGACTGGGCGGCGGCCACCACCTCCTCGACGCTGGGCGCACCTGAGCGTGAGCGCCGGGTGGGGGCGGCCTCGGCCGGGCGCACCCGCCGGGTCCGGCTGAACTCGGCGGCACCCCGACCGGCGAAGGTGCCCGATGCGATCGCCCACGAGCCGTTGCGGCTTCCGCCGCCGGACAGCGAACCGGTGATGAGCTCACGAGTCGCGGCGTCACCGGCCGCGTACAGGCCGGGAACCGTTGTCGCGCAGTCGGGCCCGACCAGGCGCAGGCCCCCGGTGCCGCGGACCGATCCCTCGTAGACCATCCGAACCGGGTAGGCCGTGGTGAACGGGTCGATGCCCGCCTTGTCGAGCGGTAGGAAGTAGTTCGGCTGCGCGTCGCGCATGGTCTGCCGGATGTGTTCGGGCGCCCGGTCGAGCCGGGCGAACACCCGCTGGCCGCGAGTCAGCGCGCGCTGCGCATCCTGGCGCCCACTCAGGCCACGCTGGGTGCTGAACGGGCGACCATGCTCGTCATAGAAGCTGCCCCACTGCAGCATTCGCCCCTTGGTGTGCACGCCCCATTCAGGAGCCAGCGCGTAGGCGGTGCAGAACTCCATCCCGGACAAGTGCGCGCCGTGCTCGGCGGCCATCAGCAGACCCTCGCCGGTGTCGACGTTGGTGCCGAAAGTCCCGGACAGGAACGCGGTTCCGCCGGTGGCCAGCACGACGGCGCCCGCGCTGATCTGCCACGGCCGTCCGCCGTCCTGGCGAGCGATCCCGCTGGCCCCGTTGACGACACCGTCGGGATCGGCCGCCAGGTCCAGCGCCGGGTGGTGATCGAGGATGCGGACCCCACTGCGGTGGGCCTTGCGGCGCATCCGGCGCATGTACTCCGGGCCCTGCAGGCTGCTGCGCATCTCCCGGCCGTCGGCACCCACCGGGAAGGGATAGCCCCACTCGGAGAGCTGTTCGAGCCGGTCCCACGAGGTGGCCAGCACGCGGAACATCCACTCCGAGTCGGTGATCCGGCCCGCCGGCAGCTCGCGTTCCCGCACGGACTCCACACGTCCCGGGCCGGGGGCGATCGCCCACAGGTTGTTCCCGCCGGCCGCGGTCGCCCCGCTGGTACCGCAGTAGCCCTTGTCCACCAGGATGACCCGGGCACCGGATTCGGCGGCCGAGATCGCTGCCCAGGTGGCGGCCGGGCCACCACCGATCACCAGGACGTCGGTGCTCAGCGCATCAGTCATGGCCCACCTCCTCGCGGACACCGAGCGCGGACAGCAGGGCGCGGCGCAGGTCGTCGAAGCCCTCGGCGCTGCGGGTGCGGGGGAAGGGCAACCCGACCCGCCGGTCCAACGAAACCCGCCCGCCGGAGAGCACCACGACACGGTCGGCCAGCAGGATCGCCTCGTCGACGTCATGGGTGACGTGCAATACCGCCATCTGTCGGCGCGACCACAGATCGTGCAGCAGCCCGTACATCTTCAGCCGGGTCAGCGCATCGAGTGCACCGAACGGCTCGTCGAGCAGCAACAGGTCGGGTTCGCGCACCAGTGCGCGCGCCAGCGAAACACGCTGAGCCTCACCGCCGGACAACGACAACGGCCAAGCCTTCGCCTTGTCGGTGAGGCCGACTTCCTCGAGCACTGCCCGTCCCCGCGCGGCCCGGCTGGGAGCGTCGGGTCCGGCATCGGGCAGGGCGAAGATCACGTTGGCCAGGGCGCGGCGCCACGGCAGCAGTCGTGGGTTCTGGAACACCACCGCCCGTGAGCGGGGGACGACCACCGATCCGGCGACCTGATCGTCGAGGCCGGCCAGTATCCGCAGCAGGGTGCTCTTCCCGGAGCCGGACCGGCCCAGCATCGCGACGAATTCGCCGTCATCGATCTGCAATTCGAGATCGTCGAGCACCTGCTGCTCGCCGAAGGCGCGACGCAGGCCGCGCACCTCGACGACACTGGCACTCATGCCGGAGCTCCGAGACCGTCGAAGCCGTTGCGCCACGACAGCAGCATGCTCTCCAGCACCCGCACCAACGTGTAGGACAGCAGGCCGGCGACCGCGTAGATGACGATGACCAGCAGCGAGACCTCGAACTGCAGGTTGGTCTGGGCACGTGACATCAGGTAGCCGATGCCCTCGGTGGTGTTGATCATCTCGGCGAAGATCAGGCTCAGCCAGGCGCTGGACAGCCCGAGCCGCAGGCCGACGAGAAAGTTCGGCATCGCTCCGGGCAGGATCACCTGCGCGATCAGTGTTGACCTACCAGCCTCCAAAGTCTGTGCCATCTCGACGAGTTGGCGGTCCACCCCGCGGATGCCCGAGTAGGTGTTGATGTAGATCGCGATCGCCACGCCGGTGGTGATCAACACGATCTTGGGGCCTTCGCCGATGCCCATCCAGATGATCAGCAGCGGGGTGAGGGCGAAATTCGGCACCGCCTTGAGGATCTGCATCGTCCAGTCGAGGAGGTCCTCGCCCGTGCGGGTGAGGCCGGCCACGACCGCGAGCAGGACGCCGATCAGAATGCCGAGCACCGTGCCGGTCAGCACCCGGACGGCGGAGGCGCCGACGTGTGTGGCGAGCTGGCCGTCGCCCAGCAGCCGCCACGCCGTGGCCGCGACCTCGGTCGGTGGCGGGAACAGGTCGGTGTTGAGCAACCCGGTGGACGAGCCGATCGTCCAGGCCGCCAGGATCAGCGCGGGGCTGATCAGCCGCCGCACGGGCCGGGGAACGCGCGCCCACAGTCCCTTTCGCCGGCGGTGCGCGCCGACGACTTCGATGAGCTCAGGACGCGCGGCCGGGGGCCGGACGACGGTTACCGCGGTCATGACTTGGCTCCGGCCCACTCCCGCACCGAGTACTCGTGGTCGAACGATCCGTCGGCGTTGAGGAACTTGTAGGCCGCCTCAAGCTGATCCACGCCGACCTGGGGGAACGGCTCGGTGTTGAATTCGTCTTTCCGGGTCGACTTTTCGACGAACTGCAGCTCGGTGTCGTCGGTCTGGGCCACCCAGGACAGGTAGTCGCCGAAGTTCTCGGTGATGTCGCGGTTGACGGCGGTGACCGCCTGCTGCCAGGCGGAGGTGAACTCAGGGTGTGCGTCGGTGAACGAGGTGAGTGCGATGTTGGTGCCGGTGCTGCCGAATCCGTGACGCGACAGGCTGTCGATGATCGGGAAGCCCTTGGCCTCCAGTTCGGCCGCACTGGCACCGGTCACGATGGCCGCGTCGATCTTCCCGGAGCTCAGTCCGGCAATCGATTCGGGGGTCGGCACGTCGCGTACGTGGATCTGCCCGTTGAGTCCGGCGGCGTCGATGAGTTGCCGGGCCGCGCGGTCACGGATGGTGCCCTGTGGGGCGGTGATGTCCTTGCCGACCAAACCCTTGATCTCGGTGGGCCCGCCCTTGGCGCCGACCAGCCAGGCATCGCCGTTCACTGAATCAAGGGATAGCAGAACCACTTTCGGGTCGCGGCTGCGCGCCCGTAGCGCGGGGTTGTCGCCGATGGCCGCGACGTCGATGGCGCCGGCGAACAGCGCCGAGGCAACATCGCTGCCGGACTGGAAGAACGAGTACTCGATCTTGCCGACACCGCCCGCCTTCAGTTGCTCGGTGAGAATGCCCTGGCGGTCGCCCCAGCCGAGTGATCCGGCGGGGGTTCCGGTTACCGACGTCGCGCCGATACGCAGGGTGTAGCCGTCGGTGTCAGTTTCGTTGCTGCTGCAGGAGATTGCCGTCGTGATCAGGGTGAGTGCGAACGCGGTACGCAACAGGCGGTTGAACATGGGAACGGCCTCCGGGCGGGGTCAGGGCGTGAACACACGCGAATCCGCCCCAGTAGACTCCCGGCCCCGACGCCGGGCGACGGTTTGGATCAGGATGACTGCAAGCCGCTGGTTCTGGTGATTGACCGGTGAACGAGCCGCACAGTACGGTGGAACAATTATTTGGTACTGCGGAGTGGGGAAGCGGATCGGTGACGACGCAACAGGCGGTGGAGCTGTACTACGACCCGTTCGACAACGACATCGACGACGACCCGTATCCGATCTGGCAGCGGATGCGCCGCGAGGCGCCGCTGTACTACAACGAGAAATACAACTTCTACGCGCTGAGCCGTTGGGACGATGTGGCCCGGGAACTGCCGAACTGGCAGGCCTATCGCTCGGGCCGGGGGACCACGGCCGACATCCTGTTCAGCGGCATCGAGGTTCCGCCGGGCATCCTGCTGTTCGAGGATCCGCCGCTGCACGATCTGCACCGCCGGCTGCTGTCGCGGGTCTTCACACCACGCCGCATGCTGGCGGTCGAGGACCTGGTGCGCGACTTCTGCGCGAAGGCGCTGGATCCCCTCCGCGGGCAGGACGGTCTGGACTTCGTCGCCGACCTCGGGGCGTTCATGCCCATGCGGACCATCGGCTATCTGCTGGGTATTCCGGAGGAGGAGCAGCAGAGCATCCGAGACCGCAACGACAAGGCCATCACCGTCGCGTCGGTGGACGCCGGCGCCGACGGGGTCAGCCCGACGATCTTCTCCGACGCCATCACGATGTTCGCCGAGTACATCGAATGGCGGGCATCGCACCCCTCCGACGACCTGATGACCGATCTGCTCACCGCGCACGTCGAGGAAGCCGACGGGACATCCCGGCCGCTGACGCGCACCGAGGTGCTCGCCTACACCGCGATGATCGCCGGCGCGGGTAACGAAACCACCGCTCGCCTCATCGGTTTCATGGGGCAACTGCTCGGCGAGCATCCCGACCAACGCCGCGAGCTCGTCGCCGATCCGGGCCTCATCCCGGGCGCGGTCGAGGAGACGCTGCGGTTCGAACCCCCGTCACCGGTGCAGGCCCGCTATGTCGCCCAGGACGTCGAACACTACGGGCAGGCCGTGCCCGAGGGTTCGTACATGTTGTTGCTCAACGGATCTGCCAATCGCGACGAGGCGAAGTTCCCCGATCCGGATCGGTTCGACATCCACCGCAAGGGCGGACACCTCAGTTTCGGGCAGGGGCTGCACTTCTGCCTGGGCTCGGCACTGGCCCGGTTGGAGGCCAGGGTCGCGTTCGAGGAGGTGCTCAAGCGGTGGACGGACTGGGAAGTCGACTACGGCAACGCATTCCGTGCGCACACCTCCAGCGTGCGCGGGTGGGCGCGACTGCCGGTCAAGTTCTAGGACGCTATTGCCGCGCGGTCCAGCGGCCGGTCGACGGCAGCGCGGTGAACAGGATCGCGGCCAGCGGTAGTGCCGGCATCGCGTAGACGACCGGGTGCAGTCGGGCCCCGGCGATGAACAGGCTGCCGAAGATCAGCACGCCGATGACCGCGCCGACGACGACCAGCAGCCGGCCCATCCGTCTGCGCAGCAACATTGCGATGAGCCCGCCGATGGTTGCTGCGGCCGAGATCGCGGCCAGGAATCCGATGGCCACGCAGAACAATCGGTCGGTGCGCCACCAGCCGGCGATCAGGTCGGTGGCGATGACGCCGGTGGCCCAGCCGCTGAGGATGGCCAGCGTGGCGGCCACGATCGCGGTACGGGGATCGGTGCTCGCCGCCGAACGCGGGATGACGACGGGCCGGGCGCGGGGGACATAGCCGGTGGCGGTCCCGTCGCCGACCTGGCCGATCAGTCCGGTCTGCGCCTCGCTGACGGTCAGTCCTGAGATCAGGCTGGTCTGTGGTTCCGCGCTGCCTGCGGTGGGAATGGCGCCCGTGGGGTGGCGCCGGATGATGCTGGTCTTGGGATCGTCAGCGGCCGGTACCGGACGGGAAACCGGGTCCTGCGGTTGGCGCCGGATGATGCGGGTGTGGTCGTCGTCTTCGTCGTCGGGATGACCGGCTGCCAACTGACCGTCGTCGCTCACTCAGCCAACACTAGCCGCCGGGGCTGAGACCCCGCTTGGCCAGCCAGCCGGACGGATCGATGCGGCTGGAGCCGTTCACCAGCACCTCGAAATGCAGGTGGGGACCGGTGGAATTGCCCCGGTTGCCCATGGTGGCGATCTGATCGCCGGCCATCACCCGCTCGCCGACGCTGACCAGCCAGGTGTTGATATGGCCATACAGCGTGACGGTGCCGTCCGAGTGGCGGATCTTGACCCAGGCGCCGTATCCGGCGGTCGGGCCGACGTCGATGACGACGCCGTCGGAGGCAGCCAGGATCGGGGTGCCGATCGAGTTGGCGATGTCGATGCCCGCGTGCAGCACGCCCCAGCGGTAGCCGTAGCTCGACGTCCACACACCCTTGGTCGGCATCACGAACAGCGGACGCGAGAGCCGGGCCTCGCGCTCGGCGCGCTCCTGCGCGAACGCGGCGGCCTTGGTGATCTCCTCGGCATGCACCGCGGAGTCGGCGGTCGAGGAGACCGAGACGATCTGCATCCCGTCCACCGAGCCGGTGACGGAGGCACCTTCGATCCGGGTGCCCTCCGACGCCAGGATGGTGTCGTCGGCCTGGGTCTCGGGGCCGCTGCCCAACGAGTAGGCGCCCGCGGCGGTGGCGCCCGCGGCCATGGCGGCGATCATCAGGCGGCTCTTGACGGCGCCGGCGGGCTCCTTGCGGTGTGCGCCGCGGCGGCCGGACAGGTTGATCACGTCGGTGGCGGCGACGCCGTCGCTCACATCGGTGTGGCTGTCGCGGTAGGCGTAACGGGAGCTGCGCTCGGTGCCGGCATCGGGGCGGAAGCGTGAGGGCACTGCGAGCCGGACCGGCACCAGATCGTCGGTGTCGTTTAGATCGTCGAGCTCGGGGGCATAGATAACACTGGTTTCCCGGTCAGAGCGGTCTTCTGCGAGGTCGTCAAAAGCGCTGAACGGGATGATGTCGGTGATTTCCGCGGCGTCCAGTTCGTCCGGGGAGAGGGGTCTGCGGCGCCGTGCGTCCGTCGGCACTCCTCGCGGAGCTGCGGACGAACGATGCTGCGGCAAGACTCGAGAATCCTTCTTCGTCGTGACCTGAACGTTATCTGGACCAGAGGCACGTTAACCAAATCCCAATGATGGTGGCAACTTATGGGTCTATTCCGCGCCGGAATGTGATCCGTATCACCTCCCATGGGCGGTGAGATCTACCACATGAGCCGGAGGCGATGCTAATCCATCACTGGCTGGTGGATAAAGTGCCAGCGGGCCCGTCACACGAGGTATGGACCGGGCAGTTTTAAGTCAACGCAGACAGACAACGCCTATCTAGGAAGCACATGGATCTCTTCGAATATCAGGCGAAAGAGCTGTTCGCCAAGCACAACGTCCCCACGACTCCGGGCCGCGTGACCGACTCGGCGGAGGACGCCAAGGCGATCGCCACCGAAATCGGCAAGCCCGTGATGATCAAGGCGCAGGTGAAGGTCGGCGGCCGCGGTAAGGCCGGCGGCGTGAAGTACGCGGCCACCCCTGAGGACGCCCTGACCCACGCCCAGAACATCCTCGGTCTCGACATCAAGGGTCACGTCGTCAAAAAGTTGCTGGTGGCTGAGGCGAGCGACATCGCCGAGGAGTACTACATTTCCTTCCTGCTCGATCGTGCCAACCGCACCTACCTCGCCATGTGCTCGGTTGAGGGCGGCATGGAGATCGAGGAAGTCGCCGCCACCAAGCCCGAGCGGCTGGCCAAGGTGCCCGTCGACGCGGTCAAGGGTGTCGACCTGGCCTTCGCGCGGTCGATCGCCGAGCAGGGCCACCTGCCCGCCGAGGTGCTCGACGCCGCCGCGGTGACCATCCAGAAGCTGTGGGAGGTGTTCGTCAAGGAGGACGCCACCCTGGTTGAGGTCAACCCGCTGGTGCGCACGCCCGACGATCAGATCCTGGCCCTGGACGGCAAGGTCACCCTCGACGCCAACGCGGACTTCCGTCAGCCCGGCCACGTCGAGTTCGAGGACAAGGACGCGACCGATCCTCTGGAGCTCAAGGCCAAGGAGAACGACCTCAACTACGTCAAGCTCGACGGCGCGGTCGGCATCATCGGCAACGGTGCGGGTCTGGTCATGTCGACGCTGGATGTCGTCGCCTACGCGGGTGAGAAGCACGGCGGCGTCAAGCCCGCCAACTTCCTCGACATCGGCGGCGGCGCTTCGGCATCCGTGATGGCCGCGGGTCTGGACGTCATCCTGAACGACAGCCAGGTCAAGAGCGTGTTCGTCAACGTCTTCGGCGGCATCACCGCGTGTGACGCCGTTGCCAACGGCATCGTGCAGGCGCTGCAGATCCTCGGCGACGAGGCCAACAAGCCCCTTGTCGTCCGCCTGGACGGCAACAACGTCGAAGAGGGCCGTCGCATCCTGGCCGAGGCCAACCACCCGCTGGTGATCCAGGCCGACACCATGGACGCCGGCGCCGACAAGGCCGCCGAGCTGGCGAATAAGTAAGGGAGCCAACCAGAATGTCTATCTTCCTGAACAAGGATTCCAAGGTCATCGTCCAGGGCATCACCGGCGGTGAGGGCACCAAGCACACCGCCCTGATGCTCAAGGCCGGCACCCAGGTCGTCGGCGGCGTCAACGCGCGCAAGGCCGGCACCAAGGTCTCGCACAAAGACAAGGACGGCAACGACATCGAGCTGCCGGTGTTCGCATCGGTGGCCGAGGCCATGAAGGAGACCGGCGCCGACGTGTCGATCGCCTTCGTGCCGCCGGCCTTCTCCAAGGACGCGATCATCGAGGCCATCGACGCCGAGATCCCGCTGCTGGTGGTCATCACCGAGGGGATCCCGGTGCAGGACAGCGCCTATGCGTGGGCCTACAACGTCGAGAAGGGCAAGAAGACCCGGATCATCGGCCCCAACTGCCCGGGCATCATCACCCCCGGTGAGTCGCTGGTCGGCATCACGCCGAACAACATCACCGGCAAGGGCCCGATCGGCCTGGTGTCGAAGTCCGGCACGCTGACCTACCAGATGATGTACGAGCTGCGCGATTTCGGCTTCTCGACCGCCATCGGCATCGGCGGCGACCCGGTCATCGGCACCACCCACATCGACGCCATCGAGGCGTTCGAGAAGGACCCCGAGACCAAGGTCATCGTGATGATCGGTGAGATCGGTGGCGACGCCGAAGAGCGTGCCGCCGACTACATCAAGGCCAACGTCACCAAGCCGGTCGTCGGCTACGTCGCGGGCTTCACCGCTCCGGAGGGCAAGACCATGGGCCACGCCGGCGCCATCGTGTCGGGCTCGTCGGGCACCGCCGCGGCCAAGAAGGAAGCCCTGGAGGCTGCCGGTGTGAAGGTCGGCAAGACGCCGTCCGAGACCGCCAAGCTGGCTCGCGAGCTTCTCGAAAGCCTGTGATTCTGTAGCCCTTTCTGCGAGAGCAGACGCGAAGGCCCCCGAAATCACCTGATTTCGGGGGCCTTTTGCTGGGGGCGCATCCCGCGTGCGGGGAACTGCTCGGCAGTTAGACGCGACCGCCCAGGTGCTCGGCGAGGAACTTCTCGACGGCGTGGTACATGTCGATCTGGTTGTCAGGGTTGAGGAATCCGTGGCCTTCATCTTCCTTGACCATGTATTCGACCTCGACACCACGCTTGCGCAGCGCCTCGACGAGGTTGTCGGATTCGGCCTGGACCACACGAGAGTCGTTGGCGCCCTGGACTACCAGCAGCGGCGTGCGGATCTGGTCGACCTTCGTGATGGGGGAGCGGGCCAGCATGTCGGCTTCCTGCGCCGGATCGTTGTGGTCGCCAACATACAGGTGCCAGTTGGTGGCCAGGAACCGCCGGCCCACATTCGGCAGCGTCCGCATGAAGTTGGCCAGGCTGGAGATGCCGACGTAGTCGATGGCCGCGGCGAAGACGTCCGGTGTGAACGTGACGCCGACGAGTGCGGCATAACCGCCGTAGGAGCCGCCGAAGATCGCCACCTTGTCCCGGTCGGCGTACCCCTGCTTGACGGCCCAGTCCACCGCATCGATCAGGTCATCGTGCATCTTGCCGGCGAACTCGCCGATCGCGGCTTTGGTGAAGGCCTTGCCATAGCCGGTCGAGCCACGAAAGTTGACCTGTAACACCGCATATCCGCGGTTGGCCAGCATCTGCACGTCGGGTTGGAAGCCCCAGCAGTCCCGCGACCACGGGCCCCCGTGCACCAGCAGGACCAGCGGCAGGTCGACCGGCTCGACGCCGACCGGCAGGGTCAGGTACGAGTGCAGCTCTAACCCATCGCGCGCGGTGATGGTCACCGGGGTCATCGATGCCAATGAATCTGAATTCAGATTCGGATATGGCCGGAAGAGCAGACGGCTCTCACCGGTCGAGTGGTCGTAGAAGTAGGTGGCCCATGGATCACGGTCGTGCGTGAAGTTGACGACCCACCGCTGCCCGCTGTCGTCGGAAGAGATGCCGCCGAGGTCGCCGTCGGACAGTTTGGTCAGGTTCTCCAGTACCGCAGCGAAATTCGGGTCGAGGGCGTGAATCACCTGGCGGTCCCCGTAATAACGAGCGCCGACCAGCTCACCCGTGCGCTCGCTGAGGAGGAGGGGCGACGGCAGCACTATCTGATTTCCGAGGTCGAATGTCGGGTGGCTGCCCACCTCGGTCTCCTCGCCCGTGGCCACATCGAGGCGGACGAGCCGGGTCCGGTCACTGCCCTCATTCGATCCGAGCCAGATGCCGGTGCCGTCCGGGGAGACGGCGACTGGGAAGATTCCCAGCGGGTAGTCGGTGCCGTCGTACATCTTGATGGAACGCAATGATGCTGTGGCCGGATCCCATTGCGATATCTCGACGTCACCGTCGGCCGTCAGCGTATTGGTGAACAGTTCCCCGTTGGGGGCACACAGCCAGGTGATGACGTTCCCCGGATTCTCCGCCAGGAGGGTGAGTTCTCCAGTGGCGATGTCGAGTTCGTACGCGTCGATGAGCTCGGGATTGCGGTTGTTGATCTGCACGATGGCTTTCCCGGGCCGGCCCTTGGCGAGATCGAAACTCGCCCTGGCGCCCGGAAACGGTGTGAGATCCACTGCCGCGGTGTCGGGGTTGTCCAGGTCGATGCGGTAGACGTGAAAGTTCTCGTCACCGCCGGTGTCCTGCATGTAGAGCAGCCACCGTGGATCATCAGTCCATTGATAGATGTAGACGCTGCGGGTTTCGTCCGCGGTGACGCAACGTGGCGACCCATCGTCGTCGAGGTCCTGAATCCATACGTTCAGGCGGTTCTTCCACGGCGCCAGATAGGCGATCTTGGTTCCGTCCGGTGAGATCTTGGCGGCAGTGCGTTCGGGCGGGCTGAAGAATTCCTCAACCGAGATGAGTTCGGGTAACGCCACGATGGTCCTTTCGGGTTTGCGGACAAGGTCTTTCGTTCGTTCAGGAAGTGACGGGTCCGCCGAGGCGTCCGTTGGTGGCTTCGCGGATCGCGCGGTCGATCAGGGCGAGCGCCTGCTCTTGGGTGACCTTTTTGCCTTCGACGATCACCGCCACGCTGACGTCCTCGTCGACGACGCGGAACGCGCCGGTGACCGCGGCCGCCGAGAGGCGAACGGTGAGGTCTGTTTCGGGCAGGCCCAATCGCTCGGCGATCACCGGGATGAAGCCCTGCTCCATCCGGTCATGCACCATCAGGTAGGCCGTGCGCAGAGCGGGCTCTGAACCGGTCATGGTGGCGATGCGCATCGCACTGATCTCGTCCTCGACATCTTGTGGCGTCATCGGATGCGAAATGCCATCGGCGGCAAGGTGTTCGGCCAGTGACAGCTCGTGCGGCCAGCGGTTCAGAATGTCGATGAATCGGTCCGCGGATTTGGCCAGCACCGGTTCGACGCAGCTTTCCTTGGCGCGGAAGTAGCGCCAGATCGTGCGGGTGGAAAGTCCTGCGGCCGCGGCGATGTCGTCACCGCTGGTGCCGGCGACGCCGCGTTCCCAGAACAACGAGCACGCGTGCCGGGACACCGCGAGACGTGCCTGGTCCTGCTTTTCGCCCATCGCTCACCTCCCAGAACTTGTCACTTAGTGACAGGACCAATGTGTCACTAAGTGACAGCGCCGTCAAGGATGCCTGGTCAGACGGCTTTTGTCTGGCCGTTTTCTGCGTCAGGGTTGCGTTCCGGTCGTCTAGACCGAAGCGGCGTCGGGCCGCTCGCGTGCGGGCTCTATTGCCGTCCGGCCGCCAGTAGGCCCGCCGAGGCGAACTTCAGCCCGCTGCGCAGTTCGTCGAGCTGGATCGGATCGTCGCTCTCGATGTAGCGCGTCGTGGTGGCCACGGCCATGTTGAAGAAGAGCCACGCCAACGCGCGGGGGCTCAGCTCGTGGCGGTACTGGTCTCGGTAGTGCGCCATGTGCAGGGTGGTCATCGCCAGCAGTGTCGCGTTCAGGCCTGAGGCGTTCTCCAGTGTGCGGGCATAGTCGGGCCGGTCGGCGACGTAGCGGATCAACTTCCGGTTGGCGATCGTGAAGTCGATCAGGATGTCGATCGACGCCTGCATGGCCGCCTGCGGCTGCTCCAGGGTGACGGAGCGGAGCATGTCCTCGATCACCGGCGCCTGCTCGGCGGCGAGCTGCTCGATCGCGGCATGGATGAGTTCTTCCTTGTTGGCGAAGTACTGGTAGATGGATCCCTTGCTGACGCCGGCCCGCGCCGCAATGGCGTTGGTGGTGATCTGCTCGGGGTCGGTCTTCTTCAGCATCTTCACCGCAGTCGCGATGATTTTTGCGACCATCTCACGAGAACGCTCCTGCTGAGGGACCTTGCGCTGCGCTGACGTGCGAGTTTCCATCGTTGTCCTCGAGCTCAAATGCGACTTGAATGCGACCTTTCGGTCAGATTACCGTCGCCTCACGCTCAAGGAGGTGCGCTGAATGACCGCCACATCGGACGTCTCAGTTCCGACCGCCGAAGAACCAGACGAATCCGCCGACATCGAACTCGTTCCACTCGACTCACTGACAGGTGAGCACACCGGTCGGTGGACCTTCCTGATCGTCGACGGGGCGGCGTTCATGATGCAGGCGATGCACCCCGTCATCGCGGAGATCACCGGCCGCTATTCGGCTGCGTTCCACGGAGATCCGGGTGGACGAGCCATCCGCAGCGTCGACTCGGTGCTGCGATGGACCTACGGCGGCACCGAGGCTGTCGCCGAAGGGAATCGCGTGCGTGCGCTGCATCAGCCGATCACGATGAAGAGCGCCGAGACGGGCAAGCAGATCAGTGCGCTCAATCCCGAGGCATATCAATGGGTGATCGCCACGGGCTACATCGTCAACGCCGAAGGCGGGGGCAAGCTGCTGATCGGACGCGACTTCACCGACGCTGAGAAGGACGAGTTGCTGCGGGACAACCGCCGGCTCGCGCGCCTGCTGCACGTGCCGATGAACGGCTATCCGACGACCCGCGCCGAGATGGCCGACTACTACGAGGAGATGATCGACAAGCTGGAAGGCACGCCGCAAGCCTTGCAGTTGATCGAGGAGATGCAGACCGGCAACGTCGAGCTACCGCCGTCCGTGCCGAAGGTGTTGCGCCCGTTGGTCCGTCGCGCACTACGGCCTGCGCTGCGGTTCAACTACCTCTCGGTGGTCGGACTGCTCGAACCCCGGCTGCGGGCCAAGCTCGGTGTCACCTGGAGCGACGACGAGGAGCGTCAACTTCAGCGCATCTATGCCGTGATCCGCGCTGCCTACCGCATACTGCCCGACCGGCTCACCTACTTCCCGCTGGCCTATCACGCACGCAAACACCATGAGTGCCTTGAGAAGATGAAGCAGCGCCAGCAGAAGTCGTTCGCCTACAACCTGTCAGAAGGTCCAGCTGCCAGAGGGTTGTAGGACGAAACCGTGCTTGTGGTCGGCGTCGATGCAGGCCACCAGGTTGTTCTTGCCGACGACGCAGGTGCTGTTGTCGCCCCTGAGTTTTTTGCCGACGGTGATCGGCTTAAACCGCGCCGAGGCGCAATCCCCATCCGGCCGTGAGATGACGTAAGGTGCGTCGCTCGGTCCGTCCTCTGGCTTGCGCACCTCAGGACAGCCGGTACCTGTTATCGAATCGGCGATGCCGTCAATGTTGCCACCGCACACAACGGATCTATGAGGCCCGTAGTCGAGCAGGCAACTGATCTGTTCGGGACTGACGAACGCCGTTCCAGTGAATCTCCGAGTTCGTCGCTGACCGCGGCTAGCTCTTGCGCAGCTCCTTTCAGCGCCGCGGAATCGACCCTCGACGGCTGTGTCGCCCGTCCGCCCTAATGCTGCTGATGAGCGCAGATACGCACCGATTTTCACTCCAAACCCCAATCGGTTAGCCTCACGAATTAACACCCGTCAAGGAGATTGTCATGGTCGATCCGCGCACCCCCGTCATCGTCGGCGTCGGACAGTTCACCGAACGCATCGATCTCGACGGCTATCGCGGGATGTCCTCGGTCGAGTTGGCCACCGAGGCGGCCAAGGCGGCCCTGCGCGACACCGGCGCTGATACCGCCGCGGTGGCGCAAGTCATCGACACCGTGGCAGGCACGCGGCAGTTCGAGATCTCAGGCCCGCAGTCGGCCACCCTCGGCGTATCCAACAACTACCCGCGTTCGGTGGCGCGCAACGTCGGCGCCGAGCCGGCCCGCGCCATCCTCGAAGTGATCGGCGGCCAGAGCCCGCAGCATCTCGTCACCGAATTCTCCGCAGCCATCGCCGCCGGCGAGGCTGAGGCGGTGCTGCTGTTCGGCTCGGAGAACACCTCGACGCTGCGCCACTTCTCCAAGCGCGACGACAAGCCGGATCACTCCGAGACCATCGACGGTCAGCTCGAGGACCGCGGTTACGGCTACGACGGCATCTTCGACGAGTACACGATCAAGCACGGGCTGATCGGCGCCCCGGTGCAGTACGGCCTGCTGGAGAATGCCCGCCGGGCGCGGCTGGGTCTCTCGGTCGCCGACTATCGGCAGGCGATGGCCGAGCTGTTCGCGCCGTTCTCTCAAGTGGCCGCCAAGAATCCGTATTCGTCTGCCCCGGTGGAACGTTCGGCCGAAGAGCTGGCCACCGTCACCGAGAGCAACCGGATGATCTGCGATCCGTACCCGCGCATGATGGTGGCCCGCGATCAGGTCAACCAGGGCGCGGCGGTGCTGCTGATGTCGGTCGGTTGTGCACGGAAACTCGGTGTGCCCGAGGAGAAGTGGGTGTACCTGCGTGGGCATGCCGACATGAAGGAAATCAAGCTGCTCGAGCGCGCCGAACTCGGCTACAGCGAGGCCGCGATCATTGCGGTGAACGAGGCGCTGCGCGTCGCCGGCATCACTCTTGACGAGGTTGCGGCCTTCGACCTCTACAGCTGCTTCCCGTTCCCGGTGTTCAACATCTGCGACGGCACCGGCCTCGCCCCCGACGACGAACGCGGCCTGACCCTCACCGGCGGACTGCCCTTCTTCGGCGGACCGGGGAACAACTACTCGATGCACGGCATCGCCGAAGCCGTCAATGAAATGCGGGACAAGCCAGGCCACTTCGCGCTCGTCGGCGGCAACGGCGGGATCGCGAGCAAGTACTCGGTCGGTATCTACTCGACCGAGCCGGCCGATTGGACAGCTGACGGCAGCGCCGCCTTCCAGGACGAGTTCAACGCGCAAGAGCGGGTGGTCATCGCCGAAAAGGCCGATGGTCCAGCCACAATCGAGACGTACACAGTCCGCTACGACTGGACGCCGCGTACCGGCATCATCATCGGGCGCCTGGATTCCGACGGCAGCCGATTCCTCGCGACGACGACGGACGAGGCGCTGGTGGAATTGCTTTCCGAGGGTGAGCCGCTGGGCACGTCGATCGTCGTGACGTCCGGCGAGAAGCGGAACACCGCGACGCTGGCGTAGCAGGGCCTCCGCGGCGATATATGACCTAGAAACCTGATATCACCTGCGATATCGGGTTTCGAGGTCACATGTCGCCGGGAGATTCCGACACGCTCAGAACAGCGTTGCCCGGTCCGGCGTCAGCACAAACCCGTGATCGCCGACGCGGCAGGCGGTCATGCCCTCGTCGACGCCGCAGACCAGTTCGTCCTTCGGATAGCGCGTCAGACTAACGCGAGATCAACGCCATGGTCGTTCCCCTCGAACTATTACGACCATGGCGTTGATCTCGGCGACGGAAGCCGAACAGAACTAGACCAACGAGGCCAGCTTGCCCGCGAGCCGCTCGACGTACGCCGACACCTCGGCCTCGGACTTGTCGGGCAGGCCGAACAGCACCTCGGTGACGCCCAGCTCACGCCAGTGAGCGAGCTTTTCGGGGTCCGGCTTGAAGTCCAGCGCCACGATCTGGGGTGCGCCGGAGCGCCCGGCAGCGGCCCAGGTGTCCTGCAGCAGCTTGACGGGCTCGTCGATGTTGAAATCGCGCGGCGTGGTGATCCAGCCGTCGGCCGATTTCGCGATCCATTTGAAGTTCTTCTCGGTACCGGCCGCGCCGACCAACACCGGGATGTGCGACTGAACGGGCTTCGGCCACGCCCACGACGGCCCGAAGTTCACGAATTCGCCTTCGTAGGAGGCCTCTTCTTCGGTCCACAGCGCCCGCATGGCTTCCAGGTACTCGCGCAGCATGGTGCGGCGCCGGCCCGGGGGCACGTTATGGTCGGCGAGTTCGTCGGTGTTCCAGCCGAATCCGACACCCAGCGACACCCGGCCGCCGGACAGGTGGTCCAGCGTGGCGATGGATTTGGCCAGGGTGATCGGATCGTGCTCGACGGGCAGCGCGACCGCCGTCGACAACCGCACCCGCGAGGTCACCGCACACGCGGTGCCCAGCGACACCCAGGGATCCAGGGTGCGCATGTAGCGGTCGTCGGGCAGGGACTCGTCACCCGTGGTGGGGTGGGCGGCCTCGCGCTTGATCGGGATGTGGGTGTGCTCGGGCACGTAGAACGTCGTGAAGCCGTGATCGTCGGCGAGTTTGGCGGCCTTGGCCGGGGCGATGCCGCGGTCACTGGTGAAGAGAACGAGCCCATAGTCCATATCCAGAATTAGAACGTGTTTCAGTCCCAGTAGCAAGACGGTCCGTCTCGTTAGTCTCGGGCAGCCAGAGAAAACTTCACCGCGAGCGATACCCGCGACGTGCGCCGAAGCGTTTGCTGGGATCACCGGCATGACGACCGAACGCATCGCCGACCACGTCAAGTTCGCCTACTGGGTGCCCAACGTCAGCGGCGGCCTGGTCACCAGCGACATCGAGCAGCGCACCGACTGGAACTACGAGTACAACAAGAAGCTGGCCCAGACCGCGGAGAACAACGGCTTCGAGTACGCGTTGAGCCAGGTTCGCTACGAGGCCAGCTACGGTGCCGAGTACCAGCACGAGTCCACGAGCTTCAGCCTGGCGCTACTGCTGGCCACCCAGAAGCTCAAGGTCATCGCCGCTGTCCACCCCGGGTTGTGGCAACCCGCGGTGCTGGCCAAGCTGGGCGCCACCGCCGACCACCTCAGCAACGGCCGGTTCGCCGTCAACGTCGTCTCCGGCTGGTTCAAGGACGAGTTCACCCACCTGGGCGAGCCCTGGCTCGAACATGACGAGCGGTACCGGCGCAGCGCGGAGTTCCTCCAGGTGCTGCGAAAGATCTGGACCGAGGACGACGTGGATTTCCGCGGCGACTTCTACCGCATCCACGACTTCACCCTCAAGCCGAAGCCGCTCAACACCCCGGAACGCCCCAACCCGGAGTTGTTCCAGGGCGGCAACTCCACTGCAGCGCGCCGCAACGGTGGGTACTACGCCGACTGGTACTTCTCCAACGGCAAAGACTTCGAGGGCCTCACCGAGCAGGTCGTCGAGGTGCGTGATCATGCTCGCAATGCCGACCGGGAAGTGAAGTTCGGCCTGAACGGGTTCATCATCGCGCGCGACACAGAGAAAGAGGCAAAGGAAACCCTCAAAGAGATCGTCGCCAAGGCCAACAAGCCCGCCGTCGAAGGTTTCCGCAGTGCTGTGCAGCAGGCCGGCAACTCCACGGGCGACAAGAAAGGTATGTGGGCCGATTCCAGTTTCGAGGATCTGGTGCAGTACAACGACGGCTTCCGTACGCAATTGATCGGAACACCGGAGCAGATCGCCGAAAGAATTGCCGCGTACCGCAAACGTGGCGTCGACCTGATCCTCGGTGGGTTCCTGCACTTCCAAGAGGAAATCGAGTACTTCGGCGCCAAGGTGTTGCCGATCGTTCGCGAAATAGAGGCCGCTGAAACGGATTCCGCCGACGCCCCCGTTCTGGTATCGGCTTGAGACCTCTCTGACACCCAGCAGGCCCGACCGGCACTCAGTCGGGTGCGCTAGCGTGGAAGCTCGAATCGCTCACGTGGTCGGTATTCATGCCTGCGTGAACACGTCGCGAAGTTCGATAGCACAGGAGAGGTCATGACCTACCCGCCCAGTAACCCCGGATATCCGCCAGCGCCACAGTCGGGTTCCCAATTCGACGCGACTCAGCAGTTCGCCAAGGCCGCCCCTGCATCCGTGCCTGCGGCGCAGGCTCCCGCAGCGGCGCCCCGTGAGAACAACCTCTCCGCGATCCTGCTCGGTGTCGCGGCCGGCGCGGGCATCATCGCCTTCCTGGTGGGCTTCGGCATCGACGCCAAGGCGGTGTACCTCACCACGCTCGTGCCGGCGCTGCTCCTGATCGCCCTGTTCGGTGGTCTCCTGGCCGGCGTCGGGCTGCTGCCCAAGCAGAACAACTACACCGCGGTGTCGGCGGTGCTCGCCGTCGCCGCGCTGCTGGTGTCGGTCTACGTCGTGTTCTCCATCGACGGCGAGGTCGGCGGGGCACTGTGGGCGATTCTCGCCCTCACCCTGATCCAGGCCGGTGCCGCGATCACGGCGCTGCTGTTCGACTCCGGGGTCATCACACCGCCGGCTCCCAAGCCGCAGTTCGACCAGCAGGCGCAGTACGGCCAGTACGGTGGCCCGTCGCAGTACTACGGTCAGCAGCACCAACCGCAGCTCGGCGGGCAGCCCTACCAGCAGGCTCAGCCGCAGCGTCCCGGTTACCCGTCGCAGTACGGCGGCTACCCCGGCCAGAACACCGGCGGTTTCCCGATCCAGGCCCCGCAGGGGCAGCAGGGTCAGGCGAGCGGCCCGCCGACCCCGCCCACCGGCTACCCGACCTACGGCCAGCCGCAACAGCAGTCGGGATCGTCTGCGCCCACCACTGCCTTCCCGGCAGAGCAGCAGGCACAGCAGTCGTCTTCACAGCAATCTGGCCCTGCGCCGTCGTAAGCTGATCGGCGCGTGCGCTACCCGCGCACGCGCGATCATTGCGAGGAGCAGCCCAGCTAGTGAGTAACCGGCCAGTCGGCACCCGCCAGGCACGCGAGTTGCTCCGGGTCGCGTTCGGGCCGTCGGTCGTAGCGCTGGTGGTCATCGCCGCGGTTGTCCTGCTGCAACTGCTGATCGCCAACAGCGACATGACGGGCGCGTTCGGCGCGATCGCCAGCATGTGGCTGGGCGTGCACCAGGTTCCGGTGTCGATCGGTGGCAGCGAGCTCGGCGTGATGCCGCTGCTACCGGTCCTGGCCATGATCTGGGGTACCGCCCGCACCACGGCCGCCGCCACCGCGCCCAACACCTCGTGGTTCGTCACCCGTTGGGTGGTGGCATCCGCCCTCGGCGGGCCGATCCTCATCGCGGCCATCCTGTTGGCCGTCATTCATGACGCCGCCTCGGTGATCGGTGAGCTACAGACCCCGAGTGCGCTACACGCGTTCTGCGCCGTATTGGTGGTGCACGCGATCGGCGCGGTCATCGGCGTCGGTTCGAAGGTGGGCCGGCGCACGCTGGCCGCCTCACCACTGCCCGCCTGGTTGCCCGACGCGCTTCGCGCCGCGGTGGCCGGGGTGCTCGCCCTGTTCGGGCTTTCCGGTGTGGTGACCGCGGTGTCGCTGGTGGTGCATTGGGGCACGATGCACGACCTGTTCGCCATCACGGACAGCCTCTTCGGCCAGCTCAGCCTGACTGCGTTGTCGATCCTCTACATCCCCAACGTGATCGTCGGGACCTCGGCCATCGCGGTGGGGTCCAGCGCCCACGTCGGGTTGGCCACCTTCAGTTCTTTCACGGTGTTCGGTGGCGACATTCCGGCGGTACCGGTGCTGGCCGCGGTTCCCAGCCCGCCGCTGGGCCCGATCTGGGTGGCGCTGCTGATCGTCGGGGCCGCTTCGGCCGTCGCGCTGGGCCAGCAATGTGCCCGCCGCCCGCTGCCGATCGGGGCGGCGGTCGCCAAGTTGGTGGTCGCGGCCGCGCTGGCGGCGGCGACGATGGCGTTGGCCGGCTATGCGGGCAGCGGCCGGTTGGGCAACTTCGGTGACGTCGGGGTGGACCAGGCGACGTTCGCGCCGGCGGTGTTCCTGTGGTTCACCGGGATCGGCGGGTTGACGGTGGCGATGTCCGGTGGCCTGACCCGCAAACCACGCGTCGTGGCGCCGCCGAAGCCCGTGCCGGAACCGGAACCGGAGCCGGTGCCGGAGCCGGACAACGCGCCCGAGCCCGATGACGAGGACGACTACATCGAGGCAGACCCCGAGCCAGACCTCCAACCCGACGAACCCCTGGTGTCGTGGTCGGCCGACGAGGTGCCTGCCGACGAGCCGGAGTACGAGGACGAAGACGAGCCGGAGACCGCCTACCAGCCCCGCCCCCGTACCTACGAGGACCTCGATGACGATCCCGAGGACCACTTCATCGTTGACGACATGCCCGACGACCCAGTGACCGGCGACCAGCCGCGTCGTGCGGGCGACTAGGCTGCTGCGCGTGCAGCAACCGCTACGAGTACCTCCGAGTGCTCCGGCACGGCTGGTAGTGCTGGCTTCGGGGACCGGGTCGTTGCTCGCCTCGCTACTGGCTGCCGCCGTCGACGACTATCCGGCGCGCGTCGTCGCGGTCGGAACCGACCGCAAATGCGCCGCCCTGGACATCGCGTCGGCGGCCGGCGTGCCGTCCTACACCGTCCGGTTGGGCGACTATGCGGAGCGCGACGCCTGGGATGCCGCGCTCACCGCGGCCACCGCCGAACACGAGCCGGACCTGGTGGTGTCGGCCGGGTTCATGAAGATTCTCGGCGGCCAATTCCTGTCCCGTTTCCCAGGCCGGGTGGTGAACACCCACCCCGCGCTGCTGCCCGCGTTCCCGGGGGCGCATGCGGTACCGGAGGCGTTGGCCTACGGCGTACGGGTGACGGGCTGCACGGTGCATCTCGTGGACTCGGGTATGGATACCGGGCCGATTCTGGCCCAGCAGCCCATCGAGGTGCTCGATGATGACACCGAAGAGACTTTGCACGAGCGCATCAAAGTGGTCGAACGACGACTGCTCGTGGATGTGTTGGCCGCGCTGGCAACCCGCGGCGTGACCTGGACTGGACGAAAGGCGACCATAGGGTGAGCGAGAAGAAACCGATCCGGCGAGCGCTGATCAGTGTCTATGACAAGACCGGCCTGGCCGATCTGGCCCGCGGCCTGCATGAGGCCGGCGTGGCCATCGTCTCCACCGGGTCGACCGCCAAAACCATTGCCGCCACCGGTGTTCCGGTCACTCCGGTGGAGGATGTGACGGGTTTCCCCGAGGTGCTCGACGGCCGCGTCAAGACCCTCCACCCGCGGGTGCACGCCGGTCTGCTGGCCGATACCCGTAAACCCGAACACGTCGCGGCCCTGGCCGAGCTCGAGGTCGAGGCGTTCGAGCTGGTGGTGGTGAACCTCTACCCGTTCTCCGAGACCGTGGAGTCCGGGGCCTCGGTGGACGAGTGCGTCGAGCAGATCGACATCGGCGGGCCGTCGATGGTGCGGGCCGCCGCCAAGAACCATCCGAGTGTGGCCGTGGTGGTCGACCCGCTGGGCTATGACGGCGTGCTGGCCGCGGTGCGGGCCGGCGGCTTCACCCTGGCCGAGCGGAAGATCCTGGCCTCGTTGGCCTTCCGGCACACCGCCGAGTACGACGTGGCGGTGGCGAGCTGGATGGGGTCGACGCTGGCGCCGGAAGAGCCCGCCCAGAAGCTGCCGCAGTGGTATGGCGGCACCTGGCATCGCAGCGCGGTGCTGCGCTACGGCGAGAACCCGCATCAGCAGGCCGCCGTGTACCGCGACGACTCGGCGTGGCCAGGCCTGGCTCAGGCCGAGCAGCTGCACGGCAAGGAGATGTCCTACAACAACTACACCGACGCCGATGCCGCGTGGCGGGCCGCGTTCGACCACGAAGATATCTGCGTGGCGATCATCAAGCACGCCAACCCGTGTGGCATCGCGATCTCCTCGGAATCGGTGGCCGATGCGCACCGCAAGGCCCACGAGTGCGATCCGCTGAGCGCGTTCGGCGGAGTGATCGCCGCCAACACCGAGGTCAGTGTCGAGATGGCCGAAACCGTGGCCGACATCTTCACCGAGGTGATCATTGCTCCGGCCTATGAGCCCGGTGCGGTGGAAGTGCTGGCTCGTAAGAAGAACATCCGCATCCTGGTGGCCTCGGAGCCGTTGGTCGGCGGCATCGAGATGCGCCAGATCAGCGGTGGTGTACTGCTGCAGCAGCGCGACGCGCTCGACGCCGAGGGCGACGACCCGGCCAACTGGACCCTCGCGACCGGTACCCCGGCCGACCCGCAGACGCTGACTGATCTGGTCTTCGCCTGGCGCTCCTGCCGCGCGGTGAAGTCCAACGCGATCGTGGTGGTCAAGGACGGCGCGACCGTGGGTGTCGGTATGGGACAGGTGAATCGCGTCGACGCGGCCGGACTTGCGGTGCAGCGCGCCGGGGACCGCGTGGTCGGTGCCGTCGCTGCCTCCGACGCGTTCTTCCCGTTCCCCGACGGCCTGGAGACGCTGACGAACGCCGGCGTCAAGGCCATCGTGCACCCGGGAGGGTCGGTGCGTGACGCCGAGGTGACCGCCGCCGCCGAGGCCGCGGGTATTTCCCTGTACCTCACCGGGGCAAGGCATTTCGCGCACTAGTTTGGGGTCTCTTCGGGTGAATGTTGCGAGTCGGCGTCGTCAAGAGTTTTGACGACGCCGACTTTGCGTTTGTGGCTGCTTCAGTGCGGGCCACGGTACTGCGAGATCAACGCCATGGTCGCGTGACGTCGCCGCCAACGACCATGGCGTCGCATTCGAGCCGCCAAACCACACGCGCCCTACGCGCTCACCTCATCCTCGGCTTCGGTGGTCGCATATGCGATGAACGACGTGATTTCCTCGACCGCGCGCCGCGCATCGGGGTTGACGTCGAAACTCAGCTGGAACATGTGCATTGCCCTGTCCCACACCTGAACCCAGGCCGGCACACCGGCGGCGTGCAGCTTGTCCGCCAGGGCGAAGGTGTCGTTCAACAGCATCTCGTGGGTGCCGACCTGCAGCAGGAACGGGCCGAGCCCGTGTAGGTCGGCCTCGGGCGGCATCACCGGGGTGGGCCGGGTGCCGTTGACGGTGGCGAACACGTCATAGATGAACTTCACCGTCATGAACGGGAACATCACATCGCGACGTTCCTGCAGTGCACGGTATTTCAGGTCCATGTCGGACGATGTCAGGGGCGAGAGCAGGACCTGGCCGGCGGGCACCGGCAGTCCGGCGTCGCGGGCCGCCAGCGCGGTATCGGCGGCCATCAGACCACCGGCCGAATCCCCGGCCAGGACAATCCGATTCGGCGCGAATCCCAGCGACAGTGCCAGGCGGTAGCCGTCAAGGCCGTCGGCCACGGCGTCGTCGATGTCGGCCTGCGGGGCCAGTCGGTACCCGATGTTGAGCACGCGTGCCCCGGTGGCCGCCGACAGCTTCGACACGAATCGTCGGTGTGAGTTCAGGCCGAGGGTGACCAGCGCCGAGCCGTGCAGGTACACGATCACCTGGTCGGAGTCGCGGGCCTCGGGGGCGATCACCCATTCGGCCGGGCAGTTGGGCAGTGCCACCGGCGTCACCTCGGTGCCGGGCAGCGGCTTGATGTACCGCAGCGGCTTGTCGATGACGTCGAGGTGGGCCCGCTGTAGCAGCGCGGGGGCGACACGGTTGATGCCCATCCCGATCAGGGTCAGCAGACCCAGCAATGGGCGGACGAAGATCGCGGTGGTCCAGCCGAGTGCTCTGGACTGCAGGGATGCGGGGCCGAAGTGCACGGTGGCCGGCCGGCTACGCCAATCGAGCGAATTCACGGTACCAAGGGTACTGGGTACCCGAAGTAGGCCCCGCTCAGGGCAGCGTGATGGTGGCCTGAGCTTCGATGGCCTTGTTGATGTCCGTCAGCGCGCCCCGGTCGCGTTCGAGTGCGTCGGCGTTGATCTGCAGCACGTAGACGTTGCCCGGTGCCTGGACCACCACGGTGGTCTGGGTGATCGCGCGACGCTGGTCGCCCTTGGCGTAGGTGCCACCCAGGTGCACGGTGGGGAACCCGCTGATGTTCCCGCGGGTCACCTCGCCGACCGGTTTGTACTCCGCCAGGTTCTGCAGCTCGCCGGTCGCGAACTCGAGCAGCTTGTTGGGGTCGACGTTGCCGGCCAGCTTGGAGATCAGCGAGATCACCGACGGTGGATCGGTCGGGTTGGCCGGATCGTTGACGATCGCCGAGTAGGCCCACTCCGGGGTCCGGGTGCCGGCGTCGATCCAGCCCGGCGGGGTCGGCATGTTGAACGTCGGAGAGCCCGGATCGCCACGGTGGACCGGGGTTTCGACGATGCCGTTCTGCTTGATGTAGTCGGCGATCGTGAAGGCGTGCGTGCCGGCCGGCTTGGGCGAGGTCGACGTCGAGGCGGCGCTGGTGTCGGTGGCCACCGCCGAGGTGGTCTCGCCACCGCTGCCGCCGTCCTCGCCGCCGGACGTCACGGCCATCGTGACGCCACCGACGAGCAGGATCACCGCGCCCAGGGCGGCGGCAACCATGACGAGGTTGCGGCGTTTGTTCGACTTCTGGGGGATCGGCGTGTGCGGCAGCGGAGGCGGTCCGAAGTTCGTCTGCGGCGGCCCGACCGGCCCCGGCGGCCCCGCCGGTCCGGTGGGTCCGCTCAGGCCCTGCATGCCGACCGGCCCCGGCCCCGCGATTGGTTTGCTGGAAGAGGTTTCGTTGCCGGCCCACGACGAGGTGAACACCGGTGGCTCGGACGGCGGCATGGGCCGCGGGTTCGACGGCGACAGCGGAGTCGGGGGCGGGGGCACCGGCTTCGGGATGACCAGCGGGGTGGTGGGCGGCGCCGGCTCGTGGGTGGGCGTGGGGGTGCGCACCACCGGAACCGTCTTGGTGGCTGCCTCGGAGAGTGCGACCGCGAAGTCGTGGCAGGTGTCGAAGCGGTCCTTGGCGTCCTTTGCGAGCGCCTTGGCCATCACTGAATCGAATACGGCCAGTTCGGGTTTCGTATCGGCAAGCTTCGGCGGCGGTGAGTTCAGGTGGTGGCTGATCACCACCGCCGGGTTGCTGTGCGCGAACGGCGGCGCCCCGGTGAACAAGCGGTAGGCGGTGGCGGCCAGCGAGTACTGGTCGGCTCGGCCGTCGAGTGGCTGGCCCATCAATTGTTCGGGCGCGGTGTAGGACATGGAACCCACGGTGATGTTGGTCGACGTGAGCCCGTTGACTTCGTCGGCGCGACGCGCGATCCCGAAGTCGGTGAGCATGATGCGACGCTTGGCGCCCTGTTTGCTGGTGAGCAGGATGTTGGCTGGTTTGACGTCGCGGTGCAGCAGCTTGCGCTGATGCGCGTAGTCCAGCGCGTCGCCGACGGCGGTGACCACCTCGACAACATCCTCGGCCGGCATGCCCGACGGGTACTGGTCGTGCAGCAGTCGCGCGGCGTCATGTCCGTCGACGTAGTCCATCGAGATCCACAGGCGGCCCTCGAACTCGCCCCGGTCGTGCACGCCGACGATGTGCGGGTGCCACAGGGTGGCGGCCATGTCGGCCTCGCGGATGAAGCGCTGCCGGAACTCGTCGTCCGAGCTGACACTGATGGGCAGCACCTTGAGGGCGTCCTCGCGGGGCAACCGCGGGTGGGACGCCAGATAGACCTCGCCCATGCCACCAGTGCCCACCAACCGGACGATGGTGAACCCTGCGAATTCCTGACCGCTAGCCAACGGCATGCGCGCAGACTACCGGTCGCGACGCTCGGACAACGACTATGCCGGGGGGTTCGCTCGCACGCGCCGGGTGCCGGTTCTGGCGGGTAGCGGTGTGCCCGGCCGGGTTCAGTCGTAGCGTGGAGTGGTGAGCCAACCCAAGGATCTGCCTCGCACCGTCGGTGAGCTGCGCGCCTCCGGCCATCGTGAGCGGGGCGTGAAAGCCGAAATTCGGGAGAACCTGCTGGCCGCGCTCGCGGACCGTCGTGACGTGTGGCCGGGCATCCTGGGATTTGACGACACGGTGATCCCGCAGCTGGAGCGGGCCTTGATCGCCGGGCACGACGTGGTGCTGCTCGGTGAGCGCGGCCAGGGCAAGACGCGGCTGTTGCGCGCGTTGACCGGGCTGCTCGACGAGTGGACGCCGGTGATCGCCGGGTCCGAGTTGGGCGAGCACCCATACAGCCCGATCACACCGGAGTCGATCCGCCGGGCCGCCGATTCCGGAGACGATCTGCCGATCGAGTGGCGCCACCGCAGCGAGCGCTACACCGAGAAGCTGGCCACGCCGGACACCAGCGTGGCCGATCTCGTCGGCGACATCGACCCGATCAAGGTGGCCGAGGGCCGCAGCCTGGGCGACCCCGAGACGATCGCCTACGGGCTGATCCCGCGGGCGCACCGGGGCATCGTGGCGGTCAACGAGCTGCCCGACCTGGCCGAGCGGATTCAGGTGTCGATGCTCAACGTGATGGAGGAGCGCGACATTCAGGTCCGCGGTTACACCCTGCGGCTGCCGCTGGACGTGCTCGTCGTCGCGAGCGCCAACCCGGAGGACTATACGAACCGCGGTCGGATCATCACTCCGCTCAAGGACCGGTTCGGCGCCGAGATCCGCACCCACTACCCGTTGGAGATCGACGACGAGGTGGGCGTGATCCGGCAGGAGGCCCAGTTGGCCGCCGAGGTCCCGGATTACCTGCTCGGGGTGCTGGCCCGGTTCGCCCGCAATCTGCGCGAATCGAGTTCGATCGATCAGCGTTCCGGTGTGTCCGCGCGGTTTGCGATCGCCGCGGCCGAGACGGTGGCGGCCTCGGCGCGGCACCGCTCGGCGATTCTGGGTGAGGACGATCCGGTGGCCCGGGTGGTCGACCTGGCCACCGTGATCGACGTGCTGCGGGGCAAATTGGAGTTCGAGACCGGCGAGGAAGGGCGGGAGCAGGCGGTGCTGGAGCACCTGCTGCGACGCGCCACCGCCGACACCGCGCAGCGGCTGCTGGGCGGTATCGACGTCGCGCCGCTGGTGGCCGCCGTCGAGGAAGGCTCCCCGGTGACCACCGGTGAGCGGGTGTCGGCCAAGGACGTGCTGGCCGCGCTTCCCGACCTCCCCGTCATCGACACCCTCGCCTCCCGGTTGGGGGCGGTGTCGATCGGTCAGCGGGCCGCCGCGGTCGAATTGGCCTTGGAGGCGCTGTATCTGGCCAAGCGGGTGGACAAGGTGACGGGGGAGGGCGAGACGGTCTATGGCTGATCCCGGTCGGGCTCACGGGCACACCTCGCGGTACTCGCGGTACACCGGTGGCCCCGACCCGCTGGCGCCGCCGATCGATCTGCGCGATGCGCTTGAGCAGATCGGTCAGAGCGTCATGGAGGGCAGCTCACCGCGGCGTGCCCTCTCGGAGTTGATGCGGCGCGGCACCGAGGGAATGCGTGGCACTGACCGGCTGGCCGCCGAGGCCAACCGGAAACGTCGAGAGTTGTTGCAGCGGCACAACCTCGACGGCACGTTGCAGGAGATCAAGAAGCTGCTCGACGAGGCCGTGCTGGCCGAGCGCAAGGAACTGGCCCGCGCGCTCGACGACGACGCGCGGTTCGGCGAACTGCAGCTCGACGCGCTCTCGCCGTCACCGGCCAAGGCGGTGCAGGAGCTCGCCGACTACGACTGGCGTAGCCCCGAGGCGCGGCAGAAGTACGACGAGATCAAGGATCTGCTGGGCCGGGAGATGCTGGATCAGCGTTTCGCCGGCATGAAGGAGGCGTTGGAGAACGCCACCGACGAAGACCGGCAGCGGGTCAACGACATGCTCGACGACCTCAACGATCTGCTGGACAAGCATGCTCGCGGGGAGGACACCCCGCAGGACTTCCAGCAGTTCATGGACAAGCACGGCGAGTTCTTCCCGGAGAAGCCGCGCAACATCGAGGAGTTGCTGGACTCGCTGGCGCAACGGGCCGCCGCCGCACAACGGTTCCGGAACAGCCTCTCAGCCGAGCAGCGTGCCGAGCTGGATTCGCTGGCACAGCAGGCCTTTGGCTCGCCGTCGTTGATGAATGCGCTCAACCGGCTCGATGCGCACCTACAATCTGCGCGGCCCGGAGAGGACTGGACCGGTTCGGAGCGGTTCTCGGGCGGTGACCCGTTGGGCATGGGGGAGGGTGCACAGGCGATGTCCGACATCGCCGAGCTCGAGCAGCTGGCCGATGCGCTGTCGCAGAGCTACGCCGGAGCATCGATGGACGACGTCGACCTCGAATCGCTGGCCCGCCAGCTCGGGGCGGACGCCGCGGTCGATGCCCGCACCCTGTCCGAGCTTGAGAAGGCCCTGGTGAACCAGGGCTTCATCGACCGCGGCTCCGATGGGCAGTGGCGGCTGTCGCCGAAGGCCATGCGCCAGCTCGGACAGACCGCGTTGCGTGATGTGGCGCAACAACTTTCGGGTCGGCACGGCGAGCGGGACACCCGCCGGGCCGGTGCGGCCGGGGAGCTGACCGGGGCGACGCGGCCGTGGCAGTTCGGTGACACCGAGCCGTGGAACGTCACCCGCACGGTGACCAATGCCGTGCTGCGCCAAGCCGGTACGGGCGTTGCCGAGCGGCCGATTCGGTTTGCGGTCGAGGACGTGGAGATCTCCGAGACGGAGACCCGCACCCAGGCGTGTGTGGCGCTGCTGGTGGACACCTCGTTCTCCATGGTGATGGAGAACCGCTGGCTGCCGATGAAGCGCACCGCGCTGGCCCTCAACCATCTGGTGAGCACTCGATTCCGCTCAGATGAGTTGCAGATCATCGCTTTTGGCCGTTATGCCCGCACCGTGACCGCGGGCGAGCTGACCGGGTTGGAAGGTGTGTACGAGCAGGGCACCAATCTGCACCATGCGCTGGCACTGGCCACCCGGCATCTGCGTCGTCATCCCAACGCCCAGCCAGTCGTGCTCGTGGTGACCGATGGTGAGCCCACCGCGCACCTTGAGGACTTCGGTGACGGTCACGGGTCTGAGGTGTTCTTCGACTACCCGCCACACCCGCGCACCATCGCCCACACGGTGCGTGGGTTCGACGAGGTGGCCCGCCTCGGCGCGCAGGTGACGATCTTCCGGCTGGGTTCCGATCCGGGGCTGGCCCGTTTCATCGATCAGGTGGCCCGGCGCGTGCAGGGGCGCGTGGTGGTCCCCGATCTCGACGGCCTGGGCGCGGCCGTGGTCGGCGACTATCTGCATTCGCGTCGGCGCTGATTTGCGCCGACTGCGCTGATTTGCGCCGACTGCGACGCAGACGTCGTCCCGCGGCGCTGCGGACGACGTTTGCGTCACTCTCGGTGTCGTAGGGAGCCATAGAGGACGCCGCTGCGTCCAAGTACACATGCAGATTCCCTTCATCGGCGCGAAGGCTGTCGCGGCGGGCCACGTGACGAATGGCCAATTGCGTGCCCGGTATCGGCAGATCTACCGCGGCGTGTACGTGCCGCGGCAGCATGAGCCGTCGCTTCGGGACCGCATTCTCGGCGCACACCTGGCCGCACCCAGCGCTGTGGTCACGGGGGTGGCCGCGTCGGCGATGTACGGCGCGCAATGGGTCGGTGACAACGCGCCCATCGAGCTCATCACGGCGACAAGGCGGCAACCCGGCCTTATCGTGCGACGCGAAACCCTGCAGGTGGATGAGTGGTGGACCATGGACGGCATCCGCGTGGCCACCCCGGAACGCACGGCGTTCGACCTCGCTCGTCACCTCCCACGCGGCAAGGCGGTCGAGCGGTTGGATGCCCTTGCCAATGCACGCCCTTTCGCTGTCGAAGACGTCATGCTGATCGCGAAGGGTCATCCAGGCGCGCGTGGGCTTCGACGTCTTCGGGTGGCGCTCCCGCTCGTCGACGGCGGTGCTGAGTCGCCGCGGGAGACGTGGCTACGGCTGCTTTTCATCGACGCCGGCCTTCCCCGCCCCGCGACGCAGTACGTGGTTCACGACGAGGTCGGCTCGTATGTCCGCCGGATCGACATGTGCTGGGAAGAGTTCAAGGTCGGCGCCGAGTACGACGGTGAGCAGCATCTCAAGGACCGAAGGCAGTACGTGCTGGATGTCGTGGTGAGCCGGGCATTGCAGCGACTCGGCTGGCACGTTGTCCATGTCATCAAGGAAGACCGCCCTGAAGTGATCGTGACGCAGGCCCGGGCCGCTTTGCTCGCCCGAGGTTGGCAGCCGCCTCGAAAGTGACGCGGACGTCGCTGATCACGCCGCGGAGCGACGTTTGCGTCACTCTCGGTGCAGGGCGGGCTCGCGTAGTGTCTGTCGGCGATGAGGTTCATGAGGCTGGGCGTGGTCGCTGTGGGGGCCGCAGTGGTTCTCAGCGGATGCACGCAGGTCACGGAGGGCACCGCGACGGCAGGGTTTGAGCCGTCCTCGCCATCGACTGGTTCGGAAAGCTCGTCCGGCGCGGCGCCCACCTATAAGGCCCAGCCGTGCGAACAGATGCATTCCGATCGGTGGATCGAGCTGTCCGGTCTCGCACCCGACGAGCCCCGGGTCCGCATCGCGCAGCCTCCGGGCTGGGAACCGGTTCCCGAATTGGCCACGGGGGCAGTCAGGCTGGTGCTCCGCAATGTCTCGCTCAGTGATGGCGTGACGAATCCGGCGTTGTCGGCGGCGACCGCGGATGCCACCGACGGGAATCGGTCACCCGAAGATCTGCTCAATGACAGCATCAAGGGGTTCGAAGCCGGTGGCGGACAGGGCATCACGCAGGTGCCGGCCGAGATCTGCGGGTTCCCGGCGCTGATGGCCAACTACACGATTCCTCCCGACGACGGCGGCAAGACCATCTACGTGACCGCGGTGACGGTGATGGTGCCCCTCGGGCCGAAGGTGTGGAACCTGGTCGCGATGACGCAGAGCACCTCACCGAACAACGAGACCTATATGGCCGACGCGCAGGTGATGTTGGCCGGGCTGCGCATCGCCATGCCGCGCTGAGCCCATCCGGACCTCCACGGGCGTCACCTCAGCCCGAAGCAAATCCATATTTCGAAGGCGCCGAACCAGTCGCCTGCCTTCAATGCATTGGCAATTGCATCGAGGGGGCCGGCCATTTATTCACCGCTGCGTAACCCTGAGATAATCCCGTGTTTGCGAGGCGGCGATTTCAATTCATTGCATTTGCAATCACCGGAGACCGAGGGGCCCGGTAAATCGATGGGTCCGGCCGCTCGTGAGGCGTGAGTGGCAATTGCGCCTGGGCCGCACCGGGCAGGGCACGCGGCGGCGTCTCGGTTGCCTTGCTGACCTGCGGCGAACAGGCGCCGTCGACGTTCCGGGCCCAGGCGATGGTGGTCGGGTCGGCGACGCCAATATCGCGCGAATCGAGCGCAATTCGCTGATCTCGTGAAGGCAGTTATGTGTCAACACATTCGACGAGCGTGAGGCTTTCGGATTGGTCGGCGATTGTCGGTATTGAAAGGTTGCAGGAGGGCAAACCGCCCCTTAGCATTCTCAGCAGTTTCTAAGTTGTCGCCGGCGCCGGCGACAATTTTCGGAATCGGCCTTTTCGTCCTCTAGATCGGGGCTCACCGCATGGCTGTACGTCCGCTTGTCATCACGGGTGCCGCACTCCTGAGCGCCGGGGCGCTCATCGCCGCGACTCCGGCGCTGTTCGTCCCCCGCAGCGAGATCACGGTCGCCGCCACCGCGCCGGGCCCGACCAAGCTGACCCAGGAGCAGATCGATCTGCTGGCCCTGTCTCTGCAGGGGGCCTGGCAGTCGTTCACCCAGGGGTACGGCGGCATCTGGTTCCCGGGCGAAGATCCGGATACCGGTGACCCGGTCGCCGGGGACTGCACCCTGGACGGAGCGGTGTGCCTGGATGGCTTCCCCGGCTTGGCGTACTACCTGAGTGACAACATCCTGCCCCTGGGCGATCTGGACAACATCTTCTTCGAGGGTGGCTTCACCGAGCTTGCGCATCAGGCCGTGCGCACCGTGGCGGTGGCCATCGATGCGGTCGACCCGACCGGTCGGCTGGATCTCACGCGGCGCGTCGACGACTTCTTCGAGGGTGGGGCAACGCAACTCGTCGGCAATCTGCTCCTCGACAACCTGCCGCAGGACGGTTACGCGTACGGCCTGACCAACTCGTTCTTCTTCGGATACGGCGCCAACACCGGCATCACCGCCGCGATCACCTACATCGTCGATGCCATCGCACAGGGCACTCCCACGCCTGAACCGAACCTCATCAACCCGCTCGATTCCGGACCTGGCTTGTTCTCGACGGAGGAAGAGGGCGACAGCGACACCGCGCTACTGGCCAAGAAGGAGACCGGCGTGGCCTCCACCAGCCTGCCCGAGCCGGGCTCGCTGCTGAAATTGCCGACACCGACGTTCGAATCGCCGCTGAAAGACCTGAAGTTGCCGTTCAAGGCCCCCACTGTCGAGGAGCCCACGGTCGTCGAAGAGGTCGACGGCACCGAGAACCTGGTCGAGGGCGGCGCCGGCGCCCTCCCGGTGGGCATCGAGTTGCCGACGCCGGAGGCTCCGAAGTTCGAGATCCCCGAGGCGCCCGAGTTCAAGCTCCCGGAGTTCAAGGCGCCGGAGCTGAAGGTCGACATCCTTCCCAAGGTCCCGACCAAGACCACGAAGGCCGAAGAGGGTGCGGAAGACGCAGAAACGGGCGTCGACACCAAGACCGGCAACAAGGTCACGCCGCCCGTCCTGTTCGGCGACGGCGGGCCGAAGGGCGAGACCAATGGCAGCAAGTTCCTGAAGAAGCTGGACAAGGCTTTCCGCGATGCCACCGGCGCCGGCGATGACAGTGGAGCCGACAGCGACTCCGGGGACAGCGGCGACAAGTAGCAGTTGCGCACCTGAGTGCGCTCTCAGGTTTTCCTCAGGGTCTGACGACGTCTGCGATGTTCGCTCACGCCTGTGACCTGCGGTTATTGACCGCCGCGTAAGGCGGAGCCGCGCCTGACTTTCTCGGCGTGGTCTTTTTGGGCTGTCCGGGCCTGAAAATGGCAGCCGCGGTCATTTTTCCCGGCGGGTGAGGTCCACTTTCGATGCCAGTCGCGGGCACGCATCGGATGCGCTCCTGCGAGGGCCCCGAGGGCGGGTCACTTCGACGGGTGGAGGATGGCCGACCGTCCGTGAACTCGGTGCCGGGTCCCCGCGGAATCACGCGGCCTGACCTAGGGTTTTGAGCGGGCCGCACCGAGCCGGCCCGACCGCGGGCGCAAGTGTGCCGGATCCACGCTTCCGGTAGTGATGCGACGGATTCCGCGGCCGGTAACCCGGGCCTTTGTGTGAATGGAGCTTGTCGGCAACGGTATTCGAAATTAGCTGGACTGACACGGGCCCGTAAGGTCCCGTATTCGGCCGGAAATTTATGCCGACCCCGCCCTGAAAATGTGGTGGCGCGGTGGTGCCTCAGCGACGCCCGACGCGGGTGGATACAGGTTGCGGGAGGGTGTGACGGGACTTACCCTTCTCAAAGACTTTTAAGGTAGTACGCAGGTACGTGAGCCGGATTCTCAGGAATCCGGCTCACGCTTGAGATAAGGGGTCCCACCCATATGGCAGTCCGTCCGCTCGTCACCACCGGTGTCGCACTCCTCAGCGCCGGCGCGCTCGTCGCCGGGACTCCTGCGCTGTTCGTTCCCCACGACGAGATCACGGTTGCCGCATCGACCGCGGAAGCTCCCACGAAGAAGACGCTGACCGAGGACCAGATCAACCTGCTGGCGTTCTCGCTGCAGGGTGCGTGGCAGGCCTTCACCCAGGGCTACGGCGGGTACTACTACCAGGGTGTCGTCACCGTCCCGACCGCCGGCTACGTCAAGGTCGATGACAAGGTCGTCGTGCCGGGGGAGAACACCCCCGCGACCACGCCGCTGGTCGACTCCGAAGGCAATGCCCTCTATAAGGACGTGAACGGCACTCTCGTCCCCGCCACGGTCGGCGACATGGGCGACGGCGTCCAGTTCTACGACGCGGCCGGCAACGAATCCGCCGAGTACGCCTACGCTCCGGGCGACTGCTCCGCCACCGGCGCGGTCTGCAAGGACGGATTCACGGGGCTCGCCTACTACGCCAGCCAGAATTTCCTGCCCTTCCTGGGCCCGGTCGACGACATCTTCTTCGAGGCCGGCTTCACCGAATTCGCTTACATCGCATCGTATGTCGCCGCCTCGCTGGTTCCGGACCCGACCGGTCGCCTCGATCTGCCGAAGCGTGTCGACGAGTTCTTCTCGGGCGGGGTGGCGACCGTCGTCGGCAGCATCCTGAACGACAACCTGCCCGACGGTGGCTTCGCACAGAACCTGAGCAACTCGTTCTTCTTCGGGTACGGCGAGAACACCGGCATCACGGCTGCCGTCACCTACATCGTCGATGCCATCGCGCAGGGCACGGTCAACCCGAACCCGACGCCGGTCAACCCGCTCCTGGCGACTCTCGAAGAGGAAACGGCCGGAACCGAATTGGTGGCCGAGACCGATTCCGTGAGCTCCACGGCCCTGCCGAGTGTCAGCAAGCTCCTGAGCCTGCCGACGCCCAAGGTCGAGTCGCCGCTGGCGAAGCTGGCCGAGAAGCTCGGGCTCCCGGCCGAGTCCACCCTCGTCAAGGATGTCGAGGCCGTCGACGAGAGCACGGTCGAGGAAGCCGAGGAGAGCGGTACCGAGACGACGACCCCGGCCGTCGAGGTGTCGCTGCCCGAGGCTCCAGAAGTCAAGGCGCCCAAGCTTCCTGAGCTGAAGCTCCCGACCGTCAAGCTGCCGGAGCTCAAGACTGAGGAAGTCGAGACCGAGGTCGTCGAGACCGAGGTTGTGAAGACTGAGGTTGTCAAGACTGAGACGGTGAAGACCGAGACGGCCACGACGGACACCACCGCGGGCAACAAGGTCGAACCCACGAAGCGCGCCACCGAGCGCAAGAAGTCGGCCGGCGAGAAGTTCGTCGAGAACGCCACCAAGAACCTCGAGAACGCGTTCAAGCCCAAGACCAAGGCCGGTAAGGACGCGCAGGCCAAAGACAAGGACACCGCCAAGGCCGACGCCGGCTCCGCCGACAATGGCAGCGACAGCGACAGCGGTAGCGACAAGTAGCATCTGGCTTTACTCAACGGCCCCCTCCAAATCGGAGGGGGCCGTTGCGTTTTCACGTAACGGACAGTATCTGTGTACGTGCTGTGAACGCTCGCCGTCGGGTGCCGAACAGCTAATGAACAACCTCGCCAACATCTATCGCCGGCGTGCGGCGTGTCTTAGGTTCGCTGCGGGCCAGCGGCAATGTCTGCCGCCTGGCCCCAATCTAGCTGCGGCGCAACGCCACTCACGAGAGGTAACGGCATGGCAAAACATCGGAAGATCTCCGAGCGGTCGGTACGAAGCCGGACGTTGGTAGGTGGGATCCTCGCGGGCGGTGCGCTGGCGATGGCCGGCCCGGCAGGCGTCGCGCTGGCCGTCCCGACCAACACCGGCAACCCGTCGGCTGACGCGGTGGGACGCCCCGATCTGGGCAACCCGGCGCCTGGCGTGCGGGCCGTCCAGGCGGTCGGCGATCAGGTCTTCAACCAGCGGACCCCGGTCAACAAGGCGCTGGACGACAGCGAGCTGGGCCGCGTCTACCACCTGAACTACGGCACCACGAGCGTCGACGGAGTCACCCCCGGCACGAACGGCGTCGTCAAGGGTGAGCTGAACGTCAACGCCGGCAAGTACTACTACGACCAGGCCCAGACCGCGGGCGTCCCGCTGCCCGACGAGAAGGACCTCCCGGGCGTGCTGCCCCGGGCGCTCAGCGGCAACACCTCGACGGCCACCAAGTCGGGCTCCAGCGCGAAGGTGTCGTCGAACTGCACCACCTCGACCGCCAAGACCTCGGTGAGCGCGCAGGCAGCCAGCTGCTGACGGTCTCCAGATACAGCAACGGGCGGGCCTTCTGGCCCGCCCGTTTTTCTTTCAATCGTTCTGGTTGCGGCGCTTCTTGCGCTTGACGCTGACGCTGCCCCAGAGGGAGAAACCGCGGATGTGGACACGTGGTGCCCCCGCCGAACCCTCGCCGTTGACGCTCTGATCGAAGTTCCCCATCACGCCCACGCCGTGCAGATCCACATTGACCTCCGGCGGCACCAGGATGGTCTGCCCGCCGAAGATGGAATAGGTGCGGACGTCGACGT
This sequence comes from Mycolicibacterium sp. HK-90, assembly GCF_030486405.1. The sequence continues at coordinate 5,175,227 of NZ_CP129613.1, read as the reverse complement.
CGGGGGCGGTGAAATCCGCGTATCGGAGGTCGACGACACCACCACCGAAGAGCGCGAACGTCGTCAGCTTCTTCGGCACGTTCCACCGGCCGCGACGCTCGAACCCGCTCATGATCGCCAGCAGCAGCGTCGACGGTGCCGGGCGACACGTGCCGGCCGAACAGTTCACCGCGCCGGGAAGGTCGCGACTCAGCCGGGCCAGATCGTCATAGGTTTGGGCGGCGTAGGCCTTTGCCAGCCGCTCCTCATACTCGGTCATCGGGAGCCGGCCCGCGGCGGCAGCATCAGTGAGGAGCTGCGCCACCTGAATGCGGTCGGTGTCGGCAGCCCGCATCGACCTGCCCTGCGGCGCTGAAGTGCTCATCGGTGTCGAGCCTACGACGATCGCTGTCACTTGCAACACCGGTAGCCAAACTGTGTCGCCGGGGTTGCGACAGTGAACCCAGCCAACTGTCGGTGATCTATCCGCCGTTACCCAGATAGTCCTGGAATGATGTGCCGTCGATCGCATTTTCCGGGGTCAGATTGGCCCCCGACCTGTAACCCGCGACGATCCGGCCGGGGAGGGTGAATCTGGCCACCCGACGCACGCTGTTGTGTGCTGATAGATACATCTGTCCCAATTCTGGGTGACTGTGAACCGCAGGGCCGCCGATGTCGGTGACCCGCCCGGCCGGCTCTGAATCGATCAACGCGACCAGTCGGGTAGCCACATCACGCGTGTCGATGGGCTGGAATCGGACGTCCCGCAGCGTCCACAAAAGCGGTGAGAAGCGCTGCGCCGAGAACGTCTTTTCGATTAGCTCGTGGAACTGGGTGGCGCGCAGGATCGTGTGCCCGACACCGGAGGTCTCGAGCGTCTGCTCGACCCGCAGCTTGGTCTTGTAATAAGGAAGCGGGATGTCCTCGATCCCGACGATGGAGATGTAGATGAGGTGCTCGACGCCCGTGCGCCGCGCGGCCTCGATCAGATTCCGGGCCGCTTTGACGTCCTTACCGCCGGTGGCCTGGGTGGCGCAGTGGACGATGACGTCGACGCCGTCGAGGGCGGCGTCCAAGCCGTCGGACGAGAGCAGGTCGGCCTGGTGCCAATGCACGCCGGTGTAGCCGACCCGATCCTGACGGCTCAGCGCTCGGACATGATGACCGGCGTCGGTCGCCTCGGGCACCACATGGTGGCCGAGAGTGCCGGTCGCCCCGGTGACGAGCACAGTGCGTGGCATGCCTGTCACGCTACCGACGCGTCCCCGGGGCTGTCAGCGATTACGCGGCAGCGTCGGCCGACTTCTCGTTCTTCTCCTTGGTCTGGGCCTTGGCCTTCTTCTTCGACTTCTGCACGTCCTCGGTGGCGTTCTTGATGTCCTTGGCGGCATCATCGACGGCGTCACGCACCTTGGCAACGGTCTCCTTGACCGTCTTCTTGATCGGATCCTTCGAATCGGCAGCGTGACGGGCCTTGGTCTTGGCCTTCTTGCCCTTGAACGAATCCTTTTCCGAACCAAGGCCTTTGAGGGCATCCTTGACCGGCGTGGGTTTGGCGTCGGAGTCCTCGGTCTGGGTGCCTTCAGCCACCGCTTCGGGGGCCTCGAGGCTCAGCGTCTTCAGCAGGCTGCCGCTCTCCGGGACGGACGTGATGGCCTGCTTGCCGGACCGCTTGTCGGCCGCGGTGCCGTTGACCTTCATGATGCCGTCGATCGCGGCCTCGATCTGAGCATTGACCCCGTCCAGGGCGGTGGTAACCGGGGACAGGCCCTTCTCGACGGCATCGAAGACCGGGTCGGCCCCGTCCTGCACCGCTTCCAATGCGTCGGACATCGCTTTCATCGCCGCCACCGTCACGGCGTTCTGCACGATCGGTTTGAAATCCGCCCCAGGAAGTTTCGGGGTCCAGGCCTCCGGATTCAGCGCGTTGGCCTGAATGCCGTCGATCAGCGCGTCGAACACGATCTCACCGGCGGCCAGCTGCTGTGTCGGGGTGAGCGGCGAGTGCCACAGGTAGGCCTGTTCGCCGGCCTCTCCGAACGTGCGCTCCAGGTTCGCCGGATTGACGTCCTGGTAGCCCATGTTCACCAGCTTCCGCAGCGCGGGCTCGATGCTGTCGGTCAGTGGAGTCGGGATGTCAACGCCCGGAATCAGATTCAACAGGTGCGGGGCCACCCGGAACGGCTCGAGCAACGGCAGGTTGCCAGAGTCGTAGGTGATGTAGGTGGCAGTGCCCGGGAAATCGAGGATTTTGATCCCAAGACTGTCCAACAGCTTGCCGAGGCCTGGGATCAGCGAGGTGCCCTGTCCGCCGGTGGGGTCGACCATCACCTTCACGCCATCGGCGATGCCGGCGATCAACTTCGGCAGCACGTGGTTGCCGATGTTGTTGTCCTCGTCAGGCAGGAGATACGTGAGGAAGACCCCGGCCGCGGCTGCGTTGGCCCAGGCCAGCGGGTTCAGCGTGGTCGGCGCATCCGACAGCGGGTTGTAGGCCCAGGTGATGTCGAGGATCGAGGTGTTCAGGACCTTGGTCTTGTCGGGGTTGGTGTAGCTGCCCGCATCGGGTGTGGTGAGGTTCAGCCCGAACAGGTTTGTGAAAGGTGTTGCCAAGGCGAACAATCCACCGCCGGGGCGGCTGACGTTGTTGACGAAGATCAGCCATTGGCCCGTCACGCCGACGCCCCAGTTCGGGTCGTCGGACTGCACCGCATTGATCATGTCGCGGTAGGCCAGCGATGTGGTCAGCCCGCCCAGGCTCTCGGACAGGATGATGGCGCGACGCTGATTCAGGATCGGTGCGTTGCCGACAAGCCAGTCGATGATCTTGTCCATCACCGACCCGTCGCGGACACCGAGCAGCTGTGCCAGGGCGTCGGTGGTGTACGTCAGCCCATTCACTGCGTCGTACACATCGCTCGGCATCGGGCCCTTCACGCCGGCCTCGATCGGTGAGACGGCGTCGATCAGGTTCAGCAGCCCGATGACGGTGTCGGCCAACGCCGTGTTTCCGGTCAAGCCGCCCGCGGCCTTGATCACGTTCTCGGGGGTTATCCCGAGGATCTGTGCGGTCCAGAAGATCGGGCCGACCCCGTAGAGCCCGACGATGTCGGGGATCTGGCCGGCGTCGGCGGTCAGCTCGACTTCCGCTTGCACGCTGCGGTTGTGGGCTGCGAGCGCTTCTGGGGCGGAGAATCCGAGACCTGCGGTCAACGCTGCCGTGGTGGCGACGACCGCTGCCGCGGTGGCGGCTGCCTTGGCTTTGTTCAGACGGGGAGGGGTGGGCTGTGAGATCAAGCGCTCCGCCTTAGGGAATGTGACGCAACCGACAAATGCTTGCACACTGTAGCAACGTCCCTTTGCCCCGGCGCAAATTTGCCCAGGTGGACAAATCGCGTCGCGGCGTCGCGGTCTGTGGCACGATCTCGAATCGACGTGTCGGTGCGGTTTGAGCGCACACGTCGGCCGGCTCGGCGGTGAAATCGCCTGTGCGGACGGCGGTCAGCGGCCAGGCTCGCACCAGACGTCTGTGCACTCAGCGGAGGGCCCGAGAACCCGACCCCAGGTTGCATTCAATCCTGGGGCGCAAACCCTGGGGTGCAGCCCGGCGGCACCGGCCGGGCGGCATGCCGCTTCGGCATCACTCCCGAAGCGGCAAAGACCGCCGCACCGAATGTATTTCGTCGTCGGCGCTACGCCGGTGTCGTCGTCTGCTGTGCTCCCGCGGGGATCAGACCGAGTTGCTGCAGCATGCCCAAGGTGTCCCAGGTGACCCAGCTCTCGGCGATTTTCCCGTCCTCGATCCGGTCGACATCGGTCAGGTTGATCCGGCTGTGCTTGCCGGTGGCCGGCTGGCCCATGATCTCACCGGTGTTGTCGCCCTGCGCCTCGATCATGGTGCAGACGTAGTCACCCTCGGCGATCTGGTTCTTGATGTCGAATCTCATGTTCGAGAAGGACTTCCGGTACATCCCCATCAGGTTCCTCATGTGTTCGGGGCCGCGTTGATCGCCGAACGGATCCTGGGTGTCGTGGAAGGCGGCGCCGGGGGCGACGAGGTCGTCGAGCTCGTTCAGGTCGCCGGAGGCAAATACCTCCCATACGCGTCGGGAAATCGCCTTGTTCTGGTCATCGGCCATGATTCCGGCCTTTCAGGGGAAACCGCACGGCAGAGGATGTCCGCAGCAAAAACGGTATGCCCGCCGCGCGTCATCCGACAGACGTGCCGACGGGTGTGCTGCCGGTGGAAACTATCGGAGGTCGGGACGTCACCGGCTGACCTGTGGCATTCGCATCGTGGTCGCCGCCAGACCGCTCAGATTTGCTGGCGTCACGGATTCGGGTCAGTGAGGTATCGCTGCACGGTCGGCCCCATCCACTCGATCAGTTCGTCTACGCCGACCGACGCGATCGGTTCGATCTTGAGCTGGTAGCGCGCGAACGCGAGACCCAGCAGATGGACGGTGACCAACTCGACGCGCAGCTCGGCCTTGTCCACACCGAACTCGGCGGCCACTCGCTCGGCGACCGGTCCGGCCAGGGTGTCGTGGAGCAGCTTGCGGGCCAGCGGTTGCATGCTCGCCGAGCGCCATACCGTCAGCAAGGGGTCGAACATGGCGCCCTCATCCCACCGTTCGACGAAATGCCGGATGAGCCGGGCCCCGATCTCGTCGCGTCCCTCATCCAGCAGCCCCGACAACTGGTGTAGCGGGTGCTCGGGAATGTCGATGACGGACGCCGTGAACAGGCCTTCCTTGTTGCCGAAGAAGTAGTAGACCATCGCCACGTCCACGCCGGCGTCGGACGCGATCCGACGCACCGTGGCCTGCTCGTAGCCGTCGCGCATGAAGTGTTCGCGCGCCGCCTCGATGATGCGCTGCTTGTTCTGTTGGCCCGTCCGCCAGCGCCCGCTCCGACGCGTCTCCGACATGGCAGAAAGTTTAGTTCAACAAGCGTTGACCTATTGCCGCGGCGCGGCGTACCGTCAAAGTTCAACATCCGTTGAAGAAGGAGGAATCGACATGACGGAACGACGGCTGTGGTGGCGGCACACGATTTCGGTTCTGATCGCCCCGGCGACCATGACGGTGTTCATCCCGGCCGCGATCATCGCGTTGACCGGCGTCGAGGCACCCGACCTGAGCACCACTCCGGGGCTGCTGCTCGGGATCGCGGGCGCCGCGCTGATCGCGTTCGGGCTGTGGTTCCTGGTGTGGACGGTGATCCTGTTCGACCGCATCGGCAAGGGTGCGCTGGCCATCGGATCGCCGGTCAACCTCGTCGTGGAGGGCCCATACCGGCACGTCCGCAATCCGATGATGACCGCCGTGTTCGCGATTCAGCTCGGTACCGCGGTCGCTACGGGGTCGCCTTGGTTGTACGGCTGGTTCGCCCTGTTCTGCACCCTCGTCGCGATCGCGATCCCGGTCTTCGAGGAACCGCATCTTCGCCGGCGTTTCGGTGCCCAGTACGACGAATTCCGCCGGAACGTTCCGCGGTGGATTCCGCGGGTCACCCCGTGGAATCCCGTGTATGTGGGCTCGGATTCCACCGCAGCGTAGGGAAAGTCACCAGGCCGCCGAGGGTGGCGCCGTGTCTCGAAGGCGTAGCCGACCTCGAAACGCGATATCGCCGGTGGTATCACGTTTTCCGAGCACACCCCGCGAGGTCAGGCGGTACCGGTGTGACGGATGTGGCGCACGGTCCCGGTCGAACCGTGCGCCACAACTCACACAGTCCAGCTCGGTGGGCGCTTCTGCAGGAACGCCATCATGCCTTCGCGGGCCTCGTCCGAGACGAACAACTGCGCGGACTGCCGGGTCAGATCCTCGGCCAGCGCGTCGAACCCACGCAGGATCGACGCCGTGGTCAACGCCTTCGACGTCGCCAGCCCCTGCGGTGAACCCTTCGCGATCTCGGCCGTCAGCTCTGCCACGGTGCCCTCGACATCGTCGGCGGCCACAGTGATCAGCCCGATCTCGGCCGCCTCGGCGGCGCCGAACTTCTCCCCGGTGACGAAGTAGCGTCCCGCGGCGCGTGCGGTCATCTTCGGCAGCAGCGTCAGCGAAATGATCGACGGCGCAACGCCGATACGAGCCTCGGTCAACGCGAACGTACTCGCTGGACCGGCGACGACGAGATCGCATGCCCCTATCAGGCCCATCCCGCCGGCCCGCACGTGTCCGTCGATCGCGCCGATGACCGGAATCGGCAGTTCCAGAATGGCCCGCAGCGTCTTGGTCATCTCCCGGGCCCGGTCGACCGCGACATCGCCGGGATCCTGACCGGCCGCCTCACTCAGATCAGCTCCGGCGCAGAACGTTCCACCGCTGTGGCCGAGCACCACCACCCGCACCCGCGGATCGGCGGCCGCCGCGTCCAGGCCCTGGTGCAGCTGGGTGACCAGGGCCGTGGACAGCGCATTGCGGTTGTGCGGGGAATCCAGCGTCAGCCGGGCAACGGCACCGTCAACCTCGTAGTGGACGAGTGCGTTCATCAGTACGACCGAGGCAGTCCGAGCGAGGTCTGCGCGACGAAGTTCAGGATCATCTCCCGGCTCACCGGCGCGATCCGCGCCAGCTTTGACGCGGTGACCGCAGCGGCGATGCCGTACTCCTTGGTCAGGCCGTTGCCGCCCAGGGACTGCACGGCCTGATCGACCGCCCGCACCGACGCCTCACCCGCCGCGTACTTGGCCATGTTGGCCGCCTCGGCCGCGCCGAAGTCGTCGCCGGCGTCATACAGCGTGGCGGCCTTCTGCATCATCAGCTTGGCCAGCTCGACTTCGATGTGGTTCTGCGCCAAGGGATGCGAGATACCTTGATGTGCACCTACTGGGACTTTCCATACCTGGCGGGTCTTCACATAGTCGACTGCCTTGTTGATGGCGAACCGACCCACACCCACCGCGCTGGCCGCACCCATGATGCGTTCGGGGTTCAGACCCGCGAACAACTGCGCGATCGCGGCATCCTCCGAACCGACAAGTGCATCGGCGGGCAGGCGGACGTCGTCGAGGAACACCTGGAACTGGCTTTCCGGGCTGATGATCTCCATCTCGATCTTGGTCCAGTTCAGGCCCGGGGTGTCGGTCGGGACGACGAACAGTGCGGGACGGAGAGATTCCGACTTGTGGGCTCCCTCTTTGTAGGCGCGGCCGACGACGAGCACGGCCTGGGCCTGGTCGATGCCGGAGATGAACGTCTTCTGGCCCTTGAGGATCCAGTCGCTGCCGTCGCGGCGCGCGGTGGTGGTGATGCGGTGGCTGTTGGAACCCGCATCAGGCTCGGTGATCGCGAAGGCCATGGTGATGGACCCGTCGGCGATACCGGGAATCCACCGCTTCTTCTGTTCCTCCGTGCCGAACTTGGAGATGATCGTGCCGTTGATCGCGGGGGAGACCACCATCATCAGCAGTGCCGACCCGGCCGCCGACATCTCTTCCATCACCATGGACAGCTCGTACATGCCGGCGCCGCCGCCGCCGTATTCCTCGGGCAGGTTCACTCCGATGAATCCGAGCTTGCCTGCCTCATTCCACAATTCGGTGGTGTGCTGGCCGGAGCGCGCCTTCTCCAGGTAGTAGTCCTGGCCGTAGTTGGCGGCCATCGCGGCCACCGCCTGGCGCAGGGCCTTCTGTTCGTCGGTCTCGATGAAGCTCATGACTGTTCTCCTTCAGGGGTCTCTACACGGGCAAGGACGGCGCCGACCTCGACCTGCTGGCCCGCGGCGACATTGAGTTCGGCCAGCACTCCGTCTTCGGGGGCGGCGATGGTGTGTTCCATCTTCATGGCTTCCAGCCAGATCAGCGGTTGTCCGGCCGTGACGGTATCGCCGACGGCCGCGCCGACGCGCACCACCGAGCCGGGCATCGGCGCCAGCAGCGAACCGTGGGCGACCGCGGAATCCGGATCGGGGAAGCGGGGCAGGGCGGTGAACTGCACTGGTCCCAGAGGGGAGTCGACGAACACCTGCTCGCCGTATCCGGCCACATCGAACGCGCGCTCGACGCCGTTGACTGACAACACCACTCGGTCCGGCGTCGCCGACACCAGGGAAACCCCGTCGTCGTCGGGCAACTCGACCCCGATGCGGGTGAACCGGTAGCGCACCGGGACGTCATCGCCCGCGGCATCGCGGTACGTGCGCGACTGGTATCCGGAGGCAAGATTGCGCCAACCGCTGGGTGCGGCCCCGAAAACCTTTGCGTTGCTGCGGTTGTTCGCGGCGTCGGCCAGCGCGGCCGCGATCGCCGACAGCGTCACCGCCCCCGCATCGGCCAGCGGAGCAGCCAGGGCATCGAGCCCGTGGGTGTCGAAGAACGCGGTGTCGGTGGCCCCGTCCAGGAACGCGGGATGCCGCAGCACGTTCACCAGCAGGTCCCGGTTGGTGCGCAATCCGTGGATCCGGGTGCGGGCCAAGGCGTCGGCAAGCACGGTGGCGGCCTGGCGGCGTGTGGGCGCGTACGAGATGACCTTGGCCAGCATCGGGTCGTAGAAGATCGACACCACCGAGCCGTCCTCGATACCCGTGTCGACACGCACCTGCCCGGGCACCTCGAATCGGTGCACGGCGCCGGCCTGCGGCTGCCAGCCCTTGGCCGGGTCCTCGGCGTACAGGCGGGCTTCGATGGAGGACCCGCGCGATGGCGGGGGTTCGGGATCGAGCCGTCCTCCGTCGGCGACCAGGATCTGCAGTTCGACCAGATCCAGGCCGGTGGTGGCCTCGGTGACCGGATGTTCCACCTGCAGGCGGGTGTTCATCTCCAGGAAGAAGAAGTCACCCTGCTCGTCCGCCATGAACTCGACGGTGCCCGCACCGGCGTAGCCGATCGCCTCGGCGGCCAGGCGGGCCGCGTCGAACAACTTCTCCCGCATCCCCGGCGTGCGCTCCACGAGGGGCGACGGAGCCTCCTCGATGACCTTTTGGTGACGACGCTGGATCGAGCATTCGCGCTCACCGACTGCCCACACGGTGCCGTGCTCATCGGCGAGTACCTGCACCTCGACGTGATGGCCGGCGGCTAGGTAGCGCTCGCAGAACACCGTCGGGTCACCGAAGGCCGACTGTGCCTCGCGCTGGGCCGCGGCGACTTCGCCTGGCAGATCGGCGAGTTCGCGTACCACCCGCATGCCTCGGCCGCCACCACCGGCCGATGCTTTCACCAGCACGGGCAGCTGATCGGTCGTCACGGTCGACGGGTCGAGCTCGGTCAGCACCGGAACGCCGGCCGCGGCCATCATCTTCTTGGCTTCGATCTTGGAGCCCATCGCCTGCACGGCGTTCACCGGCGGACCGATCCAGGTCAGCCCGGCGTCGATCACCGCAGCGGCGAAATCCGGGTTCTCGGAAAGGAATCCGTAGCCGGGATGGATGGCGTCAGCACCCGAAGCCCGGGCTGCTGCGATGATCTGCGCGGAATCGAGATAGCCGTTGTTGCCCTCCAGGCGCACCCGCGCGTCGGCCTCGGCGACGTGCGGGGAAGCGGCGTCGGGGTCGGTGTACACAGCGACCGTGCCGATGCCGAGGCGGCGGCAGGTCTCGAACACCCGGCGGGCGATCTCGCCGCGGTTGGCGACGAGCACTGTCTTCATTTTGATCTCTTTTCGCCGGCACTACGGTTTGTGATGGATTTCGGCCGAATTTCGTCAGAATGCGTAGTTTCGGCGCCAAAAATACTCACGCGACTCACATCCTGAAGACGCCGAAGTTCGACGTCCCCTCGATCGGCGCATTCGCGATGGCGGACAAGCACATTCCCAACACCGTGCGGGTGTCGCGGGGATCGATCACACCGTCGTCGTACAACCGGCCGGACAGGAACGTCGGCAATGACTCGGCCTCGATCTGGGCCTCGACGGCTGCCCGCAGCGCCGCGTCGGCGGCCTCGTCGACCTGTTGACCGCGGGCCTCGGCGGCGGCGCGGCTGACGATCGAGAGCACGCCGGCCAGCTGGGTGCCACCCATCACCGCGGACTTGGACGACGGCCAGGCGAACAGGAAGCGGGGATCGTACGCCCGGCCGCACATGCCGTAGTGGCCCGCGCCGTAGGAGGCGCCGAGCAACAGCGAGATGTGCGGCACCGTCGAGTTGGACACTGCGTTGATCATCATCGACCCGTGCTTGATCATGCCGCCCTCTTCGTACTGCTTGCCCACCATGTAGCCGGTGGTGTTGTGCAGGAACAGAAGCGGGGTGTCAGAGCGGTTGGCCAGCTGGATGAACTGGGTGGCCTTCTGCGACTCCTCACTGAACAGCACTCCGCGGGCATTGGCCAGGATGCCGACCGGGTAGCCGTACAGCGTGGCCCAACCCGTCACCAGAGATGACCCGTACAGCGGCTTGAACTCGTCGAAATCGGAGCCGTCGACGATGCGGGCGATCACATCGCGCGGGTCGAACGGGATCCGCAGATCGGCGGGAACGATGCCGATCAGTTCCTCGGGATCGAACAGCGGCTCGACCACCGGCGCGGGGACCGGGCCCCGCTTGCGCCAGTTCAGCCGGGCCACGATGCGCCGGCCGATGCGGATCGCATCGAGCTCGTCATTCGCCAGGTAGTCACCGAGACCCGAAGTGCGGGAGTGCATCTCGGCTCCGCCGAGCGACTCGTCGTCGGACTCCTCGCCGGTGGCCATCTTCACCAGCGGCGGGCCGGCCAGGAACACCTTGGAGCGTTCCTTGATCATCACCACGTGGTCGGACATGCCGGGGATGTAGGCGCCGCCCGCGGTGGAGTTACCGAACACCAGCGAGATCGTCGGGATGCCCGCGGCCGACAACCGGGTCAGGTCACGGAACATCTGCCCGCCCGGGATGAAGATCTCCTTCTGCGTCGGCAGGTCCGCGCCGCCGGACTCGACCAGGGAGATCACCGGCAGCCGGTTCTCCATCGCGATCTGGTTGGCGCGCAGGATCTTCTTGAGCGTCCACGGGTTACTGGTGCCGCCCTTGACCGTCGGGTCGTTGGCGACGATCAGGCACTCGACACCCTCGACGGCGCCGATGCCGCAGACGACGCTGGCGCCCACGGTGAAATCACTGCCCCAGGCCGCCAACGGGCTCAGTTCGAGAAACGGTGCATCCGGATCCAGCAGCAGCTCGACCCGCTCCCGTGCGGTGAGCTTGCCACGGCCGTGGTGGCGGTCCACATACTTGGGGCCACCGCCGGCCAGGGCCTTGGCGTGCTCGGCGTCGAGTTCGGCGAGCTTGGTCGTCATCACCTCGGCGGCCTCGAGGAAGGCGGGGGAGCCGGGATCGATCGTGGACTTGAGTGTGGTCATGACTGGAACCCCAATGTCTTGGCAGCCAACGAGGTCAGGATCTCGGTGGTGCCGCCACCGATACCCAGGATGCGCATGTCGCGGTACTGCCGCTCGACCTCGGACTCGGCCATGTAGCCCATCCCGCCGAACAACTGGACCGCCTGATTGGCCACCCATTCGCCGGTCTCGACCGCGGTGTTCTTGGCGAAGCACACCTCGGTGATGAGGTTCGCCTCGCCGGCCAGCTGCCGTTCGACCACGTGTCGCGTGTACACCCGCGCTACGTCGATCCGACGGGCCATCTCGGCCAGTGTGTTCTGCACCGACTGCCGGGAGATCAGGGGCTTGCCGAAGGTTTCGCGGTTGCGGCACCACTCCACGGTCAGGTCCAGGCAGCGCTGCGCGCTGGCATACGCCTGCACGGCCAAACCGACCCGCTCCGACACGAATGCCGCGGCGATCTGGAAGAACCCGGAGTTCTCCGCCCCGATCAAATTCGCGACGGGTACCCGCACGTCGGTGTAGGACAGCTCGGCGGTATCGCTTGAGCGCCAACCCATCTTGTCGAGCTTGCGGCTGACCTCAAAGCCAGGCGTGCCCTTGTCCACCACGATCAGAGAGACGCCGGCGGCGCCGGGGCCACCGGTGCGTGACGCGGTGACGACGTAATCCGCGCGCACGCCCGAGGTGATGTAGGTCTTGGCGCCGTTGAGGATGTAGTCGTCGCCATCTCGAACTGCGCGCGTGGTCAGGTGTCCGACGTCAGAGCCACCGCCCGGTTCGGTGATGGCCAGCGAGCCGATCTTTTCGCCGCGCAGCGTCGGCTTCACGTACGTCTCGATCAGCCGCTCGTCGCCGGAGGCGATCATGTGCGGCACCGCGATGCCACAGGTGAACAGCGAGGCGAACACACCGCCGGGTGAGCCCGCGTAATGCATTTCCTCGCAGATGATCACGGCGTCGGCCCCGTCGCCACCGCCACCGCCGGCGGACTCGGGGAAGTTGGCCCCCAGCAGACCGGCCTCGCCGGCCTTGCGGTGCAGTTCGCGGGGGAGCTCACCGGTGCGTTCCCACTCGGAAGCGTGGGGCAGCACCTCGCGTTCGGCGAAGGTTCGCACGGTCTTGCGCAGTGCCTCGCGTTCGGGGGTGGTCCAGATACTCACGAAAGGAATTCCTCCGGGATGTCGAGATGACGGCTGCGCAACCATTCGCCCAGCCCCTTGGCCTGCGGATCGAACCGGGCCTGGTAGGCCACGCCCTGTCCGAGAATGTCTTCGATCACGAAGTTCACCGCCCGCAGGTTCGGCAGTACGTGCCGGGTGACCGGCAGATCGGCTGTCTCGGGCAGCAATTCGCGGAGTTTGTCGACGGTCAGGGTGTGGGCCAGCCACCGCCACTGATCATCGGTGCGCACCCATACCCCGACATTGGCCGACCCGCCCTTGTCGCCGCTGCGGGCCCCGGCGATCGTGCCCAGCGCGGCACGCCGCGTGGGGCCGGCCGGAAGCGCCACGGGGAGTTCGGGATCATCAACCGGTGCCAGCGGCAGGGTCTCCGCCGCCGGCGCGATGCCTACCCGGGTGCCGTCGGCGTGCACGGCGATGTGCGGCACTTCGGCGGCGTCGACATAGCCGGGTACGAACACCCCGTAAATCTGACCGTCGCCCGGTGGGGCCGTGGTGGTGAAACCCGGATAGCTCGCCAACGCGAGTTCCACACCGGCCGCGGAGAATTGGCGGCCAACGAGGTTGGGGTCGGGGTCGCGGACGACGCAATGCAGCAGGGCGCTGGCGGCTTCCTCGGTGTCGGAGTCGGGATGATCGGTGCGGGCCAGGTTCCAATCCAGTTCGGCCGGACGCACTTTGATGCCGGCTTCCAGCTGGGCGCGAATGAGCGCTGCCTTGGCCTCGATGTCCAGACCGGTGAGAACGAACGTCGCGGAGTTGCGGAAACCGCCGATGCTGTTGCAGGACACCTTCAGTGTCGGCGGCGGGGCCTCACCCGTAACGCCCGACAACCGGACCCGGTCGGGGCCGTCCTGGCTCAACTGCACCGAATCGACCCTCAGCGTCACATCCGGATTGGCGTAGCGCGCGCCGGAGATCTCGTAGAGCAGTTGTGCGGTGACCGTCCCGACGCTGACCTGGCCGCCGGTGCCTGGGTGTTTGGTGATCACCGAGGAGCCGTCGGCTGAGATCTCGGCGATGGGGAATCCCGGCCGGGCCAGATCCGGAATCTCCGCGAAGAAGGAGTAGTTGCCGCCGGTGGCCTGGGTGCCGCACTCGATCACATGTCCGGCGGCCACCGCCCCGGCCAGTGCGTCGTAGTCGGTGGCCGACCAGCCGAAGTGCGCGGCCGCCGGGCCGACGATCACCGACGCGTCGGTCACCCGGCCGGTGACGACGACGTCGGCGCCCGAGTTCAGGCAGTCGACGATGCCCCACGCACCCAGGTAGGCGTTGGCGGCCAGGGGCGTGCCCAACCCGAGCTCGGCGGCCCGCCCCACCAGGTCGTCGCCCTCGACATGCGCGACGTTGACGTCGAGGCCCAGACGTTCGGCCAGGGCACGAACCGCGGTGGCCAGCCCGGCCGGGTTGAGCCCGCCGGCATTGGCGACGATCTTCACGCCGTTGTCGAGGGCGAGGCCCAGCGACTGCTCCAACTGGGTAAGGAAGGTCTTGGCGTACCCGCGGTCAGGGTTCTTGGCGCGGTCCCGGGCCAGGATCAGCATCGTGAGTTCGGCAAGGTAGTCGCCGGTCAGATAGTCGAGCTCGCCGCCGGTGAGCATGTCGTGCATGGCCGACAGCCGGTCGCCGTAGAACCCCGAACAGTTGCCGATCCGTACTACTGGTGGCACACGAACTCCCGTCAACGCTGAAAGGGACCAACCAACCGGTAGGTTAGCGGGTACCGCTGGTCCCACGTCAAGGGCTCACCCGCGTTTTGGAGCAGGGCCAGGTCAACCGTTACTCTGTACCTAATCGTCGCCGCCGGTGAGCTCATTTTGATTTCGCGCGGCAACAACCCAGAGCAAGGAGATGCACGTCATGGCTGTGCCCAAGCGCAGAATGTCGCGCGCGAACACCCGTAGCCGGCGCGCGCAGTGGAAGGCCGAGGCCACCGGTCTCGTCGGCGTCAATGTCGCCGGTCAGCAGCACAAGGTGCCGCGCCGTCTGCTCAAGGCCGCTCGTCTCGGCCTGGTCGATCTCGACAAGCGCTAGAACCGCAGAGACTTCTTCAAAAAGCGCTATCCGGTGGGATAGCGCTTTTTGTCGTGTCCGAACCTCCTCAGGGCCTTCCGGTCGCGCAAAAACGCTGGGCAAATTTGCGGCGCGCCTCTCAGCCCTCTCTCAGATAGCGGGTTGAGACTGTGCCTGTGCGCATTCTTGTCGTTGACGACGATCGCGCTGTGCGCGAATCCCTGCGCCGGTCGCTTTCCTTCAATGGTTATTCGGTCGAGCTCGCCCAAGACGGTGTCGAGGCTCTCGACGCGATAGCCGCTGACCGGCCCGACGCCGTGGTCCTGGACGTGATGATGCCCAGGCTCGACGGCTTGGAAGTGTGCCGGCAGCTGCGAAGCACCGGCGACGATCTGCCGATCCTGGTGCTGACCGCCCGCGACTCGGTCTCCGAGCGAGTGGCCGGGCTGGACGCCGGAGCCGACGATTACCTTCCCAAGCCGTTCGCGCTGGAGGAGTTGCTGGCCCGGATGCGCGCGTTGCTGCGCCGCACCGTGAACGACGACGGCGCCGACTCGCAGAAGATGACCTTCTCCGACCTGACCCTGGACCCGGTGACCCGCGAGGTGACCCGCGGCCAGCGTCAGATCAGCCTCACCCGCACCGAGTTCTCGCTGCTGGAGATGCTGATCGCCAACCCGCGGCGGGTGCTCACCCGTAGCCGCATCCTCGAAGAGGTGTGGGGCTTCGACTTCCCGACCTCAGGCAACGCCCTCGAGGTGTACATCGGGTACCTGCGCCGCAAGACCGAGGCCGAAGGCGAGCCCCGGCTGATCCACACCGTGCGCGGCGTCGGCTACGTGCTGCGCGAAACACCCCCCTGATTTGATGACACTGACTCCGGACCCTGGGCGGCCCGCGCCCCACGACAATGGGCGGACCACCGCCACAGACCCCGGGCGGCCCGCCGCCGTGAACACCTGGCGGTCCGCCGCCGACTCCGGGCGGCTCGCCGCCGTGAACCTCCGCAACACCAGCTCACTGTCGTTGCGCTGGCGCGTGATGATGCTCGCGATGTCCATGGTGGCCATGGTCGTGGTGCTGATGGCCGTCGCCGTCTACGCCGTGGTGTCCCGCGCGCTGTACGACGACCTGGACAACCAGCTGCACAGCCGGGCCCGGCTGCTCATCGAGAGTGGCTCGCTGGCCGCCGATCCCGGCAAGGCGATCGAGGGCACCGCGTACTCCGACGTCAACGCGATGCTGGTGATCCCTGGCCGCTCCATCTACACGGCCAACCAGCAGGGGCAGATGCTGCCGCTGGGCAAGCCCGAGAAGGACGTCATCTCCGGCCAGCTGTTGATGTCGTTGCGTACCGCCAACCATCAACGGGTGCTCGCCGTGCACCTGGCCAACGGCAGCTCGCTGCTGATCTCCAAGAGCCTGGCCCCGACGGGCCAAGTGCTCCGGCGGCTGGGCACCGTGCTGCTCATCGTCGGCGGCGTCGGGGTGGTGGTGGCCGCGATGGCCGGTGGTGCCGTCGCCCGGGCCGGGCTGCGGCCGGTGGGCAGACTCACCGAGGCCGCCGAACGGGTGGCCCGCACCGACGACCTGCGGCCCATCCCGGTGGTGGGCAGCGACGAGCTTGCCAGGCTCACCGAGGCGTTCAACATGATGCTGCGGGCGCTGGCCGAATCCCGGGAACGCCAGGCCCGCCTCGTCTCCGACGCCGGGCATGAGCTGAGAACCCCGCTGACCTCACTGCGCACCAACGTCGAATTGCTCATGGCCGCACAGGCGCCCGGGGCGCCGCCGCTGCCCAAGGACGAGATGGACGGGCTGCAGCAGGATGTGATCGCCCAGATCGAGGAGCTCTCCACCCTGGTCGGTGACCTCGTCGACCTCACCCGCGACGACGCCGGGGGCATCACCCCGGAAGCGGTCGACATGTCCGAGGTCGTCGACCGCAGCCTGGAGCGGGTCCGGCGGCGCCGCAACGACATCGAGTTCGACGTCGACGTCATCGGCTGGCAGGTGTTCGGCGACGCACCGGGTCTCGGTCGTGCGGTGCTCAACCTGCTCGACAACGCCGCCAAGTGGAGTCCGCCCAACGGGCGGGTCGGGGTGCGGTTGCATCAGGTCGATCCGACGCACGCCGAGCTCGTGGTCTCCGATCACGGGCCGGGCATTCCGCCGCAGGAACGTGCGCTGGTGTTCGAGCGGTTCTACCGGTCGGACGCGGCGAGGGCGATGCCGGGTTCCGGCCTCGGGTTGGCTATCGTCCAGCAGGTGGTGCTGAAGCACGGTGGGGCACTGCGGATTGACGAGACCGTGCCGGGCGGCACCCCACCGGGGGCTTCGATTCACATGGTGCTGCCGGGTCAGCCGATCCCCAATGCCGATGCGACACACATGTACCCGACCGGGGGCGGGCACCCCGTCGGCGCGGACAAAAGGTGAGACAGTTAGGTCAGTCGGGGGACTGGTCATGGATGGATTGAAGATCTCTAAGTGGATTCTCAGCACATCTGGGCAACCTGAGGGGTCTCACCTTCGTTTGACGAAGTGAACGCGAGGGTTGGACATACGGGTCGGGCCGGCCGGGTATCACAGGGCCGGCGGACCGTTTACAAGAGAAGAGCACGCAGCGCAATGACGAACCACCCGAGGTACCCCCAGCAGCCGGAGCATCATCCCGGCGGCGCCCCCGGATACGCCGGTGCGCGTCCTGACCCTTACCAGCAGCCGCAGTACGACTGGCGCTACGCGCGTCAGCAACCGCAGCAGCACCAACCGCACCAGACGCAGCAGCATCAGACTCAGACCCACCAGACGCAGACACATCAGACTCAGCAGCAGGCGTACCGCTCGCCGTATGACCCCTACCGCATCCCGGCGAGCCCCCAGCCGGTCCCGGCGAAGAAGCGCTCCAAGGGCGGTCTGGTCGCCGGTGCGCTCGCCGTGGCCGTGGTGTCGGCCGGCGTCGGCGGCGGCGTGGCCACCCTGGTCCACGACGATCACCCGCGGCTCGGCAGCCAGGGTCTCGGCGCGGCGCCGACCGTTCCCGCCGCGGCCCTGCCGCCCGGTTCGGTGGAGCAGGTGGCGGCCAAGGTGGTGCCGAGCGTGGTCAAGCTGGAGACCGATCTGGGCCGCGCCTCCGAAGAGGGTTCGGGCATCATCCTGACCGCCGACGGTCTCATCCTGACCAACAATCACGTCGTCCAGGCCGCCAAGCCGGGTGGGCCCAGCCCGATCCCGGGCGCCGCACCGGCCACCGCCCAGACCAAGGTGACGTTCTCCGACGGGACCACCAAGCCGTTCACGGTGGTGGGCACCGACCCGAGCAGCGACATCGCGGTGGTCCGCGCGGGAGACGCGTCGGGCCTGACCCCGATCACGCTCGGTTCGTCGGCCAATCTGCGAGTGGGGCAGGACGTGGTGGCCATCGGCTCGCCGCTGGGTCTCGAGGGCACCGTCACCACCGGCATCATCAGCGCGCTGAACCGGCCGGTCGCCGCCGGCGGCGACACCCGCAACCAGAACACCGTGCTCGACGCCATCCAGACCGACGCCGCGATCAACCCGGGCAACTCCGGTGGCGCATTGGTGAACATGAACGGCGAACTGGTCGGCATCAATTCGGCGATCGCCACCATGGGCGGGGATTCGCCTCAGGCCCAGAGCGGTTCGATCGGCCTGGGCTTTGCGATCCCGGTCGATCAGGCCAAGCGCATCGCCGACGAGCTGATCCAGAACGGGACGGCCTCGCACGCTTCGCTGGGAGTCCAGGTGGCGAACGACAAGGCAAGCGACGGCGCCAAGATCGTCGAGGTGACGAATGGGGGCGCGGCGGCGGCAGCGGGACTGCCCAGCGGCGTGGTGGTGACCAAGGTCGACGACCGGGTGATCGGCAGCGCCGACGCGCTCGTGGCCGCGGTGCGCTCCAAGGCCCCCGGCGACAAGGTCACGTTGACCTTCCTCGACCAAGGTGGCAAACCACAGACCGTCGAGGTCACCCTCGGAAGGGCTGAGCAGTGAGCACGCTGATGGGAAACGACGGGATGGCCAGTCTCCGTCTGGCTACGCCGTTGTCGGCTGCCGGATATACGGTTGCAGGCATGGAACAGCCAGGGGAGTTGGTGGGCCGGGCGCTCGTCGTCGTCGTGGATGATCGCACCGCACACGGCGAGGAGGACCACAGCGGTCCGTTGGTCACGGAGTTGTTGGGTGAGGCCGGCTTCGTCGTCGACGGCGTGGTGGTCGTGGCCGCCGATGAGGTGGAGATCCGTAACGCGTTGAACACCGCGGTTATCGGCGGCGTCGATCTTGTGGTGTCTGTCGGCGGGACGGGCGTGACGCCGCGTGATGTGACGCCGGAGGCCACCCTCGACATTCTCGATCGTGAGCTTCTGGGTATTGCCGAAGCGCTGCGCGCGTCGGGGCTTTCGGCCGGCATCGTCGACGCCGGGCTGTCGCGCGGCCTGTCCGGGGTTTCGGGCAGCACGCTGGTGGTGAACATCGCCGGGTCGCGCGCAGCGGTGCGCGACGGGATGGCCACACTCGGTCCG
This sequence comes from Mycolicibacterium sp. HK-90, assembly GCF_030486405.1. The sequence continues at coordinate 5,156,233 of NZ_CP129613.1, read as the reverse complement.
CTGGCCGCCCAGGTGATAGGCCAGCTATCAAGCTTGGAGATCTAGGAACCAGGGAAACGGCGGCCATCGGCCGCCGTTTCTGGTTCCAGGCGAATGTCGCACCCGAGCCGGCTGATTGGTTAAGCGCAGGTTAACGGACGTTGCACCGCCGCCTACGATGAGATGTGATGTTCGTCACAAAGGGGATTGGCAATGTCAGAAGCGAATAAAAACGCCCGTCACGCAGTTAACAAGATCTTCGGTGACGCGCTCCCCGAGATCGCTCCCGACGAACGCGACACCGCTTCGCCGGACGATGACGCCGACCGGGACCGGTGGTTGCGCGACAACATCCCGCCTCATCACCAATAGATAGGTGAACGCTAGTAAGGGCGGAAAACCGGCGGTCACGAGCTGTGTTCTGGCACTCAGTTTGTTACCAAGGCGAACGGCATCACAGCATTGCCCGGTGGTCCAAATCCCTGCGTCGCGGTCTAGTGGGTCAGCTCTCAGCTGGTTTTCAGCAAATTTCGATCAAGTGATCGCATGCAGCCCTCCAGATATGTGCTTGCGTTGCCGCCCGGATGCCCTCCCGTTATGTTCCTCGTGTCAACGATGAGCAGTACGTAAGAGCGACGTGTGAGGTTTCTAATCCCCGTCACATGTAGGTCTTGCGCAGTAGTACGGTCTGCGGGGACCGGACGCCAACCACGAATTCGGTGGACCTCCGGGATCACCGGCGATATAGCTAGGGAGAACATGAAGGCATTCAGTCGGGTGCTGGTCGCGATGGTGACCGCAATAGCCGGAGTTATTGCGGGCTTGTTCGTCGGCGCGGGCACTTCCCATGCGGGTTTGGATAACGAACTGAGCCTGGTCGACGGTCAGGATCGGACCTTGACCGTTCAGCAGTGGGATACCTTCCTCAATGGTGTGTTCCCGTTGGACCGCAACCGGCTGACCCGTGAGTGGTTCCATTCCGGCCGGGCCAAGTACATCGTGGCCGGCCCGGGTGCCGAGGAGTTCGAGGGCACCTTGGAGCTGGGCTACCAGATCGGTTTCCCCTGGTCGCTGGGTGTCGGGATCAACTTCTCCTACACCACCCCGAACATCCTGATCGACGACGGTGACATCACCGGTCCTCCGTTCGGTCTGGAGTCGGTGATCACCCCGAACCTGTTCCCGGGTGTGTCGATCAGCGCGGACCTGGGTAACGGCCCGGGTATCCAGGAAGTGGCGACCTTCTCGGTGGATGTGGCCGGTGCGGCCGGTGGTGTGGCGGTGTCCAACGCCCACGGCACGGTGACCGGTGCGGCCGGTGGTGTGCTGCTGCGTCCGTTCGCCCGCCTGATCGCCTCGACCGGTGACAGCGTCACCACCTACGGCGAGCCCTGGAACATGAACTGAGCCCATGAACGCCACGTTCTGAGCGCTCACAAAAGCAGCCCCTGGAAATTTTTCCAGGGGCTGCTTTGTGTTAGGGGCCTACTTGTCGCGGTCGGCGCTCGTGTATTCGGCGGTGTCGGGGCTCGGGCCGGTGCCCGGGCCGGTGACGTGCTTGCCGCTGGAGCCGTTTTCGGACAAGAGGTCGCGGATCTCGGTCAGCAGGCTCAACTCGGTGTCCTGCGCCTGTTCCACCTCGCCACGCTCACGCAGCTTCTTGTATGGCAGGACGATGACGAAGTAGATCACCGCGGCCACCAGGATGAAGTTTATGGCGGCGGACAGGACGGCGTTGAAGTCGATGAACGTCTCTGGATCGCCGCCCAGCGAGATCTTGAGGATGCCGTATTCCTTGCCGGGGCCTGCGCCGATCCGGTCGATCAGAGGCTGGACCACCTTCTCCGTGAACGCGGTGACCAAGCCGGTGAAGGCGGCGCCGATGACCACAGCAACCGCAAGATCGATGACGTTGCCACGGGAGAGAAACTCTTTGAAGCCCTTCAGCATGCGGGGACCCTTCCTGCAGTGTGATCTGATAGGTGAGACAAGCAAACAGTAACCGTTTCATCGAACGGCTGGGCGATTGTTGTGCAACAGCTTGGCGACGCTCGAATTGCGTTGTCCGGCAATCCAACCCGGTCAGTGGATCGTCACCGTGACCGCTTGCACGAGGCTGATGGCCGCCACCTCGTTGGCTGAGCGGGCCGGCAGTGCCACCAGTGCCACCCGGTCACCACCTGCACCGGCGGCGCGGGGCTTCTCCGACACCAGGACCACCACGGCACCGGATGCGACCACGACGGGCCGTGTCGGATGCTGGTCGTCCTGATCTCCGGCCACCGTCAGCACGTCAACCACGTCACCGGCGCGGATCAGGTCCAGTAGGGCGGTGTCGCTGAGCTGCAGCGGAACGATCCGCGCATCGGGGCCCGCCGCGGACTCGGCCAGCCGTGAGCCGAGCAGCCGGACATCGGTGAGCACCTCGCCGCGACGGGCGGGCGCGGTGAGCGTCGCACCGACGACCTCGTCGACCTCACGTTGTGCGCCGTCGGGCAGCGACGTGGTGCTGCGACGCTCCAGGTGCACATCGGCGGCCGTCAGTGCGGTGCCGGGGGACAGGTCGTGCGCCGCGACCGCAACCTCGGTGAATTCACCACGCGGATCGGAGCGCAGCGCGGCGACAGCGGCCAACACCACCAACCCGGCAGCGGCCACCCGGCGCGCGGCGACCGTGCGGGTCCAGTCCGGCCGCGCAGCGGTCAGCCGACGCCAAGGTGGCGGGTTGAGTGATTCGGCCATGGCGCCACGGTATGCGTGGGAAGGCCAGGTGAGAACGGCGTCTTCGCCGCCCTGTGGATAACTGTGGGGCTAGCTGGAAGCAGCGGCCGCGGGGGCGGCGCTGGAGCTGCTCGACGACGAACTGCTCGACGACGAAGTGCTCGACGACGATGAAGACGACGAGTCGGAGGAGGTGCTCGACGAGCTGCTGTCCGAGCTCTTGGCCGAGCCGTTGGAAGAGCTCTTGCCCGACTCGCGGTTGTCCGTCCGGTAGAAGCCGCTGCCCTTGAACACCACGCCCACCGAGCCGAAGAGCTTGCGCAGCTTGCCAGAGCACTTGGGGCAGGTGGTCAACGCGTCGTCGGTGAAGGCCTGCACCGCGTCGAACCGATTACCGCACTCAGTGCACGCGTAGGAATAGGTAGGCACGAAAACCCTCCGAGTTGGTCAAACTTGTTAGCACTCTACCGGCTCAAGTGCTAGAACCGCTACGTGGGTTATCTCATTCCCGCGGGCCGCCGCCGTCGCCGGCGCACCGGAAGGTTAGCGGTGTTGCTCGTGGTGGCGGTAATCCTGGCGGTGGTGGCCGTGCTCGTCGTGGCCCGGCTGCGGGAAGCCCACTCCCTCGAGGACTCGGTCCCGCCCGCGGCCCCACCGTCCGGAACAGTTGTGCCCCCACAGCGGAACCCGGGCTTCGACCACGCCCGCGCGCAGCTGGCAGGGCTTCCGATCAAAGGCTGGGATCGCCACACCGACTACGCGAGGTACCACTTCGGCGAGGCCTGGACCGACGACGTCAACGTCGAGTTCGGCCACAACGGCTGCAACACCCGCGACGACATCCTGCGCCGCGACCTGGCCCAGCTGACCGTCCGCCCCGGCACCTGCTACGCCGCCACCGGCATGCTGCACGACCCGTACACCGGCGTCGAGATTCCGTTCACCCGTGGGCCCGACACCTCCGGCGCCGTACAGATCGATCACGTCGTGTCGCTGTCGGACGCTTGGTACAAGGGGGCGCGCATCTGGGACCCGCAGCGCCGCAAAGACTTCGCGAACGATCCGCGCAACCTGATCGCCGTCGCCGCACAGCCGAACTTCGACAAGGCCTTTCGCGACGCCGCGAGCTGGCTGCCGCCCAACATGGCGTTCCGCTGTGACTTCGTGGCGCGCCAGGTCGACGTGAAAGCCGCCTACCAGCTGTGGGTCTCGGCGAAAGAGAAGCACGCCATGGCGGCGGTGCTGAACAACTGCTAGGCATGGCGTCTGCGCGGCGGATTGCTGCTCGATAGTGACCGCAATCCGCCGCGCAAGTCCGCCATGGCTCCGGCTCTCCACATCGGTGACTCTTGGCGGCGGAGACCCGAGGGTCAGTCGTTGCTGACGCTGTTCTTCTTGTCGGCCCGATGCTTGCCGCCGGTGCTCGCAGCCTTGGCTTCTTGTTTTGCCTGCTGGCGTTCCGCCTTGGCTTGCTGGCGGGCTTCGCGTTTGGCGGCGCGAGCTTCCTTGCGCGTCTGCTTCGCGGATTCCTTGTCGGCGTCGACTTCCGACGCTCCGGGTTCGTCGATTGTCTCGGTCGAGGTATCAGTGGTCTGCGCCGCGGCTGAAGGGTCTGCCGCGGTGGGGGTTTGGCGCACGTCGGCCCGCGGAGTGATCTTCAAAGTCACGGATCTCGCGGTGGTGATTGCTGACGTTGCCTTCTCGTTGATGCTGCTGGCTGCGTCGGTGAGAGTGCTCGTGAGTTCTGCAAAACTGCCCGCGGATGTTTCTTTCTCGAGTGCCGGCGCATCATCGGCTGGCAACGCGATATCGCTTAGCTCCGATGTGGCGTCGAGTTCGGCTGCGACGGCAACGCTGGGTGCGGCGGGTGGGGTGATGGCATTTGTGATCGCCTTCGGAACTGTCACCAGCAAGTAGTGCAACGGATTGCTGACGCCCTGAGTCAGAATGCCGGGTCCCCAGCCCTCTGGTATCGGGGGCAGCCCGGGGATCGGAACGGGGTTGGGGCGCGGAGGGGAATACGTACCGTTGAGGAATGCGTAAGCCATATCCGCGGGGAAGTTGACGATCGCGCTGAGCGCCGCCACTGGGTCTCCTGCTTTACCGGCGTCGACCAGCGCCTGCGTCGATTGACCAGCGGCGAGCAATAGGTTGTCGGTAGTGAATGTGGTGAGGTGTTGCACCGTCGTGGCGATGAAGCCCGCTTGAAACATCGATGTGAACCCTGCGAGCTTGACAACATCGGCGATGTTCTGGGCGATCTCGCCTGGGATTCCGAGGATGGAGCCCATGCCGAGTAGTGAAAGTTGTAGGTAGGCGACGCCACCTTGGATCGCTTTCACCGCTGCGTTGACATCGCCCTGCGCAAGGGCTTGCTGAATTGCTGTGAGCGTTTCAGGCAGTGTCGTTGTCGTCGATGCGTTCTCCCCTATGACCCAGTTCAAAACTGCAGTGGCTGTTGACTCCAGCGACGTGCGGTAGGTGTCTGCATATCCGGTCCAGTTGGAAATGACCTGCTGGAGAAGTGCGCCCTGGGCGGTTGCGATCGCGTCAGCGAGCAGCGGGAGTGTTTGTTGCGCCCGATCGAAAACCTCTGCCCACCTTTGGATTGGGTTGACGAGCACTTCGTCGTCGCATCTCGACGGGACACTGCACCCGGGTAGCGCGCTCGTCGCGGCCGACAGTTGCACTGCGTGCGCTTCAGCGGCGAGAGCAGCGGGTGTGGGCGCGATCGGCGTGACGGCGACGACGCTGGCGCCGGCTAGGGCGACGCCAGCGGTCACGCAGGGGCGGAGCGAGAGCTGCATAGATTTCCTTTGCTATGAGATGGCCACATTGACGAGCGACGAAACTAACTGAGAAAAACCTGAATGAGGAGAGCTATTCGCGATCCTCGACTGAGAAAGATGACGCGCACACGCAACGGGTAATTTGTGCAATCTGCAACTACGCTGGAAAACGTGGTTGTGGTCGAAAATGGCAAATGTTGCAAATCGGTTGAACTATTCAATCGGAAAAACTTCAACTGGAAAATGAAACACGTTCATGAGGGATGGAGTCCCGGATGTGGCGGGGCCCTGCGATCTGTCGCGCCGTAGCCGTGAGCGAACCGGGATCGCGACGTGTCAGTGGGCGATCTTCGATCGGCGTACCGGCTGACCAAACGCGCCCGACTCCCAATTCGGTTGGACATCAATGACACTCGCTGGTGTAGTGATCCGTCGACAGCTATCACCCAGCGAGATCATCTGCTCGCGTGATAGTGGGCCTAGGTAGCAATCACGAATCTCTTTGGCATAGCAGGCAATCGCGCGCTCCAGCCGTGCCGACGTGGAGTCGCTGACGGCGGCAAGCACCACCCGCCGGTCGGTGGGGCTCGGGATGCGCCTGGCCAGGCCTTGAGCTTCGAGGCGATCGATTTGCTGGGTCACCCGGCTGGGAGCGAGGTCGAACGCTTGGGCCAGATCCGTCATGCGCACAGCGCCGGTCTCGGACTTGGACAGCGTGTCCAGCAGGAACACGTCGACCAGCGAGAGGTCGACTGCACGCAGCAGAGTGCGGTGCAGCCGCGTCAACAGGCCGGTGCTGGAGTCGAAGAACGCGCGCCAGCATCGTGTTTCGTCCTCATCGAGCCCCGGCAGATGGCACGTGGGCAACCTGGTCGCACTCCTGGCGGGGTGGCGATTCAACCCGTCGGTGATCCGTCGACAATTCTCTGCAATGGCCACCAGCTGCGTCCGCGACAGTGCGCCGACCAGATCCTGCTTCACCCCTTCGGCGTAGGTCACGGTGGCGCACTCGGCGATCGACCGCCCCTCAACGGTGATGGTGGCCAGCACCGCCCGCCGGTCTTCCCTACAGCGCTCGCGGCTAATCAGTCTGCGGCTTTCCAGGCGTTGGACCCGTTTGGTCAGGTGACCGGGTAGAGAGTCGACCGCCGCCGCCAGGTCGCCCATGCGCACGAAGGCGCTGTCGGATTCGCGCAACACGTCGAGCACGCGCAGGTCGAGGACGGACAACTGGTGTTCGCCGGTGAGTCGCCGGTTCAGGGCGGACTCGAACCGTAGCGCCGCCTCCAGATAGTTCTGCCAGGACCGCTGTTCGGCGAGGTCGAGACCGGGCAGGTCGCTCATGGTGCGGCGATGACGGTGCGGCATGGCGAGATAGTAAAAGCGGCCCTGATGATATGCATTCAAATCAAACAGGCTGGTGTGCTGCCACTCTCGCTGCCTGCGGAAACGGCGAAAAGCGTTTCAAGATTCAAATAATGGCTAGCCCGCCTGGTAGCTCGGCGCGATCATCACCGGCACCGGTGACCGGCGCAGGATCTTGCCGGCCGCCGAGCCGAGGAACACCTGCGCGCTCGGGGCGGCAGCCCCCGAGCCGAGCACCAGCATGTCCCCGGTATCCCACCCGATGCTCTCCACCGCGGTATTCCAATCGTGTCCGGCGCCGACCACCACGTCGACGTCCGGAACCGCCATCCGGTCACGAATAGCGGTCAGCTGTCTGGTGATCTCGGCAATCGTCCGGCGCGACCACTGCTGCACCACCAACTCCTCGGCCGAGGATTCGATGGTGCCGGCGAAGGCCATGGTGTTGCGCACGGTGAACGACACGATGCGCAGCCGGGCCTTCCATGATGCCGCCATTTCCGCGGTGGCCGGAATGAGCCCGTTGACGTCGGCCTCGCCCCCGTAGGCCGCGGTGAGTCGGCGGATCCGCCCGTCGGTCTGGGCGTACGCGCGGGGCGCGAACGCCACCGGTACCCGGGCGGTGTGCACGAGGCGCTCGGTGACGCTGCCGAGTGTGACCCGGCCGATCATGCCCGAAGACGATGAGCCGACCGACACCAGCGATGCTCGATGCGCGTCCGCGAGCTCGATCAAACCCGTTGGTATCGAGGTGGATTCGTGAACGACCGGCGTGACCTCCACGTCGGCCGGCAGCACCGCGACGGCCCGCTGCAACGCCTCGGTGGCCTGCGCCCGGACGTACGCGAGGTACTCGCCCTCGACCAGGTCGTCACGTCTCGGCCAGGACCGTTCCACCACCGCCGCGGCGATCACCTGCTCGCCGGTGGTTCGGGCGAGCTGGACGGCCAGGTTCAGCGGTGCACTGCTGTGCCGACTCGCGCTGAACGCGGCCAGGATCGTCACGACGCGTGCTCCTGGGTGCGCACCCGCGACACCACATGCGTGACCGGGATCTGATACTCGGAGCGCGCCCGGTCGACGACATCGAACCGGTGCCACACCGATTCCTCGGGCGGCAGCGTCGAGATCACGATCTGGTCGGGCCGGAACGTCTCGACGGCGTGCGCCAGGGCCCGCAGCGGACGGTAGTCACCGAGCGCGCCGTCGGCCTGCAACTGCTCGGAGCGCAGTGTGCTCAACGTCTGATCGAGGCGTTGCTGGGCGGCCCGCGTCGTGGCCTCCGAGATGTCGAGCGGCCCGTGCGTCTCGGCCACCCCGGTGTCGATCGGACTGGCCGGCACCACAACCTGATAGACCGCGTCGCGGTCCGCGCCGATGCGGCGGAGCTCGTCGAGCAGCTCGCTGGATTCGACGGTCTGATTCGCCAGCACCAGCACCCGGTGGGGATGCTCAGCCCCGGCGGCCGGGGCCACCCCGGCCACCTCGGGACGGTGCCCGATGTACCAGCGGTTGGCCAGGAACAACACGATCACCACGGCCCACGACAGCAGGCTCATGGTCAGTGCTTTCCGGTTGTCGCCGCCCTGCACGAACATCTGCACGAGGATTGCGAAGATGCAGCCCGCGGTGAGGATCGACAGCACCGGGAACAGCCACATCTTCACCTTGAGCGTCTCGGCCGAGGTCCGGTAACGCAGCACGATCTGGGAGATCGCGATGAGCAGGTAGACGAAGAGGATCACCGCGCCGCTGGAATCCAGCAGGAACTTGAAGATGAAGTCGGGGGAGAAGGCCGAGGCGATCACCCCGAGGAAGCCGATCACCGACGACGCCAGGATCGCGGCGGCCGGCACGCCGCGCCGCGTCACCGACACCAGCTGCGGCGGCGCCTCGCGGCGGGCGGCCAGCACGAACAGCATCCGCGATGCGGTGTACATGCCCGAGTTCAGGCAGCTCAGCACGGCCGTGAGCACCACGGCGTTCATGATGTGATCGGCGTAGGGGATACCGATCTCGGTGAACGCCGACACGAACGGCGATGCGGCCACCTGCTCGCTGTTCCACGGCAGGATCGTCACCAACAGGAACGCCGAGCCGACGAAGAACACCGCGATGCGCAGGATCACCGAGTTGGCGGCCTTGGCCACCGCGCGCTCCGGGTCGGCGGACTCGGCGGCCGCGATGGTGGCGATCTCAGCGCCGACCATCGAGAAGATCACCGTCACCACACCGACCGTGACCGCCATCGCGCCCAGCGGGAAGAACCCGCCGTTGGCCCACAGGTTCGAGAAGTCCATGTCCTTGTTCGGCCACGCCCCGATGACATACGCCGAGCCCAGCCCGATGAACGCCAGGATCGCCGCCACCTTGATCCCGGCGAACCAGTATTCGAACTCGCCGAACGACGACACCGAGAACAGGTTGGTCGCCGTCATCGCGATCAACAGGATCAGTGCCGTGAGCCAGATGGGTACGTCCATCCAGTACTGGATGATCTTGGCGCCGGCGATGGCCTCGAAGCCGACCACGATCACCCAGAAGTACCAATACAGCCAGCCCACGGAGAAGCCGGCCCAGTTGCCCATGGCATTGCGCGCGTAGTCGGCGAACGACCCGGTCGACGGGTTGGCCACGGCCATCTCGGCCAGCATCCGCATCACCATGATGATCAGCACGCCCGCGAGCGCATACGTGATGAAGACGCCGGGGCCGGTCTTGCCGATCACCACGCCGGAGCCGACGAACAGGCCGGCGCCGATCACGCCGCCGATCGCGATCATCCGCAGCTGTCGCTGGCTGAGCGCCTTTTTCAATCCGGGTGTTTCACCCATGTGCGTCCTGACTCCTCCGTGATGTGTGACTCCGGTCACAAGCGGCCAGAAGAGAACGCTATGCCTGGCGAACGGTCGGCGGAGCAGAAATTGGGCCGAAACTGTAGGAAACTCCGTCGGCCCGTTCAGACAGATGTCGAACCCGGGCGATACAGCCCGGCCAGACGCGCCAACCGCAGACTCAGCATCAGGTCGAAACGGGTTTCGCCGTCGCTGAGATCGCCGTCGACGGCCTCGGTGAGCTTCTCGAGCCGGTAGTACAGCGTGGACCGGTGAAGAAACATGTCCTCGGCGGTGCGCCGCACGTCGCCGCCGTTGGCCAGGTAGATCTCCAGCGTGCGGAGGAGGTCGTCACGGCCCTGCTCGATCAGGCTGACGATGCCGGGGTGGACCAGCTCACCGAGCCGGTCCGGCCGATATGCCTGGCCCAGCAACGCCAGGGTGCGCCACGAGCCGAGTGCGGACCAGTCGGCCACCTGGGCGCTGCCCGCGCCGGCCTTGGCCAGGGTAAGCGCCAGGCTGGCGTGGCGAAACCCAAGGGCTGCTTGCGTTATCGGCAGGGGAGCGCCCGAGGCGCCGATTGCCGGGTGCGTTCCGTAGCTGGCCCGGACCGCGTCGGCCACGGTATCGGCGGTCGCGGCAGATCCGGTGTCGGAAGGTGACACTGCGAGAATCGTGGTCGTGGCTCCGGCCAGGGTGTACCAACGGCGGGTCCGGTCAGTGGCCGTCAATCGCAGACGCAGGGCAACGCTCCGAGTGACCGGGTCACCCGCGCCGTCGGGCTCGAACCGGAAAACCTGGACCAGATCGTGCGGCTCGGCCATCGCCCTGGCGTGCAGTTCGCCGACCACCGCCTGGGCCTGCGCCGGATCATCGGTGGCGATTAATCGCATCAGGAGGCCCTGCTGCGACGACTCTTCGGCGCGAAGCGCGGCATGCCGACGGTCGAGGATGGCCAGCAGGTCGGCCGCCGCTCTCGTGGCGAGCTGCTGACTCTGCTCGGGCAGTGAGCCCTCGGGCGCGATGATCCACAGGTAGCCGAACCGCTCGGACGCCGACCGGACCGGCACGCAGAACCGCGGCATCAGGCCGTAGTGCGGGAGCGCCGGGGTCCACACCGCCGAGTCTGCCGTGCCGATTCCGAACTCGAACAGCGCCGCCTTGACCTCCGCGCGGGTCTCACGTTGCAGGACGCTGTGCACCCGCACGTCGTCCAACTCGCCGAGCTGACGGCTGTGGGTGATCGGGGTCAGCTCCTCGTCGTCCAGCAGCACGGCCCGGTCCAGGGTTTGGGCCAGGACGTCGACGATCAGCTGCATTCGGACACTGAAGTCGGCGCTCTCCGGATCGGACACCTGACGATTCTGGACCAGCTCAACGCTGCAACGGCACGATTCCGCCTGACGGCGTCAGCGCATGCGTCATCCGCACGTCGTGCGGGTCGGCGGGCAGCTCGTCGACCAGTTCGTCGTCACGCACCACCGCGACCAGCCGCGCCTGCGGCGAGGCGTAGATCAGGCTGCGGTCGTAGAAACCGGCGCCCCGGCCCAGCCGGGTCCCGGTCCGGTCGACGGCCAGGGCGGGCACCAGAATCACCTCGGCATCCGCGATCCGGCCGGCGGGCAACCACGGCGGCGAGGGCTCGCGCAGACCGAACTGCGCCGCCATCAACGTCCCGGGCTCATAGGGACCCCACTGCATCGGCAGTCCGCGGCCGTCCTCGTCGTTCCGGGCCACCGGAAGCAACACGCGCACACCGAGTTCCAGCAGGGTGTCCAGCAGCGCCAGCGACCCCGGTTCGGAGCCCACCGGAACATAGGCGCAGACCGTCTGTCCGGTGCGCACCAGAGACGGCAGCCAGCGGCAGAGTGCCTGCGCCTCGGTGGCGCGGCGGTCTGCCGGCACCGCCCGCCTTGCACGTAGAACACCATCTCGCAACTCGGTCTTGGTCGGCGGGGTCACGCCCTCCACCATTTCAGAACGGGCGTTAGTGTGTGAACGATGAGCACCTCCCCCAAGGCGCCTGAAGTGCCGATTCCCTACACGGCCGTGGTTCCCGCGGCCGGTCTGGGCACGCGCTTCCTGCCGGCGACCAAGACGGTCCCCAAGGAACTGCTGCCGGTGGTCGACACCCCGGGTATCGAGTTGGTCGCGGCCGAGGCGGCCGAGGCCGGGGCCGAGCGCCTGATCATCATCACCTCCGAGGGCAAAGACGGTGTCGTCGCGCACTTCGTCGAGGACCTGGTGCTCGAGGGCACGCTGGAGGCCCGCGGCAAGAAGACCATGCTGGAGAAGGTGCGCCGGGCGCCCGCGTTGATCAAGGTCGAATCCGTGGTGCAGGCCGAGCCGCTGGGCCTCGGTCATGCGATCGGCTGCGTCGAGAGCGCGCTGTCGCCCGACGAGGACGCGATCGCGGTGCTGCTGCCCGACGATCTCGTACTGCCGACGGGCGTGTTGGAGACCATGTCGAAGGTGCGGGCCAAACGCGGCGGCACCGTGCTGTGCGCCATCGAGGTCCCCGAGGACAAGATCAGCGCCTACGGCGTGTTCGACGTCGAGACCGTGCCCGATGCGACGAACCCGAACGTGCTGCGGGTCAACGGCATGGTGGAAAAGCCCAAGGCCGAGGATGCGCCGTCGCCGTACGCCGCGGCCGGCCGCTACCTGTTGGACCGGGCGATCTTCGATGCGCTGCGGCGGGTTTCGCGGGGCGTGGGCGGGGAGATCCAGCTGACCGACGCCATCGCGCTGCTGATCGAAGAGGGCCATCCGGTGCACGTGGTCGTGCACCGCGGTGCCCGACACGACCTGGGAAATCCCGGCGGCTACCTGAAGGCTGCGGTTGACTTTGCATTGGAACGTGACGACTACGGCCCCGAATTGCGGCGGTGGTTGGTCGAACGATTGGGCCTGACCGGACAGGACGGCTAGCAACGCGTCGGGTCGTACGCCGCGCGTAGTCCGGCAGTCGGGGCCCGTAGATAGGAAGGCGTGTTGTGCGTTCGGTGGAGGAACAGCAGGCTCGGGTAGCGGCTGCCGCGGTGGCGCCCCGGCCGGTGCGAGTGGCCATCGCCGAGTCGCAGGGCCTGATGTGCGCCGAGGAGGTCGTCACCGAACGGCCCATGCCGGGGTTCGATCAGGCCGCCATCGACGGGTACGCGGTGCGCAGCGTCGACGTGCTGTCGGTGGGCGACGGTGCCGGCGAGATCAGCCTGCCGGTGATGGGCGCTATCGAGGCCGGTGCCCGAACCCCCAGTCGGCTGCAGCCCCGGCAGGCCGCGCGGGTACAGACCGGCGCGCCGATGCCGACCCTGGCCGACGCGGTGCTGCCGTTGCGCTGGACCGACGGCGGCGAGAACCGGGTGCGGATCCTGCGCAGCGTGCGCTCGGGTGCCTACGTCCGACGTACCGGCGACGACGTCCAACCCGGCGACGTCGCGGTGCGGGCCGGCACCATCATCGGCCCGGCCCAGGTGGGGTTGTTGGCGGCGGTCGGCCGTGACCGTGTGCTGGTGCACCCCCGGCCCCGGCTGTCGGTGATGTGCGTGGGCGGCGAACTCGTCGATGTCTCCCGCACCCCCGGGACGGGGCAGGTCTACGACGTGAACTCCTACGCGCTGGCCGCGGCGGGCCGGGATGCCGGTGCTGAGGTCAACCGGGTCGGGATCATCAGCACCGACCCCCGTGAATTGCGGGAAACCGTTGAGGGCCAAGTCAATCGCAACGAGATCGTGGTGATCGCGGGCGCGGTGGGCGGTGCCGCCGCCGATTCGGTGCGCAGTGTGCTCGCCGAACTCGGCGAGATGGAGGTGGCCCGGATCGCGATGCATCCCGGATCGGTGCAGGGTTTCGGTCAGCTCGGCCGCGACCGTGTCCCGGTCTTTTTGCTGCCTGCCAACCCGGTGAGCGCGCTGGTGGTCTTCGAGGTGATGGTGCGCCCGTTGATCCGGCTGTCCCTGGGCAAGCGCCAACCGATGCGGCGCGTCGTCCAGGCCCGCACCCTGGCCCCGATCAGCTCGGTGGCCGGCCGCACGGGATACCTGCGCGGGCAGTTGATGCGCGATCAGGACTCCGGCGAGTATCTGGTGCAGGCCCTCGGCGGGGCGCCGGGCGCATCCACCCATCTGCTGGCCACGCTGGCCGAGGCGAACTGTCTCGTGGTGATTCCCAGCGAGGTCGAAGAGGTTCGCACCGGCGAAACCGTGGATGTGGCATTCCTGGCCCAGCGCGGCTGATAAGACTTCATTCGATGAATGACGGTGTGACGAATCGACGGTGCGGATGAGCCTGTTCCGGTCCAACGCCTTTCACCCGGGTTGGCCCGGTCCGATCGGACCGTTGCGGGTGCAGGCCGGGGTGGTGCGGCTGCGTCCGGTGCGGCTACGCGATGCCGCGGTGTGGAGCCGAATCCGGCTGGCCGACCAGGCCCACCTGGAGCCGTGGGAACCGGTCAGCGGTGTGGATTGGCGTGTCCGCCATGCGGTTTCGTCCTGGCCGGCGATCTGTTCGGGTCTGCGCAGCGAGGCCCGGCGCGGCCGCATGCTGCCGTACGTGATCGAACTCGACGGGCAGTTCGCCGGTCAGCTCACCATCGGCAATGTCACCCACGGCGCCTTGCGATCGGCCTGGATCGGCTACTGGGTGGCCAGCGACAAGACCGGCGGTGGGGTGGCAACCGGGGCCTTGGCGCTGGGGCTCGACCACTGCTTCGCCGGGGTGCAGCTACACCGCGTGGAGGCCACGGTGCGGCCGGAGAACGCCGCGAGCCGGGCCGTGCTCGAGCGCGTCGGGTTTCGCGAGGAGGGGCTGCTGCGCCGCTATCTCGAGGTGGACGGCGCCTGGCGTGACCATCTGTTGGTGGCGATCACGTTGGAGGAGTTGACCCATTCGGCGACCCAGGCCCTGGTTTCGGCCGGGCGGGCCAGTTGGTGCTGACGGGCGACGCGCCGTGTCGAGATTGCGCCCACGGTCGTGATTTCGCCGGATCGACAGCCCTGGAAGCAATCTCGACGAAACCGGCCTTGTCAGCTGTTACCAATGTGACTTGTGTGACTGTTGGTGCTTGTATCGATCGAATTACAGGTGTGTAATTGTGTCGGCGCGCCGTCCATGGATGCGCTGGTCACAGACCTAGCCTGAAGGGGAAAGGAGCAGGCGTCATGCCAAGCATCCCCCAGTCACTACTGTGGATTTCCCTCGTCGTTCTCTGGCTTTTCGTGCTGGTTCCGATGTTGATCAGCAAGCGCGACTCGGTCCGTCGTACCAGCGACGTCGCCCTGGCGACACGAGTGCTCAACAGCGGCCGCAACGCGCAACGGCTACGACGTGGCCCGGCCGCCGGGCATCACAGCGATCCACATTGGCAGCCCCCGGCTGATCATCTCGACGACGACCTCGAGGACGAGTTCGAAGAGGAGCCGCCGGCCGAGGTGCGGGTGCAGCGCACCGTCGTGGTCGCCGCCGCCGTCGTCGAGACCACCGAACCCGACTACCTCGACGTCGACATCGTCGACGAGGATTCCGGTGCACTGCCGGTCGCCAAGGTCGATGAGGTGGCCGAGACTGAAGAAGCACCCGCCGAGCCCGAGGAACTCGACGAGCCCGAGCTCGAGCTGGAATTCGAGACCGAGCCTGAGCCTGTCGAACCCGAAGCTGAACCGGAGCCCGAACCCGTCGCGGTCGAGGAGTCCGTCGACCTCGGCGAGTCGGAGGCCCAAACCGAGCGGATTGCAGTCGATCTCGACGAGGCGGACGATCCCGAGGACCTGTCCGACGACGAGTACGAGTACGTCGCCGACTCGTCGGGCCTGGAACCCGAAGCCGAAGAGGAAGCGGTCGACGAGGAGCAGGCCGAGGCGCCCGTCGCTTCGTTGAGCGCGACCCGGCAGCGCCGGTTCGAGTCCAAGAAGGCCGCCGAGATCAGTGCCCGCAAGTTCCGGTTCCGCAAGCGCGTGCTCGCGGTGCTGGCCGCCACGTTGCTGTTCTCGGCGGGCGCCGCCTTCCTGGTGACGCCGTCGGCCTGGTGGGTGTGCGGCGGTGCCGGCACGCTGACCGTGTTGTACCTGGCCTACCTACGCCGCCAGACCCGCATCGAGGAGCAGCTGCGGCGTCGTCGCGCACAACGGATGGCGCGCTCGCGGCTGGGCGTGGAGAGCACCGACGACCACAAACTCGACGTCGTGCCCGCCCGCCTGCGCCGGCCAGGGGCAGTCGTGCTCGACATCGACGACGAGGACCCGATCTTCGAGCACCTGGCTTACGCCTCGTACGCTTCGATGTCCCGCGAATACGATCTACCGCGGGCGTCCGGGCAGTAGGGCGGCCGGTTTCCGGTTCCGGGGCGACGGCTGGTAGCCTTTGCTTCCGGTATCAGGGGCTATAGCGCAGTTGGTAGCGCGTCTCGTTCGCATCGAGAAGGTCAGGGGTTCGATTCCCCTTAGCTCCACTCTCAAATGGCAGGTCAGGCAACTGATCTGCCATTTTTGATCTGTGGACCTCCTCAGTGGCACGGACAGTCGCAGCGAGCTGGTCCGCGATCGGGCCGCCGTCATTCATCCAGCCTCGCGCGGGGCAGTGCGCAACCAGTATTACGGTCCACATTGGACGTCGATTGGTTAGTCGTATGACCAATCTGGCCGTCGCAGGATTTCAACTGGGCTAAAGCGACGAACGATTGACGGCCCGTTGGCATTGGTCATACACTTCAGTCAAATATGTCGCTTTGACGTCCGACGCGGGGCCTGGCGAACAGACGGGAATGCCGATGAACGCGAACAGTGCCGCTCCCAACGTCTTCGATGCCGGGCTCCCGACGCTCTCCTACAGCCTCACCGCCACTCCGCACGACGTCCTCGAAGATGTCCGACTGGCGCAATCGCGCGCTCCGATCGCCATCGGGCCGCTCGGCCCGGAAATCCTGTCCTACGAGCTGGCTCGCGACATATTGCGCGACAACAGGTTCCGCCTGCCGCCGGGCATCACTCTGGCGGCCCAGGGAATCACGTCCGGCCCGTTGTTCGACAAGATGATGAGCAGCCTGCTGGGCCTGGACGGTGCACCGCATGTCCGGTTACGCAAACTGGTCTCCAAGGCATTCACGCCCCGCGCGACATCGCGTCTTCAAGACACGATCCACGAGGTGGTCAACGCGTTGATCGACCGGGTGATGGACGCCGGGCGGTGCGACGTCGTGACCGACATCGCGCGCCCCTATCCCACCCCGATCATGTGCGCGCTGCTCGGTGCGCCCCGCGAGGATTGGCAGCTGTTCGCGGACTGGACCGAGGAGGTCTTCAAGGCCCTAAATTTTCAGCCAGATGTGAACTTCGACGAGTCCTCGATCATGCGCGCATGGAGCGAACTCGACGCCTACGTCGACGGCATGGTCGCCGCCCGCCGGGACCATCTGACCGATGATCTGCTGTCCGAGCTCATCCGCGCCGAAAGCGACGGCGACCGGCTCAATCTCGACGAACTCCGCATGCTGGTGGCCGGCTTCTTGATGGCGGGAACGGACACGACGCGCAACCAATTGGCGGCATCGGTTCAGGTGCTCTGCGAGCATCCGGACCAGTGGGCGAAGCTGTGCGACCATCCCGAACTTGCGATGCAGGCGGTCGAGGAGAGCATGCGCCACTCGCCGGCGGCCTGCATCGTGCCGCGAGCCGCCGTCGAGGACGTCGAGTTCGGTGGCTATCTGTTCCCGGCGGGAACCTTCGTACTCGCGAACACCTTCGCCGCCAACCGCGATCCAGCGATCTATCACGATGCGGACCGCTTCGACATCACGCGCAAGGATGTTCCCGCAATTCTGACGTTCGGCGGGGGTGCGCATTACTGCCTCGGGGCAAACCTCGCACGCCGGGAACTGGCGGAAGCACTCACAGTGCTCACCCGCCGTCTGCCCGCACCCCACCGCGTCGGTCCGGCCCCATGGAAATCCCTACTGGGAATGACCGGTCCGACAACGCTTCCGATTCAATTCGCCGGCGAAAGGCTTGTGACGGCCGATGCGTAGTCGTGGGTGGGCGGGTTCGACGCCCTCATCGGATGAGGAAGCTATTTCACGCATCCTGACTGCGGTAGACGAGGAAATCGCCGAGCACGGAGCGGCGCTACGCCTTGCCGACGTCGCCCGCAGGCTCGGCGTCACCCGCCAGACGGTGTACCGCTACTTTCCCAATGCCGACGCGCTGCTCATCGCCAGCGCGATGCGTGCGGTCAACGGGTTCATCGACCAGGTTGTAGACCACGCCGGCGGGCTCACCGACCCGGTCACCGCGGTCATCGAAAGTGTTTCGTTCGGAGTCGAAAGGCTCTCCGGCGATCCGCAGCTGGAGAAATTGCTAGCTCGTCGAGATGACGGTGAAGCCGCCACCTCGCTGACGTCCGACACGGCAATAGCGTTCTGCCTGTCCGTTTTTCACCGCCTCGATGTCGATTGGACGCTTCACGGCATCGATGACACTGTCCTCCGTGAACTTGCCGAGATGACGCTGCGCACGGTGCAGTCGATGCTGACCGACCCTGGAGAGGTGCCGCGCCGGGGATTGGCATTGCGGGGCTTCGTTGCTCGCTGGTTGGGGCCGGCAATCCTCTATCCGCGATGGGCGTCACTGTCGATCCAGGGACGCGTGTCAGACGATGTTGATCAAGTCAAGCAGGGTGGTCAGTAGTTCCTGGTCTCCCGAAATGGCGATGTCGGATATGCGCCAGTCGACCCGTTTGGTCGCCCATGCGGGAAAACTGCTTATGTCGCTTCGAATAGAGGCAATCGGGCCGCAGTCGTCACCAGCAACAGAGATCCTGCCGTCCGGATGGACAAGCCAGCGGCCGCCGCCTTCTCCGGGCAGTTCCAGGCAGACTGGAGCTCGCAGGCATGACGGCGGCGCTGCCTTCAGTTGATTGGCCAGCACGGCCAGCATCCATTCGACAACGACGGACATGCGCTGGGCGTCTGTGCCGGGCGCAGGCACACCGATGGCCGGGGCGATGTCATGACGTAGATGAGTGTGATGGTCGAAGACAAGCGCTCCAGGCAGGACCAAGCCGACCTCGAAGGATCCGAGTTCACCGAGGCGGGTGCGGAGCGCACGTGCCGGTGTTTTCGCGAGCAGCGACGCTGCGCGTAGAGTGCGGCCGCTCCACCGTTCGTATTCGGTCAGTACCCGGCTCCAATGCCAGTCGCGTCGGGAATCGACCGGAATATCGTTGGCGCGTTCAATGTCTCGCGTGGTCAACAGCGTGACCGCGGCGGGTGTGAACAATGCGCGACAGCTGGCGCCGAGGTGGGCCACAACATCCTGAACGCGCCATCCGGCCGCCAAGCTTTCGGCACTCCATTGTGATTCGGACAGCTCGCGGCAGAAACCCAACAAGGCGGAGCGTTCGCGTCGAAACGCGGCGACCCGATCGACTGTCACCGGCTGTCGTCCTTGTCACGAGCCTCGAGGTCGGCGCCGGAGCCGGCGCCGACGGTCTTGGCGAGTCGGGCGCGATACTCGGCGCGTTTCGTCGTGTCGACTCCTCGCATGGCGCGGTCGTAGTCGGTAGCCCGTAACACCGGCTGTCGGAGGCGCGGCGGCAACAGGGCCAACGTGCGCATCAGTGCGCCCGACCATGCCGGGACAGTCAGCTCCGGCTTGGCGGCCAGGCTGGCCTGCACGATCGCTGCCGCCACCGTCGACGGGTCCGAGATCGGCACTCCGCGTTCGGGAACGCCACTCGACAGTTCGGTGCGGACCACCCCCGGCAGCACCACCGAGGCCGTCACCCCCGATCCATGCAGCTCCTGCTGAAGCGCATGGGTGAAGCCCACGACGCCGAACTTGCTCGCGCTGTACGCCGCGACGCCGCCACCGGCTACGCGCCCCAACACCGATGCGATGTTGATGATCTGCCCGTGCCGCCGCTCCAGCATGCCGGGCAGAACGACGTGGCAGCCGAGGATGACTCCCCACAGGTTGATGTCGATCGTCGCGCGAACCGCTGCCAGCTCGCCTTCGGTGAATGCACCGACGGGCATGATTCCGGCATTGTTGACGAGCACATCGATGGCGCCCGCCTCGTCGTTGACGGCGGCGACGAACCGCTCGTAGGACGTCTGGGACGACACGTCGAGACCGTGTCCGGATGCTCCTCGCCCGATTGCTTTGGCAGCCTCTTTGGCCGCCTGTTCGTCGAGGTCGCCGATGACTACGCGCGCCCCGCGTTCAGCAAAGGCGGTCGCCGTTGCGCGTCCGATGCCCCGAGCTCCGCCGGTGATGACGACGACGGCGTTGTGGAGGTTCGCGTGAGCCAAGGTCAATCCTTTCTTGAAAGTTTGACTGGCGGTCAAACTTGACCGCTACTGCTACGGTGGACGAAGTTTGACCGAAAGTCAATGATTGGGAGGGTCGATTGAGTAGCGGTAGTCGCCGACATCGCGATCCAGCCCGCCGGGCAGAGCTACTGGTTGCCGCAGCCGACTGTTTCGCCAGCCGCGCATTCGATGACGTATCCATGGATGACATCGCTGAGCGCGCGGGGGTCACCAAGGGATTGCTGTTCTACTACTTCGGTTCCAAGCGGCAGTGCTACCTGGCGGTCATCGAGGACTTCCATCGGCAACTGCTCGACCACGCGCGGATGAACGATGACGTCCCGCCTCGTGAGCTGATGTCCGCCATGCTCGACCGGTATCTGGATTTCGCCGTGAGCTCGGAGGCGGCTTACCGCCTGATCATGAGTGGCGGTCTCGGTGTCGACCCGGAGGTGCGTGCGTTCGTCGCTGACCACCGCGCCCAGTATCGGGCGCTGTTCACCCAGATGGTGTTGCCGGGTCAGTCTGAGCCCCCGGCCATGCGGGTTGCACTCGAAGGGTTCCTGAGTTTCATGGAGGGTGCCACGCTGGACTGGCTGACTCACCGCAAGATCAGCCGAGAAGCGCTGCACCGCTTGATCATGTCGCTGTCCGCAGCCGTTCCGATGGCGGCCGTGGCAGCAGACCCGACTCTGGAACCTCAGCCCGTCGGCGAGGCGATGCCACAGATCTGAGGAAGCCGCCTCATGGACGTTTAGTTGCCGACGCGCGCCCGCAGCGTGATCGGCAGGTCATCGGCCGGCGTCGGCCCGGTGCCCCAGGTCAGCTGAGGCTGATAGTCCGCGGGCACGCTCCACTCGAACCGCCGCAGCATCTGGTGCATGGTGGTCTTGACCGTCATGTCGGCGAACTGCTGGCCGATGCACTTGTGCGCCCCGCCACCGAACGGTGCGAACACATAGCGGCTCACCGCGGCGCGTGACCCGGCATTGTTGACGAATCGTTCGGGATTGAACGTGTCCGGATCGGGCCACCAGTCGGAAAGCCGCATGGAGGCATACACATTGATCGCCACCTGGGTCTTGCGCGGGACGAAATGTCCGAGGATCTCGGTGTCGCGGACGGTTTGGCGGAACAGCGCACCCGCGGGTGCGTACATCCGAAGGATCTCCTTGAACGCGGCGTCGAGCAGCGGGTAGGCGTCCAGATCCAGCAGATTCGGGGTGTCATTCGGCCGACTGACCGCTTCCTCGCGAAGTGCGTCCTGCCACTGCCGGTTTCGGCCCAGCTCGTAGGTCAGCATGGACAGGGCGATGGCGGTGGTGTCGTGTGCGGCCATCAGCAGGAAGATCATGTGGTTGACGATGTCGGCCGGGGTGAACCGGGCCCCGTCCTCGTCCTCGCTGCGACACAGCGTCGAGAACAGGTCGGTGCCGGCGCCGCGCTGCCGATCCGGAACCTGCTCGGCGAAGTAGCGTTCGAGCCGCTCCCGCGCGCGTAGCCCTCTTGCCCACACACCGCCGGGCACGTCCGCGCGCACCAGGGCCTGCCCGCCGCGAACCGTCGCGTGGAAGTCTGCCGACAGCTGGTCGGATTCGGGGCCGAGATGAGTCCCGACGAACACCTCGGCGGCCTGCTCGAGCAGCAGGTGCTTGATGGACGGGTAGAACGGAAAGTCCTGTGTCGAAGGCCAATTGCCCAGTGTGCGATCGATACTGGGCCGCATCAGATCCAGGTAGCCGTCCAGCGCACTGCGAGTAAAAGCCTGTTGCATGATGCGACGGTGGTCGCGGTGTTCGTCGAAATCGAGCAGCATGATTCCGCGGTGGAAGAACGGTCCGATGACCGGTGCCCAGCCACGGGTGCTGGAGAACACCTTGTCCTTGTTGATCCACGCAGTTTCCAGGGCGTCCGGGCCCATGAGTCCGACGACACGGAAGCCCACGCCCCCGGCCCACGACACTGGCCCGTATCGCTCGTAGCGGTCACGGGCGAAGGACAGGGGATCGGCCAGCGAGCTCAATACGTGGCCGAGAAACGGGAAGCCATAGTCACCCATCACCGGCTTGAGGCTCGATCCCGGGGGCGGCTTGGCCAGCGGACGTTCGCCGCTCGGAAACCGCGAGGTGACAGCGGCGCCGAATGCTTGGAGGCGGTGTTTGTTCGCAGGGGAGACAAGGTAGGCGGCCAATGTCGTCATCCGCCGATCCGATTCAAATAGTCCCGGCGACGGGCTTCGTCGAAATGGCCGGGAGGCTCGTTTCGGGTTGCGAGTCGTTTGAGCAGTTGCATCACGGGCTCCGGCGTGGCCTCCTCCAGCAACCCGAACGGCGACAACCATTTCGGGACGGTGACTTCGCGTCCGGGGCTTCGTGCGCTGTCGGCGATGACGGTTCCGATCTGGTCGGGCTGGCGGGTGGGGAGAAGATCGAGTGTGACTCCTGCTGTCAGGTCGGTGTGAACTGCCGTGGGCATGACGGTAGTGATGGTGACGTCGGTGTGGGCGATTTCGGCGCGGACAGCCCGCGACAAGGCCGCCACCGCGTACTTCGTCGCGCAGTACACCGACATCCCTGGCGTGGTCACCTTGGCCGCCATCGAAGCGACATTCACGATGTGGCCGTGATTGCGCTCGAGCATGCCGGGAAGGAATTCGTGCATGCCGTTTACGACGCCAGTCAGATTGACCGCGATCTCTTGGTGGTATGCCGTGAGCTTCTGGTCGACGAACGGGCCCATGTGCTGGATGCCTGCGTTGTTCACCAACATCGCCACGGGTCCGTCGGCAGATGCCGCCCGGTGGAACGCCGCCACGCTTGACTCATCAGTGACATCGAGTTGTGTTGCATTGGCGCCGATCTCGCCGGCAGTGCGGGCTGCCTGGTCGGCGTCGACGTCACCGATCCACACCGTTGCGCCCCGCTCGACCAGCGCCACCGCGGTAGCGCGGCCGATGCCGCGGGCGCCCCCGGTGACGCAGGCGACGGCTCCG
Organism: Mycolicibacterium sp. HK-90; assembly: GCF_030486405.1. The sequence continues at coordinate 5,133,253 of NZ_CP129613.1, read as the reverse complement.
GCGAGGTCGATCATCGGCCGGCGCTCTCATCGGTGAATTCGCGCAACGCGAAATACGCGATCAGCCGAACCTCGCCGCTGTGCATTCTCAGCAAGGCCCGCCCGAGATAGAGCCCTGGCAGCAGCTCCACGACCTCGTCACGGGTCCGCTTGATCGGGAACGTGCGCACGCTCGGGTTGCGGTACTCATCCGGGCTGTAGTCCAGGGCCCGCACTTTGATGTACGGCGGGATGGCCGCCGTGTCGATGCAATGAGTGAACTGGAATCCCACCATCTCGGATCCGGCCCGGTGCAGGCCGCGGTAGAGGGGTGCGATGACACGCATCGCGTACCTGGCCAACAAGGAGAGGCGGTTGAAGCCAGTGTGGGTGTCGAATGTCTTTCCGCGCCAGGTCGGATCGATCTTCAACAGCGGATTGGCCAGATGTGCCTCAGGGATGCCGAACAGGTTGCCGACGATTAGCCCCTCCAGGGCGCCGTGTGGTCCATCGGGCGCCTGACCGCGTTCGAACAGGGCGGCCAGTTGGTCGCGCCGTCCGGACTTGCCGAGGCTCTGCAGGTAGTCCCAGCCCTGGTGGCGCGCCAGTACGGGCGAGGTGAGCGATAACTCGCGCAAGTCGTCCAGCACCGACACCTTGGCCGGTTCTGGTGTGCGGCTGGCGCCGTGCGCCTGGGTGTCTGCGGTAGTCATGGGCACCTCTCGAATATCTGGTACGGAATCGTGCCTAATGTCTGGTACGGAACCGTGCCAGAATGTCGGGGTGGTGTCAACGGCCAATCGCGCTTACGGGGGCCAATCCGCCGATGCTCGGCGCCGGCAACGGCGTGAGCGTCTGCTGGATGCTGCGATGGACCTGATGACGCGCAATGAGTGGCGCGGCGCGACAGTCGAGAAGCTCTGTTCCGCAGCCGGTCTCAACAAACGGTATTTCTACGAGAGCTTCACCGATCTGGACAGCTTGTCGGCCGCGGTTGTCGACGACATCGCCGACGGCGTACGCAGCGCCACCGTGGCTGCAGCGGATGAGGTGGCGCAGCAGCCCCTGGAGGTCCAGGCACTGGTGAGTGTGGCGGCCGCGGTGCGGGCCCTCGTCGACGACCCGCGTCGCGCCCGTGTCCTACTCGGCGGGGTGGCAGCGTCGCCCGAGCTTGATGCCCACCGCGCCACGGTCATGCATCGGCTCACCGACGTGCTGATCGATCACGGCCGCACCGTTCACGGTGTCGAATTGGAGAAGGATCCCTTGGCGAAGGTGGCGCCAGCGTTCATCGTCGGCGGGACGGCCGACGCCATCCTGGGATACGTTAACGGAGGCATCGACCTGTCCATCGACGACTTCATCGCACAACTTGCCACGCTCTGGCTGGTCACCGGCAACGGGGCCGCGCAGGTGGCCCGCGGCCGGATGCCGCAGCCCGGTCCGCTCAAGGGTGCGTGACCAGGTACGTTTCGTTGTCCAGGCTGGCCGTCAGTTCCTCGACGTCGAAGGGCCGGTCGAGACGTGCATGCAGTGCCTTTGGGTCGATAAGCAGGCTGATCTCGGCGGTCTGGCGGGCGAAGAGCCGCGCCGGCGGCGCAGATTGCGGAGGAAGACGTCACGGTCGGCGGGGTGGCCGCGCGCGGACCGGATTCCCCTCAAGGTCGGCGAAGAACTGCTCGCGATTCGCCAATGCCGGTGCGATTCATCGGTTCTCCATTCCTTTGACAATCGTTGTGACATAACGGTTTAACGTCGGGCCATCGAGTGCTCCGGTGGCCAGCAACGCGACCATCCCTACGGAGTCGCACACGCGAAAGTCACACCCGTGAGTTCCTGGGACACCTTCCACAAGCGCGATGCACTCTCGTTGTCGCGCAGCGGTTTCCAGGGTTTCTGCTCGCCGGGAGGGCCGCCGACATGCCCTGGCCAGCGCGGTCCGTAGAACGCTCCGTCCTTGGCCTGGGCCGACGTCGCGGCCATCAGTGCAGGCAGCTGCGCGCTGTCCACGGTCCCCACGATGAGGCCCCGCGCGGAGAACCAGCGGATCAGTCGCACGCCCGTCGTGTCCTTGGCGCGTCCGATCTCCGGACGTGCCGCCAGCAGGTTGGTCGGCGCGACACCGGGATGTGAGATGTTGCTGGTGATGTCCCAACCCGCAGCTGTGCTGCGACGGCTGAGCTCAAGCCCGAACAACCCGACCGCGATCTTGGACTGCCGGTAGGCGGCCATGCCGTCGTAGGAGTGCTCCCAGTGCAGGTCATTCCAGTTGATGGCGCCGCTGCGGGCGGCGACGCTGGTCTGCGACGTCACCCGCGCACGTCCTGCTTTGAGCAGGGGCAGCAGGTGGGCGGTGAGTGCGAAGTGGCCCAGATGATTCGTGCCGAACTGCAACTCGAATCCGTCGGCGGTGGTCTGCCGGTCCGGCGGGGTCATCACCCCGGCGTTGTTGACGAGCAGGTGGATCGGAGCGCCTTCGGCGCGCAGCTTCTCGCCGAGAGCTGCGACCGACGCCAGCGAGGACAGGTCGAGGTCTTCGAGCGACAGCTTCGCGTGCGGATGCCGTTCGCGGATCTGTGCGACGGCTGCCTCGCCCTTGCGCGGGTTTCTGACCGGCATGACCACTTCGGCGCCGGCGCCGGCGAGCCTGGTCGCGATGCCGAGGCCGATGCCGTCACTCGCGCCGGTCACCATCGCCCGCTTTCCCGTCAGGTCATCGATCGTGAGGTCGTCATCATGTGCCATGTGTTCGAGCGTGCCGACCGGGCTGCATCGTATCCACGGTCTGACGATCCGTGGCTGGACGACCGGACCCGGGAGAGAATGGCGCGCATGATCGATCGGGCCGGACTGGCAGAGTTTCTCGTCCGCCGCCGCGGTGTGCTGCAGCCGGAGGATGTCGGACTCCCGCGTGGCCAACGCCGCCGGACGACTGGATTGCGGCGGGAGGAGGTCGCCGCGTTGTGCCACATGTCGGCCGACTACTACTCGCGGCTGGAGCAGCTACGCGGTCCGCAACCCTCGGAGCAGATGATCGCGTCGATCGCTCAGGGGTTGCACCTGTCACTCGATGAGCGTGACCACCTCTTGCGCCTCGCCGGACACCAGCCGCCGGCACGGGGCTCGAGCAGTGATCACATCAGCCCGGGAATGCTGCGAATCTTCGACCGGCTCACCGACACTCCGGCCGAGATCGTCACCGAGCTGGGGGAGACGTTGCGGCAGACTCCGCTCGGTGTCGCCCTCGTCGGCGACCTGTGTCGCTACACCGGCCCGGCGCGCAGCATCGGGTACCGGTGGTTCACCGATCCCACGGCGCGCGACATCTACCCGCCTGACGACCACGAGTTCTACTCGCGGATGTATGTGTCCGGGCTTCGAGGAGTGCTCGCACTGCGTGGGCCGGGATCCAAAGCTGCTCGATTCGCCGAATTGCTCACCGCTGAAAGCGAGGAGTTCCGGCTCTTGTGGGACGAGCACGAGATCGGCATCAGGCCGCGAGATATCAAGCGATATGAGCACCCAGAGGTCGGGAGCCTGGAACTGAACTGCCAGATCCTGCTGGACCCCGAGCAGTCCCACTCCCTGTTGGTCTACACCGCGGTGCCCGGTAGCGAGAGTTACGAGAAGCTGCAGTTGCTCTCGGTGATCGGTGCGCCATCGTGACCGCCTGCTACAAGCTCTGAGCAGTGTCAGTCGCCCCGCGCGGACGGGAAACGCGGCGTGCGCTTTTCGCGCAGCGCGGTATAGCCCTCCACCACATCCGGACCGAGAAAGGTCAGCATCTCGTAGGCGGCGGATTGATCGAAGATCGGGCCGGCGTTGCGCAGCCAGTTGTTGAGCGCGCGTTTGGTCAGCCGGATCGCCTGCTGTGCTCCGGTGGCGAGGTTGTCGGCGATGCGCAGCGCCTCATCCAGAACTTCCTCGCGCGGAAGGGCTTTGGCCACCATCCCGATGCGCTCGGCCTCGATGCCGTCGATCATCTCACCGGTCATCAGGTAGTACTTGGCCTTCGCCGTCCCGGCCAGCAGCGGCCAGATGATGGCGGCGTGGTCACCAGCGGCCACCCCGAGCTTCACATGACCGTCGCCGATGCGGGCGTCCTCGGCGATGACGGCGACGTCGGCGAGTAAGGCGGCCACCGCACCGGCTCCGACTGCGACGCCGTTGATCGCGGACACGATCGGCTTGTCGCAGTTGACCATGTTGTAGACCAGGTCGCTCATCTCGGTGAGCATGTGGGACACCCGGTCGTAGTCGCCGGCCATCCGCTCGACCATGGCCAGGTCACCACCCGCGCTGAAGGCCTTGCCCGCGCCGGTGATCACCGCGACTCGGGTCTGCGGGTCGGCCGCTACGTCCTTCCAGATGTTGGCCAGCTCGGTGTGCATGCCCTCATCTGCCGCGTTGTACTTCTCCGGCCGGTTCAGGGTGATCAGCAGGACGCCGTTGTCGCGGCGGGTCAGGGTCAGTTGCTGATAGTCAGAAAAATTGATCGGGGGCATGGCGTCCATACCACCGCAGACCGCGCCGACCGCGGGGCACATTTTGAGGAATCGGCCCCCGCCGACACACTCGTGTCGGGAGAAGAAACCATCCCTGCCCGGGAGGGCACGGCAAAGATCATCGGCATTGCCAGATATGTCGGGCGGGTGAACCGGCTCGGCGAGACGGCATACGCCGGCGCCAGAGTTGCGTCCTCGCCGCCATCGCGTCGTGGGCGCACAAGATCACCCGAAGTTCGAGCGACGTCAACGGTGTTTGCCCTGGACCGACCGGCACCCGGCGGTGTGATTCGCTTCCGGAGCCGGTGCGGGACGGACCGACCAGGTCGATCCCGCTCCGTGGTGTGGCGAAATCTGAGACGGTTGTAAACGCCGCGCCGCGCTTCGGCTCCGACGGTGCCAGCAAGATTACTGGCCAAGTCCGCAGTGTCAGTGGGTGCTTGACGGTGGCCGGCTGATGACCTGTCGGTGGCCGGTAGGCATCACACCGGGTCTTGGTCGATGCCAGTTGGCAGTGGCATACTTGCTCCGCCCCCTGGGCTCGACTCAGCCAGAGCGGTTAGCCCGGGGGAGCAGGTGGGCCAGTTGGGGGATTGCTGTGGCAAACGATCTGAGAGTGGACCCGGGGGCGCTGCGTGCGGGGGCCACCAGCAGCGAGATGATCGCTGCCGAGTTGGGCGCGTCATTGGTCGGGCCCGACGTCGGTAGCTATCCGAGTTGCTCCGGAGTCTTGGCGATGGATGCCGCGGTGACGACGGTGCGAACCACCCAGTCAGGTCGCGTCAGCGCGCAGGCAGGAGACCTGTCTGCGGCCGCCCTTCAATATGACGCGGCCGACGAACAATCCGCTGGAGGCCTGGCGGAGTTGATGTGAATGATGTAGCCGCCACCGATCCATCAGGTGGAGCGCTTACCCGTTCCCAGCTAGAGAGTTGGGACACAACGTATCTCGCGGATGCTGCTGCGCGCTGGCGGCAATTGGCCGCAGAGTCTGAAGAACTGTTCGAATGGCATCGCCAGAACATCTCGGCACCCGGCGGCGCGGAGTGGGGCGGTACGGCCGGCGAGGCCGCGGGTGATCGGGTCAACGCCGACGCCGTCGTGGTTCGCAAGCAGGGAGACATCCAGCGTGAGGCCTCCGAGATCGCCGAGAACGGCTGCCGCGACATCCGCCTGGCCGTGGAGCAGGTGCTCGACGCCATCGCCGCGGCCGAGAACGACGGATTCCACGTGTCCGAGGACCTCAAGGTGCGCGACTCCCGTCGTATCGATGTCACCACCATGGCGGTGCGCTACACGGCGTCGCGCGAGCATGCCGAGGACATCCGCTGGTACTGCGAGCGGCTCATGCAGGCCGAGATCTATCTGGGCCAGCGGCTCGAGGGCAAGGCCCTCGAGTTGGCGGACGTCCGGTTCTCGCTCTGACCCGCAGTGGGGCAAGCTTTGGGCATGACTCGGGGCATGGTGGCTTGTTGTGCGGTGGCGGCAGTTTTGATCAGTGGTTGCATGAGCGCCCCGGACACTGCCTCGGACCCCGCCGCGGGTTCGATCACGGTGTTCGCCGCGGCCTCGCTGAAATCGGCATTCACCGAGATCGGCGAGCAGTTCGAGAGCGACAACCCGGGGACGGCGGTCGAGTTCTCCTTCGCCGGTTCCTCGGACCTGGTCACCCAGCTGAGCCAGGGCGCCGACGCCGACGTGTTCGCCTCGGCCGACACCCGGAACATGGACAAGGCGGTCGCTGCGAACCTCGTCGAGGGTGGCCCGGTCAACTTCGCCACCAACACGTTGACGATCGTCGCCGCGCCGGGAAATCCCAAGGGCATCAAGTCTTTTGCCGACCTTGCCAAGCCGGGTACCGCGGTGGTGGTGTGCGCCCCGCCGGTCCCGTGTGGCGGTGCCACCGAGAAGGTCGAGAAGGCCACCGGGGTGGCGCTGTCCCCGGTGAGTGAGGAGACGTCGGTCACCGACGTGCTGGGCAAGGTGACCAGCGGACAGGCCGACGCCGGGGTGGTGTACGTCACCGACGCGGCCGGCGCCGGGGACAAGGTGACCAGCGTGCCGTTCCCCGAGGCCGCCCAGGCCGTCAACACGTACCCGATCGCGGTGCTCGAGCAGTCGGCGCACTCCGAGCTGGCGCACCGCTTCGTCGACATGGTGACCGGCGAGGCCGGCCAAAAAGCGCTCGCCAAGGCGGGATTCGCCAAGCCCTGACCGCGCCGGCGGTGGCGCCGTAGCCTGGGGACGTGGCCGATCTGACCGCGATCAGTGCCGATGACCTGGCGGCGCTGGAATTCTTCGCCGGATGCCGGGCGTCCGTCCTGGTGCCGTTGACCACCCTGCTGCGGCCGCTGTCGGCCGCGGCGGGTCAGGTCCTGATCCGCCAGGGCGACCCGGCGCTGACGTTCATGCTGATCGCCTCGGGCAAGGCGCAGGTGGTCCACGACGGCCCTGACGGTCAGGCCGTCGTGGCTGATCTTGAACCCGGTCTGATCATCGGGGAGATCGCGCTGCTGCGCGATACCCACCGCACCGCCACGGTGACCGCCGTCGAGCCGGTGACGGGCTGGGTCGGTGATCGCGAGGCTTTCGATGTCATCCTGCACCTGCCCGGGATGTTCGACCGGCTGGTGCGCATCGCCCGCCAGCGGTTGGCGGCATTCATCACCCCGATCCCGGTGCAGGTACGCAACGACGACTGGTTCTATCTCCGGCCGGTCCTACCCGGTGACGTCGAGCGCACCATGAACGGGCCCGTGGAATTCTCCAGCGAAACGCTCTACCGGCGTTTCCAATCCGTGCGCAAGCCCACCAAGGCCCTGCTGGAGTATCTGTTCGAGGTCGACTATGCGGATCATTTCGTCTGGGTGATGACCGAGGGCGCCCTCGGCCCCGTCGTGGCCGATGCCCGCGTGGTCCGCGAGGGGCACGATGCGACGACGGCCGAGGTCGCGTTCACCGTCGGCGACGACTACCAGGGTCGCGGCATCGGCACCTTCCTGATGGACGCGCTGGTGGTGTCGGCGAATTATCTTGGCATTCAGCGCTTTACCGCACGGGTATTGAGCGACAACTACGCGATGCGGCGCATCATGGACCGGCTCGGGGCGGTGTGGCAACGCGAGGACCTCGGGGTGGTCATCACCGATGTACCGGTGCCCGCCGACGACACGCTGACCCTCGCGCCCGAGTTGGCCGCACGGATCAAAGATGTGACCCGCCAGGTGATCCGGGCGGTGAGTCAGTGACGCATCCACCGTTGACCGTCAGTGGCCGACGGCCGCCGTTGAGCAAGGACACCACCGTGTGCATCTCGCTGGCCGCGCGGCCCAGCAACATCGGCACCCGGTTCCACAACTATCTCTACGAGGAACTGGGCCTGGATTTCCTCTACAAGGCCTTCACCACAACCGATATCGCCGCGGCCATCGGTGGGGTGCGGGCGCTGGGTATCCGGGGTTGCTCGGTGTCGATGCCGTTCAAGAGGGCCGTCATGTCCCTCGTCGACGAGATCGAACCGTCGGCCAAGGCGATCGACGCGGTCAACACCATCGTCAACGACCTGTCGGTGCCCGGCGGCCGGCTCGTCGCATCGAACACCGACTACCTGGCCGTGCGACAACTGATCGACCGGTTGGACCCCGATGGCGCGGTACTGCTGCGGGGTAGCGGAGGCATGGCCAACGCCGTGGGTGCGGCACTGCGGGACAAGGGATTTCGCACCGGAACCGTCATCGCCCGCAATCCCGATACCGGGCGGGCCTTGGCCGACCGGCTGGGGTACGGCTATGCACCCGAGGTCGGAACCCTGACCGCGCCCATCCTGGTCAACGTCACCCTGATCGGGATGGCCGGCGGCGCCGACGAACATCGCAGCGCGTTCGACTCCGCGACCCTCGACGCGGCCGCCGCGGTGGTCGACGTCGTGGCGATGCCGGCCGAGACCCCGCTGATCACCGCGGCCAGGGCCGCAGGGCTCCCGGTCATCACCGGCGCCGAGGTGATCGCCCTGCAGGCCGCTGAACAGTTCGAGCGCTACACCGGCGTACGGCCGACCGCTGAGCAGGTGTCCGCGGCGTCCGCCTATTCGCGGCAGCCCGCTACGGGGTGATGACCGTCTGCTCGTCGATGACCGAGGTGGCGTCCATCAGTACGCCGATCTGGTCCTCGGTGCCATCGGCGTTGAGCTGCAAGACAAACAGCCCGTCGGCTCCGGGAATCACCACCGTCTTCTGCGCGATCAACCGGGTTGCGCCGTCCTTCACGTAGGTGCCGCCGATCTGGTAGGCCGCGAAACCGCTCAGCTCGTCGGCGGAGCCGTCGCCCTGATTTTCGTAACCCGGCAGGTTCCTGATCTCGTTCGGCGCGTACTCGAGGATCTTGGCCGGGTCGACGTCGCCGGTCAGTTTCGACATCAGCGCGATGATCGACGGCGGATCGTCGGAGTACTGCGGATCAGTGGAAACAATTGCGCCCCAGGCCCATTCCGGTGCCGAATCGGTGGCGTCGGCCCAGCCGGGGGGAATCGGCAGATCCAGGGCCGGGGTGCCCGGGTCACCCCGGTGCACCGGGGTCTCGGTGATGCCGTTGTCGCGGATGTAGTCGACGATCGTGTAGTGCTTCCCGGACGCCGGGGTGCTCGGGTCGTCGGTCTTGGTCGGTTCGGCACTGGTCTCGCTGGTCTCGGCGGCGCCGGGAGCTTCGGTCGCCGTGCCCTCGACGGTCCTTCCGCCGCAGCCGGTCAGCATGACCCCCAGCGCCACGGCGACGGCGGCGAATCCGCCGGCCCTCAGGGAGATGGTCATCGGTCTCCAATCGGTTGGACGCCCCGACCAGGCGCAACTGATTTGCACGATAATCGTCATTGCCGTCGATCGGCGACCGAACATGCAGTTCCAGACGGCATTCTCTTGCGGAGTGAAGTGTTTGACGGATTGCCGGGAGGCCCGGTGGTCCTCAGCAGTTCGCGGAGAGATACACCGTCGGTTCCAGGGTCTGGGCCGGACGCACCGACGCGACGGTGCACCGGTCCAGCGGATCGGTTCCGGCCCGGTAGATGACGACCGAAAAGCCCTGCTTCTCCAGTTGGTTCACCGCGTCCTGGGCTGATCCGACGCCTGACGGCGCGGCCGGCGCCTCGGCCGGAAATCCAAGGGTCAGCGCCGATAGCGCACCGCCCGTCAACACCGCCCCCGCCACTCCGTGCACCTCTCCCACCCCTCGTGCGCTCCAACCTTCCAAACGTGGCAACCAGACCGGCAGCGATTAAATTCCGCTGTATCGCAACACTTGTCGCATCGTCCGCGCCGAAAATCAGTTGACAGGCGGTGCGGCAACCGTCCTCGACAGCAAACCTGGGCTGTGGTATCAACACGCCGTGCGTCTTTTCGTCGTCGGGACGGTTCTCCTGGTGTGCACCGCGGCCTGTGGGCCGCGGCAGGCACCGGAACGGGCGCCGGCGTTCTCGTCGCCGCCGACGACCGGCAACGCCAACGTGGTGAACCTGGCCCGCATCGACCGGGTGCGCCACCAATTGCCGCCCGGTTACGAGGTGGTGGACCTCGACCCGCACGCGAGCCCGGTGTCGCTGTGGGGTTTCGGACCGGACTGGACGGCCGATCCCGCCGAGTGCGCGGCGCCGGCCGCTCCGGAAACCGAGCCTTCCCGGGGGTGGTCGGCCTCCGGGTCCGGTGGCATCGTCTACGCGGCCGTCGCGAAGGGCGGGCCCGTCCACCCGGACCCGGACGTGCCGTGCGAACAATGGCGGGTGTCGGGCGGGCATTCCGTCGGCACCGTCACCGCCGTCCCCGCCCCGGCGATCGACGGTGCGGTGACCAGGGGCATGGCCACCGCCGTCACCACGATCGTCGAAGGCGGGACCGAGACCCGATCCCATGCCGACACGTTCACCGCCGATCTCGACTCCGAGGCCGGCGGGTACCACCTGTTCATCACCGTCGTCACCGATCCCGGATCGCCAGAACCCGCGCTCGATTCCGCGTTCACGGCCGACCTGCTGGTGAAAACGGTTTCGGCGTTACGCGGCTGAGCCGAGCCTGCCGGGCAAGTTGACGAGCCCCAGGTATGTTGACGAGCGATGGAGAACCGCAACGTCTTACTCGCCACCGCGGGCGTTCTCGCCTGCACCGCCGGATTGGTCGCATGCGGTCAATCGGACCAGGCGGCGTCCGCAACGGCGGACATCGCCAACGTCAGCAAGGTGCGCTCCAGCTTCGGGCCGGAGTTCAAGGTGACCGATGTCGCCCCGAGTGGGATCGACCCGAAAATGCTGGCGCCGCAAAAGATGCCGCCCGGGGTCAAGATCGAGCCCGCCGACTGTGCGAAGTTCGCCGAAGGGCAGTCGTTGCCGGAGGGCCTGAAGGGCAACATGGCCGCCACCTCGGCCGAGGGCGCAGGCAACCGGTTCATCGTGCTGGCCGTGGAGACGTCCGAGTCGATCCCGCTGAACGATCCGGGCGATGGGTGCAAGCAGGTGAAATTCCTGGGCCCCGGAATCCGCGGGCAGGTGGACGTGGTGGAGTCCCCGCAGATCGACGGCGCGCGCACGACCGGAACACATCGGATCATCCAGACCATGGTGGGCGGACAGCCTCGCACCGGAGAGCTCTACAACTTCGTCGCGAGCTTCGACGAGTTCATGGTGATCGTGACGGCCAACCCGCTGGTGGTGCCGGGCAAGCCGGTCGCCAAGGTGGACGACAAGCGGGCCCGGGAGTTGCTCACCGCCGCGGTGGCTGCAGTCAGGGGCTAGGCGTCAGCGCACGTCGTGCGGGCGGAATTGGATGCTGATGCGCGGCCCGACCAGGCTGGTGGTCTTCGGGATCGAATGCTCCCACGTGCGCTGGCACGATCCGCCCATCACCAGCAGGTCCCCGTGCCGGTGCTGTAGCCGCAGCGCGTGACCGCCGCCGCGCGGGCGCAGCGCGAAAACCCTTGTCGCGCCGAGCCCGACGATGGCCACCATGGTGTCCTGGGTGCGGCTGCGGCCGATGGTGTCGCCGTGCCATGCGACGCTGTCGTTGCCGTCGCGGTACAGGCACAGGCCGGCGGTGGTGAAGGGTTCGCCGAGCTCGCCACCGTAAGTGTCGTTGAGCCTGCGGCGGATCTGTTTGAGCCGGGGATGCGGTACCGGCTCGTCGATCAGGTGGTGAAAACTCACCAGCCGCGGCACCGCCACCACCCGGTCGTACATCTCACGCTCTTCGGAACGCCACGGGATCCCGTCCATCAACTCTTCGAACAACGAGTCGGCGTCGGGTAGCCAACCCGAGCGCAGCTCGACCCAGGCGCCGTTGCCGAGTCGACGACGTTCAGCGTGCTCGAAGAGCGAGCCTTGCAACGCCAGCTCCATGCGCGCGAGTGTATCGCACAAGCGTTCGATTGATCTAGAGGCGGGAGGCCCCCGGGCCCTGCTCGGCGAGGACATCCCCCGGGTTGGTCAGCTGGCAGGTTTTCAGGCTCAGGCAGCCGCAGCCGATACAGCCGGTCAGGTTGTCGCGCAAGCGTTGTAGGTGCAGGATCCGGTCATCGAGGTCTTGGCGCCATCCGGCCGACAACTTGGCCCAGTCCTTGCTGGTCGGAATCCGGTCGGAGGGCAGGGTCCCCAATGCCTCGCGGATGCGGGCGAGGGGGATGCCGAGGCGTTGCGACATCCTGATGAACGCCACCCGGCGCAGCGTCTCGCGCGCGTAGCGGCGCTGGTTGCCCGATGTGCGACGGCTGACGATGAGCCCCTCGCGCTCGTAGAAGTGCAGGGCGGATACCGCCACGCCGCTGCGCAGCGACATCTCACCGGGGCTCAACTCGTGCGTCTCCATACACCTCAACCATAGTTGAGTTAACGTCATGGGGTGGAAACTGAGGTGTTCGGCTCCAACTCGGAGGTCGGCACACTGCGCGCCGTGATTCTGCACCGGCCGGGCCCGGAGTTGCAGCGGCTGACCCCGCGCAACAACGACGCCCTGCTGTTCGACGGCCTGCCCTGGGTGGCCAAGGCGCAGCGCGAGCACGACGCCTTCGCGGCAGTCCTGCGCTCCCGTGGGGTCGAGGTGCTGCTCCTGGCCGACCTGCTGACCGAGGCGCTGGCCAGCGGTGCCGCCCGGATGCACGGCATCTCCGCGGCCGTCGACGCGCGTCGTCTGGGTGTGCCTCTGGCGCAGGAGCTTTCGGCATACCTACGCACGCTCCCGCCGACCGATCTGGCACACATCCTGATGGCCGGTATGACCTTCAACGAGGTGCCCTTTCACGGCGCCGAGCTGTCGTTGGTCCGGCTCATGCACCACGACGCGGATTTCCTCATCGACCCACTGCCCAACCTGTTGTTCACCCGCGACTCGTCGTTCTGGATCGGGCCGCGGGTGGCCATCACGTCGTTGGCCTTGCCCGCGCGGGTGCGTGAGACCTCCCTGACCGATCTCATCTACGCCCACCATCCGCGGTTCCTCGGGGTCCGGCGGGCCTACGAATCGCGATCGGCGCCCGTCGAGGGTGGTGATGTGCTGCTGCTCGCGCCCGGTGTGGTGGCTGTCGGGGTGGGGGAGCGCACCACGCCGGCCGGTGCCGAAGCCCTGGCGCGCAGCCTGTTCGACGACAACCTGGCCCACACGGTGCTGGCGGTGCCGATCCGCCAGGAGCGGGCCCAGATGCACCTGGACACGGTGTGCACGATGGTCGACGTCGACGCGGTGGTGATGTATCCGAACATCGTGGACTCGTTGTCGGCGTTCACCATTCACCGCACCGAGGCGGGGATACGCATCGACGACGAGGCGCCGTTCGTGCAGGCCGCCGCCGACGCGATGGGCATCGAGCGGTTGCGGGTGATCGACACCGGGCTCGATCCCGTGACGGCCGAACGTGAGCAGTGGGATGACGGTAACAACACCCTGGCGCTGGCACCCGGTGTGGTGGTGGCCTACGAACGCAACTCCGAAACCAATGCCCGCCTGGCCGATTCGGGTATCGAAGTGCTGCCGATCGAGGCCTCCGAGCTCGGCACCGGCCGCGGCGGGCCGCGCTGCATGTCCTGCCCGGCGGCGCGGGACCCGGTCTAGCGTCGGGCGGGGTGGACGCCGTTTTCCACACCACGGTCGTCCGCCACGCGACAAGCCGCCCTGGCGTAGAAAACGGCGATGGCGACGGCGATTTCAGCGCGATGCAGCACACCTATCGCCAGGACGGCAGCCAGATCTCCAGATTCCAGGTCGACTGTGAGATCGGGATGCCCGTCAGGACCGGGTACAGCCAGGCGAAGTTGGCGATCACCAGCGCCACGTAGAAGCACACCGCCAGCAGCCCCAATGTGCGGCGTTCGGGATTCTGTCTGGGTTGGTACAGGATGTCGCCGAGGATCAGCGCGATCGCGAGCACCAGGAACGGTGCCATCACCGTGGCGTAGAAGAAGTACATCTGCCGGTCGATGTCGACGAACCAGGGCAGGAAGCCGGCCGAATAGCCGACCAGCACCACGCCGTAGCGCCAGTCCCGGCGCACCACGGCCCGCCACAGGGCCCAGCCGAGCACGGGCACCGCGATGAACCACATCGCCGGAGTGCCCACCAGCATCACGGCTTTGACGCAGGACTGGGCGCCGCAGCCGGCCACGTCCTGGTTGTCGATGGCATAGAGGACGGGCCGCAACGACATCGGCCAGGTCCACGGCTTGGATTCCCACGGGTGGTGGTTGCCGTCGGCATTGGTCAGCCCGGAATGGAAGCGGTAAGCCGCGTACGTGTAGTGCCACAGCGAGCGCACCGCATCGGGCAGCGGGATGATACTGTTCTCGCCGATCGACTGGCCGACCTCGTGCCGGTCCACGCCCGTCTCGGATGCGAACCACGGCGCATAAGACGCGAGGTACACCGCGAACGGGATCAGGCCGAGGGCGTACACCGCCGGCCCCACATCGCGCCGTAACATGCCCCGCCACGGCTGCGGTGCGTGGTACTGCTTGCGCGCCACGGCGTCGAGCACGAGTGTCATCACACCGAAGAAAGCCACGAAGTACAGGCCCGACCATTTCGTCGCGCAGGCCAGACCCAGCAGGACACCCGCGCCGAACCGCCACCACCGCACACCCAGTCGCGGACCCCAGGGGGTCTCGGCGATCCGCCCCTCCATGAACGCGGTGTGCATGCGTCGGCGGACGTCGTCGCGGTCCACCATCAGGCACGCGAACGCGGCCACCACGAAGGTCACCAGGAACACGTCCAGCAGGGCGGTGCGAGCCGAGACGAAGCTGACGCCGTCGGCGATCAGCAGCAGCCCGGCAATCCCGCCGACCAGGGTGGACCGGCTGATCCGGCGGGCGATCCGCACCACGAGCAGCACCACCAGCACGCCGCACAGTGCCCCGGAGAACCGCCAGCCCAACCCGTTGTAGCCGAACAGCGCCTCGCCGATCGCGATGAGCTGCTTGCCCACCGGCGGATGAACCACCAGCCCGTAGCCGGGGTTGTCCTCGACGCCGTGGTTGTGCAGCAGCTGCCAAGCCTGCGGCGCGTAGTGCTTCTCGTCGAACACCGGGGTGCCGGCATCGGTCGGGGAGCCCAGGTTCAGGAACCGGCTGATCGCGGCCAATGCCGTGATGATCGCCGTCATGGCCCAGCCCTGCAGCCGGTCCGTTGGGCCGAAATCCGGGGCCGGGATCAGCGGCGCGGGGCTGATCAACGGGACCGAGCGACCAGCCGTCGGCGATTCGGTGGCGGGGGCGGTCACGCAAGCGATCGTAGGCTGTCGGTCGTGACACCCGGCAAACTACTGATCGGCGCCACGCCGTTGGGTCGGCCCGACGATGCGTCGGCGCGGCTGGTCGAGGCGCTCACCGCGGCCGACATCGTGGCGGCCGAGGACACCCGGCGCGTGCGGGCGTTGGCCCAGTCGCTGGGCGTGCAACCGACCGGCCGGATCATGAGCTTCTTCGACCAGAACGAGGCCGGTCGCGTGCCGGGCCTCGTCGAGGAAATCGCGGCGGGTGCGACGGTGCTGGTGGTCAGCGACGCGGGCATGCCACTGATCAACGACCCCGGCTACCGCCTGGTGGCGGCCTGCGCGGAGGCTGATCTTCCGGTGAGCTGCCTGCCCGGCCCGTCGGCGGTCACCACGGCCCTGGCGGTCTCCGGCCTGGCCTCGGACCGGTTCTGCTTCGAGGGCTTCGCCCCGCGCAAACACGCCGCCCGGCTGGCCTGGCTGCAGACCCTGGTCGCCGAGCCGCGCACCACGGTGTTCTTCGAATCACCGCGCCGGCTGGCCGAGACGTTGCGCGACGCGGTGGAGGTGCTGGGCCCCGCACGGCGCGCGGTGGTGTGCCGCGAGCTCACCAAGACGCATGAGGAGATCCGCCGCGGCAGCCTGGCCGAGCTGGCCGAGTGGGCCGCCGACGGCGTGCTGGGGGAGATCACCGTGGTGCTGGCCGGCGGCACCCCGACGGTCGACCTGCCGGATTTGGTCGCCGAGGTCGAGGAGTTGGTGGCCGACGGAGCCCGGGTCAAGGACGCCTGCGCTCAGGTGATCGCGGCCCATCCGGGGGCGCCGTCACGGCGCGAGCTCTATGACGCGGTGCTGCGCGCGCGGGACTGACGGTGTTCGGACGAGGCGACAATGCTCGATGCTTTGTGCAGGCACTCATCCCACTCGGCGTCGACGTCGGAATCGGCGGTGATGCCGCCGCCCACGCCGAGGACCGCCGACCCATCGGCCCCGAACTCCACGGTGCGGATCGCCACGTTGAGCTCACAGCCCGCCACGGGTGAGGCCAAACCGATTGTGCCGCAATATACTCCGCGCCGCGCAGGCTCCCACTGCCGCAGTAGCTGTCTGGCCCGGCCCTTCGGGGTACCGGTCACCGATGCCGGCGGGAAGGTCGCATCAAGCAGGGCGTCCATCGGCACGTGGTCGGGTACCTCCGCGGTGACCGTCGAGACCAGGTGCCACACGCCGGGAGCGGGACGCACGGCGAGCAGTTCGGGCACCGTCACGCTGCCCGTCGTCGCCACCCGGCCCAGATCGTTGCGGACCAGGTCGACGATCATCACGTTCTCGGCGACATCCTTGACCGAGGCCAGCAGCCCGGCCGGATCGGCCGAACTGGGCAGCGTGCCCTTGATCGGGCTGGACGCCACCGCCGTGCCGGCCCGGCGCAGGAACAGTTCCGGGGACAGTGAGGCCACCGCGCCCCACTCGCCGGCCAGATAGGCGGCCCGTGCCGGGGCGGTCCGGGCCACCGCGTCGGTGAAGAAGTCGACCGGCTCCCCCTCGATCCGGCCGGTGAACCGGGTGCACACGCAGGCCTGATACACCTCACCGGCCGCGATGGCCTCCAGGCAGGCCAGTACCCCGCGGCGGTGATCATCGCGATCGGGGGCCACCCAGGTGACGGCGTAGCTGCCGGACGCCGTCGGAATCAAGGTGTCGAGCCAGGCGGGAAGTGCTGCGCCGCTGAGGCTTTCGAACCACCAAGTGCCGTCGCCGTCCTGGCGCAGCACGCAGTCCGACCAGCCACCGGCAGCCACCGGGATGCGGGGCGGGGCGCCGTCGGCACCCGGATCCGGGTAGCAGAGGTAACCGAACCAGCCACCTCCGACAGCTGCAGCGTCGGCATCGCCGGGCGTCCACGGAAAGACGGCGTGCGGGCTCACCGAGGCCACGCTGACCGATGGCGCGATGATCGCGCGCGATCCGAACCACTCGCCGATCAGTGCTGCGGGCGGTGGTAGGCCGGCGCGGGTCGCGGCCGCGGCGACGGCGCGAAGCACACCGGGGGCATCACCCAGGTCACCCAGCCGATCGATCCGCACCGACCTAGCTTGCTGCCTGGCGCGAGCAGACGCAAAGTCGCACTATTCCAGGCGAAATCGTGCGACTTTACGGGGGCTCGCGGGGAACGTCAGCGGCTGATCACCCGCGGGATGTCGATGCCGGTCAGCTTGTCCGGATTGCGCATCGCATAGAAGTGGGTGATCTTGCCGTCGACGACCTCGACGGTGAGGACGCCCTCGAAACTGTCCTCGAGGTACAGCTTGAACGCCGGGGCGTTGTTGTAGGTCGTCGGCTCGAAACGTCCGCCCTGTGCGACGAACCGCATCAGACCCATCACCAGCTTGGCCACCGCCTGCGCCCCGGCCACCGGCCTGCGTGCAGCGCTGCGCTTGCCGTCGCTGTCGGCGGTCCACACCACGTCCGGGGCGAGCAGCTCCAGCAGCACGGCCATGTCGCCGGTGGTCGCCGCGGCGAAAAACCGTTGGGTGACCTCTGTCGACACCTGCGGGTCGACGGCATCGAACCGCTTGCGCCGGGACTGCACGTGATTGCGGGCCCGGTGCGCCATCTGGCGCACCGATGCACTGGATTTGCCGATCGCCGAGGCGATTTCGTCGTGGCTGAACGCGAACACCTCGCGCAGCACGAACACCGCGCGCTCGTCGGGCGTCAACGTCTCGAGCACCACCAGCATGGCCATCGAAACCGACTCGGCCAGCACCACATCCGCTGACGGATCGCCCGCGTCGCCGAAACTGGCCGGCGCCAGCAGCAGCGGCTCGGGCAGCCACGGGCCCACGTACTCCTCGCGGCGCCGGGATTCGGCCCGCAGCGCGTTGAGGGCCTGGCGGGTGACCAACTTGGCCAGATAGGCCTTGGTGTCGGTCACCGTCGCCAGGTCGACCTCGGCCCAGCGCAGGTAGCTCTCCTGCAGCACGTCGTCGGATTCGGTTGCCGATCCCAGGATCTCGTAGGCGATCGTGAACAGCAGCGGCCGCAGCAGCGTGAACCGTTCGGCGTGTTCGTCCGAGTTACCTGCACTGGGGTGTGTCATCAGATGTCCTTGCTCCTCGCGTCCGCGCCGACCAAGCTTTCCCTACGTGCCTCCGCGAGCTGGCGTTCACGGTTGCCGCCCTTGAACCAGAAGTACGACCCCGGCTTGCGGCCTTCCTTGGTCAGGAAAGTGATCGTGGCGCGGCACACCTGCTCCTTGAAGTACGCGCCCGTGCGCCCACCGATGAACACCCGGCGGGGGCTGTCGTCCGAGTGGCAGAGCTGCACGGTGCCGGCGTTGCGGCCGATGCTGACGCACTGTCCGGCGAACGCCTGGTTGAGGGGCTCGGCCGGGGCACCCGCGATCCGGGCCAGCACGGTGTTGGCGGCCTGGACCCCCATCGGGCCCGCAGCCTGGCAGCTCATCCGCAGCGGGATGCCCGACGGCGCGGCGGCGTCGCCGGCCGCCACGATGTGCGCGTCGTCGACACTGGTCAGCGTCTCGTCGGTGAGCAG
This sequence comes from Mycolicibacterium sp. HK-90, assembly GCF_030486405.1. The sequence goes on along the minus strand of NZ_CP129613.1, from coordinate 5,114,481 downwards.
CCTGCCCAGCTCATCGGTGCGCAACCCGCTGGCCGCGGCCAGCCCGGGCACCCCGAACCCAGTGGTCCACACCGTGGCCGCGCTGGGCAGCCGGTTGCCGTCGGCCAGGGTGATCGCGTCGGGTTCGACCCCGGTCACCAGGATCTCGGGTCCGTCGATGATCGAGACGCCGAGTTTGGTCAGCGCCTTGACGACCGAGCGACGGCCTCCGGCGCCCAGTGACGCGCCCACCACATCGGTCACCAGGGTGACGTTGCGGCCGCTCTCGGCCAGTTCGCCGGCGGCCTCGATGCCGGTCAACCCGCCGCCGACCACGATCACCGGTGCCGACATCGGCACATCCTGCAGCCGGGCGCGCAGTCGCTGCGCCTGCTCGAATTCCGAAAGTGGATAAGCGAATTCGGCGGCACCGGGCACCGAGGCGGGTACCCCGCTGGTGCTGCCGACGGCGTAGACGAGGTAGTCGTAGTCCAGCACCTCACCCGAGGTCAGCTGTACCTGGCGGATGTCGGCGTCGATGTACTCGGCACCGTCGACCAGCAACCGGACCCCGCTGCCCAGCAGCGTGTCGTATGCCGCGGTGGCGTCGTGATTGCCGACGGCGAACTGGTGCAGCCGGATCCGTTCGACGAACTCGGGCCGCGGATTGACCAGCGTGACAGCCACTCCCGGGGTGCCCTGCAGCCGGTTGGCCGCCAGCACCCCGGCGTAGCCTCCGCCGATCACGATCACTCGGGCGTTCTGTGCACTCATGGTGTCTCCTCTCAAGGCTTGTGCCCTCAAGACACCGGGCCGCCCGGATTTGTGACAGCCGCCGGAGGAGATGTGGCCTAGATCACCCTTTAGACCAGGCCGAGGGCCAGCATCGCGTCGGCCACCCGGATGAACCCGGCGATGTTGGCACCGGCCACGTAGTTGCCCGGCTGTCCGTACTCGTCGGCGGTGGTCAGGCACCGGTCGTGGATGCGCCGCATGATGTCGGCCAGCCGCGCCTCGGTGTCGTCGAAGGTCCACGAGTCCCGCGAGGCGTTCTGCTGCATTTCCAGCGCGCTGGTGGCCACGCCGCCGGCGTTCGCCGCCTTGCCCGGGGCGAACCGCACCCCGGCCTCCTCGAAGTACTTCACCGCGTCGGGGGTGCACGGCATGTTGGCGCCCTCGGCCACGATCTGGCAGCCGGACTTGATCAGCGCGGTCGCGTCGGCGCCCGACACCTCGTTCTGGGTGGCGCAGGGCAGGGCGATGTCGCAGGGCACCTCCCAGACGCTGCGACCGGTCACGACGCGCGCCGCGCCGCCGCGGGCCTCGGCGTAATCCTCGATCCGGCCGCGGCGCAGTTCCTTGACCTCTTTGAGCAGGTCGAGGTCGATGCCCTTCTCGTCGTGCACATAGCCGCTGGAGTCCGAGCAGGCCACCACCGTGCCGCCGAGTGCGTGCACCTTCTCGATCGCGTAGATCGCCACGTTGCCCGAGCCGGACACCACCACCTGCTTGCCGTCGAAGGACTGCCCGGTGGATCGCAGGATCTCGTCGACGAAGAACACCGTGCCGTACCCGGTGGCCTCGGTGCGGACCTGCGATCCGCCCCACGTCAGGCCCTTGCCGGTGAGCACGCCCGACTCGTAGCGGTTGGTGATCCGCTTGTATTGGCCGAAGAGGTAACCGATTTCGCGCATGCCGACCCCGATGTCGCCGGCCGGCACATCGGTGTACTCGCCGATGTGGCGGTACAGCTCGGTCATGAACGACTGACAGAACCGCATGATCTCGGCGTCGGAGCGGCCCTTCGGGTCGAAGTCCGACCCGCCCTTGCCGCCGCCGATCGGCAGGCCGGTCAGCGAGTTCTTGAAGATCTGCTCGAAGCCGAGGAACTTCACGATGCCGAGGTACACCGACGGGTGGAACCGCAGGCCGCCCTTGAACGGGCCGAGGGCCGAGTTGAACTCGACGCGGAAGCCGCGGTTGATCTGCGAAGCGCCGGAATCGTCCTGCCACGGCACGCGGAAGATGATCTGCCGTTCGGGTTCGCACAGCCGGCGGATGATGGCGCCGTCGGCGTATTCGGGATGCTTGGCCACCACCGGTCCGAGGCTGGTCAGCACCTCGTTGACGGCTTGATGGAATTCCTGCTCGCCGGCGTTCCGTTGCGCGACTTCGGTGTAGATCGCCTGCAATTTGTCGTGTAGTACAGCCATCTCAGTCCATCTGGTAGCGGGGGAAAACCCCGGTCGGAGCGGGCAGTTCGGTGCCGGGTTTGATCCGGGCACCGATCGAGTCGAAGTCGCGTGCGTCGGTCGGCTGGCCGAGCAGGTCGAGCAGCTTGGCCGTCGAGTCCGGCATCACCGGCTGCGTCAGCAGCGTTGCAATACGCAACACTTCGAGCGTCGTGTAGAGCACCGTACCGAACCGCTGCTGGTCGGCGGGATCGTCTGATTTGCGCAGCACCCACGGCTCCTGCGCGGAGAAGTAGCGGTTCGCCGCGCCCAGCACCGACCAGACCGCTTCCAGCGCAAGGTGCATCGCCGGCACGTCATAGTGCGCGCGCACCTGCTCCAGCAGCGCGTCGGCCGCCGCCAGCAGCGTCGTGTCGTCGTCGGTGAACGTGCCCGGGTCGGGCACCACGCCGTCGAGGTTCTTGGCGACCATCGACAGGGAGCGCTGCGCCAGGTTGCCCAGCTCGTTGGCCAGGTCGGCGTTGATCCGGCCGATGATGGCTTCCTCGCTGTAGCTGCCGTCCTGGCCGAACGACACCTCGCGCAGGAAGAAGTAGCGCACCTGGTCGAGGCCGAAGGTGTCGACGAGCGCGATGGGATCGACGACGTTGCCGACCGACTTGCTCATCTTCTCGCCCTTGACGTTGATGAAGCCGTGCGCGAAAACCCGTTCGGGAAGCGCGATCCCGGCCGACATCAGGAACGCCGGCCAGTACACGCTGTGGAACCGGATGATGTCCTTGCCGATCATGTGCAGCTTGGCGGGCCAGTACTTTTGGAAAGCGTCGGAGGCCACGTCCGGGAATCCCACGCCCGTCAGGTAATTGGTCAGCGCGTCCACCCACACGTACATCACGTGGTCGGGGTGGTCGGGGACGGGCACGCCCCAGTCGAACGTGGTCCGCGAGATCGACAGATCCTTCAGCCCGCCGGAGACGAAGCTGACGATCTCGTTGCGGCGCACGTCGGGTCCGATGAACTCGGGGTGCGCCTTGTAGTGGTCCAGCAGTCGCTCGGCGTAGGCCGACAACCGGAAGAAGTAGGTCTGCTCCTCGGTCCAGGTGACCGGGGTGCCCGTCTCGATCGCGGTGCGGGTGCCGTCGGGCCCCTCGGTGGTCTCGTCCTCGGCGAAGAAGCGCTCGTCGCGTATCGAGTACCAACCCGAGTAGGTGCCGAGGTAGATGTCGCCGGCCTCGTTCATACGCCGCCAGATCTCCTTGGACGCCTCATAGTGGTCGGCGTCGGAGGTGCGGATGAACCGGTCGAAGGAGATGTTGAGTTTCTCCTGCAGCCGCTGGAACACGTCCGAATTGCGATTGGCCAGCTCAGCCGCCGAGATGCCCTCGGCCGCGGCGGTCTCCGCCATCTTCTGGCCGTGCACGTCGGTGCCGGTCAGGTAGCGCACGTCGAAGCCGTCGAGTCGCTTGAACCGCGCGATCGCATCGGTGGCGATGTACTCGTAGGCATGCCCGATGTGCGGCGCACCGTTGGGATAGGCGATGGCCGTAGTGATGTAGAAAGGCTCACTCATTTGGACCCCACCTTATGGTGTTGCCGTGGGTTCGAAACGCACAGCCAGGGAGAAGCCGCCCGTCCCGGAGCCGTTGGCGCCGTTGGTCGACGCGCACACCCACCTCGACGCGTGTGGCGCGCAGACCGCTGAGGATGTCCGCGCGATCATGGACCGCGCGGCCGCCGTCGGGGTCGGCCAGGCGGTCACCATCGCCGATGACCTGGACTCGGCACGCTGGGTGACCACCGCCGTCGAGGCCGATGACCGGGTCTATGGCGCGGTGGCGCTGCATCCCACCCGGGCCAACGCACTCGACGACGCGGCCAGGGCCGAGGTGGAGCGGCTGGCCGCGCATCCCCGCGTGGTCGCGGTCGGGGAGACCGGGATGGACCTGTACTGGCCTGGTCGGTTGGACGGCTGCGCGACGCCGGCCGAGCAGCGGGAGGGCTTCGCCTGGCACATCGACCTGGCCAAGCGCATCGGCAAGCCGCTGATGATCCACAACCGCGACGCCGACGCCGAGGTGCTCGACGTGCTGCGCGCCGAGGGGGCGCCCGAGACAGTGATCTTCCACTGCTTCTCCTCCGGACCGGAGATGGCCCACACCTGTGTCGAGGCCGGGTGGGTGTTGAGTCTTTCGGGCACCGTCAGCTTCAAGAATGCCGCTGAGCTGCGCGAAGCGGCCCGGCTGATCCCGCCGGGCCAGATGCTCGTCGAGACCGATGCACCATTTCTCACCCCGCATCCGTTCCGCGGAGCACCGAACGAGCCGTATTGCCTGCCATACACTGTCCGGGCACTCGCAGAGTTGCTGGACCGGCCCGCCGAGGAGGTCGCGTCCGAGACCGCAGCCACTGCGGCGCGGGTGTACGGACTTAACGGGAGCGGCCGGGCCTAGTTGCCGACCGAGGGGCGCTTTCGTTACCGTCTTGTGATCAAACCTCTGCCGCCGGCGGTGAAGCATGCCGTCCGAGCCGAAACACGGGTGATATGGAAGCGCTCAACAAACTTCATGAATCTCGATCGCCGCTGCTGCGTGGCGTGGTCGGGGCCCTACTGGTCACGCTCACCGCGGCCGGTGGTTACGCCGTCGGATCGCACAAGACCGTCACGCTGAGCGTCGACGGGGCGCCGATGACGGTGACGACGATGAAGTCGCGGGTGATCGATGTGGTCGAGGAGAACGGATTTTCCGTTGGCGATCGCGATGATCTTTACCCCGCCGCCGAGGAGTCCGTGGACCAGGCCGACACCATCGTCCTGCGCCGCAGCCGGCCGCTGCAATTGTCGCTCGATGGTCAGGACAGCAAGCAGGTGTGGACCACCGCCTCGACCGTGGACGAGGCCCTGGCGCAGCTGAGGATGACGGACAAGGCGCCGGCTGCCGCCTCGCGCGGCAGCAGGGTGCCGCTGGGCGGCATGGCACTGCCCGTGGTGAGCGCCAGGACCGTCCACATCGACGACGGCGGCAAGGCCTCCACGGTTCATCTGGCGGCGCCGAACGTGGCCGGTCTGCTGGCCGCCGCGGGGACCCCGCTGGAGCAGAACGACACCGTCGTCCCGGCGGCATCGGCCCCGGTCACCGAGGGTATGCACGTCCAGGTGACGCGCATGCGTATCGAGAAGGTCACCGAGCGGGTTCCGCTGGCGCCGGGCAATCAGCGCATCGAAGACGTCGAGCTCAACATGAGCCGCCAGGTCGTCGAGGAGCCGGGCGCCCCAGGAACCCAGGACGTGACCTACGCGGTGGCGAAGGTGAACGGTGTGGAGACGGGCAGGCTGCCAGTAGCCAATGTCGTGATCACGCCGGCGCGCGACGGCGTGCTGAGGGTCGGAGCAAAGCCGGGCACCGAAGTCCCGCCGGTCTCCAATGCCGCCACGTGGGACGCTCTCGCCCAGTGCGAAGCGGGAGGTAACTGGGCCATTAACACAGGTAACGGATTCTTCGGCGGCGTCCAATTCGATCAAAACACCTGGGAGCGACAGGGTGGTCTGCGGTATGCTCCGAGGGCCGATCTGGCGACAAGAGAAGAGCAGATTGCGATTGCTACGGTGACGCAGGCCCGGCAGGGATGGGGAGCTTGGCCGACGTGTAGCGGGAGGATTGGGGCGCGCTGACTATTCGACTGCTCGGGCGGACCGAGATACGACGCTTGGCGAAAGAAATCGACTTTCGGCCACGCAAGGCCTTTGGCCAGAACTTTGTCCACGATGCCAACACCGTTCGGCGCATTGTGTCGGCCTCCGGTATTCACCGGAACGACCATGTGCTGGAGGTCGGACCGGGCCTCGGGTCGCTGACCCTGCCCCTGCTCGATCGCGGCGCGAAGGTCACCGCCATCGAGATCGACCCGGTGTTGGCAAAGCAACTGCCGGCCACCATCGCCGATCATTCGCACAGCGAGATCAACCGGCTGACGGTCATCAATCAGGACATCCTGACGCTGATGCCGTCCGATCTGACCGAGCAGCCCACCGCGCTCGTGGCGAACCTGCCGTACAACGTGGCGGTGCCTGCGCTGCTTCACCTGTTGGCCGAGTTCCCGTCCATCCGCACGGTGATGGTCATGGTGCAGGCCGAGGTGGCCGAGCGCCTGGCGGCCGAACCCGGTGGCAAGGACTACGGGGTGCCCAGTGCCAAGGTGCGTTTCTACGGAAACGTGCGCCGGCACGGCATGGTGTCGCCCACGGTGTTCTGGCCGATTCCGCGGGTGTACTCCGGGCTGGTCCGCATCGACCGGTACGAGACCTCGCCGTGGCCCACCGACGCTGCCTTCCGCGATGAGGTGTTCCAGCTCATCGACATCGGGTTCGCGCAGCGCCGCAAGACCTCGCGCAACGCGTTCGCGGACTGGGCGGGTTCGGGCAACGAGTCGGCGGAGCGGCTGCTGGCCGCCAGCATCGACCCGTCGCGCCGCGGTGAGACGCTCGGGATCGCCGACTTCGTCCGGCTGTTGCAGCGGGCCAAGGAAGCCGAGGGTGAGGCTGCGGCCAAGATCGAGGCGGCGCAGAAGGCCTAGCCTCTACGCCAACGTGAAGAAGATCGCGAGATTGTCCGACAATCTCGCGATCTTCTTCACGTTGGGCGGCCCAACGCTTCGATGACGAGGCCGATGAATTCCGTGCACGAGGGGTGGCGCCGTTCTGCGTCCTTCGCCAGGGCCTTGACCACCACAGGGTCGACGGCGCGCGGAATCCCGTTGCCCCGCTCCGATATTCGTGGCGGGCGGCTGTGCAGGTGATGGTCGATCATGGCCATCGCGTCTCCCGCGGAAAACGGTGGTGACCCCGTAAGCAGTTCCACCGTCGTGCAGGCCAGCGCGTACTGGTCGGTGGCGCCCGACGGGGCCCGGCCGGCGAGCAGTTCGGGTGCCGAATAGGGAAGCGACGCCTGGATGTTCAGGTGCGATTCGGGTGTCTGGCGGGTGATGCGGCGGGCCGGATCGAGACTGAGCCGGCCGGGATCGTGCGCCAGGCGGGCGGCGACGTCCTCGGCCATCGAGTGCGCCACCCCGAAGTCGATCAGCACCGCCCTCGAAAACGGTTGATCGACAAGGATGTTGGCGGGTTTGACGTCGCAGTGCACGATTCCGCGACGGTGGGCATGGTCGAGTGCGCCCGCGGTCTGGGTCAGTGCGGTGAGCTGCGCTTCGGTGTCGGGCAGATCGCTCACCGTGCCGCCGTCGACGAACTCCATCGCCAGCCAGCCCGGGCCCGCCGCGTACACCGTGACGATGTTGGGATGGTCAAGCCGACGGGCGAAATCGAACTCGCGCTGCAGCCGGGCGAGGTCGCCGGGCCGGCGTTCACCGTCGAGAACCTTGAGCGCAACGATGGCCCCGTCGGGGTCACGCGCGGTGTACACGACCGCCGAGCCGCCACTCCCTACGACTTGTGTCGCGGTGTATCCCGCGACGATCACCTCGGGTGAGGGCACCGTCTCAGCTTAAGTTCACCGACAACGGCCCCTGAGCGGCGATAGTGTCGTGGCCGTGTCAGCTTCCGACGGCAGTACCGCGTCCGAATGGGTCCCTACCGGTTCGGTCACCGTGCGCGTCCCCGGCAAGGTGAATCTGTACCTGGCCGTGGGCGACGTGCGCGACGACGGGTACCACGACCTCACCACGGTGTTCCACGCCGTGTCACTGCTGGACGAGGTGACCGTGCGCAACGCCGACATGCTGTCGCTGACGGTCGCGGGTGAGGGCGTGGAGTCGGTGCCCACCGACGAACGCAACCTGGCCTGGCGCGCCGCCGAGCTGCTGGCCGACCACGTCGGCCGGTCGCCCGACGTGTCGATCAGCATCGAGAAGTCGATCCCGGTGGCCGGTGGCATGGCCGGGGGCAGTGCCGACGCGGCGGCGGTGCTGGTCGCGATGAACACGCTGTGGGAGCTCGGCGTGCCCAGGCGCGATCTGCACGCACTGGCCGCCCGGCTGGGCAGTGACGTCCCGTTCGCGCTGCACGGTGGGACGGCCCTGGGGACCGGCCGCGGCGAGGAGCTGGCCACCGTGCTCGCCCGCAGTACCTTTCACTGGGTGCTGGCATTCGCGCATCGGGGCCTGTCCACGCCCAAGGTGTTCGGCGAGTTGGACCGGCTGCGGGCGGACACCTCGACGGGTGGCCCGCCGCGGGCGGACGAACCCGAGCCGGTGCTGGCCGCGCTGGCCTCCGGCGATCCGGCCGAACTGGCCGCGCTGCTGGCCAACGACCTGCAGTCAGCGGCGCTGAGCCTGTACCCGGATCTGCGCCGCACACTGCGCGCCGGCGTGGAGGCCGGTGCCCTGGCGGGCATCGTGTCCGGGTCGGGCCCGACGTGTGCGTTCCTGTGTCCCTCGTCGACCACTGCGGTGGACGTCGGGGTGCAGCTGGCCGGAGCCGGAGTGTGCCGGACGGTGCGGGTGGCCAGCGGACCCGTGAGTGGCGCGCGCGTGGTTCCGGCGCCCTCGACGTCGGTCTGAGAATGTGACCCAGGCCTCAATTAACGCGAGGGTTTGGCCAGTTACTTAAGGGTCTCTTAAGATGATCGGCGGTGAATGCTAGCGGTCTTGCGTCGGATGCGACTTGTGCGCCCGCCACCTGTGATGGTGGGCGGTCGCGTAGCCGTAGGCGCGGACCTGGGGCATCACCTGATCGAGACATAACTGCTCCCCAATCGTGTGCGCGCGCCTACCCAAAAGGTGTGCACAGCGGGCGGAGCATGGATAACCGGGCGTTTGCACCGTGCGCACTGTCGCCGGTGTCGGGGCCGCGGAAGCCAAGGAGGTCGTCGTGAGCAGATTCACCGAGAAGATGTTCCGCAACGCTCGGGAGAGCAAACGCGGGATGGTGACTGGTGAACCGCACGAGCCGATTCGCCACACCTGGGGTGAGGTTCACGAGCGGGCCAGGCGCATCGCGGGCGGTTTGGCCGCCGCGGGCATCGGCCACGGGGACGCCGTCGGCGTGCTGGCCGGGTTCCCGGTGGAGATCGCGCCGACCGCGCAGGGTGTGTGGATGCGCGGCGCCAGCCTGACGATGCTGCACCAGCCCACCCCGCGCACCGACCTGGCGGTCTGGGCCGACGACACCATGAACGTGATCGGCATGATCGAGGCCGACGCCGTCATCGTCTCGGAGCCCTTCCTGGTCGCCATCCCGGTGCTGGAGGAAAAGGGCATCAAGGTGGTCAAGGTCGCCGACCTGCTGGCCGCCGACCCGATCGACCCGGTGGAGACCGGCGAGGACGATCTGGCGCTGATGCAGCTGACCTCCGGGTCGACGGGATCGCCCAAGGCAGTGCAGATCACGCACCGCAACATCCACTCCAACGCGGAGGCGATGTTCATCGGTGCCGAGTACGACGTCGACAAGGACGTCATGGTCAGCTGGCTGCCCTGCTTCCACGACATGGGCATGGTCGGCTTCCTGACCATCCCGATGTACTTCGGCGCCGAGCTGGTCAAGGTCACGCCGATGGACTTCCTGCGCGACACGCTGCTGTGGGCCAAGCTCATCACCAAGTACAAGGGCACCATGACGGCGGCGCCCAACTTCGCCTACGCCCTGTTCGCCAAGCGGCTGCGCCGGCAGGCCAAGCCCGGTGAGTACGACCTGTCCACCCTGCGGTTCGCGCTCTCGGGTGCCGAGCCGGTGGAGCCGGCCGACGTCGAGGACCTGCTGGATGCGGGCAAGCCCTTCGGGCTTCCGGAGTCGGCGATCCTGCCGGCCTACGGCATGGCCGAGACCTGCCTGGCGGTGTCGTTCTCGCCGTGCAACGCCGGTCTGGTGGTCGACGAGGTCGACGCCGATCTGCTGGCCGCCCTGCGCCGCGCCGTGCCCGCCACCAAGGGCAACACCAAGCGGCTGGCCTCACTGGGCCCGCTGCTGAAAGACCTTGAGGCCCGCGTCGTCGACGAGCACGGCGACGTCATGCCGGCCCGCGGCGTCGGCGTCATCGAGCTGCGCGGCGAATCGTTGACCCCCGGCTACATCACCATGGGCGGCTTCCTGCCGGCCCAGGATGAGCACGGCTGGTATGACACCGGCGACCTCGGCTACATCACCGAGGAGGGCAACATCATCGTGTGTGGTCGCGTCAAGGACGTGATCATCATGGCCGGGCGCAACATCTACCCGACGGACATCGAGCGTGCGGCCGGCCGCGTGGAGGGCGTGCGTCCCGGCTGTGCCGTGGCGGTGCGTCTGGATGCGGGCCACTCGCGCGAGACCTTTGCCGTCGCCGTGGAGTCCAACGCCTGGCAGGATCCGGCCGAGGTGCGCCGGATCGAGCACCAGGTGGCACACGAGGTGGTTTCCGAGGTCGACATGCGTCCGCGCAACGTCGTCGTGCTCGGCCCCGGCAGCATCCCGAAGACCCCGTCGGGCAAGCTGCGCCGCGCCAACTCGGTGTCTCTGATCACCGGCTGACGTTCTCCGCGAGACATCCCTGGTTCTTTGGGTGTCGAGCGGCGGTGGGTGTGCGGTGTGCCCCTGGCCCTGTGATCGTTGACGTGGTGGGTCTGTATCGGACCCCTGCCAACGCGATCGTGTTGCGTGTGGACGAAAAGTCATAGACGGCAATGCCGTTTCTCAAGGCAGCGTCCCGCGCCTACCCACGGCGAAAACCTGTACGTTGTGCGCGACAATTACCGCACTCACAGGCACGCCGACATCAACGCGTGGCTGGTCAAAATCCTCGTGGGGCAGTGCATTTCACCCCAGCCCGGCCGCTCATCAACCGCAGTCCCGCGACCAGCCAACGCAGATAACGAAACACCGATCCAGTCTCATCGGTGTGCGGGCCTGCCGCCCGGCTCGCGCCCGCGGGAAGCTTCATGCGCGCGCTGCGCTTTCTCGTTGACCCTGTCACGGCACACCTGGTTTCGGTGCATTTTTCGCCACGCAAGCGGAGTCGCGGCCTCTCCTGATAATTAAATGCGATGACAGCGCAGTCAATTTGCTCATCGGTAATGGAATTATTTTGTATTCTTCTCGCATTATCACTTTGACGAGAGGACTGGAATGCACAAATCCAGATGGGTTTCGGCGGTCCTCGGCGCGGGCGTTGTCGCTGCCGGGATTTCCGCGGGCACGGCCTGGGCGGGTGGCCCGGGCGGATATGTGGAGGGCGACCCCGAGGACATCTTCGCGGCAGTCGGTACCGGTGATTTCATCGGCACCATAGCGGGTTTCACCGCAACCGGTGACACCAGTGAAGAGGCCTCGGCTGCGGTGATCGCAGCGTGTGAAGCCGCCGGTGGTGTGGAATGCACCGCCGACGAGGTGACGAACGACAATCTCTGCATCGTGTCCGTCGCCAGCGACAGCAACTGGGTCGTGGCCGGCGGAGCCGGACCGACGGTCGAAGCTGCCCGCCAGGACGCCTTTAATCGGGCGGCGGCAAACAACACCCCGCTCGATGCGGATTCCCCCGTTGTCGTATCGGCCTGCCCCTGATGAGCGCCATGAAGCGGGCGCGCTCCGCGCATGACATTTCTGGTATCGCGGTGGTAGCCCGGAAAGGGAAGGACATGAGGAGAGGTCGTGGCAAGTTTGCCTTTGCGATGGCAGGTTTGGTTGCAGTGTCGGTGATTTCGGCTCCCGTTGCGGCCGCTCGGCCGACCTGCCAGGACACAGCCACCAAGACCATCTGCACGACCAATGGCAGCACGTCGATCAAGGCGAGGCCCGGGACGACGGCGCCGCCCGCCAACATCCCGGTGTTCCCGTGGCTGGGGATGCCCGGCGGTCGCTGATATTCAGCTGAGCATCAGCGCCGCGAGGGTGCGTGTCTGCTGTCGGGCGCGCACCCTCGCCGCGTGCTTTTCGGGACGCTCGCGGCGTCGGCGGCCCGGTTCTGGCGAATCACATACCAGCGCAGCGCCAACAGGATCATGACGGGCGCTGCCATCAGTGTCAGCACTTCGAGCATGTCGGACATCAGCTCGCCTGGTGGGTGTTCGCGGCGCTGTCGGCCTGCATCAGGTTGTAGACCTGCCACCAGGTCAGCTCATGGTCCACAGCGGTGATCTCGCCGCGGGAGCGGTTCTCGTCGGCCCTCAGCAGGATCGCTGCCAATGCGATCAGTCGATCCCGGACCGCGCAGGAATCGGGATCGTCATAACCGGCCATCGTGGTCGCGCACAGCGTGCGCACCCGGTGGTACGCGCCGCCGGACAGGCCGAGCGTGACGGCCCCGGCGACCGCGGCCACTGCCGTGGAGACACCGAACGCGAGCCAGGGAGACATCTGGCCGGCCAACCAGATCTGGCACAGCAGCCACAGCAGTATTCCCCACAGCGGCCACCCTCGGGCGAGCCGAACCAGGCGGTGCTCGCTCCTGCTCAGGTCGGGCGGGTACACCACCAGGCGGTAGTAGGTGAGGCCGAAACGACCGGGCCGGACCTGCACGCAGCCCCACGGCCGGGAGCCGTCGAGTAGTGGGTTCAGCAGTCGTTTCGCTTCCATATCTCGGGTGTACCCGCCTTACGCGGGTCTGCATCGGGGCCTGAACGCTTTCTTTACGTCGGCGCGGGCGATCCTTGCGCGCTGGGTATAGATATCTATACTCAGATGGGTGAACTCGAACCTTCCGCCCCGTTTGGCCGACCACCCCACGGTGCGCGCGGTCCGCGCCCGCGCCGCGGCGCCGGCGCCCGATGTGGTCGACGCCGAGTGGTTGCGACAGTTGTGTCTGGAGGCCGGGGCCGACGACGTCGCCTTCGCGGCCGTGGACGACCCGGCCCTGGATTCCGAGCGGGAACACGTCGAAGCCGCGTTGCCCGGGGCGCGGAGCTACATCTCGCTGGTGGTGAAGATGAACCGCGACAACGTGCGCTCGTCCACCCGCAGCGTGGCCAATCAGGAGTTCCACCGCAGCGGCGAGATCATCAACGAGGCGGCCCACCGGATCACCCGGGCATTGGAGGACGCCGGGCACCGCGCGGTAAACCCGTCGGCGACCTTTCCGATGGAGATGGACAGGTTCCCCGGGCGGATCTGGGTGGTGGCGCACAAGCCCGTCGCGGTGGCCTCAGGCCTGGGGGTGATGGGAATCCACCGCAACGTCATCCACCCCAGATTCGGCAACTTCATTCTGCTGGCCACGATTCTCGTCGGCGCGCCGATCAGTAGCTACGGTGTGCCTCTGGATTACTCGCCATGCCTTGAATGCAAGCTGTGCGTGGCGGCCTGTCCCGTCGGCGCGATCGGCAAGAACGGCGAGTTCGACTTCGTCGCCTGCTCGGTGCACAACTACCGCGAGTTCATGGGCGGGTTCACCGACTGGGCGCAGACCATCGCCGACAGTGCCGATGCCGCCGACTTCCGGTCCCGGGTCAGCGATTCCGAGAATGCGTCGATGTGGCAGAGCCTGTCGTTCAAGGCCAATTACAAGGCGGCGTACTGCCTGGCGGTGTGCCCGGCGGGCGAGGACGTCATCGAGCCCTACCTCGACGATCGCAGAGAGTTCATGAACCGGGTGCTCAAACCTCTGCAGGACAAGCGCGAAACGCTGTACGTGCTGCCGAACTCGGTGGCCAAGGCTCACGCCGAGAAACGGTTTCCGCACAAGACGGTGAAGGTCGTCGACAGCGGAATCCGGGGGCGCTGACCGGCTTTGGAATCTCCCTGATCGCAACGCCGGACGGGGCCGTTGCGAGATGGCTATCGTTGCGCGGCGATGGCCACACAGCAGGGAGATTTCCGGCTCTGGGCGTTTGGTGACGCTCACGTCGGGACCGACAACCAGTTCGGCCGGGAGAGCCTCGCCGAGGCCATCCGTCAGTCGGAGTTCGGCGGCGCGCAGGGCGGTCCGTCGTTCGACTGGGATATCGCCGTCGACGTCGGCGACATGTCCGGGGCGCATCACCACCTGCCCGACGACGCCGAGGGACGCGAGGTCCGCCGACAACTCTCGGCGATGCGCAAACACCGCCGGGAGGACGTCTACTCGGTGTGCGGAAACCACGATCGCAGCGGGCTTTCCGAGCCCGACGCGTGGTGGTGGCAAAAATGGGTCGATCCACTGGGGGCGTACACCGTGCATTCCGGCGTCGACGCCGCCGCGCGACAGTATCCGGTCACCGGGACCTGGGAACGGTATTCGTTCCGGGTGGGCAACCTGCTGTTCCTGATGCTCAGCGACCGCAACGAGCCGTCTCAGGCCGTCGGCCGGGGCACGCTCGGCGGCAACCCGGGCGGCGTGGTCTCCGCGGAGGCATTCGAGTGGTGGGCGAACATGGTTGAACAGAACCGGGATTCGATCATCGTCACGGTGCACCACTACGTCCTCAAGGACACCACGGTGGCGTCAGGGGAGTGGGAGGGGGTACGCCGGGGCGCAGACGGCAAACTCTACGAGCATTACCACCGCCCGTTCGTGGAGGGGACGCCGCACGCGGCGTCATACCTGTACTGGGTGGGCGGCAAGCCGGATTCCGGGGCCTTCGAGCGGTACCTGACCGAGCATCCGGGCGCGGTCGCGCTGTGGCTGGCCGGGCACACCCACACCCACCCCGACGATGCCCATGGCGGCAAGACCCATATCGAGCGGGCTTGGGGTGGAACGTATTTCATGAACGCGGCGTCGCTGAGCCGCCATCACATGCCGATCACGACGCTGCCGATCAGCCGGCTGCTCACCTTCAGTCCCGGCAACTCGCAGGTGCGGGTGCAGTGCTATCTGCACACCGACCAACACGCGCCGCAGGGCTGGTACCCGCCGGCCGAGCGCACGCTGACCCTCGACCGGCCGTTTCACTGGTAGCGGAGCGGAATCACCAGGCGTGCACGGTGTTCTGGGCTGGCTCCAGGCCCTGGGCGATCAACAGCTCGGTGGCGTCGGCGGCCTGCTCGCAGATGGTCGGCACCTCGGCCCGCTCGGCGGCGGTGAAGGCCTCGAGCACGAACGCTGCCGGATCCTTGCGGCCCGGTGGGCGGCCCACGCCGATGCGGACCCGCTGAAAGTCCTTGCTGCCCAAGGCTGATGCCACTGACCGCAGCCCGTTGTGGCCGCCCTCGCCGCCGCCGACCTTGAGCCGGATGCGGCCGAAGTCGATGTCCAGCTCGTCGTGGATCACCACGATCCGGCCCGGCGGCACGGAGTAGAACTTGGCCAACGGCCCGACCTGACGGCCGGACTCGTTCATGTAGCACCGAGGTTTGGCCAGCACCACCGGCGCTCCGGCGAGCTGACCGGTGGCCACCTCGGCGCCGGATTTCTTGTGCACCTTGAAGGCCGAGCCGATGCGGGCGGCCAGTACATCGGCCACCATGAACCCGATGTTGTGCCGGGTTTTGGCGTAGGCGGGCCCGGGATTACCCAGGCCCACCACCAGCAGCGGCTCGGCCATCGAAAGGCGTACTTACTCGGCGGCTTCGGCAGCCTCGGCGGCCGGCTCCTCGGCCGGGGCCTCGGCGGCGGTCTCGCCGGCACCCTCGGACTCGAGCTCCTCGGCGCTCGGGGCCTCGACGATGTTGACCACGAGCAGCTCGGCATCCGAGACCAGCGAGACGCCGGTGGGCAGCTCGATCTGGCCCGCCAGGATCTGGGTGCCGGCCTCGACGCCCTCGACCGACACGGTCAGGTGCTCGGGGATCGACAGGGCCTCGGCCTCGATCTCGATGGTGTTGGCGTCCTGGGTGACCAGGGTGCCCGGAGCCGCGTCGCCCTCGACGGTGACGGTGACCTCGACGGTGACCTTCTCGCCGCGGCGCACGACGAGCAGGTCGGCGTGCTGGATGTTGCGGCGGATCGGGTGGATGTCGAGAGCCTTGGTCAGGGCCAGCTGCTCCTTGCCCTCGATGTCGAGGGTCAGCACGGCGTTGGTGCCCGAGTGGCGCAGCACGGCGGCGAACTCGCGGGCGTTGATCTCCAGGTGCTGGGGATCGGTGCCGTGGCCGTAGAGCACGGTGGGCACGTTGCCGTCACGACGGGCCTGGCGCGAGGCGCCCTTGCCGGTGCGGGTACGCACGGTGGCGGTCAGCTTGTTGGGGACGTTCTTGGCGGCGGCCTTGGCCATGATGTTGCTCCTCTAAATTGCGGTACTGGGTCAGATCGTCAGCACGGCAAGGGTCGCAACACTTGAAGAAGTTCCCGCCGATAACGGTGGTCTGTGAAGGTCCACCCTCGCCGTGACGCCAGGTCAGGGTAGCAAAGACCGGGCCGTCCCCAAAAATCGCGCAGGCGCCCCTACAGGGGATACGTGGTCTTGGTGAGCTGCTCGGACAGGTCCCACAGCTCCTTCTGGGTGCCCACCTTGCGGGCCAGCGGGCTGCGGCCGACCGGTTGGCTGACGCCGAACTGGCCGAATCGCGGGCCGATGAAACTGTCGCCGGGGACGTCCTGCGCGATTGCGTATAGCGTCTGACGTGCGCCGAACGTGGCGTCGCTGGCGAACATCCGGTTGGCGGTGGCCATCATCCGCTCGCCGAACTTGTTGCCGGTCTGGCCTTGCAGGTTGGTGGCCGAATAGCCGGGGTGGGCGGCCACTGCGCGCACCTGCGAGCCCGAGGCGGTCAGCCGCCGTTGCAGCTCGGAGGTGAACATCAAGTTCGCCAGCTTGGACTGTCCGTAGGCCAGCCACGCCGAATACGGCCGCGACTTCCAGTTCAGATCGCGCAGGCTGATCTGCCCGATCCAGTGCATCAACGACGACACCGTGACCACCCGGTCGGCGATCTTGGGCAGCAGCAGATTGGTCAGGGCGAAATGACCGAGGTGATTCGTACCGATCTGGCTCTCGAAGCCGTCGGCGGTCCGGCTCAGCGGCACGGCCATGATGCCGGCGTTGTTGACCAGCACGTCGACGCTTTCGACGGTGTCGGCGAACTCGTGCACCGAGGCCAGGTTCTGCAGGTCGAGTTTGCGTACCTCGACGATTCCGCCCGTCATCGTCTCGGCGGCCGCGGTGCCCTTCTCCAGGTTGCGCACCGCGACGGTGACCTTTGCGCCCACGCGGGCCAGTTCACGGGCGGTGACGAGCCCCAGCCCACTGTTGGCGCCGGTGACGATCACCCTGCGGCCGGAAAACGAAGGCAGGTCTGCACTGGTCCATCCACTCATGCTGACCACCCTACGGTCGCACCGTCACTTCTTCGCGACGTTGAATCCTGTGATGATCGATTCGATGTCCGGACCCTGTGCCTGTGCGTCGTCGGCGTAGGTCGTGATGGTCAGCTGGATGAGATAGCGCTGCGGCGGCTGCAACCCGTCCGCGGGGATGACGACGCGGTTGTAGCTCTGCATGCGCTTGCCGTTGAGGTCGTAGCTGCCCTCGATCATCGCCGACGGGAAGCCCTTCCAGTCGGCGTTGGATGCGTTGAGCTGCTTGAAGTTCTCCGACAGCTGGGCGTCGGCGTAGCCGTGGTCCTTGAGTGCCTGGGGTACGTCGAAATCCCCGTGCAACTTGAACGCCAACAACATCGCGGTCGGGTAGGTATCGCCCTTGGCGATCATCCGGGTGCCCGGAGCCAGGTTGGGATTGTTGTACGGGTGCCAGCCCGGCGGGCTCGGCATGGTGACGGTCAGGTGGGGGATCTTCTCGGGCGCGATCGGTTCACCGACGACGCCGGACTCCTCCAGGAACTGCCAGAGCGGCACGGGTTGCTGGCCCGCGTCGGCGGCCGGCGTGGTCGAACTCGTCGTCCAGATCGACTTGTAGTCAGGCGTTTCGGCACCACAACCGGAGACTAGGACGGCCAGCGCACCGGCCGTGGCGAGCAGCCGCTTCACAGAATCTCGCGCACCGAATCGATCGGCCGGGCCAACCGGGTGCCGTTGTCGGTGACGACGAACGGCCGCTCGATCAGGATCGGGTTCTCGGCCATCGCGTCGAGCAGTTCGTCGTCGGAGGCGTCGGCCAAACCCAGCTCGGTGTAGAGGGATTCGCGCTTGCGCACCGCGGTGCGCACGTCGATGCCCGCGTCGGCGATCATCTGCTTCAGCTCCGCACGCGTCGGCGGCGTCTTCAAATACTGCACCACCTCAGGCTCGATCCCGTTCTCGCGCAACAGATCCAGCGTCTTGCGCGAGGTCGAGCACTTCGGGTTGTGGTATATGCGGGCCATCTAGGCGGACCCGTCGAACAGCCCGGTCACCGAGCCGTTCTCGAACACCGCGCGGATGGTGCTGGCCAGCAGCGGTGCGATGGACAGCTCGGTCAGTTGCGGGAATTGCTTGTCCTCGGTGATCGGCAGCGTGTTGGTGACGATCACCTCGCGGGCCCCGCACTCGGCCAGGCGCTGGGCGGCGGGATCGGACAGCACGCCGTGGGTGGCGGCGATCACCACGTCCTTGGCACCGTCCTGCTTGAGCAGTTTGACCGCGCCGGCGATGGTGCCGCCGGTGTCGATCATGTCGTCGGTCAGGATGCAGGTCTTGCCCTTGACGTCGCCCACCACTCGGTTGGACACCACCTGGTTGGGCACCAGCGGGTCGCGGGTCTTGTGGATGAAGGCCAGCGGGACGCCGCCCAGGGAGTCGGCCCACTTCTCGGCGACGCGCACGCGGCCCGAGTCGGGGGAGACGACCACCATGTCCGAGCCGGCATAGTTCTCGCCGATGTAGCCGCACAGCAGCGACTGGGCGCGCATGTGGTCGACGGGGCCGTCGAAGAAGCCCTGGATCTGGTCGGTGTGCAGGTCCACCGAGACGATGCGGTCGGCGCCGGCGGTCTTGAGGAGGTCGGCGACCAGGCGGGCCGAGATGGGCTCCCGGCCGCGGTGCTTCTTGTCCTGCCGCGCATACGGATAGAACGGCAGGATCGCGGTGATCCGCTTGGCGCTACCGCGCTTGAGCGCGTCGATCATGATGAGCTGCTCCATCAGCCACTGGTTCAGTGGCGCGGGATGGCTCTGCAGCACGAACGCGTCGCAGCCGCGCACGGACTCGTCGAACCGGACGAAGATCTCGCCGTTGGCAAAGTCCCGGGCGGTCTGTGCCGTGACCTCGATGCCGAGCTCCTTGGCCACTTGCTCCGCCAGCTCGGGGTGTGCACGCCCCGAGAACAGCATCAGGTTTTTTCGATTGTCGGTCCAGTCCGTGGCCACTATGGCTGCCTTCGCGGTTGGGGATCGATACGGAGCAATCGTACGTAGCGTTTCTGGTTGTTCGTAGCCGGGTTACCAGATTGCCAACACAAAACGTCGGTCTGCACGCCCCAGCGGTGCCGACTGTGGCGTTCCCGTACGCGTTTGCCGCGGATTTCGTGCACGAGCGTCACGTTCGTCGCCGGTGGTTGGCCGATCTACTGCTCTCGGGCCTTGCGCGCGGCCTCCGCGGCCGCCGAGCCGGGGCGCTTGCGCTCCACCCAGCCCTCGATGGTGCGCTGGGCGTTGTCCGAGACCGCCAGCGCGCCGGGCGGTATGTCGTCGCGCAGCACGGTGCCGGCACCGGTGTAGGCGCCGTCGCCCACGGTGACCGGGGCGATGAACATCGTGTCGGAGCCCGTCCGCACGTGGGAGCCGATGGTGGTCCGGTGCTTGTTCTCGCCGTCGTAGTTGACGAAGACGCTGGAGGCGCCGATGTTGCTGTGATCGCCGATGTCTGCGTCGCCGACGTAGGTCAGGTGCGGCACCTTGGTGCCGGCGCCGATCGTGGAGTTCTTGGTCTCGACGAAGGCCCCGAGCTTGCCCTCGGCGCCCAGGACCGTGCCGGGCCGCAGGTAGCTGAAGGGGCCGACGGTGGCGCCGGCCCCGATGACCGCGAGTTGCGCATGCGTCCGCACCACCGATGCACCGTCGCCCACCTCGACGTCGGTCAGGGTGGAATCCGGTCCGATCTCGCAGCCGGCCCCGATCTCGGATGCGCCGAGCAGTTGGGTGCCGGGGCGCACGACCGTGTCGCGGCCGATGCTGACGTCGACGTCGATCCAGGTGGTGGCCGGGTCGATGATCGTCACTCCGGCACGCTGGTGGCGGGCCACGATGCGGCGGTTGAGTTCGGCGCCCAGGTCGGCGAGCTGCACCCGGTCGTTGACGCCGGCCACCAGCGCACTGTCGTCGACGTGCATGGCTCGCACCGTGCGGCCGTCCTGGCGCACGATCGCGATGACGTCGGTGAGGTACAGCTCCTGCTGGGCGTTGTTGGAGCTCAACCGGCTCAGCGCCGAGCGCAGGTCGGCGATGTCGAAGGCGTACACCCCGGCGTTGACCTCGCGGATGGCCCGCTGTGAGTCGGTGGCGTCGGCCTGCTCGACGATGCCGATGACCTCGTTGTCCTGGGTGCGCAGGATTCGGCCGTAGCCGGTCGGGTCGGGGACGGTGGTGGTCAGCACGGTGGCGGCGGCGGTCGCGGCGCTGTGGGTCTCGATCAGGCCGGCCAGGGTGTCGGCGTCGAGCAGCGGGACGTCGCCCGAGGTCACCACGACCGTCCCGGCGAATTCGTCGGGCAGCGCGCCCAGGCCGCAGGCCACCGCGTGGCCGGTGCCCAGCTGTTGGTCCTGGATGGCGATGTCGATGGTGCGGCCCAGCTTGTCGGCCAGCTCGCCGACCGCGGGGGCGATGCGCTCACGGTCGTGGCCGAGCACGACGACCAGGTGCTGGGCCGTCGCATTGGCGACGGTGTGGACGGCGTGGCTGAGCATGCTGCGCCCGGCCAGAGTGTGCAGCACCTTGGGGGTGTCCGAGCGCATTCTCGTCCCGGCACCAGCTGCCAGCACGACGACCGCTGCGTCGGATCCGGCTCGAGTCGTCATCGTTTCCCACTTCCCAACGTCGCAATCCCGCACGGACAGCGTGTCATTCTCGGTGAGAGTGCCGCAAAACTGCTGCCTGGGGGCCTGGGTCCGCGGCCATAGGCTGACCCGATGGATGTGTTTGCCCAAGGGGTGCCGGTGGACTGGTCGCAAGCCCGGCCGCTACTGCGGCCGGTGCTGCGGCCGCAAAGCTATGTGACGGCGACGACCCAGCGGGACGACCCGATCTGGGCACGTCAGCTGTGGCCGCTGGTCAGTGAGTTGGCCGTGGTCGATCTGCCCGACCGGCGGGTGGTGGTCACGGTCGCAGCCACCGAACGGTGGGGTGTCACCGGGCTTGACGCGTTCGCCGCGGCCAGGGAGAACCTTGCTGCGCGTTCGCCCGAGGTCACACCGGGCCAGAAGGTCATGCTCAGAGATGCCGACGGTGGAACGTACGTGGATGCGCTCATCGTCGTCGATGGTTGGCTCAGCTCGTTGGCAGTGCCCGGGCAGGGGCAGCCGCTGGTGTTCATGCCCGGTGACGGAGCGCTGTTGGTGGGGACGGACGATCCCGCAGACGCACCGGGGTTGTTCGAGGCAGCCGAACGCATGTATCTCGATGCGGACAGGTTCATATCGCCACAGGCCTACACCATCGGTGACGGGACGATCGTTCCGCTGGATCTGGCCGGGCCTCATCCGATGCGTCATCTCGCGCTGCGCGCCCGCGCAGTGCAGGCGACAAGGGAGTACGGGTCCCAGACGGACTTTCTGCAGGACCACTACGAGCGCGAGATGATCCCGCAGTATGTCGGCCGCGTCGGAGCCGTCGAGACACCCTGGGGCGTGCGAACCCTGTCTGTCTGGGGCAAGGGTGCCGAATGGGACCTGCCCGAAACCGACTACATCATGATCGGGACCAACCAGGACGGCTCGGACCTCTTCACCATTCCGTTCGGGGTGCTCGTCGATGCGATCGGGCTACGGCCCCTGCCGGGACCGGTGCCGGCGCGTTATCGCACCCCGCCGTTCCCATCCGTCGAAATCCTGACCGAGTTGCGCGCCCACGCGGTGGATCTGCCGCCTAGCTCCGTCGCCAGGACTCGAACCTGAACTATCTGAACCAAAATCAGAGGTGCTGCCGATTACACCACGACGGAATGTCCGGGAGAGACTCTAGTCGAACGGTCTAGCCTGATATGCGTGGCAGCACCCGAGAAGGAAGTCCGGGCCCCTCGCGCCCGGATGACCGGCACCGAACGGCGACAACAGCTCATCGAGATCGCCAAGTCGCTGTTCGCCGAACGGGGCTATGAGGGCACCTCCATCGAGGAGATCGCCCAGCGTGCCAACGTGTCCAAGCCCGTGGTCTACGAGCATTTCGGCGGCAAAGAGGGCCTGTACGCCGTCGTGGTCGACCGCGAGATGTCGGCCCTGCTGGACGGGATCACCTCGTCGCTGACCAACAACCGGTCGCGGGTGCGGGTCGAACGCGTCGCGCTGGCGCTGCTGACCTACGTCGAGGAACACACCGACGGCTTCCGGATCCTGATCCGCGACTCACCGGCGGCCATCACCTCCGGCACCTACGCCACGCTGCTCAACGATGCGGTCAACCAGGTGTCCTCGATCCTGGCCGGCGACTTCTCCCGGCGCGGCCTGGACCCGGATCTGGCCCCGCTCTACGCGCAGGCCCTGGTCGGTTCGGTGTCGATGACCGCGCAGTGGTGGCTCGATGTCCGCGAGCCCAAGAAAGAGGTGGTGGCCGCGCACGTGGTCAACCTGGCCTGGAACGGGCTGACTCATTTGGAGTCCGACCCGATCCTGCACGAGGAGTAGGGCCTCAGTCCTTCGGCCGCATGACGAAAAACCCGGCGAGCTTGCCGCGGTCGCGAGGGATCGGCATCTCAAGTACCAGCGCGATGCGCTTGTCGAAGGACCGGCGTAAACCGTTGCCGGGCCGCCACGTGATGTAGTTGACGGTCCATTCGCCCGAAGTGGTGCTGCTGTCTGCGGTTTGGCGATACCCGAATCGGTCGAAATACACATCTCCCGACTTGCGGACCGCATCCCACACCCGTCCGTTGTCGACGAACAGCCGCTCCTCGGTGATAGTGGCGTCGGGTAGGACATCGGCCGCCGCCGCTCGGAGCCGTTCGGTGAATCGCTTCTCGTCCGCCTCCGACTCGGTGCTCAGGGAAACGAATTTCGGTGCGCCCTGCCACGAAGGGGCTTGGTCAATGGTGTCAAGAAGGTTCTGTTGCGACGGGCGATATTGGGCGTAGACCACGGCAACCAGCACCGCAACGAGGACGCTGACGATCGCGATGAGAACCCACTTAGCTGACAACGCCGCCCCCCTTGCCTATAGCTGCCCGATGTTGACGTTGCCAACGGGTCCGTCGCCGGTGGCGCCTGACCACCCCGATCCCACGAGATCACCCAGCCGAACGGTCTTGACCTTATCGTCGACGTCCCACGGGTTGCGGACGGTCACCTGTGCTTCGCTTCCGGTGCCAGTTATGCCGATCACGGTGTAGGCGTGGTTGCCCACCAGGCCGGTGCCGCCCGGATTGCCTGGCGTGGATAACACGACCGGCTGGTGGGTCTGTAGTGCCTGTGAGATCTGTTGATCGATGTTGAGGGTCCGGTACCACTCGTGTGAGGGATCTATCGAAGTGCCGCGATTTCCGGTCAGCGCTTCCATCGCCGCACTGGTCTGTCCGCCCTGTCCGATGCCGGGTAGGAGATTCTGACCGGGTGCCTTGAGCTTGCCGTAGGCGCTCTCGATCACGGCCGGCCACAACGCACCTTGGTGGTTGATCTGTGTTGGGTCATCCGTGTCCAGACCGCTGCCGCCTTGGGCGGCCATATTCGCGTCGATGTCGGCCTGGGTTACCGGTACATGCCGCCATTCGTTGCCGTCCCACAAAGTGACGTCGAACTCGCCGGTCTCCGGGTTGAAGCTGATCTTGTTCTTGATGCGTTCGGGGTCTGCGTCGGCGAGCGCCCCCATGGCGGCGACCAGATAGCAGTCGCCCA
This sequence comes from Mycolicibacterium sp. HK-90, assembly GCF_030486405.1. The sequence continues at coordinate 5,090,557 of NZ_CP129613.1, read as the reverse complement.
GTGCGTTTTGACCGATGTCGGCCGATGAGGGGTTGCCTCGGTAGAGGTCCTTGTCGGTCCACTTGTACGGCGAATCCTCGCCTCCGATTCCCGCTTGCGATGCTGCTCCCGTACCGGCTTCGCCGCTATTGGCCTGTATTTCGGCGGCAGTGGCCTGATCTATTCGATCGAACTGAGTCAAAAGGCCGTGCAGGATGTCGGTGTATTTCTTGGCGACCTGCGGAGTGAGGAGGCTGCTGAAGGGCGAGGGAGTAACGGTGCCATCTCCTGCGACCAGGCCGCCGACCGAGATCGCCTGCTTCACCATATTTAGAATCTCGGTTCGCAGAGCAGTCAGGTTCGTCCCCGCCGAGCTCAGAGCGGCCTGTGTCTTGGCAAGCTGATTCTTCAGGCTGATCTGGCGGGTGAGCATCGCCTTGGCGTGTGCCTGCGCCGCGTCGGAGGCTGTGCCTTTCCATTTCTCGCCAAGGCGGTCCAGTGCGGCTTGTTGCGCGGCGATCTCCGCGTCGAGACGCGTCATTTGTGTCTTTAGTTGCGCCGCAGCGTCGTTCAAGAGAGTTGGATTGGTGTCGACTACCACAGATATCGTGACCGCCATCGCGTCAACCCCCCGTGCGACCCCTCGACGAGGGATAAACGCTAGCACCGATGTTGTTAGCTGTGCTGCACCAGAGTTCAGCCCAGCTTCCGCGATAGCAGGTCGGCGGTCGGCGCTCGTGCACTGAAACAACCTGCAACTTTGGGGTTGCAGTACTATGGCCTCATGTGCAACCCTGGAGTTGCAGCAACCCAGGCAGGGCATCAGGCGGAGAGGAAACCCAGACATGACCACCGACTACGACCGCATCGAGCGCGAGATCGCCATCGACGCACCGGCGCAACGCGTCTGGGACCTGGTGAGCGAACCCGGTTGGTACATCAACGAAGAGCGGATCACCGAGCATCGCATCGATCGTGACGGCGACGTCGCCATCGTCACCGATCCGACACACGGAAAGTTCGCCTTGCGCACCGTGACACTCGATGAGCCGCGCTATGCGGCCTTCCGGTGGCACATCGACGCCGACGACCTCGAGAGCTCGTCCACCCTCGTCGAATTCTGGATCACTCCAGCGCCGTCCGGAGTTGTGCTGCGCGTCGTCGAGAGTGGGTTCGCCTCGCTGGACGAGCCCGAGGCCGATCGCCGCTCCCGGTTCGACGACCACAGCGGCGGCTGGCCCCTCGAGCTCGGCCTCGCCCAGAAATATCTGGTGGGAGCCGCCGCCGATGCATGAGAGTGCCTCGCCGGTGCAGGTTTTCGCGGCGCTCGCCGACGACAGCCGGTGGCAGGTGCTCGTCGCACTCGGGCATCGGCCGGCGTCCGCGTCGGCACTGGCCGACGAACTCCCGATCAGCCGCCAGGCCATCGCCAAGCACCTGAAAGTGCTCACCGATGTCGGCCTGGTGGCAGCCACCCGGGTGGGGCGTGAGATCAGATACGAGGCGGTGGGGGCCCGGCTCAGCGAGGTGGCGCGGCGGCTCGACGGGATCGCGGCTGGATGGGAACGCCGACTGGCCAGGATCAAGGACGCCGCTGAGCGGGACGGGTGACGGCGCTCAGCCCAGATCTCGCGAGAGCAGGTCGGCCGTCGTCTCTCGGCGCACCAGCACCCGCGCGGCACCGTCGCGCACCGCGATCAGCGGGGGTCGGCCGACCATGTTGTAGGTCGAGGCCATGCTGTGCTGATAGGCGCCGGTGCAGGCCACGGCCAGCAGGTCGCCGGCATGGATGTCGGCGGGCAGTTCGACGTCACGCACGATCTCGTCGCCGGACTCGCAGTGCCGACCCACCACCGTCGTCACCATGGTCGGCCCGAGCGAATGCCGATTAGCCAGGGCCACAGTGTATTTCGCGCCGTAGAGGGCGACCCTCGGGTTGTCGCTCATGCCGCCGTCCACCGCCACGAAGGTCCGCCCGCCGGGCTGCGACTTCACCCCGCACACCCGGTACAGCGTGACCCCCGCCCGGGCGCTGATGGCGCGCCCGGGCTCGACGACCAGACGCGGCCGCGGGAATCGTTCGGCGGCGCAGGCGGCTGTCAGGGCATCGTCGACGACGGTGGCCAGCTCGCCGGTGTCGAGGGTCGCGTCGCCACGGACGTGTGGAATGCCATGGCCACCACCGATGTTGAGCTCGGTCAGTACCAGGCCGTGTTCGGCCCGGATGTCGGCCATCGCGCCGATCAGCCGCCGTACCGCCTCACCGTAGGGCGCGGGATCGGTGATCTGCGAACCGATATGGCAGTGCAGGCCGACCAGATCGAGGTTGGGGGTGGCCAGGATTCGGGCGGCGGCCCGGGCCGCCCGCCGGTCGGCGAGCGCGAAGCCGAACTTCTGGTCCGTCACTCCGGTGGTGACGGCGCGGTGCCCGTGGATGTCGATGTCGGGGGTGACACGGATCAGCACCGGCTGCGGCCGGCGGGCCAGGCCGGCCAGATAGATGATCTCCATCGGAGAGTCGATCACGATCCGGCCCACCCCGACGTCGATCGCATCGCGCAACTCGTCACATGACTTGGCGTTGCCGTGCAGCACGATTCGCTTGGGGTCGACCCCGCCGGCCAATGCCGTCGCCAGCTCGGCCGCCGAGCAGACGTCCACCCCGAGCCCCTCTTCGGCCGCCCATCGGGCTACCGCCGTCGTCAACAGCGACTTGCCGGCGTACACCACCTCGGCTTGGCCGAGGGCGGCCCGGTAGCGCCGGGCCCGGGTCCGGAAGTCGGTCTCGTCCAGCACGTAGGCCGGGGTGCGGTACTCGTCGGCGATGTCGGTCAGCGCCATCCGTCCGACGGTGATCCGGCCCTGTTCGTCGACCCCGGTGGTCAGCGGCCAGATGGCCGGATCGAGTCGCGGTCGGGTGGTGGCGCGCAGTGACGGCAGGATGTCCAGCAGGGTCATACCTTCACCGTCCGCCCCGGCCGGGGCTTAGTCACCGGGTTTGACGGTCCCTTGACGCCCTCGGATGCGATCTTGACGGTGCCCGCTACTTTGGCGCGGCCTCGCGGGCTTGCCGCTTCTCTTCCGCGGTGAGATAGCAGCCGGTGGTGACTTGGAACGATGCGGCGGCCATGGAGCCGAATGCGACACGTCCACCATCGGCGTCTCTGATGGTCATGTCTGTTGCTTGGTCGTTGGTTGCGTTTTCGGTACGACTGGTGACGTCCGTGTAGCCATACCGGGCGGCGATGTCGATGACCGCCTGGGAGGCTTGATTCCAGAGCGCAGCATGCACAGGAACATCCGAGGTGTAATGCCGGCTGAAGTAGCGCTGCCCGTTTGTGGATCCGAAGTCGCCACAGTGCACCGAATCCTCGCTGCGATGCGGCTGCCATTGCGACCCCGGCACGATTCGAGTGAGCTCCGTGGAGCTCTCTGCGATCATGCGGTCGCGGTCGGCGAGGACTTCTTCGGCATCGCGGCGGGCCAGCAGTGGTTCGAGTTCTTCTGGCACTCCATAGCCGTAGTCGCCTTCACCTTTGACCGGGGCCATGGTGTCAAACATGTGGCCGCACCCGGGGAGCGTGAGCATGGCGATCAGGACTGCTGCGATTCGAACCACGCTGTCACTTCGGCGCGGCCTCGCGGGCTTGCCGCTTCTCTTCCGCGGTGAGGTAGCAGCCGGTGGTGACTTGGAGGGTTGAGGCCTCCAGGGAACCGAACGCGAGCCGACCGCCGTCTGCGTCCCGGATGGTGAGGTTCTTGTGCACTTCGTCAGTGGCGTTCTCGGTCCGGCTCGTCACGTCGGTGTAGCCGTACTTGGCGGCGATGTCGACGACGGCTTGCGAGGCGCTGGGCCACAGCGATGCCGGAACCGGGATCTGTGAAAAGTAATGCGGACCGAAGTCAATTTTGCCGTCGGTGGAGCCGAACTCGCCGCAGGGCGTTCTGGTCCCTTCGCTATCACGCAGCCAATTTCCTCCGGGCACGATTCGAGATAGTTCGGTGGTGACCTCTGTGGTCATCCGGTCGCGGTCGGCGAGTACTTCTTCGGCGTCTCGGCGGGCCAGCAGTGGTTCGAGTTCTTCCGGCACTCCATAGCCGTAGTCGCCTTCACCTTTGACCGGGGGCATGGTGTCGAATATATGGCCGCATCCAGCGAGCACTATGGTCAGAGTGACAGCAATGATGATTCTTCCCATTCAGTCCTCCGCTTGTACGTAGTGCTCATCTTGACCCAGATTTGCCACCACGACCGCCTGGTTGTAGAGCGCAGTCGTGTCGGCGAACGAGTACTTGCTATGACCCGTCGATTCGTCTCGCGGACCTAGTGGTGTGATTTCGGCATTGGTGGACAGGTCGGTGAACCCAGGCAGATCTGAAGGAATTGTCTGCCCGAAGATTCTCGCGTTGGCCACCCAGTCGCCCTTCGAGTGCTCGACATAGACATGTCCCTCGGACAGGTGGAGATCCGACGGTGTGGTGTCGATGCGGTACTGCTGTGGGTTGGTTTCTAGGCCGGGCGAACCCATAAACACGACGTCGTCGGCGGCAGTGCCTCGCTGAAGTGCTTCGCTGGCGAGTGTCGACCCGTACGAATGACCCAGCACAGTCAAATGCGGGTCGGTGTCGCGGGAGCTGTCGATGCCATTGATGAATGATGCCAATGCGGGTGCGTTGTCGTCGGCGTAGTGCGGTCGGGTGGCTTGGACGACGTTCGACGGGGGCTCGTAGCCGAGCCAAGCGACCGTGGCGACGGTTTCGTCTGCCTTCTTGGCGTCCCTCAGCACTCGCTCGGTTTCGGTCTTGAGCCAGGTCGACTGCTCGATGTAAGCAGGCAGATCGTTGCCGTCTGTCGGATTGTCGTACGTAATCGAACCAGTGCCCGGCACGTACACGCTGACGTGATCAGCCGTATCGACGTTGCCGATCGCCAGCGCCACCTTGGGATGCTCGCCATCGAAGTCCACAACCAGTAGCTGACGATCCGGTTCGGACAACGCTTTGTCGATCTCGGTCAGCGTGGCCCGTTCTTCTGCAGTCAGATTCGGATCGTTGCGCAGTGTGCCCAGCCGGTTGCGATTGGCCAGGTCGCGCGCGGTGCCAGGCACTCCGTCGAGATTTCCAACCCATTCTGGCCGCTCCACGATCAGCCGGTTTCGCTCCTCGTCGCTCAACGAGTCCCACCATTGGTTGACCTCGGTGTCGGTGGCGCCGTCAGGTGGCTTGAGGGATTCGAGGTCGCGCTTGAGCGGCGAGGCCGGCAGGTCGCCCAGATCGCCTGCAATCGGATCGCCGTTTCCCGATGCGCTCATTCTGACAGCGCTGGCAAGCGCTTCGTCGACCGAGCCGAACTGCTGCAGAAGACTTTTCAACGTGGATGTGTAGGCGGCGGCCAGCGTCGGTGTCATGAGCTTGCTGGAGGACGAGGCGGTGACGGTGCCGTCATCGCTGACGGTGGCGCCGAGGCTCATCGCCTGCTTGGCGATGTTGAGGATCTCGGTGCGCAGCGGTGTGAGGTTGGCTTCGCCGGACTTCAGGGCGATCTGGATGTTCTCCAGTCGAGACCGGAGACCCTCCAACCGTTCGAGGTTCCGGTTGCCACCGGCGATCGCCGCATCAGCCGCGGCGCCTTTCCAGTCGTCACCAAGGTCAGTGAGGATCTGCCGTTGCCGGCTGATCTGCATGTCGAGCTGCTCGACCTTGCCCCGCAATTGGGTCGCGGAATCGGACAAGGCGGCCGGGTTGCTGGCGGTGACGGTGGAGATCGTGACGGTCATCGGCGCGCCCCGCCCATCACTTCTCCCGTCTGAAGATTTGCTTTTCGGAAACTAGCACCGTCCGGACGGGGCTCGGTGCGCCAAATCAGGACCGGCCGAACGACGTCGTCCCGGTAGCGGTGGCGACGAACCCGTTGCCGTTGACGGGATCGGCCATTCGACAGGCCAGCCGGATGTCGTCGGTGTGGACGCAGGTGACGTTGCCCAGCTCGAAGCGCTGACCGGCCGGCAGCATCAGGGCCTCGTCCTCGCTGACACCGTCGACCGGGCTGAGTGGCTCGTCCGTCCGGGAGAAGCTCATCGGAATCGCGCCGTTGGTGGTGCCGTAGCTGAACAGGTGCGCCAGGTTGGCGTCGTTGGGGGCGCCGACGAACGGTCCGCGGCAGTCCAGCGCGTACATCGCCCGGTGCTGGGTGGTCATGCAGACGAAGCCGCCGGGTGTGCGGAATCCCTGCACGGGAAACCCCTGGCCCTTGTGCAGTATGTACTGCGTCGGATCGACCGCGGGGTAGGCGGAGAAGTCGGGGACGCCGTCGGGCCCGAGGTGCGTCGGAACCGCGTCGTGCGGGGCCTCTCGGGTCGTGAGCCACACCACCGCAAGCACCGCCGTCAGCACCGCAACGAGCGCCACCGCGATACGCCTCATTTCTCCATGATCGCCCCGTCGGCAGCGGGGCGGACCGGAAATCCCGGCCCCGTAGAATGGGCCGCATCATGACCGCACCGGGGCACAACCATGTCCAGACCCCGATCGCGGGTCTCGTCGAGCTGGCTTTAACCGATCCGTCCCTGCAGGACGTCATTCGTCGCGCCGCCGAGAGGCCCGCCGATCTCGCACTCGTCGGGCCGGCCAGTGCCCGCGTCCTGGTGGCCGCCGGGTTGGCCCAGCACGGTCCGTTGCTGGTGGTCGCCGCCACCGGTCGCGAGGCCGACGACCTGACCGCCGAACTGCGCGGCGTCTTCGGAGATTCCGTTGCGCTGTTCCCGTCCTGGGAGACGCTTCCGCACGAGCGGTTGTCCCCGGGTGTGGAGACGGTCGCGGCCCGGTTGTTGCTGCTGCGCCGGCTGGCCCATCCCGACGATGAGAAGTTGGGCCCGCCGCTGCGGGTGGTGGTGACCACCACCCGCTCGCTGCTGCAGCCGATGGCCCCCGACGTGGTCGGGACCGAGCCGGTCACCCTCACCGTCGGTGCCGAGGCCGAGTTCGACGCGGTCATCGCCCGGCTGGTCGACCTGGCCTACACCCGCGTCGACATGGTCGGCAAACGCGGCGAGTTTGCGGTCCGCGGCGGCATCCTCGACGTGTTCCCGCCCACGGCCGAGCACCCGGTCCGCGTCGAGTTCTGGGGCGACGAGATCTCCGAGATGCGGATGTTCTCGATCGCCGACCAGCGCTCGATTCCGGAGATCCCGGTGCAGAACGTCGTCGCGGTGCCGTGTCGCGAACTGCTGATGACCGACGATGTGCGTGAGCGCGCCGCCGTCCTCGCCGCCGAGCACCCCACCCACGAGAACAGCGTGCCGGGCAGCGTGCCCGACATGCTGGCCAAACTGGCCGAGGGCATCCCGGTCGACGGGATGGAAGCGCTGCTGCCGCTGCTGCATCCGGTGCAGCCGACGACGCTCACGCATCATCTGCCCGACGGGGCTCCGGTGCTGCTCTGCGACCCGGAAAAGGTGCGTACCCGCGCGGCCGACCTGATCAAGACCGGCCAGGAGTTCCTGGAGGCCTCGTGGTCGACGGCCGCGGTCGGCGGCGACGCACCGATCGACATCGAGGCGCTCGGGGCGTCCGGCTTCGTGCCGTTCGACCAGGCCCGTGAGGACGCCGTCGCCGGTGGGCACCCATGGTGGACGTTGAGCCAGCTGCCCGACGAGAAGGCCACCGAACTCGATCTGCGGCCCTCGCCCTCGGCCCGCAGCCAGCAGAGCCTCGAAGAGATCTTCGCGATGCTGCGCGCCCACGTGGCCACGGGCGGGTATGCCGCGGTGGTCACCCCAGGCGCCGGTACTGCGCACCGCGTCGTCGAGCAGCTCGGGGAATCCGACACTCCCGCAGGCATGTTGGAGCCCGGGGCGGCGCCCAAGGCCGGTGTGGTCGGGGTGCTCAAGGGCCCGCTGCACGACGGCGTGATCCTGCAGGGTGCGAACCTCGTGGTCATCACCGAGACCGATCTGACCGGTAACCGAGTCACGGCCTCGGAGAGCAAAAAGCTTGCGGCCAAACGCCGCAACGTCGTCGATCCGCTGGCGCTGACCGCAGGTGATCTCGTGGTGCACGATCAGCACGGCATCGGCAAGTTCGTCGAGATGACCGAGCGGGTGGTCGGCGGCGCCCGCCGCGAGTACCTGGTGCTGGAGTACGCGTCGTCCAAGCGGGGCGGCGGATCGGACCGGCTGTACGTGCCGATGGACTCGCTCGACCAGCTCTCCCGCTATGTCGGCGGTGAGGCGCCCTCCCTGTCGAAGCTTGGCGGCAGCGACTGGGCGAACACGAAGACAAAGGCGCGCAAGGCCGTTCGTGAAATCGCCAGCGAACTCGTCGCCCTGTACGCCAAGCGACAGTCGGCGCCCGGGCACGCGTTCGGTCCGGACACCCCATGGCAGAACGAGATGGAGGATGCGTTCGGCTTCACCGAGACCATGGATCAGTTGACCGCGATCACCGAGGTCAAATCCGATATGGAGAAGCCGGTTCCGATGGACCGGGTGATCTGTGGCGACGTGGGTTACGGCAAGACCGAGATCGCGGTGCGGGCGGCGTTCAAGGCCGTGCAGGACGGCAAGCAGGTCGCGGTGCTGGTGCCGACGACGCTGCTGGCCGACCAACATCTGCAGACCTTCACCAACCGGATGGCGGGCTTCCCGGTGACGGTCAAGGGGTTGTCGCGGTTCACCGATCCGGCCGAGTCCCGCCAAACCATGGAAGGCATGGCCGACGGCTCGGTCGACGTGGTGATCGGCACGCACCGGTTGCTGCAGACCGGCGTGACGTGGAAAGACCTGGGACTCATCATCGTTGACGAGGAGCAGCGGTTCGGCGTCGAACACAAAGAACACATCAAGTCGATGCGCACCCACGTCGACGTGCTCACCATGAGCGCCACCCCGATCCCGCGCACCCTTGAGATGAGCCTGGCCGGCATCCGCGAGATGTCGACGATTCTCACCCCGCCCGAGGAGCGCTACCCGGTGCTGACCTACGTCGGCCCCCACGACGACAAACAGGTGGCCGCGGCGCTACGCCGCGAGCTGCTGCGTGACGGGCAGGCCTTCTACATCCACAACCGGGTCCGCACCATCGATCAGGCCGCGGCCCGGATCCGCCAGCTGGTTCCCGAGGCCAGAGTGGTTGTGGCGCACGGCCAGATGAACGAGGAGATGCTGGAGAAGACCGTCGAAGGCTTCTGGAACCGCGAGTACGACATCCTGGTGTGCACCACGATCGTCGAGACCGGCCTGGACATTTCCAACGCCAACACGCTGATCGTCGAGCGCGCCGACACCTTCGGTTTGTCGCAGCTGCATCAGCTGCGAGGCCGGGTGGGGCGCAGCCGCGAACGCGGTTATGCGTACTTCCTGTACCCGCCGAACTCGCCGCTGACCGAGACGGCCTACGACCGGTTGGCCACCATCGCGCAGAACAACGAGTTGGGCGCGGGTATGGCCGTGGCCATGAAGGACCTGGAGATTCGCGGCGCGGGCAACGTGCTGGGCGTCGAGCAGTCCGGTCACGTCGCCGGGGTGGGTTTCGATCTCTACGTGCGGCTGGTCGGTGAGGCCGTCGAGGCCTACCGCGCCGCTGCTGACGGGAAAACCGTTGCCACCCCGCAGGAACCGAAAGAGGTCCGGGTCGATCTGCCGGTCGACGCACACCTGCCGCCGGAGTACATCGGCAGTGACCGGCTGCGGCTGGAGGGCTACCGGCGGCTCGCCGCGGCTACGGACGAGGATGCGATCAGGGCTGTCGTGGACGAGCTCGTCGACCGCTACGGTCCGCTGCCCGAACCCGCGCAGCGCCTGGTCGCGGTGGCCCGGTTGCGGCTGCTGTGCCGGGAGTACGGCGTCACCGAGATCGGTGCGGTGTCGGCCTCGACGGTGAAGCTGTCGCCGATGGTCCTGCCGGACTCCGCCCAGCTCAGGCTCAAGCGCATGTACCCCGGCGGGCATTATCGGGCCACCACGTCCACCGTGCAGGTGCCGCTGCCGCGTGCCGGCGACGGTGTCGGCGCGCCGCGCATTCGCGATCTTGAACTGGTTCAGTGGGTGGCCGGACTCGTGCTCGTGCTCAACGGGCAGACGCAGGGCAGCGTCGACATGACCGCGGGACTTTTTTCTCCCGCCTGATCGCCTGGTCGCGGTGCCTTTTTGGCCTCCCGAAGCGGCCGAGTTCCCGAGACGCTGTTAACGCATAGGGGGGCGGGGCCCGACATACATGCGGGGGGTCAAGGTATTGCGGTGTCGTCCGAAGCAGCGGCGACACGGTCGTCGGAGATACGGCGGTCACGCAATTTCCCAAACCGAACATCACGCGATTGCCACCGTTTGGTGGATTTCGTCGCGGTGACGCAAGGCGAAGGAGTGACCATGAACTTCAAGAAGTTCGCAGTAACCACAACCATGACCGGTGCACTGGGACTCGGTGCGTTCGGCCTGAGCACGGGCATCGCGCAGGCGGTGCCGGATGTGCCCCAGCCGCCTCCCGTTCCGGGGCCGGCCGTGCCGGGTGTGCATGTTCCTGATGTGAACGTGCCGAGTGTGAACGTTCCGGACGTGAACGTGCCGAGTGTGAACGTTCCGGACGTGAACGTACCGAGTGTGAACGTTCCGGACGTGGACGTGCCCAGCGTGAACGTTCCCGACGTGGACGTGCCGAGTGTGAACGTTCCCGACGTGGACGTGCCCAGCGTGCAGTTCCCTGAGGTCGGCAATTTCTTCCAGCTCCCTGACGGAAACATCGCGCCCGGGCAGTTGGTGAATACACCAGTGATCAACGGTGTGGCCAACCCGTTCTTCGGAATTCCGCCCGGCCAGCTGAAGAAGCTGCCGACGGTGGACGGGATCGCGAACCCGTTCTTCGATGAGACGCCGGGGCACTGGGAGATTCCGGACGGACCATTCCCGCCGGAGTCGTAAGTCACCGAATGTGACATGATGGCCGCCTTGCCTTCGGGCAGGGCGGCCATCCCACGTAGGGGACGACGCGTCGCCGGGCAAAGCGCAGCGCTGCCGGTGCTATAACCGAGATCAGCAGTCTCGTCGAAATGCCTGAGGGGGTGAAGCCCGATGACTGTCGTATTGGTGGACCCCCGTCGACCTTCACTGGTTCCCGTCGAGGCGATCGAGTTCCTGACCGGTGATGTGCAATACACCGAAGAGATGCCGATCAAGGTGCCGTGGACTTTGCCCGCCGCCCGGCCCATCTACGGCGACGACGAAGAGAATCCGGCGGCGGTCCTGCTGTCCTCCGATCCCGAGCATCCGGCGGTCAAAGCGCGGTTGGCGGCCGGTGACCGGTTGATCGCGGCACCGCAGGGCCAGGCGGGGGAGCGACTCGTCGACGCCGTTGCGATGATGGACAAGCTGCGCACCGCGGGCCCGTGGGAGAGCGAGCAGACGCACGATTCGCTCCGCCGGTACCTGCTGGAGGAGACCTACGAACTGTTCGACGCGGTGCGCGGCGGCAATGCCGATGAGCTGCGTGAAGAACTCGGTGACGTGCTGCTGCAGGTGCTGTTCCATGCCCGCATCGCCGAGGATGCGCCGGTGCATCCGTTCAGCATCGACGATGTGGCCGACGCGTTGGTGCGCAAGCTCGGCAACCGGGTGCCGGCAGTGCTTGCCGGAGAATCGATTTCACTGGACGAGCAGCTGGCCCAGTGGGAAGAGCGCAAAGCCCAGGAGCAGAAGGTGAAGGCCCGCGGGTCGTCGATGGACGACGTGCCCACCGGACAGCCGGCCCTCGCGCTGGCGCAGAAGGTGCTCGCCCGGGTCGCCCAGGCCGGGCTGCCCGCCGACCTGGTGCCCGCAGCCCTGACGTCCGTGGCCGTATCGGCCGATGTCGACGCCGAGAATGACTTGCGCAGCGCGGTTCTGGAATTCATGGATACGGTGCGGTTGGTGGAATCCGACGTCGCGGCAGGTCGTCGCGGTGTGGATGTCCCCGAGGAACTCGACGTCACACCGCTGGGGTCGATCACCGAGGACGAGTGGCGAACCTACTGGCCCACTGCGGTTGTCGAACCCGAACTCGACGTCGAACCCGGACCCGAACCCGAACCCGAGGTCGAACCCGACGTCGAGGAAGAGCCCGAATCCGACTCTGCCGACGTCAGCGACGAAGCCGATGTGATCGCCGGCGCCGAAGGTGCGAACGCGGACGCCGACGATGTCATGACCGTCGACGACGTCGAGGAAACCGACGTCGAGGAAACCGACACCGACACCGATCCGAGCGACGCCGAAGACGAACCCGACAATCGTGACAGCCCGGGCGACCCTGACGACGGAGCCGAGTCGAATCGGTCGGCAGACGATTCGGACTGACCACCGAGTTGCCGCCCATGTGCGACATTCGGGCTGTTGCGAAACAGACGAAGCCGCACTGCGCCGCCGATTCCGCAACAGCCACTATCAAGCAGCAATCCGCGGCCTTGTTCCCGACTGACGAGCATCGGTGCTGTGCCCCCGCCGACCGCCCGCACGATATCCCGTTCCGTCGCGGTGCTGGCGCGAAAGCCATGGCTGAAGCCAGGCAGCCGTCACGAACTCACAACAGCCCGGTGTCAGCTCGGATGCGCCCGGCAGGGCACGCACTGGCCAGGGCCCGCCGAAACTAGCGTCAGGCCATGCTCGTGCTGCGGATCGCCGCCGTCGTTCTCGCGCTCACTCTCGGAATGACCGCCCCGCAGGCGAAGGCGGACTGTGCGGCCACGGGCTGCGATCTGCGTTCGCGGATTGCGGCGGCGGACGCGTATCTGGCGTCGCGGCCCGGCACTGTCGGCTATGTGCTCCGTGACCGCGTCGCAGGCGCGCGCTACGCGAACGCCAATGCCAACACGATGATCTGGACCGCCTCGACGATCAAACTGGCGATGGTGGTGGATCTGCTGACCCGCGAACGTGCCGGGGCCGTCAGGCTGTCGGGCACTGACCGGCAGTTGATGTCGAACATGCTGCGCGACTCTGACAACGATGCTGCCGATGCACTGTGGACTCGCTACGGCGGGGCCGATCACACGGCGTTCAACGCCGGCTTCCCCCGCTACGGGATGACCGACCTACGCCCGCAGCCGGGATTCGGTGACGTGTTTCCGTACTGGGGTTTCCAGAAGTCCACCACCAACGATCTCGATCGGTTGATGAATTACACGCTGACGCAACTGAATCCGACCGACAGGACCGCGGTGGTCGGCGAGATGCAACGGGTCGGCGGGGATCAGCAGTGGGGCGTGTGGGGCGCGGGCCCGTCGATGACGCCGGGCAACAAGAACGGGTGGTCGCAGGAACAGGGTGGCTGGGTCATCAACTCGGTGGGCTTCGCCGGACCCAACCAGCGCTACACGCTGGCGATCATGAACGGCCTCAACGGGCAGGGCGGCTATGACGACGGCGTCGCCACCACCACCCGGCTCAGTCAGATCCTGCTCGGTCCCTGAGCCTCGTCGAACGTGACGCAAACGTCGTCGTCGGCGGCGGGCAGCGACCCCTGCGTCGCACTCGGCGCGCCGAGCTCACTCGAAGAGCGTCGAACCCCAGTAGGCCGAGATGTCGCCGTCGCGCAGCCCGGGCGGACACGCGAACACCGCGGTGCCGGTGTGGGTGATGTACTCGTTCATCGCGTCCTTGCGAGACATCTCGCCCAGCATCGGGATGAACTGCTTCTCCGGACTGCGGACGAAGGCGATGAAGAACAAGCCCGCGTCCAGATGGCCGAAGCCGTCTGTGCCGTCGGTGAAGTTGTAACCACGGCGCAGGATTTCGATGCCGCCAAGGTTCTGCGGAGACACCAACCGGACGTGCGCGTCGACGTCGATCTTGGGAACACCCTTGCCGTCGGTGATCTCGAAATCGAGTTCCTCGAACTCGTCGGTCAATCCGTTGGGGGCGCCGCTGCCCTTCTGCCTGCCGATGACGCGTTCCTGCTCCAGAAGCGTGGTGCGGTCCCAGTTCTCGATGCGCATCCGGATACGTCGGGTCAGGAGATAGGTGCCGCCGGTCAGCCACGCCGGTCCGTCACCCTCGGCGACCCAGACCTGGTTGTCGAGCAACTCGGTCTCGTCGGCCTTGATGTTGTTGGTTCCGTCCTTGAACCCGAACAGGTTTCGCGGCGTGGCCTGGTCGCGGGTGGTGGACGAGGTACGCCCGAAGCCCAACTGGGAGTAGCGCACCGCGACGGTGCCGAAGCCGACCCGGGCCAAGTTGCGGATCGCGTGCACCGCCACCTGCGGATCGTTGGCGCACGCCTGGACGCAGATGTCCCCACCACTGCGGGCCGGGTCCATGGTCTCGTTGGGGAACTTGGGTAGGTCCTTCAGCTCGGCAGGCCGCTGGTCGGCGATGCCGAAGCGGTCCTTGCCGTCCTTGAGGAAGAACGACGGCCCGAACCCGATGGTCAGCGTCAGCTGTGAGGCAGGCAGGCCGAGTGCTTCTCCGGTATCCGACGGTGGGGCATACGGATTGCCGTCGACCGCACCGCCCTCTTCGGTCTCCTCACCCTTGGTCATCCGCTCGGCCATCTGGGTCCACTGCTTGAGCAGCGCGACGACGTCCTCACGGCTGTCGGTGGTGACGTCGAAGGCGCAGAAGTGCATTCGGTCCTGCGCCTCGGTGATGATGCCGGCCTGCCGCTCGCCTCGAAACGGGACGGGCCCCTGCAGCGCGCCCTGAGGCACGCTGGCCGCCGACGACCGGCCGGCCAGTGCACCCGCACTGGCCGCACCGACTACCGCGGCGGTGACGCCGGCCGCGCCGAACAGTTTGCGGCGGGAGATCCCCGACGACTGCGTGGGTTCGGGATCAGTGGGCGATGGCTCACTGTGGGGCGATGACACCTTGCACCTGGCTCACCTCTTTGCTCAGCGCGTCGATGGCGCGAGACAGCTCCTGGCGTTGCGGCTCAGTCACCTTGTCGTAGGAGACAAAACCGTCCCCTTCACGATACTTCTGCAGCAACTTCTCGACTTCGGCAAATCTCTGGTCCACCCGCTTGCCCAGTTCGGGGTTGCGCTCGTCGAGGATCGGCCGCACCGAGGCCACCGCGGTCTGTGATCCCTCGACGTTGGAGTTGAAATCCCACAGGTCGGTGTGGCTGAAGATGTCTTCCTCGCCGGAGATCTTGCTGATCGCGATCTCGTCGAGCAGGCCCTGCGCACCGCCGGCGATCTGGGTCGAGTCGATCGTCCAATCCGGCGCCTTCACATTGGCCTGCAGTTCCTTCACGTCGGCCACCAGCTGGTCGGCGATCGCGTTGGTATCGGGCTGCAGCCCGGTGACCCACAGGTCCTTCTCCAGGCGGTGGAAGCCGGTCCACTTCTGACCGGGCTCCAGATCGGCCTCACGCAGGTCGACCCGCGGGTCGAGGTCGTTGGGGAAGGACTCGGCCACCGGCTCGATGCGCTCCCAGTACACCCGAGACGTGGGGAACTGCGCCTTGGCGGCCGCGATGTCCTTGGCCTTGACGGCCGCCACGAACGCCTCGGTTGCCGGCACCAGCGCGTCGGCCTGGCTGATCACGTAGCGCTTGTAGCTGTCGGCGGCTTCCTTGAACTTTCCTTCGGTGTCGACCTGTACGGCCTCGCCGGTGACCGTGAAGTCCCCGCGGATGCCTTCACCGACCATGCCGGGACGGCAGGAGGTCTGGTAGGTGCCGGGCTGGGTGAGTTGCACGATGAGCTGACGCTTGAGGCCGGGGGAGATGTTCTCCACCTCGCCCATGACGCGCTCGCCCTCGCCGTAGACGTAGAACTCGGTGACCTTGTCGCCGTTGTTGGTCACCACGAAGGTGCTCTGGCCCGTCGTCGCGGTGGTGCCCGACAGCTTGCACTCGCTGTCGGAGGCGTCGACGGTGATCGCGGCGGCCTTCTCGGCGCCGTTCTCGCCTGCGGTGCCGCTGTCGCTCTCCTTGGCCTGGCAGCCGCTCAGCGCGATACCCGCCAGCACCGCGGCGGTCGCCGCGAACCCGGTCTTGACGGCAGGAGTGATCTTCACTTGGTCGGCCTTTCGGATGCGGTGGGGGTCTCCGGCTCGACGGTCGGCTCGGAGGAAGTCTCGGGGGAAGTCGCAGCAGTGGCCGCCCCCGCGGCCCGGATCGGCTTCACGAACAGCGCCAGCACCACGACGATGTAGGCCAGCCACGCGGCGAACTGCAGCACGGTCGGCGTGGGGTCGATGTTGAAGACGCCCTGGATGACCTCGCCGTACCAGGCCGACCAGTCGAACGCGCCACTCATGTCGAAGGCCTTGGCGCTGAGCCCGGGGATCCAGCCGACGGTCTGCAGCGCCTTGATGCCATAGGCGAGGATTCCGGCTGCCACCACGATCAGGAAGACGCCGGTGTACTTGAAGAACTTGGCCAGGTTGATGCGGACGGCACCGGCATACATGCCGTACGCGATCGCCGCGGCGATCAGCACGCCGATGATCAGTCCGGTCAGCGGCCACAGCGTCTCGGCTTCGGCATAGCCGACCATGAACAGTGCGGTCTCCACGCCCTCCCGGCCCACCGCCAGAAAGGCCAGCAGTGCCACCGCCAGGCCGCCGGTCTGCAGCGCCTGCGACATCTCGCTGCGGAGTTCGCCGGAAAGCGAGGCCGACGCCCGCTTCATCCACAGCACCATGGTGGTGACGATGACGACGGCGATCAGGGAGGCGATCCCGGCGATGGCTTCGGCGCCCAGGCCGCTGATGGTGTTCTCGCCGAATTGGATGACCAGAAAGATGGTGACGGTCATGGCGATCGCGGCGCCGACGCCCAACCACACCCATTTGAGCGCATCGCGGCGTTCGGATTTGACCAGAAAAGCGACCAGGATCGACACCACGATGGCGGCTTCGAGGCCTTCCCGCAAACCGATCAGCCCACTGCCTAACACCTGCGAGGTGACGTTCGATGCGGCCAGCGTGCTGGTCGGAACGTCCGAGATGGCAGTGATCAAAGCGTCCTCGTTCGACCCGGGTGAAAACACGAGAAAAACCGTAGTCTTGCCTTGCCATAGCAAGGCGTGGCTCACCTTAGCAGGGGAGCCTGGGGGCACGGCCGCGTTCACCTGCTGTCTTCCGGGCACGGGACCGTCGCCCGACGCGTTCATAGCCGCGCATGCGACGATGGCCAATCAGATAGAGCGGGGTTGAGGGAGTCCGGTGTCGCCAGTGCGTTGGCTGCGGGCTGTCGCCGTGGTTGCTGCGACAGCGCTGCTGTTGGCATCCAGCTGTTCGTGGCATCTCGGCACCCCAATTCCCGAAGGTGTGCCTCCTCCGGCCGGAGCCCAGGTGCCCGCCGTGGACACCTACGCCAAGGGCAGACCCGCCGATCAGCTGCACCAATGGGCAGCGGAGCGCGCTCCCGCGCTGGGCATGCCCGTCAACGCCCTGGAGGCGTACGCCTACGCCGCCCGGGTTGCCGAGGTGGAGAACCCCAATTGCCAGGTGACCTGGACGACCCTGGCCGGCATCGGCATGGTCGAGAGTCACCACGGCACCTACCGGGGCGCGATGATCGCCCGCAACGGTGACGTCACCCCGCCGATTCGCGGTGTGCAGCTCGACGGCACGGCAGGCAACCTGCACATCGCCGACACCGACAAGGGCAAGCTGGACGGCGACCCGAAGATGGACCGGGCCATGGGTCCGATGCAGTTCATTCCGGAGACCTGGGGGCATTTCGGGGTCGACGCCAACAACGACGGGGTGGTGAGCCCCGACAACTTCGACGACGCCGCTCTCTCTGCGGCCGGTCTGCTGTGCTGGTACGGCAAGGACCTGTCCACCCCACGGGGCTGGATGAAGGCGCTGAAGGCCTACAACAACTCCGAGCAGTACGCCCGAATGGTCCGGGACTGGGCGACGGCGTATGCCGCCGGCCACGGCTTGTGACATGTGTGAAAAGCCCAAACACGCTGTCGTGCGGACCACGATCTAGGCTCATCCCTACACGCCGGACTCAATAAGGAGAAGCCAGTGCCCATCATCGAGCAGGTTGGAGCCCGCGAGATCCTCGACTCCCGTGGCAACCCGACGGTCGAGGTCGAGGTGGCCCTGACCGACGGCACCTTCGCCCGGGCGGCTGTGCCGTCGGGAGCGTCGACCGGCGAGCACGAGGCGGTGGAGCTGCGCGACGGCGGGGCCCGCTACGGCGGCAAGGGCGTCGAGAAGGCGGTCGAGGCCGTGCTCGACGAGATCGCCCCCGCGATCATCGGTCTGGCTGCCGACGATCAGCGACTCGTCGACCAGGCGCTGCTCGACCTCGACGGCACGCCCGACAAGTCCCGGCTGGGCGCGAACGCGATCCTCGGTGTCTCGCTGGCGGTGGCCAAGGCCGCGGCCGACAGTGCCGCGCTCCCGCTGTTCCGCTACCTGGGCGGGCCGAACGCGCACATCCTTCCGGTGCCGATGATGAACATCCTGAACGGCGGTGCCCATGCCGACACCGGGGTGGACGTCCAGGAGTTCATGGTCGCCCCGATCGGCGCGCCGTCGTTCAAGGAGTCGCTGCGCTGGGGTGCGGAGGTCTACCACTCGCTCAAGTCGGTGCTCAAGAAGCAGGGACTGTCTACCGGTCTCGGCGATGAGGGCGGGTTCGCGCCCGACGTCGCGGGCACCAAGGCCGCGCTGGACTTGATCGCGACGGCCATCGAGGCCACCGGCTTCAAACTCGGCAGCGATGTGGCGCTGGCTCTGGATGTCGCGGCCACCGAGTTCTACACGGACGGAACGGGTTACGCCTTCGAGAAGGAGACCCGCACGGCCGAGCAGATGGCCGAGTTCTATGCCGGCCTGATCGACTCCTACCCGCTGGTGTCGATCGAGGATCCGCTGTCCGAGGATGACTGGGACGGTTGGGTCGCGCTGACCTCGGCCATCGGAGACCGGATCCAGCTGGTCGGCGATGACCTGTTCGTCACCAACCCGGAGCGCCTGGAGGACGGCATCGAGCGTGGCGCCGCCAACGCGCTGCTGGTGAAGGTCAACCAGATCGGCACGCTCACCGAGACCCTGGATGCCGTTGCGCTGGCGCACAACAGCGGCTACCGCACCATGATGAGCCACCGCTCCGGCGAGACCGAGGACACCACCATCGCCGACCTCGCGGTCGCGGTGGGCAGCGGCCAGATCAAGACCGGTGCCCCGGCCCGCAGTGAGCGCGTGGCCAAGTACAACCAGTTGCTGCGTATCGAGGAGGCCCTGGGCGACGCGGCGCGCTACGCCGGCGACCTGGCTTTCCCCCGGTTCGAGGCCAAGTAACGCAGGCGCCTGCGCACCACGCCGATGCCCGAAGCGAAGCGGCCCGATCCGAAGCGACGTTCCCCGGCCTCACGCCCCGGTAAGCCGGGCAAGGTCGGGGAGTCGAATCGGCCGCGCGCTTCTCAGGCCCGTCGCCGGGCGGTCGAAGCCCGTCCGGCCCAGGCCGAGCCGGTGGCCGACGAAACCGTCACCAAAGCCATTGCGGTCCAAGCTCAACAGCAGGCCGAGATGCAGTCCGAGCTGCGGTTCGGGTCGACGGCGCGGCGGGCGGCGATCCTGGCCGCGGTGGTGTGTGTGCTGACGTTGACCATCGCCGGGCCGGTGCGTACCTATTTCGCCCAGCGCACCGAGATGAAGCAACTCAAGGCCAGCGAGGAACAATTGCGGGTCCAGATCGCCGAACTGGAACAGCAGAAGGTCAAACTGGCCGACCCGGTGTACATCGCCGCCCAGGCCCGTGAACGGCTGGGCTTCGTGATGCCCGGCGACACCCCGTACCAGGTGCAACTGCCCCCGGGGGCCGTGGTGTCCGGGGAACCGGGCGAGCCGGTGCCGCCGGGCTCGACGGTACCGGCCGGGCAGCCCTGGTACACGTCGCTGTGGCACACGATTGCCGATGAGCCGCACGGGGTTTCGCCGACCATCGGTGGCCCTCCGCCCGCACCGGGCGCGCCGCCTGCCCCACCGCCCGCCGAGCCGACCAGAGGTCCCCGTGGTTGATCCCGCCGACATCGAGGCCGTGGAACGGCAATTGGGTCGTGAACCGCGTGGGGTCCTGGAGATCGCCTACCGCTGCCCCAACGGCGAGCCCGGCGTGGTGAAAACCGCGCCCAGACTTCTTGATGGCACGCCGTTTCCGACGCTGTACTACCTGACGCATCCCGCGTTGACCGCGGCCGCCAGCCGGCTGGAATCGTCGGGTCTGATGCGGGAGATGACCGAACGCCTGCAGCAGGACGAAGAATTGGCGGCGGCCTACCGGCGGGCGCACGAGTCCTACCTCGCCGAGCGCGATGCGATCGAATCGTTGGGAACCACGTTCACCGGTGGCGGCATGCCCGACCGGGTCAAATGCCTGCATGTGGTGATGGCCCATTCGTTGGCAAAAGGCCCCGGGGTCAATCCTTTTGGTGACGAGGCACTGGCGGTGCTGGCCGCCGAGCCGGCGATGGCCGGAATTCTGGATCGAGAGGTATGGGTTTGAGGCGGGTCAGCGCAATCGACTGCGGCACCAACTCGATTCGTCTGCTGATCGCCGACGTCGTGGACGGAAAGCTGCGCGACGTGCACCGCGAGATGCGGATCGTGCGACTGGGTCAGGGCGTCGACGCCACCGGGCAGTTTGCGCCGGAAGCCTTGGCCCGCACCGAATCCGCTCTCGCCGATTACGCGGCGCTGATGGCCGAGCGATCGGTGGGTGCCGTGCGGATGGTGGCCACTTCTGCGGCGCGTGATGCCGGTAACCGTGATGAGTTCTTCGCGATGACAGCGCGCCTGCTGGGCAAGGTGGTTCCGGGTTCGGTGGCCGAGGTGATCACCGGCACCGAGGAGGCCGAGCTGTCGTTCCGCGGCGCGGTCGGTGAACTCGACGCTGCCGCAGGCCCATTCGTGGTCGTGGATCTGGGTGGCGGTTCGACCGAGGTGGTGCTGGGCAGCGCGGCGGTGCAGGCCAGTTTCTCCGCCGACATCGGTTGTGTCCGGCTCACCGAACGGTGCCTGCACTCCGATCCGCCCACCGCAGCGGAAGTGGCACAGGCTCGGGCCGTGGTCCGCGACGGCCTGGCCGAGGCGCTGCGGGTGGTGCCGGTCGACGGCGCGCACACCTGGGTGGGCGTGGCCGGGACGATGACCACGCTCTCGGCGCTGGCGCAGGGAATGACTGAATACGATGCCGATGCGATCCACCTGTCCCGCATCGGATTCGATGACCTTCTCGGGGTGTGCGAACAACTGATCGGCATGACGAAGGCCGACCGCCTGGCCCTCGGCCCGATGCATGCCGGCCGTGCCGATGTGATCGGCGGCGGCGCGATCATCGTCGAGGAGTTGGCGGCCGTGCTCGGGGATCGGGCCGGTATCGGCGAACTCGTGGTCAGCGAGCACGACATTCTCGACGGCATCGCACTGTCGATCGCCTGACTCGTTCTCGTCAACGCTCCCTGTGCGCCGATTCCTACCGTGGGGTTGTGATCTCGGCGTCGGAGCGACCCGCGCGTAGAAAACGGCGAACGCACACGCGGGACCGGTCCACCGTTTTCTACCGTGGGGTCGCCAAACCACGCGATCGGTAGCCCGCGCGTGGAAAGCGGCGTCCCCAACCGTGGGAGTCTCCACACAAAACAACGGCCGAACGCGGTTGCCCGCGTCCGGCCGTTGCCTGACTGGCTAATTCAGGATGCGCTGCCGTGGCTGCTCGCCGGGGCGACCGCGGGGGCCGGGGCGGGCGTGGTGACCACAGGCTGGGTGCCGGCCGGAACCAGCGCCGGCTCGGAGGCCGGGGCAGCCGGAGCCGGAACACCCGGAGCCGGAGCGGCCGGAGCCGGGGCACCCTCGACCGGAGTGGCGGCCGGGGCCGGAGCGGCCGGGACACCTTCGGCCGGCGGAACCGCGGTGGCGGCGCTGCCTGCACCGGCGGCGGCGGGTGCCGGGGCACCCTCAGGGACCGGCGTGCCATGGGCGACCGGGGTCGACTCGGCAACCGGAGCGCCCGGGGCGGGAGCTGCCGGAGCGCCCGGCGCGGGAGCGGCCGGAGCCGGAGCACCCGGAACGGCTTCGGTGCCGGCCGGGGTTGCGGCCGGGGTGGCTGCAGTATCCGGGGTCGCGGCGGGCAGGTCCGCCGCGCGGCTGCCTGCGCCGGTGCCGGCCGGGGCGGCCGGGGTGGCGGCAGGTGCGGGTGCCGGGGAGACAGCAGCCGGAGCCGCGGTTGCGGGCGCGGCGGCGGCCGGGCTGGCAGCCGGAGCGGCGGCGGGGGCGGGGCGCTTGGGGGCACCGGCGGCGGGTGCAGCTGCAGGCGCGCTGGCCTTGTCCCACACCAGCAGGTCGCGACCGCCGGCGTTGTAGACGACGGTGGTCGGCTGGGCCTCGGTCACGTCGAAGTAGATCTTGCCGCTGGTCTTCTGGCCCTGCGAGATGGTGGCCGGGTTGACGCCCTGTGGGCTGGCAACCTGGAACAGCGCGCGGTAGTTCTTGCCGTCAGCCGCGCGGATGTTGAAGTTGGAGACGATCGGCGTCACCGAGCCCTCGAGGGCCTCGTTGGTGGCGGTGACCTCCCACAGGGTCCCGCGGGGCTGGTAGTCGATGGTGTCGGTGCTGGGCTTGAGATCGGTGACGGTCCAGCCCTGAACCACATTGCCGTTGTCGAGCTTGGCCTGGCTACCGAGCGAGGCGGTGGTGACGGCGCTGTCGTCGGCCAGCGCACCCGGGGCGCTGGCGACGATCGCTGCGGCGGCGATGGCCGCTGCGGCGAAGGCCGTACTGAGATTGGTCATCTTCAAGGCATTCACTCCTGACTGGTCCAAAAAGGTGGCAGGCCCCCGGCAGTGGGACACCCACTTCAAGCGAAGTTAGCAGCTTAAGAGGACGGTTAGGAACAGTAGTTCACAGTTTCTGCCACTGGCGCCTGGCAGAAAGCGGTGTTGACCTGCTGGCCTGCGGCCTGTGCCGGACCCGCCGTGCCCGGTTGCGGGCCTGCGTCGCTATCGAATCTCGATGAGCGGTAAGGCCTGCCCGGCCGACAGCGACAATCGTTGACGCCCGAGCGCGGGCCAGGCCTGCACGGCACAGAACGGGGCGCACTGGTCCTGGGTGGAGCGGGTGCCGACGTGTACACAGCACTGGGTCAGGCGTTCCTCGATCATCGTGGACATGTCCATGAACGGCTTGACCGTCAGCCGCACCACCCGCTCGCCGAGCAGCCGGCGGACCTTTCGGCGCCGACCCGGCAACGCCGAGGACGCGAGGGTCAGCAGCGTGCCCATGCCCAGATCGCAGCTCTCACAGATGGCCCGCCACACGTCGCCGATCTGTGGGTGCGACAGGGACGACTGTTCGGAGAGCAGACCGAGCAGGGATTCCTGGACCGCCATGCGCATTTGCCGCGGAATCTCGGTGTCGGCGATCCGGTTCGACACCAGGCCGAGCTTCTCTTTCAGGCTGTCGTGGCCGATCAGCGATACCAGCGAGCGCCACTGCCCGCTGTCGTCGCGCACCAGGTAACCCACCGAACAGCAGTGCGGGTGCGAGCAGGGCAGCGCGGTGAGATCACGCCAGGTGACCGCACCGCCGGTCTGCGGTCCGAGCCGTTTGAGCACCCCGGTGTGGGTGAGCCGATGCAGCGGATCGATCGTGCCGGACCGCCCGGAGCCGAACTGCGGCTGGATGGTGAGACCGCCGACGTAGGGGGTGTCGAGGGCGAGCCGGATCATGTCGCCGATCTCGTCGTCATTGACGCCGAGGGCGGTGGTCATGACCAGGGTGGTGAAGATCTCCCGCTCGGAGAGCCGCTGTAGGGCCTGGTGTTTGACTCTGCGCAGATCACCGCCGCGGTGATGGCGGTGCGCCCGCTCGGTCAGCCCGTCGAACTGTAGGTAGACCTCGACCCGCTCGCGGTGCGAGGTCAGCAGGTCGAGCAGCGCGTCGTCGCCACCGATGCGAATACCGTTGCTGTTGACCAGGATCCGGGTGATCGGACGGGCCACGAGCTGTTCGAGCAACGTGGCGAGGTCCGGGTGCAGGGTCGGTTCCCCGCCGCTGAGCATCAGGACGTCGAGGCGTCCGTTCTCGCGGGCCAACCGCTGGTCGACACTGGCCAGCACGTCGGCGATGGGCACCACATGGCGCAGATCGGGTGAGCTGTCGGTGAAACAGGTCGGGCAGCGCAGGTTGCAGGTCTCGGCGATGTCTTCGAGCAGGATGCAGGTGTGCTGGGTCTGCATCTCGGGCAGGCCGCGCAGGTAGGCCGACGGAATCGGGTCGAAATTGCCCGCGACGTCGGGAGTGTGGGCCTTGGTCGGTGCGGTCCACTCCTCCAGATAGGACAGGATCTCGGGATCCTCGTCGTAGAGTGTGCGCACCAATCCGTGTGTGCGGCAGCCGCGTTCGAGCCAGATCTGCCCGTCGCGCTCCACCAGGACGCCGGACAACCTGTCCACGTCGGCCAGCGGGCGCTCGGGCGCCTCGTCGTGGCAGCGTGGGCAGAACGCGGTGACATAACGGTGCAATCGGTCGCCGCGCAACCCCATTCCGCTGCTCACGATGCGTACATCTCGGGATTGATGCCGGTGCAGATCCCGGCCGTGAACAGCGAGACCAGCGCCCAACCGACCATCAGCCCCACGCCCAGGCCCCTGGCCGTCGGGTTCTTCGAAAGCAACAGCAAGGTGCCGCCGCCGAACGCGATGAGGGCCAACAGTAGTGCGGCGCCGCCGACGACCGCGTTGGCACTGCCGCCGGATGTGTCCGCGGCGGCGGCGCCCGCGAACGCGGCGAACCCGATCACCAGATTGAGTGCGGCGTAGAGAAACGGACCGAGGATCACCATGAGGACGGAGATGCGCCGCGGGGGTGGCGGCGGCGGTCCATATGGATAGCCTGGCGGGTACTCATAGACGGGGTAGTTCTGGGGTGGAGGCGGGCCACCGTGATAGCCGGGTGGGATGCCTTGTGGCTCAAAGTCTTGTGGGCCGAACGCCGGTGGTACGAAGCCCTGGGGAGGGGTGTCGTCAGGCTGGTCAGGTGGTGTCGTCATGCGGGCACCTCCTGAGTCCGGGCTGCGTTGCGATAGTACCCGCGGCGGTAGCCGTACCACAGCCGAAATCCCAGGATCAGCAACGACGGCAGCAGGAACCATTGTGGGCGGGTCAGGTCCAGCCACACGGTCTGATTGGCGCGGACGAACTCGACGAGGAACCGGAACACCGCGTAGCCGGCGACGTAGAGTACGAACAGTTCGCCGGGCCGGCCGATGCGGGGGCGCAGCCACAGCAAGACGGCGAACGCGGCGAGTTGGAACGCGATTTCGTACAGGAATGACGGGTGCATGGCAGCGCCGGTCAGACAGCCCGGGCATTCGGGCGTGTCGGCCGGTGCGTGGATGCCCCACGGCAGAGCGGTGGGCCGGCCGGGGGCCTCGGTGAGGTGGCAGCCGATCCGGCCGATGGCCATGCCGAGGGCCACCGCGGGGGCGAACAGGTCGCCGGTCTTGCCCCGGTAGCCGCCGAGTCGCTTGGCGATCAGTACCCCGAGATAGGCGCCGAGCAGGCCGCCGAGGATGCTGCGCGAGCCGAACTCCCATGCCTGCGCCAGGCTGGGGTTGGCGCTGAAATCGAGGTGGCGGAGCCAGCCCGTCAGCCTCATGCCGATGGCGCCGCCGATCAGGGCGCCGGCCGCCGCGACCACGGACTGCTCGTTGACCGCACCGCGGCGCCGCGCCTCGGCGATGAACACCAGCAGTGCGGCGAACACCCCGAGCGCGACGAACAGGTTGTGCACCTCGACGCTGACGGGGCCGAGGTGCCACTGCGCAGTCACCAGCCGAACCTATCCCCGTGCCGGTTCAGCCGGCCAGCGAAAGCCCGGCGGCGACCGCGAATCCCAGTACCGCGGCGAGCCCGGCGTTCTCGCCCGCCTTCTCGGTCGCCTCGGGGATCATCGAGCCGACCAGCATCACCAGTAGCGCGCCGGCGGCGAAACCGTTGATCCCACCCTGGAATTGGGCACCGGCGACATGCTGGAGCTGGTAGCCGCCGACGGTGGCCAACGCGCACAGCGCGGCGATCGCGGCCCAACCGCCGACGATGCGGCTCGCGGGCTCGTGGGCAGATCTCATGTCGCTGGCCGATCCGATGGCCTCGGGCAGGTTCGACACGAAGATCGACACCACCAGTGCCAGGCTGACACCGGCCCCGGTCGCGACGCCGATGCCGAGCGCGGCCTGCTCGGGGATACCGTCGAGCAGCGCGCCCAGCAGCAGGGGTAGCCCTGCCGTCTGGGTTCCGTTGCGGCCCAACCGGTCCACTGCCTTGTCGGCGAGGTAGAACACCACCGCGCCGATCGCGAGGCCGAGTGCCACTGCCCAGGCGCCGCTGGCGCGGAAGCCTTCCTCGGCGAGTTCGAAGGAGATGCTGGAAATGAGTGCGCCGGCGCCGAAGCCGAGGACGAGGCCGACGAGGCGTTGGTTCCAGTCCCGGATCACGCCCGCGACGGCGCCGAGGAGCAGCGACGAGGCAGCGACCAGACCCCAGGTCAGCGCGGTGAGCACACGCCGCAGCATAAGTCAGCGCAAGCGCGGAAGGTGGGAAGCGGACGGGGAGAAGGAGAGAAAGTAGCGGCGCGACAAAGCGCGAGATCGCACGAGCGATCGGTGCGATCGGGGAGGTCAGGGCCCGATGGTCAGGCGGCGGATCCGGTACTGGTGGTGGCCTGGCGCCGGTTGCCCCGGCGACAGGCCACCGGAGGCGTCAGCGCCGTGCGTTGCAGTTCGGGGGGTTTCCGCAGTGGTGGCCACCGTCGCAGGCATTGCAGCGACAGGTGCACGATCCCTTAGTTGCCATGCGCATCGTTGTTCAACTCCTCACTCTTCGGGTACCGCCGGTAGGGCCGGCAGCAAACTCCCGAGTATGGGCGGACATCAACATATAACGACTTCACAATAGTTCGGACCACCGCGAAAATAAAGGAGTCCGGCAGCGGCGCGGATTTTTGCCGCGCGGTTCGCCCCGAGTCGGTGGGCTGCGGTGAACAATGGGTGAAACTCTTTGTCCGCAGCGGTTTCCGGACTCAGGCGGTGTTGTCGCGGGCGCCGATTCGCAGATGCTCGATGTGGTAGATCGCCTCGTCGAGCAGTTGCGCGACGTGACTGTCGTAAAGCCGGTAAACGATGTTGCGTCCGGATCGGTCGCCGGTCACCAGGCCGAGAGCCCGCAATAGCCGGAGTTGATTGGAAACCGCGGGCTGTTCCATGCCCACTGCCGCGGACAGTTCGGTGACCGAGCACGGTGATTCCCGCAGCCGGGTCAGGATCAGCAAGCGGTTGGGGGAGGCGAGGGCCTGGAGGGTCTCGGCCACTTTGGCCGCCGACGCCGCATCGAGCGACGCCGCGGGCGTCGCGCGTCCCTCAACTCCGTGACCCATGGCTTCCATTCAAGCATGGCAAGCAAGTAGCAATTGATACATTTCAATCTATACATGTATAAAGGTGTGCGTAGTTGCATCTGACGGGAGACGTTCATGACCGCACTGGCGCCCACGCCGGCACGCAGCCGTTCCACGCCGGTGCCCGGCGGATCGTTGGGCTGGCTGTGGGCGGTGGCCTCGGTGCGCTGGGCAGTCGCGGCGCTGGTGCTGTTCCTGGCCGGTCTGGCCGCGCAGCTCTCGGGCGCACCCGAACCGGTGTGGTGGGCGCTGTACCTGGCCTGCTACGCCACTGGCGGTTGGGAACCCGCGTGGGCGGGCCTGCAGGCGCTGCGTGAGCGGACGCTCGACGTGGACCTGCTGATGATCCTGGCGGCGATCGGTGCGGCCTCGATCGGGCAGGTGTTCGACGGTGCCCTGCTGATCGTCATCTTCGCGACCTCGGGCGCACTCGAGGACGTCGCGACCACGCGTACCGAGCGGTCCGTGCGCGGTCTGCTCGACCTCGCTCCCGACAGTGCGACGCTGGTCGACGCTGACGGTGCCGAACGGTCCGTCGCCGCCGACGTGCTACGCCCCGGCGACCACATCGTGATCCGCCCGGGGGAACGGATATCCGCGGACGGCACCGTGATCGCCGGATCGTCGGACGTCGACCAATCCTCGATCACCGGGGAACCGCTGCCCGTGCCCAAGCGGACCGGTGACGACGTCTTCGCCGGAACCCTCAACGGTGCCGGTGCGCTGCGGGTGGCCGTCACTCACGATCCGTCCGAGACGGTGGTGGCCCGCATCGTCGCGATGGTGGCCGAGGCGTCGGCCACCAAGGCGAAAACGCAGCTGTTCATCGAGAAGGTCGAACAGCGCTACTCCGTGGTCGTGGTGATCGCCACCGTGGCACTGTTCGTGGTGCCGATGTTGCTGGGCGCGGACCTGCGCTCAACCCTGTTGCGCGCCATGACCTTCATGATCGTCGCCTCGCCGTGCGCGGTGGTGCTGGCCACCATGCCCCCGCTGCTGTCCGCGATAGCCAACGCCAGCAGGCACGGGGTGCTGGTGAAGTCCGCCGTGGCGATGGAGCGGCTGGCTGACACCGCCGTGGTGGCGCTGGACAAGACCGGGACGCTGACGGCCGGGGCGCCGCAGGTGTCGTCGGTGGTTGCGCTGGACGGGGGATCGGATGAGCAGGTGCTCGAAAAGGCGGCGGCAGCAGAACAATTCAGCGAGCATCCGCTGGGCCGCGCCATCGTCGCAGAGGCGAAGGGTCGAGGCGTCGCGGTGCCCGGCGCGACGGACTTCACCGCCCTGCCCGGCCGCGGGGTGCGGGCGGTCGTGGCCGGCCGAGTCATCGAGGTGATCAGCCCGAGCGCCCACGAGGGATCTCAGGTGGCGGCCGTGGCGGCCATCGAGGGTGACGGGGCCACCGCGGTCCTGGTCACCGTCGACGGTGCCGCGGTCGGGGTGCTGGGCCTGGCGGATCGGGTCCGGCCGGACGCCGCGGCGGCCGTGGCCCGGTTGGGTGAGCTCACGCAGCACCCGCCCGTGCTGCTCACCGGTGACAACGCGCGGGCCGCCCACCGGCTGGGGCGACAGGTCGGTATCACCGATGTGCGCGCCGAACTCCTACCCGGCGACAAAGCCGGTGCGGTGCAACAATTCGAGGACGACGGCCGACGGGTCCTCGTGGTCGGCGACGGCGTCAACGATGCGCCGGCGATGGCGGCCGCGCACACGTCGATCGCGATGGGGCGGGCCGGTGCGGACCTGACGGTGGAGACCGCCGACGTCGTCACCATCCGCGACGAACTGTCCACGATTCCCGCCGTCGTTGCGCTGGCCCGACGGGCCCGGCGCCTGGTCATCGCCAATCTGGTGATCGCGGCCACCGCCATCACCGTGCTTGTCGCCTGGGATCTGTTCGGGCACTTGCCGTTACCACTCGGGGTGGCGGGTCATGAGGGATCGACGATCCTCGTCGCCCTCAACGGGCTGAGGTTGCTGAGCGGCCGCGCCTGGCGTTCCTAGCGCCACCCGTCAGCACCGCGAGCGAAAAGTCAGGGCCGCAGAACGTCCTTGAGCGCGTCGAGCACCGCCGGGTCTTCGATGGTGGAGGGTACCGGCTCGTCGAGCCCGTCGGCGATACCGCGCATGGTCTTGCGCAGGATCTTTCCCGAGCGGGTCTTCGGCAACGCCGCCACCACGTCGACCTTCTTGAACACCGCTACCGCACCGATGCTTTCCCGAACCCGGTCGACCAGCTCCTCGGTGATCCTCTCGGCCGAGGCCCCGGTCTTGAGCACCACGAAGCCGCGCGGCACCTGCCCCTTGAGCTCGTCGGCGACGCCGATCACGGCGCATTCGGCGACGGCGGGATGGTCGGCCAGCACCGCTTCGATCGAACCCGTCGACAACCGGTGCCCGGCCACGTTGATCACGTCGTCGGTGCGACCCATCACGAACAGGTAGCCATCTGAGTCCAGATAGCCGCCGTCGCCGGTGAGGTAGTAGCCGGGGAACGCCGACAGGTACGACGCCACGTAGCGATGATCATCGCCCCACAGCGTGGGCAGCGTGCCCGGTGGCAGCGGCAGCTTGATGCAGATGGCACCTTCCTCGCCGGGCTCGCACCGGGCGCCGTCCGACCGCAGGATCTGCACGTCGTAGCCGGGCATCGGCACCGTCGCCGAACCGGGCTTGATCGGCAGTGCCTCCACACCCATCGGGTCGGCGGCGATGGCCCAACCGGTTTCGGTCTGCCACCAGTGGTCGACCACCGGGATGCCGAGTTTGTCGGCGGCCCAGTGGTAGGTGTCGGGGTCGAGCCGTTCGCCGGCCTGGAACAGATACTTGAGGCCGGACAGGTCGTGGTCGGCCAGCAGGGCGCCGTCGGGGTCCACCTTCTTGATCGCGCGGATCGCGGTCGGGGCGGTGAACAACGCCTTGACGCCGTATTCGGCGGCCACCCGCCAGAACGCCCCGGCATCCGGGGTGCCGACCGGTTTGCCTTCGTAGAGAACGGTTGTCGCGCCGAGCAGCAGCGGTGCGTACACGATGTAGGAGTGGCCGACCACCCAGCCGACGTCGGAGGCCGCCCAGAACACCTCGCCGGGGGCCATGTCGTAGACGTGGCGCATGCTCCACAGCAGCGCGACCGCATGCCCGCCGTTGTCGCGGACGATGCCTTTGGGCTTACCGGTGGTGCCGGAGGTGTAGAGCACGTACAGCGGGTCGGTCGCGGCCACCGGCACCGGATCGACCGGGGCGGCGTCGGCGACCAGCTGCCGCCAGTCGTGATCTCGCCCCTCGACCAGGGCACACGGGCCCTGCTCGCGTTGCAGGATGACGCAGGCCTTGGGCTTGTGTCGGGCGATCTCGAGTGCGGCGTCCAGCATGGGCTTGTATTCGACGATGCGTGTCGGCTCGATGCCGCAGGACGCACTGACGACGGCCACCGGGCGGGCGTCGTCGATGCGGGTGGCCAACTCGTGCGCGGCGAACCCTCCGAACACCACCGAGTGCACCGCGCCGAGCCGGGCGCAGGCCAGCATCGCGATCGCGGCCTCGGGGACCATCGGCATGTAGATCACCACGAGGTCGCCCTTGCCCACCCCGAGGCCACGCAGCGCCCCGGCGAACCGGGCGGTAGCGTCGCGCAACTCGCGGTAGGTATAGCTGGTCTTGGTGCCGGTGACCGGGGAGTCGTAGATCAGGGCGGTCTGGTCGCCGCGTTCGGCGACGTGCCGGTCGAGCGCGTTGGCGCAGGTGTTGAGCTCGCCGTCAGGGAACCAGCGGTAGAACGGCGGGTTGGTGTCGTCGAGCACGCGGTGGGGTTCGGTGGTCCAGGTGACCGCCTTGGCGGCGTCGGCCCAGAACGTGGCCGGGTCGTTGAGGCTGGCTTCGAAGAGGCCGCGGTAGAGGGCACCATCACGTGACATAGCGCAAACCGTAATCTGCGTCACCTGCAGACTCGGCACAACCCGGCAAATGATCGACAAGCGGTGGCCTTTTGTCTGCGGACGGCAGACACGTTTGACTCTGGCACTGCCGGGTAGCCCAGCCAGTGACCAGAGGTGCCACCGGCGGCGCTCAGTGCCTGACGTGGCCGTGCTCATCTCTAGTCCGGCGGGACGACACTGACACCGAAAGGACCATGCGCCATGGAATCTTCTCCGGCCGCAGTGGACAGCCCGCTGACCGTCAAACGCGACACGACAGCGACTCGACAACAGGTGTGGGATGTCATCGCCGACGGGTGGACGTATTCGCAGTGGGTGGTGGGGAACACGCGCATGCGGGCTGTCGACCCGAACTGGCCGGCCCCGGGCAGCCTCATCCACCACACGATCGGTGTCTGGCCGATGGTGGTGAACGATGAGACCGAGGTCGAGTCCTGCACACCCACCAAGGAACTCGTGCTCCTGGCCAAGACCCGTCCGTTCGGGATGGCCCGCATCGTGTTGCGGCTCGCGGATACGCCCACGGGATCCCGCATCGAAATGGCCGAAGTTCCGGTCGGTGGGCCACTGAACTGGATCCCGCGGCGGTTGGCGTTGCTGGCCGTCTATCCCCGCAACCGCGAATGCGCCGAGCGATTGGTGGCCTTGGCCGAGCGTCGGGTCGAGCCGGAATGAGCCATGACAGCGCGGCTGCGGCCCGGTGTCACTCCTGGAAGCGGTACCCCATCCCTGCCTCGGTCAGCAGGTGCACCGGATGTGACGGATCGTCCTCGAGCTTGCGACGCAGCTGGGCCAGATAGACCCGCAGATAGTGGGTTTCCTTCGCGTAGGCCGGTCCCCACACCTCGCGCAGCAGCTCCTCGCGGCCGACCAGCTTGCCCCGGTTGCGCACCAGCATCTCCAGCATGCCCCACTCGGTGGGGGTCAGGTGCACCTCATGGTTGTTCTTGGTCACCTTCTTGGCGGCCAGATCGACGGTGAACGACGAGGTCTCGATCACCGGCTCGTCGGTTTCGGACGCGGTCGTGCCGCGGCGCACCGCGGCCCGCAACCGAGCCAGAAACTCATCCATGCCAAAGGGTTTGGTGACGTAGTCATCGGCTCCGGCGTCGAGTGCCTCGACCTTGTCGGAGGAATCGGTGCGGGCGGAGAGCACGATCACCGGCGCCGACAGCCAACCACGGAGCCCGGCCAGCACGTCGATGCCCGACATGTCGGGCAGGCCGAGGTCGAGCACGATGACATCGGGACGATGGTCGGCGGCCGCTCGTAGGCCCTGGCCGCCGTTGGTCGCGGTGTCCACCTCGTAGCCCCGTACCGACAGGTTGATCCGCAACGCCCGCAGGATCTGTGGTTCGTCGTCGATCACCAGGACCCGGGTCTTGGCGGCGGCGGTGGTGGGTGTCATGCGGGTTCGTCCTTCGGCGGTGCGGCGAGATCGATTTCGACGGTCAGACCACCGCCGGGGGTGTCGGTGGCGGAGATCGTTCCGCCCATGGCTTCGACGAAACCGCGGGCGACCGACAGGCCCAGCCCGACACCGATGGTGGTGTCGTGATCGCCGAGCCGCTGGAACGGTGCGAAGAGTTGTTCCTCGGCCCCGCGCGGCATCCCCGGCCCCTCGTCGATCACCGCGATCAGCACGCGGTCGGCCACCTGTCCGGCGGTGACGCGGATGGGGCCGTCGGGGGCGTAGCGCAGGGCGTTGTCGATCAAGTTGGCCAGGACCCGCTCGAGCAGTCCGGCGTCGGCCATCGCCACCGCGTCGGCGACGTCGACCTTCACCCGGTCCAGGCCCTCGCGGGTGAATCCGGTGGTACCCCTGCTGATTCCCAACAGCGCGCGCTGCACGGTCTCCTCGAGGTACACCCGGCGCAGCTCGGGGCGGACCACCCCGGCGGACAACCGGGAGGAGTCCAGCAGGTTGCCGACGAGGGCGGTGAGCGCATCGACCGACTCTTCGATGGTGGCGAGCAGTTCGGCGGTGTCCTCGGCGGAGAAATCGACGTCGTCGCTGCGCAGGCTGGACACCGCGGCCTTGGCGGCCGCCAGCGGGGTGCGCAGATCATGGCTGACCGCGGAGAGCAGTGACCGACGCAGCTCATCGGCCTGCGCGATGGCGGCGGCCTTGCCGGCCTCCTCGGTGAGCTCGCGTTGTTTGACCAGGCCCGCGGCTTGCTTGGCGACGGCGCTCAGGACTCGGCGGTCACGCGCCGCCAGCCTGCGCCCGGCCATCAGCAGCCAGAACTCGTCGTCGCCGACTTCGATTGCGGTATCAGCGGTTTCGACCTCCGCGCACGGTTTCGTGCCGACGCAGGCCACGATTTCGGTGGTTCCGGCCTGTTCCCGTAGCAGGCTCACCGCGCGTTGCGAGTACGTCTCCCGCAGCCGCTCCAGCAGAGTGGTGAGGTCGGCTCCGCGCAGCACGGACCCGGCGAACAGCGTCAGCAGTTCCGCCTCCTGCGAGGCCCGCCTGGCCTCCCGGGCGCGTTTGGCCGCGCCGTCGACCAGTGCGGCGACCGCCACCGCGACAGCCAACAGCACCACGATGGTCAGCGCACTGTCCGGCTCGGAGATGGTGAACGTGTGCCGGGGGGTGATCAGGAAGTAGTTGAGCAGCAGCCCGGACAGCACCGCGGACAGCGCTGCGGGGGCGACACCGCCCAGCAGCGCGACGATCAGCACGCCCACGAAGAACAGTGCGCTCTCACCGCCGACCCCGAGGAAGCGGTCGAGCAGCAACACCGTCACGGCGCAGATCGCCGACGGGACCACCAGCGCGGCAAGCCAGGACGCGGCATGGCGCTGCCGCGGTGTGGCCGAGGACCACTCGAACCCGCGCTTGGCCTGCTCGTGGGTCACCATGTGGACGTCGATCTTGCCGGATTGCTGCACCACCGCGGCGCCGATGCCCTCGTCGAACATCCGGGCCCATCGGGACCGCCGGGACGTGCCCAGCACCAGCTGGGTGGCGTTGCGTTCGCGCGCGAAATCCATCAGCGCCGTGGGCACGTCATCGCCGACCACGGTGTGCAGGGTGGCGCCCAGGCTCGTGGCCAGTTCCCGGACCTTGCCCATCTGCGGCGCCGAGACACCGGACAGCCCGTCCCCGCGCACGACGTGCACCACCATCAGCTCGGCGGTGGATTTCGACGCGATCCGAGAGGCCCTGCGCACCAGGGTTTCCGATTCGGGCCCACCGGTGACGGCGACGACCACCCGCTCGCGGGCCTCCCACGTGTCGGTGATCTTGTTGTCGGCGCGGTACTTGGCCAGTGCGGCATCGACCTGGTCGGCCAGCCACAGCAGGGCCAGTTCCCTTAGGGCGGTGAGGTTTCCGCGGCGGAAGTAGTTCGACAGGGCGGCGTCGATCCGTTCCGGTGCGTACACATTGCCGTGGGACAGCCTGCGGCGCAGCGCCTCCGGGGTGATGTCGACCAGCTCGATCTGGTCGGCGGCCCGGACCACCTCGTCGGGCACCTTCTCCTGCTGCTCGATGCCGGTGATCTGGGTGACCACGTCGTTGAGGCTCTCCAAGTGCTGGACGTTGACCGTGGAGATCACGGTGATGCCGGCGTCGAGCAGCTCCTCGACGTCCTGCCAGCGCTTGGGGTTCTTGCTGCCCGGGGTGTTGGTGTGGGCCAGTTCGTCGACCAGCACCACCTGCGGGTTGCGGGCCAGCACCGCGGCCACGTCGAGTTCGGGGAAACGGCCTCCCCGGTACTCGACGTAGCGCGGCGGGATGACCGCGATGCCGTCGAGCAGGTCGCCGGTCTTCTTGCGACCGTGCGTTTCGACTACCGCGGCAACCAGGTCGGTGCCGCGTTCGAGCCTGCGGTGGGCTTCGCCGAGCATCGCGTAGGTCTTCCCCACGCCGGGAGCGGCGCCGAGATATATGCGCAGCTCACCGCGTTTGGTGGGGCTCGACGACGCCGTATTCACAAGACCATCATCCTCGCGCCTACAGCGAGTCGAGGGCTATGTTGAGTTCGAGCACGTTGACCCGCGGTTCGCCGAAGAAGCCCAGCGTCCGGCCCTCGGTGTGGTCGGCCACCAATGCCCGGACCAGATCGGGGTTGATTCCGCGGGCCTCGGCCACCCGGTTCACCTGCAGATCGGCGTAGGCGGGCGAGATGTGCGGGTCCAAGCCGCTGCCACTGGCGGTGACGGCATCGGCAGGCACCTGGGGGTTGGCCGGGGCATCGCCGCGGATCGGGACGATCAGTCCGAGGGTGTACTCGTGATCGGACTGCCGGCATTCCACCCGCACGCCCTCATAGCTGTTCAGGAACGGCGCCTTCGTCGTGTCGCACGGTTCGTTGACGCTGATCACCTTGGTGGGGTGAATCACGTTGCCGCGGTTGTCGCGCGGCCCGAGCACCGACAGCACCGCGCCCACACCGTCGCCGGTGCAGTAGGGGCGGGCCCCGCTGACGCCGTCGAGTTCACCGACGGCGGCGCTGCGCGAGCACACCAGGGTGAGCAGGCTCGGCTTGTCGGGCTGGTCGACAACGCTTTCCGGGCCCAGGTTGCTCGCCGAGGTGGCCATGGGGTCGTATCCGTCGCCGGCCGCCGACGGTCGGCTCTGGAAGTACCGGGGCAGCGGGTTGCCCTCGGCATCGGTGAACGACTGGCCGATCAGGCTGCTGCCCACCGGCTTCCCGTTCACCTCGATCAGCGATCCGTCGGCATTGCCGCGCAGGCCGGGGATCTGGGCCACCAGCCAGATGAAGACGGGATAGCCGATGCCGAGGATCACGGTGAGCACCAGTAGTGCACGCAGCGCCGCAGCGTGTTGGCGAATCAGGTTGGCGATGTTCATGTCACATTCCCTCAGAAGTGTTGGACGACGAGGTCGATCAGCTTGATGCCGATGAACGGCGCGATGATGCCGCCGAGGCCGTAGACGTAGAGGTTGCGGCTCAGCAGCTTGGACGCACTGCTGGGGGTGTAGCGGACACCCTTGAGCGCCAACGGGATCAGCACCACGATGATGATCGCGTTGAAGATCACCGCGGACAGGATCGCCGATTGCGGGCTGTGCAGCCGCATGATGTTCAGCAGATCCAGGCCGGGGAACAACGCCACGAACAGCGCCGGGATGATCGCGAAGTACTTCGCGATGTCGTTGGCGATCGAGAACGTCGTCAGGGCGCCGCGGGTGATGAGCAGCTGCTTGCCGATCTCGACGATCTCGATGAGCTTGGTCGGGTCGGAGTCGAGGTCGACCATGTTGCCGGCTTCTTTCGCCGCCGACGTGCCGCTGTTCATCGCCACACCGACGTCGGCCTGGGCCAGAGCGGGCGCGTCGTTGGTGCCGTCACCGGTCATCGCGACGAGCTTGCCGCCGGCCTGCTCCTTCTTGATCAGCGCCATCTTGTCCTCGGGCGTGGCCTCGGCCAGGAAATCGTCGACGCCGGCCTCGTCGGCAATGGCCTTGGCGGTCAACGGGTTGTCACCGGTGATCATCACCGTGCGGATGCCCATGCGACGCATCTCGTCGAAGCGTTCCCGCATGCCCTGCTTGACGACGTCCTTGAGGTGGATGACGCCGAGCACCTCGGCCTTGCCCTGCGCCAGCTGGCCGACCACCAGCGGAGTGCCACCCGCCGCGGAGATGCCGTCCACGATGTCGCCGAGTTCGGTTGGCACCCGGCCTCCTTCGGACCGCACCCACTCGGAGACCGCGCCGGCGGCGCCCTTGCGCAGCCGGTGGTCATCGGGCAGATCGACCCCGGACATGCGGGTGTTGGCGCTGAACTCCACCCAGTGGGCCTGGTCGAGCTCGCCGGGGGTCCGGGCGCGTAGGCCGTACTCCTGTTTGGCGAACACCACGATGGAGCGGCCCTCGGGGGTCTCGTCGGCCAGGCTGGACAGCTGGGCCGCATCGGCGAGCTGCTCCGCGGTGATGCCGGACAGCGGTACGAAGGCCGCGGCCTGCCGGTTGCCGAGGGTGATGGTGCCGGTCTTGTCCAGTAGCAGGGTGTTGACGTCACCGGCGGCCTCGACGGCCCGGCCCGACATGGCCAGCACGTTGCGTTGCACCAGCCGGTCCATGCCGGCGATGCCGATCGCGGACAGCAGTGCCCCGATGGTGGTGGGGATCAGACACACCAGCAGCGACACCATCACGATGCCCGAGATGCCGCTTGCGTTGAGCGCCAGAGTGTCTGCGACGCCCGGGTTGTTGGCCTTGGAGAAGATGGCCAGCGGCTGCAGGGTCGCGACGGCGAAGACGAAGATGATCGTCAGCGAGGCCAGCAGGATGTTGAGCGCGACCTCGTTGGGGGTCTTCTGCCGGTTGGCGCCCTCGACGAGGTTGATCATCCGGTCGATGAAGCTCTCGCCCGGCTTCTGCGTGATCTGGATGACGATGCGGTCACTCAGCACGGTGGTGCCACCGGTGACGGCGCTTCGGTCACCACCCGACTCGCGGATGACGGGCGCGGATTCACCGGTGATCGCCGATTCATCCACCGAGGCAATGCCTTCCACGACATCGCCGTCGCCCGGAATCACCTGGCCGGCCTCGACCACGACGACATCGCCCTGTTGCAGCAGCGGAGCGGTGATCTCCTCTTCATGGCCGGGTTCACCCGGCGACCACCCGGTCAGCCTGCGCGCCATGGTCGACGTTTTCGTCTTGCGCAGGCTCTCGGCCTGGGCCTTGCCGCGCCCTTCGGCGACGGCCTCGGCCAGGTTGGCGAAGATCACCGTCAGCCAGAGCCAGACCACGATCAGCCAGGAGAACCACGACGGGTCGGCGATGGCGAGGACGGTGCTCCAGACCGCGCCGATCTCGACGATGAACATGACCGGGTTGCGCCACAAGGTGCGTGGGTCGAGCTTGCGCAGCGCGTCGGGCATCGAGCGCCACAGCATCTTGGGGTCCAAAAGACCGCCCTGGATACGTGAGCTCTTTGTCCCATTTGTCACGCGGGAGTGGTTGCCGCCGTCTGCTGCCGCTCTGGCGTGGCGCTCGGCGACGGGGGAGGATTCAACGCTTGGCATTTCAGTGAATTCCTTCAGCAAGGGGCCCGAGCGCGAGCATGGGCAAGAAGGTGAGGGCGACCAGGATCAGCGTGACGCCGGCGACCATGCCGACGAACTGTGGTCGATGGGTGGGCAGGGTGCCGATGGACTCCGGTGTGTTGCCTTGGCGGGCAAGCGATCCCGCGAGGGCGAGGACCAGGATGATCGGCAGGAAGCGGCCGAACACCATCGCCATGCCCAGGGCGGTGTTGTACCACTCGGTGTTGACGCTCAGGCCGGCGAAGGCCGAACCGTTGTTGTTGGCCGCCGAGGTGAAGGCGTACAGCACCTCCGACAGCCCGTGCGGGCCGGTGTTGAGCATGCCGGCCCGCTGGCCCGGCATCGCCATGGCGAGGGCGGTCCCGGTCAGCACGATCAGCGGGGTCACCAGGAAATAGGTTGCGGCCAGCTTGATCTCGCGGGGGGTGATCTTCTTGCCCAGGTATTCCGGGGTGCGCCCGACCATCAGGCCGGCGATGAACACCGTGATGATCGCCAGGATCAGCATGCCGTACAGGCCGGAGCCGACGCCGCCGGGCGCGACCTCGCCGAGCTGCATGTTGAACATCGTGATCATGCCGCCCAGGCTCGTATAGGAGTCGTGGAACGAGTCCACCGCACCGGTGGACGTGAGCGTGGTCGAGGCGGCGAACACTGCGGAGTTGGCAACCCCGAAGCGTTGCTCGACGCCTTCCGTGGCTGCGCCGACCGCGGTCGGGACGGTGCCGTGGGCCTGCAACTGGAACAGCATCATCAAGCTGATGCTGATCGTGGCGATCACGCCCATCACGGCGGCGATCGCGTATCCCTGCTTGGGGTTGCCGACCATGCGGCCGAAGGTGCGGGGCAGCGAGAACGGGATCATCAGGATGAGGAAGATCTCCACCCAGTTCGTCCAGGTGGTGGGGTTTTCGAACGGATGCGATGAGTTGGCGTTGAAGAAGCCACCGCCGTTGGTGCCGAGTTCCTTGATGACCTCCTGGCTGGCCACCGGTCCGCCAGGAATGGTCTGGCTGCCGCCGACGAGCGTGTTGACGACCTGGGTGTGCACGTCGAAGTTCTGGATGGCGCCCCCACCGATCAGGACGAGCGCGCCGATGATCGAAATCGGCAGCAGGATACGGAGATTGCCGCGCACCAGATCGACCCAGAAGTTGCCGAGGTCGCCGGTGTTGCGCCGGACCAGGCCGCGGACGAAGGCCATCGCCACGGCCATGCCGACGGCAGCCGAGACGAAGTTCTGTACCGCGAGGCCCGCCATCTGCACCAGGTGGCCTTGGGTGGATTCACCCGAGTAGGCCTGCCAGTTGGTGTTCGTGACGAAGCTGACGGCGGTGTTCCAGGCCAGCGCCGGCGTCATCGGCGTACCCGGATCGTTGAGATGCAGCGGAAGCTTGCCCTGTACCAGCTGTAGTACGAACAGGAACAGCAGGCTGATCGCCGAGAAGGCCAGCACGCTGCGGGCGTAGGCGCCCCAGGTCTGCTCGGCCTTCGGGTCGGCGCCGATCAGCCGGTAGATGACGCGCTCGGCCCGCGAATGCCGGTCCGACGTGTAGACGCGGTACATGTAGTCGCCGAGCGGGACGTGGACGGCGGCCACGGCGATGACGAGGACGGCGAGGAAGACGATCCCCGCGGTGGTTGTAGTCACTAGAACCTCTCCGGAAACAGCAGCGCCGCGAAGAGAAACAGCGCGATCAGGATCGCCAGCACCAGGCCGACGATGTTTTCGTAGCTCACAGTCGCTCGACCAACTTCTGCACCAGGCCGAGCAGTGCGAAGATCGCCACTGTCAGCACCACGAACACCACTACGGACATGGGAACTCCCACACGCACAGGGCCGCCGTACCTCGGCGACCGCTCAAGAGTCCGTCCGCCGCTGGACGCCGGCCACGATCTTGATGTCTTCTTTACGCTCGGCTGCCTGACCTTTACGGGTTCTTTCTGGTGAAGTGCGGCTGACGATTTCGTCCACGCCGAGGCCGTTTACGGACCGTCAAGATCGCGCCAAACTTCGGCCTTCCGGCGTCAAGAGACCGCAAGATTGCTGGCCTGCGGGTGCACGGCGGATCAATCCTCGGAACGGGCGCCCGGCAACCGGTCGCGGCGCACTGAAGAAGAGGTTCTGGTGACATTGTCGACAGAGTTGTGGTCCTCATCTGCGGCGACGCTGCAGCGATCGCCTGAGCTGGAGGCGATGCGCCGATGCGCCGCGTACTGCCGTTCGCTCGACCCCGTCGAGCTGGCACTGCCCGCCCCGGCATTGCGGGACCACAACGTGGCCAAATGGGCGCGCGATCACGGGTTGGCCGTCGCCGTGGACGGCAGCTCGGACCTCGCGGTGGGGATCGGCGCGGGGATCCATCCGATGCGACTCGTGGTGCGCGCCGACGGCTTCAGCGGTGACGAACTGGTGTTCTGTAGCGCCAACCTCGGGGTGGGGCGGGTGGTGGTGAGCAGCGTCGCGCAGATCGATCTGCTGGTCTCGTGTGCCGTGCGGCATCGTCGACAGCGGGTGATCCTGGCTGCCACGGACGGGGATGCGGTGGCCGCCGTCCGGAACGGGCCTCGGCTCGATCTGGTCGGTGTCTACCACGAAATCGGTTTGGAGCAAGACGCTTTCACTGCCACCCCGGCTGTGGTGGGCGACCTGATCGCGGTGATGGCCGACATCCGCCGCGCCCATGACGTGGTGCTCACCCGGGTGCTCGTCGGCGGGGCTGCCCTCGACCTGCGAGTGGGACCGGACGACCTTTCCGGGTTCGCCCAGGCGATCGAGATGACCCTCGACGATGCGTGCGCGACGTTGCGGTTCCCGCGCCCCGTCGTGGCGATCGCGGCCGGATTGGCCGGCTGCCGGTAGGCCCGGTTACCGGCGCGACCCTGTACAGCGGCCCGGTGCCGGACATAAATTGAGCCGTGGGCCCAAAACGGCCCGAGCGCGGGCACCGCATGCGGCCAGCGCCGAGAGGATCGGCAAAGATCCTTGTCGTCGGCGCTGGTGTGGGTGGTATCTCCATCGCCCGGGGGTTGCTGCGGGACGGCCATGACGTCACGGTGTTCGAGCGGCGGCCTGCGCTGCAGGCGGGTGGTGGCGCTGTGACCATCTGGTCCAACGGTGAAACTGTGCTGGGCCAGCTCGGTGTCGTCATGGCCGGCGCCGGTCAGCTGTTGTCCACCGTCCGGGTGGCGACGTCGACCGGTCGTCCGCTGGCCACCCTGGACGTGACCGCGATCGTGAACCGGCTGGGTGCACCGGTGCGCATGGTTCCGCGCCGGGTGCTGCTGGAACGTCTGTTGGAAGGGTTTCCGGCAGAACGGGTTCGGTGCGACGCACACGTGGTCGGCGTGGTCGCGGAGGACGCTGGGGTTCGGGTCGATTTCGCCGACGGCAGTTGTGCGCGCGGCGATCTGGTGATCGGCGCGGACGGGTTGCACTCCACGGTTCGCGAGATCGTCGGCGCACCACGTGCGGTGCCGACCGGCTGGTGCAGCTGGCAGGGGCT
Organism: Mycolicibacterium sp. HK-90; assembly: GCF_030486405.1. Next base: position 5,048,714 of record NZ_CP129613.1, on the reverse strand, counting down.
GGGCGTGCTCCCGGACGGGGTTGACCGGTGCGTCGCCGCCGTGATCGTCGGGGAGCAGGGAAACCTCGGGCTGTGGCCGGCCGGGCGGTCGGAGGTGCAGTGGTGGTTCGACCTGCCCTGGTCGCCGGACTTTGTGCGGCCGGAACGCCCGATCGACCTGATCCGTGCCAGTTTCACCGGGTGGTCCGCGCCGGTCGATCGGGTGCTTGCGTCGTTGACCGACGACGACCTCGCCCACTCTCCGTATCCACATTTCCGCCATCCGATTCCCGGGCCGGGTCGCGGGCCGATCACCTTGCTCGGCGATGCCGCTCACACCATGCCGCCGACCTTGGCGCAGGGGACCAACCAGGCGCTGCTCGACACGATGGTGTTGTGCAAGGCGCTGTCGGGCGCACACTCCGATCTCTCCGCCGCGCTGCGCTGGTACGAGAACACCCGGCGGCGGCGCGTGGCGGCGGTGTCGCGGGTGGCGTCGCTGCAGGTGTCGCACGGTGAGGCGGTGTTGAGGCCCGCGGCAATGGTCTCGGACCGGTTCATGACGTGGGCGTTGGCCTCTTTCCTGCGAGCGTCGAGTCATCGTCGGCTCGCCGCGGAGATCAGCAGCGCTCTCGCCGCGGCGACCACGTGCCGGCAGTCATGACCGCACCGGCCGGCGCGGTGCGGGTGCGCGGTGCGATCGATGCGCCGTCCCGCCGGCTCTGGCTGGTCAAGTGGTGTGCGCTGGCGGTCCCGCACTACCCGATCCTGATCGGGCTCTACCTGGTGTACCCGCTGCTGGTCGTGGTCGCGGGCGTCGCCATCGTGTTCACCGGCCGGTATCCGCGGCCCCTCTTCGATTTCAATGTCGGCGTGCTGCGTTGGTCGTGGCGGGTGATGAACTACCGGTTCCCGATGAACAGCACCGACCAATACCCGCCGTTCACGCTTGCCGCACGACCGGACTATCCGGGCGATCTCGAGGTCGACTATCCCGACCAGCTCAACCGGTGGGCGGTGCTGGTCAAGTGGCTGCTGGGGTTACCGCAGGTGACCATCTGCTGGGCGATGGAGCCTCTGCTACAGGTGCTCTGCGTCATCTCCGCAGTGCGGTTGCTGGCACGAGGCACTGTTTCGCAGGGGATGTTCGATCTCCTGATGGGCATCGTCCGGTGGCGCTATCGGGTCGCCGTGTACGTCTCGCTGATGACCGACGAGTATCCGCCGTTCCGGATGGATCTGGGGGCCCGCGATTGAACCGATCAGCGCCCGCGTTCGTGCCTGAAATGGGTGCTGGGTGTGCACCCGGAAAGGGTGGGCTCCCAATGAAATCAGCCAAGTTCGTCAGCATCTGTGTGGGCGGTCCCGTCGCTGCGCTCTGTTTCGGGGCGGGAACCGCCTGGGCCGCGCCGTCGACGAGTGAGGACTCATCCGCGGTGTCCTCGGCGCAACAGACCAACACGGGCGGGTTCGCCGTGTCGGCAGGCGGCCGCAGCGTGGTTCAGGTCGGCGGCAGCACGGCGACCACCAACGGACGGAGCGTCGCGGTCGCCTTCGACCTGCCCGGTCAGAACGCCAGCACCGCCACCGCCAACGGGGACCGCAACTTCGTCCTGGCGATCAACGGAAGTACGGCCCGCGCCGACGGGAACGGCAACTTCGTGTTCGCGGGCGACGACAGCACGTCGATCGTGGAAGGCGACAACAACGACGTTCGCGCCGCGTTCGGCAGCACCAACCGGGTCACCGGAAACGACAACACCTCGTATGCGATCCCGAACAGCGATGCCCGCATCACCGGGGACGGCAACTTTGCGGCCTCGCTCTGCGGCGGCAACGTGAACATCTCCGGCCAGGGTCAGCGGGTCACCAGCGCACCCTGTGTGGGCCGATGAGTGGAGGTCGATGAAGCACCGTAACCCGTTGTTCCCGTATGTGTATCGGCTCGGGATGCCCGTGTTCGACCGGCTGTTCTATCGCCGCTACCGCCGGGAGGCGATGAGTCATGCGACGGGACGGTTACTGCTGGTCGGCGTGGGTCCGGGAACCGATCTGCTGTTCCTGCCGCCGACGGTGACAGCGGTGGCCGCGGTGGAACCGGTGCCTGCGATGCGTCGGATGACGCGCGCCCTCGCCCGTCGTCACGGGATCACGGTCGATGTCGTCGACGGATCGGGCGAATCGATCCCGTTCGCCGACAACAGTTTCGACTCGGTGCATGTCGGCCTGGTGTTGTGCTCGGTCGACGATGTGGCTGCCACACTCGCCGAGATCCGGCGAGTCCTGACGCCCGACGGCCGACTGGTGGTGCTCGAGCATGTCCGCGGCGAGGGGCTGATGGGCCGATTCCAGGATCTGATCGCCCGGCCGTGGTCCTGGTTGTCGTCCGGATGCGAACCAAATCGCCGCACGGTCGACGCGATCGCCGCGGCGGGTTTCGATACCAGTCGGCTGTGCAGCACTCGCCGCACCCTGGTTCCGCCGCCCTGCACGCCACATCTGCGGGGTGTGGCGACTATTCGACGCTGACGGCCTCGATGATGTTGAGCCGTGCGGCCCGCCGTGCCGGTGGCACCGAGCCGAGCAGGCTGATCACCAGGGCGCCCAAGGTGAAGGCGAGCGCCATCGGACTCGGCCGGAAGGTGACGCCGAAATTCATGATGTCCCCACTGACCAGACTGAACAGCCACTGATCGACCAGCCCGACAACCAATCCCAAGGCACCGCCCACGATCCCGATCGCCGCCGCCTCGGCCAGGACCATGGCCAGGGTGTAGCGACGGCTGGAACCCATCGCCCGCAGCACACCGATTTCGCGGCGCCGCTCCAGCACCGACAGGGTCAACGTGTTCAGCAGCGCGACGCCGGCGACGAACACCACGATGACCCACACGGCGTTCGCGATCAGCATGCTCTGGTGCAGGGGCGCCTCGAGGCCGGCCAGCGCGGTGCGGCCGTCGTAGGTGTGGTTCGGTGCGGGGACGACCTGACGGATGTCTTCCAGCAGCCGGTTCGGATTCGTGCCGTCGGTCGCGGTGATCTGCAGCGTCGTCGGTCCCGGACGGTCGAACCACGTACGCATCTGATCGAGGTCCATCCCGACTGTGCCGATCACCGTCGAGAAGTACGGCACCAGGGCCAGCACGGTGGTCCGCTGCGGGCCGTGCGGAGTCTGCAGTTCCAGCTCGTCGCCTGCCCGCACGCCGAGGGTCTTGCCCAGGTTCTGGGAGAGCACCACACCCTTGCCGGCGAGCACGTCGTCGCGGATCCGGTCATCGAGGGCTCGGAACAGCGGGTCATGCGTGCCGGGGGCGAAGCCGTCGAGCAGGACTCGGGTGCCGCCCACGACGGCGAACCCCAAGGCGCCCTCGGTGACGCTCGCGACACCCGGGACGTCGGCCACCTTGTCGGAAAGGCCTTGTGGCAGAAGGTCGGTGGGGTACTGGTCGGGTGAGTTGGCGCTCACCCAGACGTCGACGTCGGCGACCGGTGCGAAGATGTCGCGCGCCGAACGGATCATGTCGTTGTTGGTTCCGGTGATCACCACAGTCGTGACGACGGCGATCAGCACCGTCATCACGGTGGCCCACACTCGCCGCGGGGCACGTTCGACCGTCGCCGCCGCCAGCGCACCGGCCGACCCGAACCGGCGGGCCACCGCGGCGGTCACCGCGACGATGGGTCCGGTGAGCGCGAAACCGAGGGCGATCTGCGCGGTGAACAGCGCGGCGATCGCGACGAAGGCCAGCGAACCGGGTCGGTAGAACACGATCAGGATCGAGGCGGCCAGCACCGCCACGGCCGCGACGCCACTGGCGATCCGCAGCCACCGCGGCACGAAGTCGGCAGCGGACACCCCGACCGGGGCCAGCGCCTCGATCGGCGACACCTTGTACACCTGGCGGGCCGCCATCGCCGACGCCGCCACACTGGTCAAAGCCGTTGCCGCGATGGCGACCGGAATCGCGTAGTCGGGCAGCCAGTACTCGATGCGGGCTTCGAGCCCCTGGGTGACCGTCGGGGGAAGACGGCCGATCGCCATGCGGCCCAAGGCGATTCCGAGCAGCGAGCCGATGGTGCCGCCGATGAGGCCGAGAATGGCGGCCTCGGCGAGCATGTCGCGGACGATGGTGACACGTCGGCCGCCGATCGCGCGCAACATCGAGATGACCGGGCGGCGTTGGGCGATCGCCATCGTCATCGTGGTGTAGATCAGAAAGGCGCCGACCACCAGGGCCACCGCCGCACCCATCAGGGCCATGTAGTTCATCAACTTGACGCCGTCACCGGCGCGGGCGGCCCGCAGGCTGGGGTCGGCCACGATGGCACGGCCGCCCACGGCAGCGGTGACCTGCTCGCGAACGGTGGCCAGATCGGCGTCGGGGGTGGTGGTGATCAGGATCGAGTCGAGCTGGCCCCGCCGGCCGGTGACATTCTGCGCCACCGGCAGTGGGGCCAACACATAGTGGCCGCCGTTGAGGTCCGCGAGCTGCTTGCCCTCGAGCACTTCCGCGACGGTGACCGAGCCGGTGCCGAGCTGGAACGTCTCACCTTTCTCATGGCCGACCGCCGGGCCGACGCGGACTCCCTCGGCCGCGGTGGGCGCCTCGACCTGCACGCCGACCGCGTCTTTCAGCGCGCCTTCGAGCGCGGCACTACGGTCGTCGGCGCCGAACAGGAGCACCGGCTCGGCGGCGGTCGGTGCCGATGTCCGGATCATCGGGGCTGCCGTCGCCACCCCGGGAACCCGTGCGACGTCGGCGAGTACGGCTTCGGGAAACCCCGCGTCGGTGATACCCGACACCTCAAGCGCGGCGATGCCGGCGATGCCGTCGGCCAGCCGGTTCACCGATCCGGTGATCGACCCGAAGATGCCGAAGATCGCCACGAGATACATTGCGGACACGGCCATTACGGCGATCGAGGCGATGGTCCGTCGTCGATGGACGGTGAGTTCGCGAAGACTGAACACCCGGAGCCGGCTTGCCGCGGCGCCGAGTTTCACCCCGGCACCACCGACATCTCGTCAGAGCCGAGCCGCCCGTCCTGCAGCGTGATCACGCGATCGGTGGCCGCGGCGGCATCGGCGTTGTGGGTCACCATCACCACCAGCCGTCGGCGGCCCTCTTCATGCGCGACCTGGGCCAGCAGCGTCAGGATCGCGGCGCCCGTCGTCGAATCGAGATTGCCGGTCGGCTCGTCGGCCAGGATCAGCGGCGGATCCATCATCATGGCCCGAGCCACCGCGACCCGCTGCATCTGACCGCCGGACAGCTCTGAGGGCCGGTGCTCGGTCCGATTACCCAGGCCCACCCGTTCCAGCAGTTGCACCGCCTGCGGCTTGACCTTGCCCAGCCGCACGCCGTCGAGCAGCTTGGGGACCGCCACGTTCTCCCAGGCCGACAAGGTGGGCAGCAGGTTGAAGAACTGGAAGACGAAGCCCACCCGATGGTGGCGGAAGGCCGACTGCTGCTCATCGCCGAGCCGCCCGATCTCCTCGCCGTCGAAGGTGATCGAGCCGGAATCAGGGGAGTCCAGTGCGCCCAGCAGATGCAGTAACGTGCTCTTTCCCGCGCCCGACGGGCCGATGATCGAGACGAACTGTCCGCCGGTCAGCCGCAAGCTGATCTCGTCGAGAGCACGCACTGTCTGACCGCCGACTCGGTACTCGCGCACCACGTCGCGCAGCTCGATGGTCAGTTCGGGCACGGCAGCCTCCCGAGGCTCGGGATAGGGGCGAGCCTACGCCCGTTGTGGTCCCCCAACTGGCCTTATCTGCGTCCTCATCTCCACGAGCGTGCGTGTCTGCCGCCCGAGACGCCGCATTTCGTCAGCAGTCTGCGCACGCCCGGTGGAGCGAGCAGAGTCTGCGTCCATCATGTCGCGACGCCGGTTTCGACATCAGGGTCGCGCCGCGACGATTTCACGACCCAGGTGTCGAAACCGGCGCCAACGAGGCGACGAACCGCGCCTTCTGGTCGGTGGCCGGGATGATGCGGGGGTCGGTCAGCCGGTAGCGCTTGCCACGGTGCACCACTGCGGCGGTGCCCGCGGCCCGGACATTGCGCACCCAATCCGAGCGCTCGCCGTAGTTCAGCACCACCGAGACGGACTTGGCGTCGACGAACGCCATGACCGGGGTGCGGTACGGCCTGCCCGACTTGCGGCCGGTGTGCTCGATGACGGCCATGTACGGCAGTCGCGGCGCCCACAATCGCTGCAGCGGGTTGGTCACGTACTTGTTGAACCGCGCGATCACCCGCATCGCCCGTGGTCCGAGGATCGACGCGATCCGTTCGGCAACTACGGCAATCGAATTCGCGATACTGCTCGGCATATGCGGCCCCCGTCGCTGTCCAGCCTTGCGGATCATTCAACCACCGCGACGCACCCCCTCTTCGCACCACTTTCCGCGCACCCTCCGCGCGAGCGTGGGCTGGCAACATCGCTCCGAGGGCCACCCAGGTACCGTGCTACCGATCGCCCCCATAGCCCAATTGGCAGAGGCAGCGGACTTAAAATCCGCCAAGTGTCGGTTCGAGTCCGACTGGGGGCACGGGCGTCGTTGCAGCTTGAACGGCCTGCGTAAACGGCCAAGCCGACCGAGCCGTGGCCAGTCTCCGACCTCGATCGCCACCTAGACTCCGAAAATGCGCGTCCCTCGACGAATCGCACATTTCAACAAGCGAGTCACCAATCCGCTGGCTCGCGCGATCACTCCCTGGCTTCCGAGCCTCGGGACGCTGGAGCATGTCGGGCGGAAGTCGGGCAGGCGGTATCGAACGCCTCTTCTGGTGTTCGAGACCCGCGACGGCTACGCCATCCTCGTCGGCTACGGCCAGCAGACGGATTGGTTGAAGAACGTGCTGGCCGGCGGACCAACGATGCTGCGCAAGCGAGGACGGGCTATACCGCTCACCAACCCACGGGTGGTGAGCAAGGCCGAGGGTGCGCCACTGGTTACACCCAGTTCCCGGTTGCTCTACAGGGCGTTCCCCTACAACGAGGCAGCCCTGTTGCTGACCGTGGCGCACTGAGCAACCACTCAACACCAACGGCCGCGGACTTGGGTGGCCGTTGGGTTCGCAAGCGTCAGCCCTTGTCGAGCAACCGCTCGATGTGTTGACGCCGAAGGGCGTGATGCCGGACGCCTCATCACTGGCAAGGACGATGAACCCGGGCCCTTCGTGGTTCTTGGTGATCAGCAGGGAGCGGGCGCGTCTGTCCGCTGGTCAGAGGATGAATCGTCGGAATCGTGCGGGGGAATGGCCGGCCGCGTTCTCTACGATCGATGGGTATGACGAGCAAGCCCGCTTTGATCCTGGCTTTCGCGGCGATCGCCGCAGCGTTCCCGACGGCCACTGCTCCGCAGGCTGCAGCGGCACCGTGTTCCGATGTCACGGTGGTGTTCGCCCGCGGCACCAATGAGCCGCCCGGCCTTGGCAGCGTCGGCGGGCCGTTCGTCGACGATCTGCGGGCTCGGGTCGCGCCGCGCACCGTCGACGGCGTCGCGGTCGACTACCCGGCCAACAACGACTTCCACAACAGCACCCCGGCCGGCACCGAGGCCGCGCGAACTCTCATAGAGTTCACCGCGGCCAGCTGTCCGAACACCAAGATGGTGCTGGGCGGCTACTCGCAGGGCGCGGCGGTCATCGAACAGGCCACCAGCACGGCGTCTCCCCAGACCGTCGATCACGTGGCGGCCACCGCACTGTTCGGTACGCCGCGCACCAGCTTCTCGGGCCTCCTGGCTTCCGGGATGCCACTGCCGACGCTGGCGCCCCAGTACGCCGCGAACTCCATCGATCAGTGCAACCCGGCCGACCCGATCTGCTGGGAAGGCGGCTGGGACATGGGTGCCCACGTGTCGTATGTGCAGTCCGGAAAGGTCGCGCAGGCAGCCGATTTCGCCGCAGGCCGACTCTAGGTCGCAGGCGATCTGGAAGATTGCGCATTCCGCGCTGAGATTCGTGTACTCCGGCGCGGCTGCCGGTCCATACTGCACCCATGCGTGCCCTCGTCGGCATTGCCGCACCTGCGGCCGCGATCGCGCTCCTGGCGGGGTGTGCGTCCGGCGCTGAGCTGTCCGATGTCTCGATCGTGGTGGACGGTGAGGCGTACACGCTGGGTGCGCAGGTCACCTGCACCAGGTTTGCGAACGGAAATCTGCTGATCTACGCCTCGCCGTCGGCGACGAACCACCGACGCAGCGTCCGGGTGATGCTGGGGACGACACACCGACTGGTCGTCAAAGCAGCGGGTTTCCGAATCCCCGAAGCCCACGGCTTCACCAAGGACTCGGGTGAAATGACGGCCACCAAGGTCGATGACGATTACACGATCAGTGGCCGAATGCCCGACGACGCCCGCGGAACCGGGTTTCGCCACGTGAAGATCGAGGTCACCTGCCCCGGCTATCAACGGCCCAACGGCCCTCCCGACACAGTCCCTCAACTCGGAAGCCCCTGACCGGGCTGGGGCATCAGGGCGCTGCGCCAACGGATCTCGCCGAATCGCACCGCACAGCCGGCGCGCCCGCTAGCGTGACAAAAGTCTATTTCGATGTAACGGGGGGCAAAGAATGGCGCAAGTAGCAGCGTGGGTAGGTGCCGGAGTATTCACGGCCGGACTATCGGCGGCAGTGCTGGCTGGAGCGGGAACGGCCAACGCCGACGAGGACGGCCCGTCAAAGCAAGACGCGAAGCCGTCGTCGATGCAGAACGACAACACTCAACGGACCACCCGCTCGTCGAAACAGCGCTCGAAGCCCGAAGCGTCAGACACGACACCCACCGCCGCGAAGACCACGAAAGGCCGCTCCCAGTCCTCCGACCGGCCGGTGCGCCGAATCGCCGAATCCGTTCGGGAAAGGGTGCGCACCGAGGTTCGGGAGGCCACCCGCGATCTTCGAAACCCGTTGCGCGACAATGTCCCGACCCGCGAGGTGGTCGAAGACGAGGTCACCGAAAAGGCGCCGGAGCCCGTCGAGATCCGGGTCCGGCCGCCGATCGGCATCCGCTCGGCCCTCGCCGCCCAACGTGAGCGCGTGCAGTTGCCGACATGGCGACCGGAAACCGCGACTGAACAACGTGACATCCCGGTCGCGTCGCCGCTGCGCGCCGCCCTCAAGCTGGCCGAACCAGACCAGCCCGATGCCCGCATCGAAAGCCTCGCCTCGGCGGCCGACACCGTGGGACAGCCCGACCCGGTGGGGACGATCCACGACGTGCTGCGCAGTCTCGGGGCGCTGGCGCTCAACCCCGAGCCGCAGGATTATCCCAAGCCGCTGTCGGTGCTCGGCGACGTCATCTTCGACACGCTCGCCACCCTGGAGCGGGCCGTCGGTGGCGACCCGGTGGTCCCGCCGGAGCTGCGCGACGATGTCGAGGTCAGCACCTCCACCCTGGTCATCTCCGAAGGCCACGAAGTCGAATCGAACTGGTATTTCCCCACCACCGCCGACGGAGAGCCCCCGACCCGGTTGATCTACCTGCAGCACGGCTTCCTGGCGAACGGACCGCTCTACAGCTACACCGCGTCCTATCTGGCGCATACGACCAACAGTGTTGTCGTCACCACCACGTTCACGTCGAACCCGTTCGAGGCCGACGGCATGTGGCTCGGCGGCGACAACCTGCACGAGGCGGTCGCCCAGTTGTTCCTCGACCCGGACCGCACCGCGCTCAACGCCAGCCTGGACACCGCCGAGCTGAAGGCCGGCCGCACCGAGGACATCGACGTGCCGACACAGTTCGTGCTCGTCGGACACTCGCTGGGCGGCGGCTTCGCCCCGGGTGTCGCCGGGTACTACGCCGAGGGGCTGACCCGGCGCCGCGAACAGGGCCTTAATGCGCCCAATGAGCTTGCCGGCGTGGTGATTTACGACGCGGTGCCGATGGGCTCGATCATTCCCGACGCGATGGAGCGGCTGGACGATCTGGAGACGAACGGGACCGTCGATGCCAGCGACGACGACCCGAACGACTACATCCCCATCTACGAAATCGGCGCCCCGCTGAACTTCCTGAACGTGTTCAGCGACGTCAATGACCAACTGGCGGAGGCCCGCCCGGGACAGTTCACCGGAGTGGTGCTCGAAGACGGCGTGCACATGGACCCGATGCAGGGTGGCAACCCGCTGATCCAGGTCGCCGCCTACGCGATCGCCGGGTTCCCGCAGCCGCAGAATCCGCTCGCCGTTCGCGAGCTGTCCGCCGGGTGGATCAACGACATGTTCGACGAGAACATCGATCCCGCCACCGGGGCGTGCAAGGCCGGCGCCGATTGCGCCGGGCAGTACGGCGACGGCGACGATTCGTTCACGATCACCACGGACAGGGGCGATTCCGTGGCGGTATTGATCGGCACGCAGAAGGCCACCGACCTCACGTCATTACATGCCATCAGCGGAACGGATTTCGTCACTGCCATCCCGGCCGGCGTACTCAACGGGCTGCGGACCACCTGCGAATTGTTCACCGGAGGCACCTGCTCGGTGTAGCTCAGCGCTGTTTGCCGCAGATCGTCTGCATCGATGTGCCATCGCGGGCGGCGACTTCCGCAGGATTCAGCCAGCCGATTCCTTCGAAGTAGTAGGTGTCTGGGGGATGTTGTGCGGATTCGGCGATCGGGGTGGCTAGTTGGGTGGTCTTGCTCCACACGAGTCGGTTGCTGCGGCTGGTTGCCCAGTCGGTTTCGATGAGGCGGAAGAGTACCGACTCTGCTGTGCGCCAGTCGAAGTCGTGACGGAGCGGATGAGTGACGGTGAGCGCTGGATCAGGTCCACCGAAGTTGAGGTATTCGACGTACTTGTTGGAGTTCTCAGTCCTTTGCAAGATCGCTTCGGCTTGTCCGGGTTGGAAGGTGAGGATTACCCCGGAGTTGAACGGACATGGGGAACCAGTCCAAAAGCGAAGTGTGCCTTCGGTAACGCGGACCCCAACGACCGCCTCTATGCCTTCACCCCTGCCGGGATCTGGTGTGCAGAGTGCTACGAACTCTTTGCCATCTTTCGCAGCAACCTCATCGGGGTTGAGCCAGCCCAAGCCATGGAAGTAATAGGTGTCCTCGGGGTGCTCAACAGAATTCCTGATGATCTCGGAGGCGATTGGGGCGAACCGCAAGGCGCCAATCCCGCGGGCGTACGGCGGCCCTGCGATTTCAAGATCAAGGAATTCCGCCTCGCGCCAATCGAACCCCGGCCGCAAGGACTCCTTGACGATGAATCCGGGATGCGGCCCGCCCAACGTGAAGTACTCGAACTCGACTCCTGGTGTCAGCCCGTCCTCATCCATGTAGCTGGGCGTATTGAGTCGGACCTCGTCGGCGCCGCTTCCATGAGTGTCCAATCTGAGGACGACCTGGGTGGTTCCTTCGCACGGCGAGCCGGTCCAGAGGCGCAACTGTCCGTCATTGACGCGCAAGCCAAATTTCGCAGATGGCAGCGTTGTCTCGAACGGACTCTTACCGTGGTAGCTCTCGCATCCGGCTAGCGCCATGGCTAGTCCGACACCCGCCAGGACACAGAACAGGCGGCGCATTAGTAGTACCCCCCATCGGCTACGCGCTCGAACATGATCGCGGTGAGCCATCGCGGCACTCGTGTTCATGCTGCTCAGTGTTTGCCGCAGATCGTCTGCATGGATGCTCCGTCACGGGCTGCGACTTCCGCTGGGCTCAGCCAGCCGATTCCTTCGAAGTAGTAGCTATCTGGGGGATTTTGTGCGGATTCGGCGATCGGGATGGCGAGTTGGGTGGTCTTGCTCCATACGAGGTTGCGGTCGTGGGCACGCAGTTTCTCGGTGTCGAACAGTCGCAGGAGCACTGATTGGGCTGTGCGCCAGTCGAAATCGTGAGGAAGTGGGCGGGTGACGGTGAATTCTGGATCGGGCTGGTCGAGGGGGATGTGTTCGATATCGGGATCGCCCTTTTTCTGCAGGATGGTCTCGGTTTGTCCCGGTTGGAAAGTGAGGACCACCCCGTCGTCGACGGGGCAGGGCGCACCCGTCCAGAATCGGAGAGCGCCGTCGGTGACACGGACCCCGACGACCGACACCTCGGACTCGCGCTTCGCGGGGTCAGGGGTGCAGACGGTCAGAAACTCCTTGCCGTCTTTCGCGGCGACCTCGGCTGGGCTGAGCCAACCGAATTGTGGGAAGTAGTAAGTGTCTTCGGGGTGCTCGGCGGAATGTTCGCTGATCTCGGTGGCGATCGGAGCGAAATCCACCGTGCCCAGCCCTCGGGCGACCGGCGGCCCATCGACTTGGAAAGAGAATCGCTGTGCGGTGCGCCAGTCGAATCCGGGTGGCAGGGTGTCTTTAATACTGAAGCCGGGGTAAGGGCCGCCCAGGGTGAAGTATTCGAAGTTGACTCCGGGTACGAGCCCGGCCGCATCCGAAACACTGGGCGTGTATAACACCAGCTCGGGAGCATCTTTTTCCGCGGGGACGAACCTGACGACGACCCGAGTGGTCCCCTCGCACGGCGCTCCGGTCCAGATGCGCAGCTGCCCGTCCGTGACACGCAAGCCCAAGTTCGACGACGGAAGCGACGTCTCGAACGGATCCCCGCGGAAGGCCCAGCATGCGTTGAGTGGAAGAGCGACAGCCATGATGGCCAGGACACAGAACAGGCGGCGCATCAGTGGTACCCCCCATCGCTGCCGCCGGCATTGGTCTCGAACGGGTTGGGATCGGCATCGGTTGGCCAGAAGTACTGCCGTAGGAAGTTGACGCGGCCTTCGTCAGCCCACTGCTGCGAGTGTCGTTCCTCGTGATGCAGTACGCGATCGAGGTCGTTGCCTTTGGCGAGAATTCCGTCGTGATCGGCGTCGGACTGCATGGTTCCGGATTGGATGATGTCGCGGAGCTGCGCTGCCCCACCATCAATTGGATTGTCGATGTTGACCGCGAAGACATCGCCGACGCAGGTGCCGCCCTGTTGGCTGATGAGTTGTTGGATTGGCCCGCCTCCCACGCCCATCAACATGCCATTCGGTGTGGTGGCGAAGGCGCCGCCACCGGCATGTTCGAGCAGGTCGTAGCTCCAGCTGTTCGCTTCCTGACGGTCCTTGATCCGCTGGACCTCCGCCGCCGAATAGGGCGTCTCGGCGAAGTCGTTGTTGGTACTGCCTTTTGACGTTCCGTACCCAGTCCCTGCGTTGAAGATGTATGTCATCAAGGCTGCCTGGCGGGCCTGCTCCGCGGAGACATTCTCGGGCAGCATGAAGAAATCCGTGTCGTCCTTGAGATTCGTTTCATCGTTTTTGTTCGTGACGCGCTCCAGACCCTTGAGCACATCGAAACTCGCCGGCGTGATGTTCTCCTGCCGAGCTATCTCGACGATCGTCTCGGGCGGCACATCGTTGTCGGCGGCGTTCTGAAGCCACTCGCGGTACATGCCCGAACTCGGACCGTCGAGCAGACCCGCTTCCTGCAGTGCCGCTTCGTACTCGTGGACCGGGTCGTAGCCGGGTTCGCCGGGGTCGTCGCCGACTTCGAGTTCACGCTCCTCGGGCGGGTCGAAATCGATCGCTTCGGCCGCCGCGGTGTCGCCGCGTTCGTAGTGACCCGCCGCCGCGCTCAGATTCCCCGCATGTTCGGACACGCCTTGGCCGAGGGTCTGCGCATACGCGAGAAAGATGTCGCCGAGTTCGCCGCAGGCTTTCGTGCTGTCGAGTTCGGAGTCCGCGCTGGTGACGCTCTTCAGAATCGGACCGCCGCCGTCGTTGTAGAACCCGCTCGCAATCTGGTCCATCACCCCGGAGGTGGCGCGCAGGTCGTCGACGATGACTTTCAAATCCGGAGATGTCATGTCAGCTTCCGGCCGATCTGGCGGATCGCGTAGCCCGCCGCGACGTCTTCGGCCTCGAACTGAGCCAGCAGCAATTTGATGTTGTTCTCGATCTCGATGCGCTTGGCCTCGATCTTGAAGAATTGACTGGGGTTCTTGAAGACGTACCACTCCAACCAGAAGCCCATCGACACCGAGCCGTCGTCCGCGACGTCCCATCGGTCCTCGGCGTCGTTGACCGCGGTATCCACCTTTGTCCGGTAGTCGATGAGTTTGGGACCGTGCTTGGTCAGCGCGTCCTTCACCGCCCGCAACTGGTTGCTGTAGGTCTGCTGATATCCGATGAGTTCGCCGTACTGTTTGCCGGCGGCCTCCGACGCCGTGCCGATCCAGTCCTCGCACAGCGTGTTCATCTGGTCGCGGCCTTGGGTGATCTGGGCCTCGACGCGTTGAGCTGATGTCGCGGCATCGCTGGCGGCCGTGTTGAGGACGTCGGGTTTCGAGTTGCGAACCTTGGACACTGTGTACGCCACGCCGCCCCCAATCTGCTGACTCCATTCTCACCCGGGTCACCGAAGCTCAGCTGCACCAATCTCGACGAAGTCAACGTGGACACCCGTTCTGACGGCATGGCCGGACGTAGTGTTCAGACATGGCTGAGGCACTACCCGAGACAGCACTGGAACTGCGGTCCCTGGTGACCGAGAACGGCACGCTGGAGTTGTCTTTGCACGAGGTGGCCGTGCCCAGGCCGAACGCCGACGAAGTCGTGGTCCGGGTCGAGGCTTCGCCGATCAACCCATCGGATCTGGGCCTACTGATGCCCAGCTCCGCCGACATGTCGGCGGCCACGGTCGCGGGTACGCCGGACCGGCCTGTCGTCACCGCGCCGCTGCGCGACGGGGCGCTGGCCGGTCTGGCGGCCCGTGTCGGCATCTCGCTTCCGGTGGGCAACGAAGGCGCGGGCACCGTGGTGGCGGCGGGGCAGTCGGCGCAGGCACAAGCGCTGATCGGCAAGACCGTCGGGATCGCCGGCGGCGCGATGTATGCGCAGTACCGAGTGGTCAAGGCCGAGGCGTGCCTGGTGCTGCCCGAGGGGGCGACCGCCAAAGACGGCGCATCGTCCTTCGTCAACCCCCTCACGGCGCTGGGCATGCTGGAAACCATGCGCCGCGAAGGACATTCGGCTCTGGTGCACACCGCCGCGGCGTCGAACCTCGGCCAGATGCTCGTCAAGGCCTGCCTGGCCGATGGGGTGCCGCTGGTCAACATCGTCCGCAAGGCCGAGCAGGAAGACATACTGCGCGGTCTGGGCGCGGTCCATGTCTGCAATTCGTCGTCGCCGTCGTTCGAGACGGATCTCGTCGAGGCGCTCAAGGCGACGTCGGCCACGCTGGCGTTCGACGCCACCGGCGGCGGCACGTTGGCTAGCCAGATTCTCAACGGCATGGAGCGGGCCGCCAACGCCACCGCCGCCCAGTACTCCCGATACGGGTCGAGCGTCCACAAGCAGGTGTACATCTACGGCAGCCTCGACACCGGGCCCACTGTGCTGACTCGGAATTTCGGGATGGCTTGGGGTGTCGGGGGTTGGCTGCTCACCCCGTTTCTGGCCAGTGCGGGGCCGGAGACCATCGCGAGGTTGCGCGCTCGGGTCGCCGCGGAGCTCACCACGACGTTCGCGAGCGCCTACACCCAAGAGGTCTCACTGGCCGGCATGCTCAAGCCCGAGGTGTTCACCAGCTATCTGCAGAAGGCGACAGGTGAGAAATACCTGGTGACGCCCTCCGCGATGCCCTGAATCGGCACGCTCACCGGTCGGTGATGTCCGCGTACTCGGGATGTTTGTCGATGTATTCGGCCACCATCCAGCACGTCGGCACGATACGCAGCCCCGCGGCGCGGGTGGACCGTAAGGCTTCGGCGATCAGGATCGTCGCCAGCCCGCGGCCACGGTACTGCGGCTGAACCTCGGTGTGGGGAAAGATGCGGCGACCATCGCGGTCGTGGAAGTCGGCAACACCCACGGTGTTGCCGTCGACGTCGATGGTGAACCGGTCGGGGTGTTCGGTGACGGTGGTCGCAGCACCGGTGCGGTCGAGTTGTGTCTCGGAACTCATATGCCTCCATTCGCCGTGCCACCACGATAATCGCGGTTGGCACGATATTTGCCGGTGCCTCCGCTACTGCCCAGTTGATTCGCCACGTAGTCGGTGGGGGCGCCTCTGCGAGTGATTTCGCACCACCGCGATCTGAGGTTAAAAGGGCAGGTAGTCGCGCAAATATGCTTGCGTCGCAGACGAATTGAATTGGCGCGATGGTGGCACGCGGGATCCCCGTCCCTTATTTGGGCATTCCGTCCCACGATTTCCGTATTTTGCTGACGTGCCGGTGCTTCGGTGTTACGTTCGGAAAATGAACCCAAAGTTGATGAAACGAGCAGGTGTGCTGGCTGCAACTTTCGCCATCACCGGGGCGGCGGCCGTTGCGTGCTCGCAGGAAACAAAAGACGAGACCAAGGACGCCCTGTCCAGCGCCACGAGTGCCGCGTCGTCGGCCATCGACGCCGGCGCCAGTGAGGCCAAATCCGGAGCCAGTTCCGCCTCGAGTGCGGTCTCGTCCGCCATCGAAGGCGCTCCCACCACGATGAACGCTCCAGGTGTGGGCGAGGTGGTCCTCGACGCTCCCATTGCGGAGGAGTATGCCGATGCCGGCGGCGAAGCCAAGCTTGGCCTTCCGACAGCGCAACCGGAGAAGGTCGGCGATGGCACGGTGCAGGCTTTCGCCAACGGCACGATCTTTTCGTCGCCGTCGACCGGCGCGCACGTGGTGCAGGGCGAGATCTTGCGTGTCTACACCGCGAACGGCGGGCCTGCGGGCAAGCTGGGATTCCCCACCGAGGATGAGGATGAGACGGCCGGCGGCCCGGACGCTGCCAACGGCGGCTGGATCTCCGAATTCCAGCACGGGACCATCACCTGGCTGAACAAGGGTGACGGCACGTTCGCTGAGACCGTTACGCCCAAGTAGGCCGTCGCAGTATGGCGCAGCAACCAGACGCGGCGGTTCGGTTCAGAGCGTTTCCATAACAAACGCTTCATTGCTCCTCAGCCCACGAGGGGACAGTGGGTTGCATGACCACACCGATCGAATCGTCGCGCCGGGCGATCGCCCATGCCGTGTCCGGTTTGCGGCGCCGGGAATGGCGGCGGAGCGCGCTGACGGCCGGACTCGTCCTCGCCGGAGCGGTGGTCGCCATCCTGCTCAGTGTCGCCACCAATGGACAGTGGGCCACGGCGATGGCCTCACTTGCCGGATTCGCGACCGCAATCACGGTGATCGCCGCGGCGGTGATCAGCTGGGAGCACATCGTGGTGAATGCCCGCAGCCACGGCTTGGTCGAAACCGAGGTCGAATCCCGCTGACCGCCGGGCGACGTCGATGACTTCGCCTTACCCCGGTAACGTCCCCAGTTCCGCCTGACCTTGATGCGATAGTCAGCAACAGATCTGCGGCCGCATCGGAGGTAGAACGTGGAGACCCAGGACACGCACTATTGGCGGCGGTCGTTCTGGGCGCTGGTGGGAGTGGCTGTCTTGGGTCTGGGGGCGGCCGTATTGCGCGTCGCGCAGGTGGGTGTGGATCCGTACACCGCAGCCAACATCGGCATCAGCAACGCGATCGGACTCGACCTTGGCACGTATCAGCTCATCAGCAATGCCGTACTGCTGATCCCGATCTTCTTCCTCGGGCGGGAGTATGTCGGGATCGGCACGGTCATCAACATGGTGATGACCGGTTACTTCATCCAGTGGTTCTCCGCCCTGTTGAATCCGCTGGTTCCCGGTGAGCCGACCCAGCTGGTGCAGGCCGTGATGTTCGTCGTCGGCATCACGCTGTTCGCTGCGGGGGCGTCGATGTACATGACCGTCGCGCTCGGCAATGCCCCGTACGACGCGATCGCTCCGATCATCGTCGATCACTCACGTGTGCCGTACCGGGTGGTGCGGGTGATCCAGGACCTCGCCTTCGTGGGACTGGCCCTGACGTTCCACGGGCAGGTCGGAATCGGCACCGTGATGACAGCGTTCTTTGCCGGCCCACTCATCGACTTCTTCACCGAGAAGGTCAACAAGCCGTTGCTCAAGAAGGACCTCGCTGCAGTCAGTGCGCTTGAGCAGCGGGTCAAGACAACCCGATGGCATTTCTGACGGCGGGTGGCTACCAGCTAACGGATCGCGCACCGGGTCGGTGATCGGCACGTCAATCTCCCTGTGCCCGCGGCACGTTCGTGTGAGATGCTCTGCCCGATCATCTGTGGGTCGGGGTTGAATTCAAGGAGTGCGATGAGGCTTGTCATGGGCATTGTTCCGGCGATGGTGCTCGCCGGAAGCGCGGTCGGTTTCGCGAGCCCGGCGGCTGCGGACGATTTCAGCGGCACCTACCGCTATGACCACGACGGCCCGTCGACGTGGAGCACCTGGACGGTGACATCATGTGGTCCTGGCTGCGCCGAGGTGGCCGCCACCGGTGGCGCGACGTGGGCGCCCTACGGCGGTCAGGCCCGCCTGGAGGGCGGGCGGTGACGATGGTGAGCCCGTGGCCGGACGCCGGGGACTGTGAGGGCACTCCGCTGGTTGCGTCACGCACCCTGTCGTGGGACGACGCGACGCTGACCGGCTCTGGGTTCGCCACCTGGGAAGCCAGCGACTGTGGTCCGGCCGAACGCAGCGATCGGTTCCCGTTCACCTTGACGAAGTTGTCCTAGAGCGAAAATGGGGTAGTTCGTTACCCCATCCGTGGCTGCCGCCCGGATCTCACGATGTTCCCACGAGAGCAACGCCTCGCGAAGGGAACAACCATGAAGCGAATCTCGCAGTTCGTGATGGCGGTGGCGGCGGCCGGACTGAGCCTGACGGTCCTCGATCTGGGCGCCGGCATCGCGCAGGCCGCCCCGCCGTCCGGCCCGTACACCTGGTGCCCGGGCGACGACCCCGGTGGCGGGCCTGGTGGCCCGTTCAATTCCCCCGGCCCGCCGAACTGGGACTGGAATGTGTGCCACAGCTGGTACTCCGTCAACTTTGGCCAGGGGAACGTCTCTCCGACGATCTGGGACGGGCCGAACCCGCCGGGAGACAACCGCGGTCCGGTGGGGCCGTGCTCGTTGCTCGACACCCGCGGCTGCTACTAGGGCACACGATGAACGTCAACGATACGGCTGCCGGGGCACGCCAGCTCGTGGCACAGCCCCCGTTCGTCGGTTCCAAAGTGGCCTCCAGGACGTCGCCTGCGTGGCAGACGAACCCGGTCCGGTCTCAACTGTTCATGGTGGTGGGCGTTCTTGCGTTCACGGGTGTACTGATCGCGCTGTGGCTGGGAGTGCAGTCACTCACCAACGGCCGTGCCGAGTGGGTTCAGGCAGCCGCGGGGAACGGGTTTCGTATCGGCTGTTTCATCGTCCTGATCGGCGGTGCCGTCGCCTGGTATTGGTGGTCGCGCCAACGGAAGATCGTCGTCTCGGTCACGAGCGATGGCCTGACCGTGAACACGCGTCCGGGCGAGGTCTACTCCTTTGGTGACGCGAAGCTGGGCACCTGGGGGATGAGCGGCGGCATGACCATGGGAACGGCACTGCACCTGCACTGCGGCTCGCGCCGGTTCATTCTCGGCGGACGAGATCATCGCGTTGCTCGCGGAACCCGGCTGGACGCCCCGGATGTCGGCTACGGCCTGCCGGTGGACATCGACGCCTCGGTTTCGGCCCCCGAGTTCGAGGAGATTCTGGCCGCCGCCTCCGGCCGCGGAGCGCTCGATGTGCGCGAGCCGGCGGCCGGCGAGCCGACCCATTGCCTGCTGTTCGCCAATCCCTTGCTGGTCCAGGAGATCGGCTGGTTCTCGATGGGGAAGAAGAAGCAGTTCCTCGAGTCGATCGGCCAGCCCCGGCTCGCGATAGATGTTGGTGCAGAAGCCATCCGGGTGATCGACCCGAACACCAACGAGGTCATCGCATCGGTCCCGCCTGCGCAGGTGACCGCGGCACCGGTGATGTACCGGCCCTCGACCTGGCATTCCTTCTGGGCTTCGGGCGGTTCGTTCCTGAGCGACCTCCTGGGTAACTATTGGGGCAAGATGCCGTACATGGTCGTGACCGTCCCAGGTCTGCAGCCACTGACCATCGGATGCCGCGACAGTGTGAGCGGCATCAACCATCGGTTCTGGTGGAGCGACGACGTGCCGATGCGCGCCGATGAACGAGCTCACTACGTGGTGTCGGGAGCGGATTGGCTGACGGTCGTTGAGAAGTTCGGCCTGGCGCCGCATCTGAAGCAGAAGGGGGTTGCGCACTAGGGGGCGATTCGCCGGATACTTGTCACCAGCATAGGAGGGGGACTGGATGTCTGGCGTGGTGACGGCTCCGGACGGTCGCAAGCTCGCCTATCTCGAAGTCGGCGATCCGCACGGGCCACTCGTCATCCACAATCACGGCGGTCCCGGTAGCCGGTATGAGGCGCGATTCTTCGCCGAGGCCGCAGCCGAGAAGCACCTCCGGTTGATCTGTGTCGACCGCCCTGGCATGGGAGGGTCCGCGCCGCAGAAGGCTCGCACCTTCGCCGGCTGGGCCGCCGACCTGACCGCCGTCGCCGACGCACTGGGACATCAGGAATTCGGGGTCACCGGGTGGTCGGAAGGCGGCCCGTGGGCACTCGCCGCCGCCGCGTACATCGACCCCACCCGCCTGCGACACGTTTCGAGCATCGCCCCCGGCAGTTACGGGGCGTTCGGTGACAACTCGGCATCGCAGTACCTGTCCCGGATCGACGCCTTTGGCGGGAGGCTCGCGCTGCGGTTCAAGCCGGGCTTCCGGCTCATGTACGCCGGGCTCGGCTTTGTTTCCAAGCGCTTCGGCGCCAGCGCTGTGGAGAAGATGCGCGACAGCCTCAACGACTACGACCGCCAGCTCCTGCTTCGACCGGAGATCGAATCGGTGCTCATCGAAGAATTCGCCGAGTGCTTCGCACAAGGCAGCAGCGGGTTGGTTCGGGACGCTGAATTGCTGTACCGGCGATGGTCTTTCGACGTGTCGTCGATCGAGCGGCCGGTCCACCTGTGGCAGGGCCTGGACGATCGAATGGTTCCCGACCCCATCAACCGTGCCGTGGCCGACCGGATGCCCGGAGCGGTATGGCATCCCGTCGACGGCGCCGGCCACTTCGTGGCGATCGGCTGCGCCGACGAGATCTTCGCCATCGCGGCCGAGGAGCTCGCAGCCGGTTAGCGTCCGGCGTTCTGGCCTACGATTTGGACGTGGTAGCGGGATCCTGGCCGGTGCACATTCCGGTGGCGACTGTCGGACCACCGGCGGCCGTCCGCACCGGGGTACCCCGCCCGACCGTGACCGGGATGTTGCGGGGTCGGACCGGGCTGGTCGTGGTGGCCGCCCCCGCCGGGTACGGCAAGACCACCGTGGTGACGCAGTGGGACGACGCCGACGAACGCCCGTTTGCCTGGGCCCGGCTCGACAATCTCGACAACGACCCGGCACACCTGCTGTTGCACTTGACCACGGCGTTGCACGTGGTCAGGCCCGTCGATCCGGCACTGCTGCAGTACCTGCAGGGCGCTGGCCGCGCCGAAACCCAACTCGTGCCGGCGTTCGTCCACGCGCTGGAGAACTGCGGGCCGGTCGTGCTGGTGCTCGACGACGTTCACGAGTTGACGGCGAACGCCGCCGTAGAAACGTTGCGTGCGGTGGTGGGCCTGGCTCCGCAGTCGACGACGCTGGTGTTGATCGGTCGGCAGATGCCTGCGCTCGACCTGGCGCGCCGCCGGATGGAGGGCCGGGTCACCGAGATCGGCGTCCCGGAGCTGAAGTTGTCGGGTTCGGAAGGCGCGGCGGCATTCGCGGCCGTCGGTGGCGGCGCCGACAAGGCCACCGTTGCGCGGGTGCTCGACAAGTGTGAGGGCTGGGCGGCCGGAGTGGTGATGGCGGCCTTGGCGCTGCGTGACGGCGCACCCGCTGAGGTGGTCACCGGCCGGCACCGGTTGCTGGCCGATTATCTGGTCGAGGAGGTGCTCGGCGCGCTCGAATCCGGCACCGTCACCTTCCTGATGGAATCGGCGGTGCTGGACCGGTTTTGCGCCGAGGAACTGGATGCGCTGCTGGGACGCACGGATTCGGCGGCGATGCTCGACGCGATCAGGAGCTCGGGCAACATGTTTTTGGTTTCCCTTGACGCCCAGGGGATCTGGTATCGGTATCACCAGCTATTCGGGGATCTGTTGCGCGCGAGGCTGCGGGACCGAGATCCGGACAGGTTCCGGGAGTTGGCGGCCAAGGCCGCGGATCGGCTGGAGCAGGCCGGCGATGTGGACGGTGCGTTGGTCCAGGCGCTGGCCGCCGACGACCGTGGGCGTGCGGCGGCACTGGTGGGAGTCGACGCGGTGCGACTGGGAGTCGACGGCCGGGTCGGGGTCCTGGCCCGCCGGCTCAGTCTGATCGATGAGCAGACCTTCACCGATTATCCCGATGCCGCGATCGCGCGGGCCTGGCTGGGTGTGATGACCGGTGACGCCGAGTTGATCCAGCGGTCGTTGCTGACGGCGAGCGAGGCCGATACGGGTGAACCACTCTCCGACGGCACGCCGTCGGTCGAGGTGGCGGCCGCATTGATCGGTTCGATGCTGGGTGTCGGTGGGGTGAGGGAGGTCGTCCGGCACGCCGAAACGGTCTGTCGTGCAGGCGATCATCTGGTCAACCCGTGGTGGGGTGCGGCTACAGTCATGAAAGGTGCCGCGCTGTCCATGGTCGATGAACCCGCGCAGGCGCGGGCCACCCTGGAATCGGCGCTCCCGGTGATCGAGGACCTGCCCGGCTTCCAGGCCGCGGCGCTGGCCCACCTTGCCGCATTGGACCTCAGTGACGGCGATCTGCCCGGCGCCGTCGAGCACGCCACCGCGGCGCGCTCGATCGTCGACTCGCGGGACCTGTCCGACCTGGTGCCGATGGTGGTGGTCTACGCGGTCGACGCGCTGGTGCGAGCCCGACGCGGTGACGTGGCCGGTGCGCGCGCGGCCGTCCGCGCCACCGAACGGCTCGTCGACCGGCTGGGTGACCTGTCGGCCCGCACCGCGCTGATGGCGCATGTGCTGGCCGCCGGCGCCGCCGTCGAGATCGACGACACCGAACTGTGTGACGTCCATCTGGACGCGGCGCATCGTGCACAACGGCGGGAGCCCGATGCTGTCGGCATCGGGCTCCGGTTGGACCACATCGAGGCGTTGTCGGCGGCCCGAGCGGCCCGTGGGGCCCGGCCGGCGTTGACGACGGCGGAGTTGCGCCTGCTACCGCACCTGGCTTCTCACTTGTCGTTGCAGCGGATCGCGGACGAGTTGATCGTCAGCCGCGAAACCGTGAAGAGCCAGGCGAAGTCGATTTACCGCAAGCTGGGCGTCTCTTCCCGCGCCGCTGCGGTGGCCGAGGCCGACCGACTCGGCCTCCTCAGCGACGCCGGGCGAGCCGCCTCGCGAACGGCAACAACATCAGGAACTCGACGATCAACACCACGGTGATCATCACGACCACCTTGGGGTCGGCGAAGTTCTGCCCGGCCACCACGAAGGCCGCGGCGGCGTTGCGTTGAGCGGTTCCCAACGCCAGCACATCCCGCGCCCCGCGGCCGCCCAGCAGCCACCCGATCCCGGCGCAGATCACCGTGTACACGATGGCCGCCAGGATTCCGAACGTGCCGAAAACCGATAGCACGCTGTTGAAATGGGCCGCGATGGTCAACACGATCACCAGAATCATGCTGACGGTCGACACCTTTCCGACCGCAGGCCGGATTCGGGCGGCCATCCCGGCGCCGCGGGCCCGCAGCAGCAGGCCCGCGGCCAGCGGGATGAGCATCAGCACCACGAGGGACACCGCGATCTGTGCGGGGTTGACCGCGGTGCCGGCGACGAAGATCGGCAATACCAGTGGCACGTAGCCCACGGTGACAACCATCAGCAGCACCATCAAGCCCACCGCGAAAGCCATGTCGGCCCTGGCGAACTCGGCGAGCTTGATCAGAAACGGAGCGCCGGCCGCGAGCCCGCACAGCAGCAGGCCGATCCCGAGCGGTTCGTCGAGGCCGAACGCCTTCCACAGTCCGAACGCGGCCAGCGGCGCCAGCACGAAGTTCGCCGCCAGGGACAACGCAACCAGACGAACGTTCTTCAGCGGGGCCAGGATCTGGCCGACGGTCAGGCTCAGACCGACGGCCAGAGTGCTCGAGACGACGAAGAAGACGACGGCGATGTTCGAGCCCTGTAGGAGGAGATCCTTCACGTCCACCTTGGTCAGGCCATCGTCACGAGGTTGCGCCAGAAGGACTTCAGGCTGTCACTGGCGCCGAACAACGTCGTGAAGTGCGTCGAGTCCACGAGCACGATGTCGCCGGCGCGGTCACCGGACGGCGGCATGTGGATCAGTGCATTGAACTCGGTGTTGCCCGCCAAGGTGAACGGATGCGGCCGGGTCATGTCGATCGGTTGCCGGCCCAGCACCCGCAGTTCCGGCCCCTCCGGCGCGGTCAGCTCGTAGTGCGGCAGGTGCGGATGCAGGGCCAGCGTGCTGACGTCGCGCAACAGCCCCGCCGTATCAAGATCACGGAAGGTATTGAGCGGCACAATCTGTCTGGTGCCCTCGACCGTGGCGGGTCGCAGACCCCAGGTGTTGTGCACCGGGATGTTCAGCCCGGTCAGTAGCGACCGGGCGTAGCCGCTGAAGCGCTGGATCCGCGGTGTCAGCGGATCGCCGTGGTGCAGGTACTCCATCTGCTGCTGCTCTTTGTCGTCGGTGAACCCGACGTCGTGGTGCGGTGCCAGCATCAGGCAGGTGCCTTCGCGCTTCAACCACTGCTGGATCGCGGCGATCTCTTCTTCGGTGGCGGCCTCGTCGCCGAGCAGATGGTCCAGGCCGAAGATCATCAGGGTGTCGGTGTCATTCAGGATGCGTTCATCGATCGGCAGCCGGTACCCGGCCTGATCGACCCGCTGGAACACCGCCACCGGGTGCCCGGTGGCCTCGCCGGCCACATCCTGGAACAGCAACGAGGAGCGGTGGAACAGCTCCAGCGTTCCGTCGATGCCCTGCAGGAACTCCTTGGGGCTGTACTCGGGTGTTTCGTAGGCCGGCCACGTCGCCAGCCGTACCTCTGTCATCGTCGAGTACCGGTTGTACAGCAGCGCGGGGTCGCGCTGGACCTCCCACGGGTAGCTCCACGACCAGTAGATGGACACGCGACGTTTGCCGTTGCGCGGACGGTCGATGTGGGCCTGGTTGTAGGTGCGGGCGTATGAAAGAGAGGTGGTCATGATGCCTCCTTAGTTGGGGAGAGTGGCTAGGTAGCGCAGTGCGCTGAGGCCGGGCAGGAAGAAGTACGCCCCGCCCCTCAGGGTGGTGAATGCCGGTAAACCCTTGTGTACCTTCCGGATCGGTCGCTTCGGGATCGTGAAATCCAGCGTGCCGTCTTGAGTGCCGCAGATGGGATCGTGTTCGTTGCCGAGCTCTTGGAACGCCGTGTCGTTGATCCAGACGTTCTGCGCGAACTCGAACTGACGCACCAGGCTGGCGCAGATCAGGAACATCCCGACGCCGCGTTCCACCCCGTCGTCCGGTACCCCTTCGGGCAGCGCCGGACCGTAGGTGCCGCTGCGCCGGATCAGCCTGCGCCGATTCGGATTCGGTTCGGTATCACGGGGGTTGAGCCGACGTGCGTGGGAGCCGAGCGGGCAGGCATAGCCGTACGGATCCATCGTGCCGTAGTCGAAATCGTTGTTACGCATCGGATCCGCACCCAGTTCCGGATCGTCGCGTTCTGGTGCCAGCACCAACGGTGCGCCACTGCGCCAGCGGCCCATGAACTTGGCGGCGAGCAGCTCCTGGCTTTCCTCACCCTCGGCGTTCTGCTTCAGATAGTCGCGGAAGACCCCGACGTGTTCCTCCAGCCTGCGGTACGCCACGTAGCTGCCGTTGCGCGAAAGCACCTCGGGCTTGGGCTGGTTCGAGACCAGTCCCTCCTCGTCCGGATAGCCGAGGAGGAACTCTCCCGGTGCCAGCGGGCCGCCCGATCCAGGTATCGGCACTTCCCCGGAACCTTCGATCTGCGGCTGTGACACCGGATCGCGATAGCCGAAGTGATCGTGGTCGTACTCGAACGGTGCGGTGGCGGCCAAATCCAGGTGCGACAGTGACCGCACCCCGGGGCAGCGGGCCAGCAGTGCGTCGTGCTCGCCGACGCACCGAATGCGCTCCTCCTCGTCCCGGGCGAACAGGATGACGATCGCGTGCAGATCGTCGCCGGCGAGCCCGCCCACCCAGTGTTCGGGTGCGGCCGCGCCGATGTCCCCGAGGATGTCGGCCCGCGATGCCATGCCTTCGCGGAACTCGTCAGGGAAGCTCGCCAGCGATTCCTCGTCGAGGCCCAAGGCGCGCAACCCGTTCCAGGTGAACGCCAGGTTGACCCACCGCTTGAAGACGTTGACCGTCTCGCGGACGTCGGTTGCGGACTGTACGAGGGGAACCATCTCGGCCAGCCAAGCTTGCCCCGCTGCGGGAGTGTCGAACGACAGGAACTCGTACCGACCGGTCAGGTGGGGCGTCCCGGTCAGCATGATGTGCTGGATGTCGTCGAATTCGAGTGCTGTCACTGCATCTGGTCCAGCATGTCGGAGAAGGCGGCCTTCAGCCGCAGGGCTTTCTTGACCTCCTCGGACGTCACGTACGGGTACTCGCCATACTCCAGGAAGCTGGGCACCTGGTGGTCTCGAACGAACATGATGAAGGCCTCCGGGTTGGTCTTCCAGTCCTCGGGAAAGCCCTCCAGGTGGGTGAACGCCGTGGTGATGCCGGTCGAGCTGAACAGCTTGACGGCGTCCTCGGTGTACTTGTCGAAGTCTGTGTCGAAGATGCCCTGGTACTGGAAGTGCAGGCCGGAGCCGACGTCGAACAGATTCCACCGCAGATAGTGCAGCTTCAATGGGGCGAGCACGTCGGGCTGGGCGGCGACTGCTGCCTCGATGCTCCTGCCGTGGGCGCGGATGGCCTCTTCGTGTTCGGGACCTTCCTTCACCTTGGCGATGATGTTGAACCCGTAGCACGCGGGGGTCCGGGGAAAGACCGGGCCGTACCGCCCGCGGGTCAGTTCGAAGTAGCCCTCCTTCGGGATGGCCAAAGCCGCCGGTTGGGTCCAGTCGTTGTTTTCGTTGTGCGCCATGGAAACGAGATTATGAACGCGACGGCCCCACGTCGTCCCCCGGTTCGGGGGAAAACGTCCTGGCCGGGTTCGGGCGGGATCCGCAGGGGGAGAAAGACTTGATTCGGTCATCCCGGCAGCGCCGTTGGATTGGGTAACACCGAAACGGTGAATTCGTCACACAAACAGATTGATCTACTGGAGTACTCTGGGCGTGTGACTGCCAAATCTTCTGCCGCGGGCAAGCCGGTTGACACGCGGGTCCGCCTGCTGGAGTCTGCTACGGATCTGTTCAGCCGGAATGGCTTTGGGGCAACCGGTATCAAAGCCGTTCTTGCGGCGGCCGAGGCGCCTTATGGGTCGCTGTACCACTTCTTCCCTGGCGGCAAGCAGGAACTCGGCGCCGTTGCGCTCACCTACGGCAGTGAACGTTGCCGAGCGCTGCTCGAGTCGCTGTTCCCGCCGGATGTCGACGTTGTTGAGGCGACTGCAGATTCGTTCCGCCAAGCCGCCGATCTGCTGGAAAAGACGGATTACGGGTGCGCCTGTCCGATCGCCACGATCGCGCTGGAAGTGGCCAACAATGACGAGTTGATGCGGACTGCGGCGGCTGACGCATTCGAATCGTGGCTGGCGGTAGTCCAGCAGCGGTTCACGGCTGCAGGCATGACCGACGAGCGGGCCCGCGAAGTTGCCGTTGAGATCTTCTGCCTGATCGAAGGATCGGTTCTGCTGTCACGCACCACGCGATCATCCGCGCCATTGCACACCGCGGGGCGGGCAGCGGCGGATGCGGTGAGAGCCGGACTGGCTGCTGGCACGCAGGGGCGCGGCGGGCGTGGGAAGGGCGCTCGGGCACCTCGGTAAGGATGTTCCGCGATCCACTAATCAATCTGCCCTGAGAATCCCGTGTGGCGGGCGGCCCCCGTGTCATAGTCGGCAGCAGGCACCGGGAGGTGGATCGTGGGAAGTCCGAACATGCACTACTGGCGGCGGTCCTTCTGGGCTCTGGTCGGTGTGGCCATCCTCGGCCTCGGGTCGGCGGTGCTGCGCGTCGCGCAGGTGGGGGTGGATCCCTACACCGCGGCCAACATCGGCATCAGCAACACGATCGGCTTGGATCTGGGTACGTACCAGCTGATCAGCAATGCCGTCCTGCTGATTCCGGTCCTCTTCCTCGGCCGCATGTACATCGGGATCGGCTCGGTCATCAACATGGTCATGACGGGGTACTTCATCCAATGGTTCTCGGACCTGCTGAGCCCCCTCGTCCCCAGCGAGCCGACCCGGTTGGTGCAGACCGTCATGTTCCTGATCGGCATCACGTTGTTCGCCGCCGGTGCATCGATGTACATGACGGCTGCGCTGGGCAACGCCCCCTACGACGCCATCGCGCCGATCATCGTCGACCGCACCCGACTACCGTACCGAGTGGTGCGCGTGGCGCAGGACCTCGCGTTCGTCGGATTGGCGCTGGCGTTCCACG
Source organism: Mycolicibacterium sp. HK-90 (assembly GCF_030486405.1). The sequence continues at coordinate 5,020,217 of NZ_CP129613.1, read as the reverse complement.
GGCAGGTGGGCATCGGCACCGTCATGACGGCTTTCTTCGCCGGCCCGTTGATCGACTTCTTCACCGAGAAGGTCAACAAGCCGCTGATGAAGAAAGACCTGGCGGCACTCGAGGCGTTTCAGCAGCGCATCAAGACCACTCGCTGGCATTTCTGACCGGCTCCGAAAGTTGGCTTGTGTGCCAATTCCAGCCGAAAGTTGGCACACAAGCCGACTTTGGATTTCGTGACGTGAAGACCGTCAGAAGTCCGGCGTGCTCACGTCTTCGAGTTCCTGCTCGGGGCCCGTCGGCGCGACGGGCGCAGTCGGAGTCGCCTGGACCTCCGCCGAACCGCATTCGGTGCCGCCGACCCCGGGCGGGCACAGCCCTCCGGCGCTCGGCGAGTTCGGAACCAGATAGGGGACACAGGTGCCGGTGTAGGTGTCGTTGTCCTCGCCGTTCGGGCAGGCCGCCATGGCGGTGGGTGGGGCCGCAACGTCGGTGACGGGCGCTACCGCCGCCACCGCCAATCCGGTGAGCACGACACATCGGCGAACCAGGGATTTCATATCGTCACCCTCTCAATCGATGACGGCGGCGGCCTTGTGGACAGTGATCGGTGCCGCCAGCTGCTGTTCGTCGCATACGCGTTGCAGTTTCTCAAGGGTTTCGGCCAGGCCGGGGCCGGTCCGTCGGCCGGGGGTGAACGTCGCGGGCAGATGCTGCATGCCCTGGATGACGCCGATGGTCTCGTAGTGGACGGCACCGGCCGGATCGCATCGGTAGTCCGGCATCCGGTCGAGCACCCCGGTGAGCATCGACTTGAACACCGTACGCGCCACGTTCGAGCCGATGCAGCGGTGCACGCCGAGGCCAAAGCTGAAGTGGCGGTTGCCGGTTCGGTCCATGATCAGCTCGTTCGGATTCTCGAAGACACGCGGGTCGCGTTTGGCCATGGCCCAGGACAACCACAGCCGCTCACCCTCCATGAGTAGAACTCCGTCGACCTCGATGTCCTCGGCGATGGTCCGGCCGTCGCCGGGTGCCGGGGTGAAGAAGCGCAGGAACTCCTCGGTGGCCGAGTCGAGGAGCGACACGCGGTCCCGGCTCAGCCGTTCACGCTGATCGGGGTGCTCGGAGAGCCATTCCAGCGAATGCGCCGTCAAGGCCGTGGTGGTGTCGAAGCCGCCGCCGATCAGGAGCATGAGCATGCCGAGGATCTCGGAATCGGGTGCCGGCTCACCGTCGATACGCATGCCCACCATGGCATCGATCAGCCCTGGCCGCGGCTTCTCCCGGATCACCGCGACGTGGCCCATCATGTGCACCGCCGATGCCACGGACAGATCGAAGACGCGTTTGGCGTCTGGGGAGTCGGCACGCGTATAGACCGACGCGTGCGCGGGCTCGCAGTAGATCTCCCACTCGTTCAGTGGGACGCCGAGCAGTCCGAGCGTCAACACCGCCGGGACGATGTTTGCCAGATCATCGACGAAATCGATACTGCCGGCTTCGATCTTCTCGTCCAGGCAGGCCCTGACGAGCTCGTCGACCACCGGTCTCCACCGCGCCACCGCGGCAGGTGACAGATAACCATTGAGCGGTGTCCGGTAGGCGCGGTGTTCGGGATCGTCCATCTCCAACATGCCGCCGCGAAACTCCGCGCTCACCTCGCCGCGCGGAATATTGATGCCGCGGTAGCCTTTTCGTGCGCCGACGATGTCGTTGTCGTTCGAGATGTGCGGGCAGCGGGCGAGCTCGAAGACCTCACTGCTGCCGGCGGCCACCCAGTGCCCGCCGTAGGTGTCGGACCAGGCCAGCGGGCACGATCCCAGCATCTCCGCGGTGATCGGCTCGAATTGATCCCGGTACTGCGGGGTATGCCGATCGAAGTGGTAGCTGTACTCGGCATGGCGGGCTTCGGCCGTGGCACCCTCAGACATCTGCACCCCCAACGTTGTTGTCGGTCTGCAGATCCGAGGATATGAATTAAGCGCTGTGGTGTGGGTCGTTCTGGTGGATCACGGCGTGAGATTCAGGATCGCCTTGCCGTATTCGAGATCTGCGGGCACCGATACTTGGTCATGGAACACGAGCCAGACATCGTCGACACGCCGAAAACATGCCGTCCATCGCAACCACATGTCGATGTCGCGGCCACTGGCCAGCGTGCCGCGGACGTGATTGAGGCTGTGCACGAACGCGATGTCGCCCTCGCAGTTGACGGTCAACTCGTGCACGTCATATCCGATCGGTCCGGTGTAGGCGGTGAAGACCTCCTGCCAGGCCCTTCGCTTGTTGTCGTCACCGGCGTACCGCAGCGGCGCCCCGAGGTCGAACGAGACGACATCGGGGGCATACAGGGCCGTCAGAGTGTCCAGGTCACGCGCGCGGATCGCATTCACACCCTCGGCGATGCGCTGTCGAATGGCGTCTTCGGTCACGAACGACACGGTAGGACGCCGCGCTGGGGCCCCGCAGGCCATCCGGCTGGATCGGCCAGTTCCCAGTTCTTCGGCGCCTTCGGATTGCGTCAGACGCACTCGACGCAGAGCTGCTGGTCGCCCTTCTGCAGTGCCAGCCGATTGCGGTGCTGCACCAGGAAGCAACTCGAACAGGTGAACTCGTCAGCCTGCTTGGGGATGACGCGCACGCTCAGCTCCTCGCCGGAGATGTCGGCGTCGGGAAGGTCGAACGAATCGACCACCTCATCCTCGTCGATGACCGCGGTGTTGGCCGAGCTCCGCCGCTGGGCAGCCAGCTCCTCGAGCGACTCGTCGCTTGCCTCGTCCGTCTCCTTGACGCGAGGTGCGTCGTAATCGGTTGCCATAGATGATCCTCCTAATTACCAGACCAATGTTTGGCCAACGCCGCAGCGGGACTGGTTGTTCCCCGGGCGAACGGCCTGTAAACGTCGGATGCACGTTAGCGCCCGGAGGCCCCCGGGGTCTTCATGGGAGGACGTGATGCTGGGTACAGTCTTCGGCGTGCATGACGATGTCAGGGGCCCGGACGGTGAGATCTTCGATGACGCCGAGCTCGATGAGTACCTCGACGATCCCGACGCCGAGCTGGAGGACCTGGACTCCAACGGTCAGGTGATCTCGATCCGTCGCGCGAATGGCGAGGAGATCCTCACCATCGTGGCGCAGGACGACGAATGGAACGTCGATCTGCAGCCCGGCGGTGCCGTGCAGAGCGCTTTCCTCGGGTCGCGGCGCGACACCCCGGTGTGGATCAACACCCTCGACGGCCAGATCGAGCGCGACGACGACGGCACGTACGTCATCCGTATCGACTGACCTTTGCGCTCGCGCTGAGCGCAAACCTGGTGTTCAGGATGCCGGTCACCGATGGTGACCGGGTGTCCTCTCTTCGTGTAGTGAAGCTCGGCGCCCACATCGGGGCCCGCATCGATGGAATCGACGTCAGCGGCAACCTCGACGTCGGCACCGTGTCCGCGATCAATGCCGCGCTGCTCGAGCACAAGGTCATTTTCTTCCGCGGGCAGCACGACCTCGACGACGAGGGTCAGTTGGGATTCGCCCGCCTGCTCGGCACCCCGACCGGAGCGCACCCGACCGTCACCTCTCGCGGCGACCGGATCCTGCCGATCGACTCGCGGTATGACCGGGCCAACAGCTGGCACACCGATGTGACGTTCGTCGACCGCATCCCCAAGGCTTCCCTGCTGCGGGCGGTCACACTGCCCAGTTACGGCGGGACCACGACATGGGCGTCCACCGAGGTGGCCTACGACCGGTTGCCCGAGCCGCTGCGCGCGCTGGTCGAGAACCTGTGGGCGGTGCACACCAACCAGTACGACTACGCGGCCGATTACGACGGGCGCCATGACCAGCTCCCCGAAACCGAACGGCAGTACCGTGCCGAGTTCGAGTCCGAGTATTACGAAACCGAGCATCCCGTGGTGCGGGTCCATCCGGAGACCGGCAAGCGCGTGTTGTTGCTGGGGCACTTCATCAAACAGTTCGTAGGGCTGAGCACCGCCGAATCGGCCACCTTGTTCCAGCTGCTGCAGAATCGGGTCATCAAGCTGGAGAACACGATTCGATGGAACTGGGAGCCGGGCGACCTCGCCGTCTGGGACAACCGGGCCACCCAGCACTACGCGGTGTCCGACTATGACGACCAATACCGCCGGCTCAGCCGGATCACCCTGGCCGGCGATGTCCCGGTCGACGTCCACGGGCGGCGCAGCCGGGTCATCGCAGGTGACGCGTCGCGCTACTCCGACGTCGTGGCCCCAGTCGCGCTGGCCGGGTGATCGCGGCCGGCCGATCAGAGCCGGTCCATCTCCCGAGCCATCAGGCTGTGCTCGAGATAGCTGCACGGCGGCGGGTAGTAATGCGCGTGCCGCCGTTCGGCGAGGGCATGCCAGTGTTCGGCCACCGTGGACACCGCACGAGACATCATCGCGACCACATTGCGGCGGGCGGGTGACCGCACTGCCGCAGCGGTGCCGAACAGCACCTGCTGTTCGGTGATCAGCACCGGCTCGGGTGAACGCGGGCGCGATGCGGTTGCTTGCGTGGCGTCGGGCTTGACGACGGAAACCGGGTGGTAAACGCTCATGTCGCACTTCCTCTGACCCAAGCGCTGTACTCTCCAACGCTCTGATGTAGAAAACGTAGGGCCAGGGGCGGTCCATCCTCACGCGTAGTGCACTACCTCTTTGTCCGAGGTCTCAAGCCGAACGCCCTTTGACAGTGGGGGTTCTCACGGCGGTGAAATGGACAGGTCAAACGATATGTAAAGCTCGCGCGCAGTTTGCCATCGGTGGGTGGCACCGATGCTCGGATCTTGCGTGCGCAACTAACTCCCTCTCGCGCAGCACAATTGGATGGATCTGCATCCTCGTGACGCGCACACTGATCGTCAGGATGTGGAGGAGGCGGTCATGGGGGAGAACCGGCGATGAGCGCTCAACAGCAGGAGAAGCTGGACGCGCTCTATGCTCTGGACAATGTCCTGACCATCAGAATCACTATGGCGCAGGCGGACTGGGACGCCACGCGCACCGAACAACCGGCCGGCGGTATCTGCAACTTCGACTGGGACGGCGGCGCGCGATACACCTGGCGCAAGGCGGCCTTGGTCGAGATCACGGGGACGGCATTCCCGTCCCGCGTCGAATTCAGTGATGTGGGCGTCAAGAAGAAATCCTTCTGCGGTTCGATCAACAGCGAGAAGCCCTGTATCCACCTGGATTTCGGCAAGTTCAGCGACACCACCGAGAGCCGTTCCGAGGATCTCCTCGGTTCGCGGTACCTGACCCTGAACAACTCGATCCAGGACGCGTCCTACGTCCGTCAGCCACTCGGGTACCGCCTGCTGGGCATGGCCGGGCTGCCACACTCGCGGTGCAACTTCGCCCGAGTGTTCGTCAACGGCGCGCCGATCGGGCAGGGCTTCGCGGGCGTCAACGCGCCCGGGGTTTACGTCAATGTCGAGCCGATCATGAAGCGCTACATCGAGCGCAATTTCGGCAACATGAACGGGAACCTCTACGAGATCGAGCACCGGGACGATTTCGTAGAGGACCGGGTGCGCCACATCGCGGTCGAATCGCTGTCGGAGTTCGAGAACAAGGCCGACCTCCGGTTCGCCATCGAACGCCTCGCCGCCCACGGGATCGCCGGGGCTGCCCAGGTATTCGACCTCGAACAGTTCATCCGCGGGTACGCGATGGAGTTCTTCCTCAAGCACTGGGACGGCTACTCCAACAACACCAACAACACTTATGTCTACAACGACGTGACCGCCGTCGAGACGCCCGGCCTCGGCGACGTCCAGTTCAAGCTGATCCCATGGGGCATCGACCAGACGTTGCGCACCGACCGCCGATTCAAGTTGGGGGACACCGCCGTCCTCGCAGAGTTGGTGCGCGAGGACGCGGCCCGTCGGGACCAGCTCTTCGATCAGATCCGCACCTATCGCGACACGATCTTCAGCCGGAAATCCCAACAGACGGTGCTGAGGCCACTGTTGGACCAGCTGCAGACCCTGGCGACCGAACTCGGAGTTCCCGACGCCGCCGCCCAGGTCGCCACCGTGCGGCAACAGTTGCGGCTGGCCGAATCGGCCGCCTATCTGCTGACCGGGATCCCGGACGGCACCGCCGTCTACCTGCTCAACGAAGGCCCCGACGCCGCCTTGCACGCCAGCAGCAGCGAATCCATCCCGCCAGGCGCACCCAGCCCGCAGAATTTCGAGGTCTACCACTGGCCGCTCAAGGACGACGACGACCCGGCCGACCTGTGGCAGATCAACGACACCGGAGACGGGCGGAAATCGCTCACCAACCAAGGCTCGGGCCGGGTATTGCACGCCAGCGCCGGCCTCACCACCGACCAGGGACACAAGTATCTCTACACCTGCGCCCCGGCCAACACCGACCACGCCGAGGAGTTCACCATCGTGCCGTCGGCATCGGCACCGGCCGAGTTCGCCTACAGCGGCTACTGCCGGCTGGTGAGTGTCCGGACCAAGCTGCAGGCCAGCTACGGCATGGACCTCACCCCTGGTGGACGGGCCCGCGTACATCAGGAGCCGGTCGGTTCCAGGATCTGCCTCTACTGAGGAACGTCGGGAGAGCCCATCCGGTCCACCGCGTACCCGCCGCGGTCGTCCGTAGCGCACCTCGGAAATCCCGCCCTAATCGTGGTGGCGACGATAGCGTGAGGACTCGTCGTTCCATACCTGGATAGGAGACGAACCGATGAGAGCCGAATCCGCGCCGGGGGCGGGCATCGCCGGAGTGCTCCGATCGCCGCACCGGCTGCCGGCCGCGCTGCTGGCACTGCTGGTCGGGTTGTTCGGCGCGGCCATGCTGGCCCCGGCCCGCGCCGCGGCCGAGGGGGAGACCTACGTCGTCGCCACCGACATCACCTTCGCGCCGTTCGAATTCCAGGATGCTGCCGGGAAATTCGTCGGCATCGACATCGATCTCATCAACGAGATCGCGGCGAACCAGAAGTTCAACGTCACCATCAAACCCCTGGGCTTCGATGCCGCGCTGCAGGCGGTCCAGGCCAATCAGGCCGACGGCGTGATCGCCGGCATGTCGATCACCGACGAGCGCAAGAAGGTCTTCGACTTCTCCGACCCGTACTTCGAGTCGGGTGTGCAGATGGCGGTCCTGGCCACCAACGAGGACATCAAGTCCTACGCCGACCTGAAGGGGAAGCGCGTCGCGGTCAAGAACGGCACCGAAGGTGCCGAGTTCGCCGAGTCGATCAAGGACAAGTACGGCTTCCAGATCGTCTCGTTCGCGGACTCGGCGTCGATGTTCGAGGAAGTCAAGACGGGAAACTCGCAGGCGATCTTCGAGGACTACCCGGTGCTGAACTACGGCATCCAGCAGGGCAACGGGTTCAAGACCGTCACGCCGAAGGAGAAGGGCTCCAGCTACGGGTTCGCGGTCAACAAGGGCCGCAACGCCGAGTTGTTGAACAAGTTCAACGCCGGTCTGAAGGACCTGAAGGAGTCCGGTCGGTACGACGAGATCGTCGAGACCTACCTCGGTGAGGGAGCCTCAGAGGCCGACAATTCCTTCTTCGGTCTGCTCAAGAGCACGTTCCCGTTCCTGATGGCCGGCCTGAAGATGACACTGATCCTCACGGTGGTGTCCATCGCCATCGCGCTGGTGCTCGGCGTCATCTTCGGACTCTTCCGGGTATCTCGGTCGATCGTGCTGCGGGGCATCGGCACCACCTACGTCGACATCTTCCGCGGCACACCGCTTCTGGTGCAGGCATTCTTCATCTACTTCGGTATTCCGACGGCGCTGGGCTTCCAGATGACCGCGCTGACCGCGGGCATCATCACGCTCTCGCTCAACGCGGGGGCGTACATGACCGAAATCGTCCGCGGCGGAATCCAATCGGTGGACAAGGGCCAGATGGAGGCATCCCGCAGCCTGGGCATCGGGTATCTGCCGACCATGCGGAAGGTGATCCTGCCGCAGGCCGTCCGCACGATGATCCCGTCGTATGTCAACCAGTTCGTCATCACCCTCAAGGACACGTCGATCTTGTCGGTGATCGGCATCGCCGAGCTGACCCAGACCGGGCGATTGATCATCGCCCGCAACTACCAGTCGTTCACCATGTGGCTGATCATCGGCATCATCTACTTCATCGTCATCATGGCGCTGACCAAACTCTCTGACCGGCTAGAGAAGAGGATCTCGAAATGACCCAGCTGGTACCGGAAGCCGCGGCCGCCGAACCCGAGGGCACCGTCAAGATCCGCATCGAAGGCCTGAAGAAGTCGTTCGGCGATCTGGTGGTGCTCGACGGCATCGACACCACGATCAGCAAGGGCGAGGTGGTCTGCGTCATCGGACCGTCGGGGTCGGGCAAATCGACCTTCCTGCGCTGCCTCAACAAACTCGAGGACATCACCGCGGGCAAGGTCACCGTCGACGATTTCGACCTCACCGACCGAAAGGTGAACCTGGACAAGGTCCGTCAGCACATCGGGATGGTGTTCCAGCACTTCAACCTGTTCCCGCACATGACCGTGATCGACAATGTGACGCTCGCGCCCCTGTTGACCAAGAAAATGGACAAGGCCGCCGCCGAGAAGCGGGCCATGGAGTTGCTGACCCAGGTGGGTCTGGCGGAGAAGGCCCATGTCAAGCCGGCCACGTTGTCGGGTGGTCAGAAGCAGCGCGTCGCGATCGCGCGGGCCCTGGCGATGAACCCGTCGATCATGTTGTTCGACGAGGCCACGAGCGCACTGGATCCGGAGATGGTCGGCGACGTCCTGCAGGTGTTGCGCGATCTGGCCGAGGGCGGCATGACGATGGTGGTGGTCACCCACGAGATGGGTTTCGCCCGCGAGGTGGCCTCCCGGGTGATCTTCATGGCCGACGGCAACATCGTCGAGGACGACACTCCGGCCGCGGTGTTCGACAGCCCCAAACACCCTCGGCTGCAGGAGTTCTTGTCGAAGGTACTGTAGCTCAGCCCGCGAAGAGTCCGGCGACCAGGGCCGCGGCGACCGCGCCTGCATCGCGTCGCGCCTCGGCCGGGTCATCGGCGGTCGCGATGAGCAGGGCAGCCTCGTCCAATGCGCCGATGAGCATCGACGCGAGCGCGTCGACCGGAAGGTCGGCCAGCTCGCCGGCGTCGACGGCCGTGCGGATCCCGTCCCGCAGGGTGCCCAGGTAGTTGCGGTTGTCGATCTCGCGCATCTGGGCGAACCCCAGTGCGGCCGGGGCCTGCAGCACGCTGATCCGGGCCACGGTGGGATCCAGGCAACCGTCGAGGAATTCCTCGATGCCGGCTTCGAGTTGGCCGCGGATGGTGTTGTGGGCTGCCGCCGCGGGGAGAACCCGTTGGGCCAGTTGGCCTTCGACATCCTCGTAGACGGCGCGGAACACCGCCTCCTTGGTGGGGAAGTGGTAGTACAGCGCGTTGCGGGTGACCGCGGCGACGCGGGCGATATCTCCGGTGGAGACCGCCGTGTAGCCGCGTTCGACGAACAGCGAGCGGGCCGCGGCGACCAGCGCGGCGCGGGTGGTTTCGCTGCGCTGTTCGCGACCGTCACGTGGGTCTTCGCTCATCGGGAAATTTTAACAACCTGTATGTATTGATGTTCGGCCGTTCATGTGTTTGCATACAGTCTGTATTGATTTGTCCCGATGCTCTGGCGAGAGGACACGAAAATGAACACACTCACCTCCCGGCAGCTGGTCCCGCTGCCCTGCGGCCCGGTCGGGGTGCGCGAATACGGCACCGGCCGGCCGGTCGTGCTGCTGCACGGTCTGGTGGCCAATGGACTGGTCTGGCGCCATGTGGTCGAGGCGCTGGTGGACGGTGCCGGCGGTGGAATCCGTTGCATCGCTCCCGATCTGGCGCTGGGCTCGCATACTCCTGCGGTGCCGGACGCGGATCTCACGCTGCCGGGGCTGGCCCGCACGGTCGTCGACCTGCTCGATGCGCTCGGTATCGAACAGGCTGTGCTCGTCGGCAACGGCTACGGTGGCGACATCGCGCAGGTGGTCGCCGCCGACCATCCGGAGCGGGTCGAGGGTCTGGTACTCGTGGCCACCAACGCGTTCGACTCCGACCCGTGGCCGGTCAAGGTGCTGTCCCGGTTGGTGTCGCTACCCGGCGCCGGGATGTTGCAGTCGCTGGCCATCGGACTCAAGCCGGTGCAGCGGCTCCCGATCACGTACGGCGGCGCGACCAAACGCCCGATCCCGGCCGGCATCATGGCCGAATACCTGCGGCCGCTGCGCAGTGATCCCATGGTGCGCAAGGATTTCCGTCGATTCCTCGACGGCTTGTCCCCGGCGTTCCTGGCGCAGTGCTCGCCGCGGCTCGCGGGCTACGACCGGCCCGCGCTCGTGGTCTGGCCGCGCGAGGAACGTTACTTTCCCGCCGAGGGCGCGCCCCGGCTGGCCCGGACCCTGCCGCAGGGCACACTGGAATTCGTCGACGACTCCTATGCCTGGGTGCCGGAGGACAACCCGGTGCCGCTGGTGGGTCTGCTGAGCGAGTTTCTCGGACGCGTGGAGGGCGCCGGTCAGCCCTGTTCGACCACGTTGGACTGACCAGATTTCGACACGTCGGGTTGTCCGGTGTGGAAGGTGACCCGGTTGTCGAAGCCCGATACCCCGATGGTGTCCGCGGAATCGACGGTGATGACGTTGTCGACGCCGGAGACGGTGACGGCGACGCAGTGGCCGGTGATCTCCAGGTTGTTCTCGATGCCGCTGACGATCACGGTGTTGTCCCGGCAATCGATGGTCCGGTTCTCGCCGATGCCCGAGACGATCACCGTCTCTCCCGGTGAGACTTGTGTCGGCGCAACCGGTTCGGGCATCGGGAAACGGCTGACGGCTGTTTCTCTGATGGTCGTCGACTGGCTGTCGGACTGGGTGTCGGACTGGCTGCCGGTTGTGCCGGAATCGCTGAACATCAGATAGGCGGCGACGCCGCCGGCCACCAGCATCATGCTCACCGCGCCGAACAAGATCAGGAAGGGCGTGCCGCCCGAGCTGCGCGGTGGCGGTGACGCAACGGGATAGGGCTCATATCCCGGCCAGGGTGCCGGAGGTCCGGGAGGCGGCGGCGGGAAGGTGTTGCCATGAGTCCACGGCTGCGTCGGCGGCGGATCCGCCGAAGCCGTGGGCTCGGCTCCGAGCTCGGAGGCGCGAGCGGCCTCGGCGAGCGGGCGTTCCAACTCGCGGATGCGGGCCTCGGGGTCGTCCTTCGGATCCATGCGCAGATGCTCGCACATCGGCCCGCACCGCGTACGGGAAGTGCGGCATCCGTATGCCGAGTGTGTTAGCTGATCGGGTCCATCGCGAACGGGCCCCGACGCGGGTGGGCACGTGCGCGGCCACTGGGCAAACATATTGGGTCATAACCAGTCTGATGGAATCCCACCAGGCAGGGTGATGTCGGTGGCCGCGCGTAGCCTGGTGGTACCAGATGGTTTGCTACACGGAAAGGAATCTCAGTGCCACAGGCAGGACGATGGACCGGTGACCCGGTCTGGCTGGCCGACATCCTCCGGGGCGAAGGTGTCGACGTCGTCGAGTATCCCGGCTGGCGCACGCGGGGACACGGCGATTTCAAGGACATCCGCGGGGTGATGGTGCACCACACCGGCTCTGACCGTGCCAGTGCGGCGTCGATCGCCAACGGTCGCCCGGACCTGCCCGGCCCCTTGTCGCAGCTGCACATCGCGCGCGACGGCACGGTGACGGTGGTGGCACTCGGCGTTGCCTGGCATGCCGGTGTCGGCATGTATCCCTGGCTCCCGGCGAACATGGGCAACTGGCACCTCATCGGTATCGAATGTGCCAACAGCGGCACCAGCCCGAGTGCGTCGCATCGCAAGAATTGGCCGGACGCACAGTATTTCGCGATGGTGCGGTGCTGCGCCGCGATCAATCGCCGGTTGGCGCAGAGCTCTGCGCGGACCATCGGGCACAAAGAGTATGCGGGCCGCGCGCAAGGGAAGTGGGATCCGGGCGCCATCGACATGGAGGTTCTGCGCGCCGACATTCAGGAGCGCATCGGTGATATCGGGAAACCGGCACCGACGCCGCGGCCACCGGTTCCGGTGGGGGAGTACGCCGACATCCTGCTGTTCCGGCCGATGGAGGCCCCGCAGGTCGCCGTGTTGCAGCGCCGGCTGAAATCCGCCTACGCCGCCTATGCGGGGCACTTGGAGGTCGACGGCATATTCGGCTCGGAAACCGAGGCTGCGGTCACGGAATTCCAGCGCCGCACTCCCGGCCTCAGGGTCGACGGCATCGTCGGTCCGGCCACTGCCGCCGCTCTTCGGCTCTAGGTCACCGCGAGCTAACCCGCACCTTCGTCATCCCGACGGAAGTGTTGCCTTAGGCTAACCAAACTTCTAGGGTTAACAGCATACTTTTCCTCTAAATTAAGGAACCGCTGATGAAGCGCCTGTTCTCCCTCGTCGTCAGCGCTGTAATCGTGGTCCTCCCACTCGCTGCGGCGCCGTCCGCCGCTGCCGAAGACTTCGCGATCACGGCTCCGGTCCCCACGCTGGAGGAGCTCAACGCCCAGATCCAGCTACTCGTGGCGAGCCAGGCACCCGACTACGTCAAGGCCGCGCAGTTGGAAGGTGGACCGCGGGCGGTGATCGTGCCGAAGATGGTCTACCGGCTCGGAATCTTCCGCGCCCCGAAAGGCTCAGCCGTGGTGACCGGACCGGAGACCCACGACGGCGCCAGCCATACCGCGGTGATCAACGGCAGTCGTCAGGGGCAGCCGACACTGCAAATCCCCGCCGAATGGCGTTACCTCGACGGGCAGTGGAAGCTCGCGAGCAAGTCGATGTGCAACGGCATCTCGACTCTGGGCCTACCCATTCCGTGCAACTTCCAGTGACCTGGCGATGATCGAGGTCTGCGGTCTGGACAAGGCCTTCGGCGACACTGCCGCGCTGGCCGACGTCACCGCGTCGTTCCCGCCGGCGACGGTTACCGGTCTGCTCGGCCTCAACGGCGCAGGAAAGACCACCCTGCTCCGGCTGATCGCGGGTCTTGAGAAACCTGATCGCGGCACGGTCGCGGTGTGGGGCAAGGCGATTGGCGATCACGCCGAACCCATGCGGGTGCTCGGCGTGCACTTCGATCAGTCGGCCATGGATCCGCGGCACAGTGCCTTGCGGCATCTGTCCTGGCTCGCCGCATTGGGAGACATCGCCCCCAGGTGTATCGACGAGGTGCTCGGCCGGGTCGGGTTGGCCGAACACCGGGGTCGCCGCATCGCGCACCTGTCGACGGGCGCCCGGCAACGGTTGGCCATCGCCAGCGCCCTGTTGGCCGAACCGCGGGTGCTGATCTTCGACGAACCGGTGAACGGACTGGATGTGCCCGGCATCGTGTGGCTACGGGAGTTGTTGCGGCAGTTGGCCTCCGAAGGGTGCACGGTGGTGGTGGCCAGCCATCTTCTGGGCGAGGTGGCGTTGACCGCCGACCGGCTGCTGGTACTGGAACGCGGGCGCGTCGCCGCCGAGGGGAACCTTGACGAAATCGTCCCACCTGGGGCAGATCCACGCCGGTACCTCGAAACCCTCTTGCTCGGGATGGTGCGGACATGAGCGCTCAGGTGCTCCGCAGCCTGCGCGCCGAGATGACGCGCACCGCCGGACGCGGTCCACTGTGGAGTGTTCTGGTCCCGGCGGCGATGACCCTGCCCGCTGCGATCACATTCCTGATCGCCTACGTGGCGGAGCGATTCGCCCGGATCCCGGGCCAGAGCTATGTCCAGCAGGTGTCGACCACCAACGCGGCCTACTGGGTGATCACGGTGACCGTGGTGCTGTCAGCCGTGGCGCCGGCCTACGGTCAGGCACACGAATTCAGATCCGGCGCAAACCAATACGTGCGATTCGCAGTGCCACGAGCTTCAGCGGCCGTGGCCGGCAAGTGGCTGTTCTACGGCGCCCTGGGCTCGGTCGTGTCAGCGGCCATGGTGGTGCTGGTGCTCGTCGCGCTCCCGCGGGTATCCGGGCTGGTGTACGGGCAGGTCTCACTGACCGATCCGCACGGTCTGCGTCTGCTGTGGACCGTGCCGGTCTACGCGTTCTTCGCGGCCGGGCTCGGACTCGGTGTCGGCACAGCGATTAGGACGCCGGCCGCGGCCGTCGGCGCCATCCTGGTGTGGGTCTACGTGATCGAAACCGCAGTCGGCTACCTGCCGGGCGGCTACTCGCTGCAACGGTTCATGCCGTTTCTCAACGGCGTCTACGCCACCGGACAAGACATCGTCCTGAGCCCGCCGTGGGGCCCGGACCTCGCCCTGGCCTACACGTGCGCCCTGTTTTCTGTTGTCCTGCTGTGCAGTACGTGGTGCACAGCCCGTAGAGGAGGAATCACGAGATGACGAGCAAGAACGATCTGCCCCTGGCGCAGCGGTCCGATGCCGACCTGCCGGGCCACTGGCTGCTGGCCCGGCTCGGCAAGCGCGTGCTCCGGCCGGGTGGGCTGGAGCTGACCACACGGCTGTTGACCGCGGCCCAGATCAGCGACGCCGACGTGGTCGAGCTCGGGCCCGGCCTGGGCCGGACCGCCACCGACATCGCCGCGCAGCGTCCCCGCTCGTACGTCGGCGTCGACGACAGCTCCGTCACCTCGGCCCCGCTGCAGAAAGTGGTGGCCGCCACCGGCGGGCGGCTGGTCGATGCCGACGCCGCCGACACCGGTCTGGAAGCGGGTACGGCCGACGTCGTCATCGGTGAGGCCATGCTGACCATGCAGGGCGAGAAGACCAAGAAGGCCATCGTCGACGAGGCGTTCCGGGTGTTGCGTCCCGGCGGGCGTTACGCGATCCACGAGTTGGGGCTCGTGCCCGACGACCTGGCCGGCGAGGTGAAGGACGACATCCGCCGCGAGATGGCCCGGGCCATCAAGGTCAACGCCCGGCCCCTGACCGTGGCCGAATGGACCGAGCTGTTGACGTCCGCGGGATTCGAGGTGGCCGGCGTCGACCGCGCCCCGATGGCGCTGCTGCAACCACGCCGGGTGATCGCCGACGAGGGGATGCTCGGCGCGCTGCGGATCGTGGGCAACGTGCTGACCCACCCCGCCGCACGCAAACGGGTCCTGCACATGCGCAAGACCTTCAACCGCTATCGCGAGCAGTTGACCGCGGTCGCGATCGTCGCGGTGGTGCCCGCCGCAGAATCGAAATGACGCCTGCGCCAGTAAATGATGGGCGGCCCGCCGCCGTATCCGATAGGCGGCCCGCCGCCGTGCATGATGTGACCATGCCCCGCCACGGTGATCGCGTCGAATCGGATCGGGCGGCCGGCCAACAGCGCCAGCGGGTCCTCGACCTGTTGCGCGCCGCGGACAACCCGGTGGACGCGCGGCAGATCGCCGACGCGCTGCAGATTCACGTCACCACCGCGCGGTTTCACCTGAGCACCCTGGAAGGTCAGGGAGTGATCCGCCGTGGCGGTGCGGCGGGCGGCGCCGGGCGGGTCGGTCGACCGCGGCTGACCTATGAGATCGCGCCCCGCTTGGATTACGCAGACATCGTCGCGCTGTTCGCGGCACACCTGGGCGGCACCCCCGAGGAACGGGAGACTCGTGCGCTGCGGATCGGCGCCGATCTGGCCCACCGCGTGCGGGTGGCACGTCGGCGCGGTGAGACGTCGATCGCGGATCTGGTGGTGGCCACCCTCGGCGAACTCGGATTCCAGGTCCGCTCGGTACTCACCTCGTTCGGCGAGGTGTCCGTGGAAATCTGCACCTGCCCGCTGGCCGAGGTGGCCGTCGATTCCCCCGAAGTGGTGCGCGGCATCCAGCAGGGGATGATCCAGGAAGTCATCGATGTGAACGCCGAGGCGCTCGGCGGCCGGTTCGCGGTTTCGGTCCGGCCCGACGCGCGCCACGGATCGTGTGAGGTGAGTCTCGTCCTGAGGCCGGCCACGGTCGGCGAGTCCGGGTAGCGAACTACCGATTCGTCATGACTCAACTTTCACTGCCGTAACACATATCCGCCGTCCGCACCGGTCGGGGCGGGTTGACGCCCAAGAAAGTTTGCTGGTGTGTCGTGGTGTGATTTACCGCTCACTTTTGCCGGCGATGGTAAGAATTGTTATTGACGGACAGGTCCGCCACGGAAACTCCGGCGCTTATCGATCGCGGCGAAGGTCCTGGTAACACGCATTTAATCGGATGCGACCAAAAGGTAACAGGTCGATAGCGAAGAATTTCTTAAGCGCATTCTGAGAGAGTGTTGACGGCTGTCGCATATTCGCTGCGAAGTGGTCCGGAAGCTGTCGGTTTCGTCGCTAGACTCAATGCAACCGCGCCACTCCCGGCGCAGATAGACCTGGAATCTAGAGCCGGTTAAAGCCCTGCCGGCGGAGGTGCCGATAACGATGGCAAAGAACTTCCTGCGCGCGCTGACCGATGCCGTGCGCTCTGGCCGCAATGACCGAGCCATCGAAGACATGTCAGTCCGCAGCGTCGCGTTCGACGGTGCGCTCGACGACATCGATGTGGCCGGTCTGGCCGAGATCGGCCTCGGGCCCATCGGTGACATCGCCGTGGATCCCGACCGCGACACCGTGGTGGTCACCAATGCCGCCACTCAGAGCCTGACGGTCATCAACCCGCACGCCATGGGTGTGGTGGGTTCGGTGCGACTGCCCGGAGATCCGTTCGCCGTCGTCCTCGCCGACGACCGCGCCTACGTCAGCGTCTCGACTGCCGGGCATGACTCGATCGTCACCGTCGACACCATCACCGGTGCGGCGCTCACCGAGTACCCGCTGGCCTTCGCCGTCACCGCCCTGGCCATCAGCCCGGACGGCAAGCGGGTTTTCGCCGGTCGCGCCGGCCACGAGCGGATCGACATCGCCGTCATCGACACCACCGCCGAGCGGGTCGGCACCATCGACATCGCCACCGGTCCCGGGATCAACCTCGATGCCCTGCAGATCGATGCGGCGGGCAAGCGGCTGTACGTCGCCACCTCCGATGTCCGCGGCAGCCGGCTGGTGATCGTCAACACCGAAACCGCGCAGGTGCAGGCCACGGTGTGGATCGGCGCCCCGATCCGCGACATCGCGGTCGGCGAGGGTGCTGCCTACGTGCTGACCTCCGATCTGGACCATCGCGGTGCGATTCACACCGTCGACCTTTCCGCGGCCACCGTCGTGGACGCCGTCGAGGTCGGCGGGGCTCCCACCCAGCTGGTGCTGAGCCCTGACGCCACTCGCGCGTACCTGGTCGACTACGACCGCGTCACCGTCTGGTGTGCGCTGACCAGCCAGGTCCAGGGGAGCATGGACGTGCACGCACAACCCTCGGCGGTCGCCGTGCGTCACGACGGCACCCGGCTGTACGTCGCCGACTACGCGGGCCAGGTCAACGTGTTCGATGTCGCCGAGTCGCTGTACTCGCAGCTGGCCGCGGTCGACGCGGTCGAGATGCATGTGATGCCCGCCCTGGAGCCGGCCGGCGCCTGATTCAGCGCCATCGATAGCGGGTGCGCGGCCGTCCGGCCTTGCCGTACTCCGTGGTGCGGTTGACCGTCCCGTCATCGGCCAGACGCTCGAGATAGCGCCACGCCGTCACCCGCGAGACACCCACCCGTTTCGCTGCCTCTTCGGCGGTCAATCCGCCGGGCTCGTCCCGCACCGCGGCGGCGATCCCTTCGGTGGTCTGCGGTGCCGCACCCTTGGGCGCGGTGGATTTGTCGGTCGTCACCCGCAGTTCGGCCAGGGCCCGGTCGACCTCGGCCTGACTGGCGGCGTCGGTTCCAGACGGCAGCGCCGAACGATAGCGGCGATAACGCTCCAGCCGATCGCGAAAAGCCGCGAACGCAAAGGGCTTCAGCAGATATGCCAGGGCGCCGTGGGCAACGGCGGCGCGCACCATCTCCAGATCCCGCTCGGAGGTGATGGCGATGATGTCGGGTGCCGGCGTGAGCCCGGAAAGGCCGGATGCCAACGAGATTCCGCTGGCGTCCGGCAATCCGATATCCAGGAGCACCAGATCGATGGGATGCTCCGATGTCGCGGCCACAGCCGCCGCCCGCATCGCATCACGCGCGGTGTGCGCCACCGCTGCCAACGAAAACCCCTCCAGGCGACCAAGATAGGCCTGATGGGCCTCGGCGATCAGCGGATCGTCCTCCACGATCAGCACCTGGATGGTGGGTCCGGTCATGTGGGCACCGTCGCGGTCACCACCGAACCGTACGTGACGTCGGCGCGCAGCGTTCCGCCGTGCCGTCTGACCGTCTGGGCGACCAGGGCCAGACCCAGGCCGTGGCCCGAGGAATCCGACTTGGTCGAATAACCCCGCTGCATGGCCTTTTCAAACGTGGCGGGATCCATACCGGGACCGCTGTCGGCCACCCGGATCAGCAATTCGTGATCATCCTGGCTCACCGTGACCTCGATCCACGGATCTTCCCGGTCACAGGCATCCATCGCATTGTCGATGAGATTGCCCAGTACCGTCACCATCTCCGCCCCGGACAGCACGGCGTCCGTGGACAACTGGGTGTCTTCGGTGACGGTCAGGGTGATTCCGCGTTCGTCGGCCTGAGCCGTCTTGCCGAGCAGCAGGGCCACGAGGGCCGGTTCGCCGACGGCCTGCGACAACCGGTCCACCAGCCGCTGCGACAACTCCAGATCGCTGGTGGCGAACCGGACCGCGTCCTCGGGCCGGCCCATCTCCACCATGGTGATCACCGTGTGGAGTTTGTTCGCCGACTCGTGCGCCTGAGCCCGCAGCGAGTCGGCGAGCACCTGCAGCGAGCTGAGTTCGCCCAGAGCTCCCTGCAATTCGGTGCGGTCGCGGATCGTGACCACCTCCGCCCCCGAGCCGGCAACCCGAGCCCGGTTCACCACGAGGACCCGGTTGTCGGTGACATGGACCTCGTCGCGGACACCCGGATCGTGGCTGCGCAGGAACTCCGGGAGCTCACTCTGACGCACCGGTCCCGACGGCAGTGACAACAGGCGTCGAGCTTCGTCGTTGGCCAGCGCCACGCCGTTGCGGTCGAGCACGATGAGGCCCTCCGACACCGAATGCAGGATCGCATCGTGATGGTCGTACATCACGCGCAGTTCGTCGGGCCGCAGGCCATGGGTCTGGCGGAGTAGCCTGCGCCGGATGGCCCACACCCCGATGAGCGAAACACCAAGGGCGGCAGCGGTTACCGCGGCGATCGTCGGAATCTGCGCCCACCAGCGCTGAGCCAGGGTCTGCTGGGTGATCCCCGCCGACACCAGCCCCACGATGGTCCCGTCGCGATCCCGCACCGGCGCGATCGCGCGCACCGACGGCCCCAGCGTCCCGGTGTAGACCTCGCTGAACGTCTCGCCGCGCAGCGCCGGCTCGACCGTCCCGAGGTACTGCCCGCCGATCTGACCCGGATCGGTGTGGGTGAAGCGGGTCCGGTCGGGCGCCATGATCGTGATGAACGCGATGTCGGTGTCTTTGCGCACCGCCTCGGTGACCGGCTGCAGCGTCTCCGTCGCGCGTCCGGACCGGATGGCGGCCGCGGTCGAGGGGGAATCCGCCAGCGCGGTGGCGATGCCGACCACCTGCTGACGAGCGGCGTCGTCCCCGTCGCGGCGGGCGTCGAACAGGGCCAACGCCGAAGCGGCCAGCACCACCAGCGCCACCACGAGGACCTGCAGCGCGATCGCCTGCCCGGCCAGGGACCACCTGGCCGGCCGCCACCCGTTCATCGCATCCACCACCGGTCGTCTCGTTGCCTCTTGAACGTAATGAACTTAAACGTGACCTGGCTCACCCTCGACCCCGAACATCGTTGCAGACCCGAATTCGTCAACGGAGGACACGCCATGACCACCACCATGGACCGGCAACCCGAACCCGCGCCGCCACAGCGCCGCGACCGTACCCACTGGCTCTACATCGCCGTCATCGTCGCGGTGTTCGCCGGGGTGGCGGTCGGGCTGGTGGCGCCCGAGGTGGGCAAGAGCGTCGGCGTGCTCGGCACGATGTTCGTCAGCCTGATCAAGATGATGATCGCGCCGGTGATCTTCTGCACGATCGTGCTGGGCATCGGATCGGTCCGCAAGGCCGCCACCGTCGGCAAGGTCGGCGGCCTGGCCTTCGTCTACTTCCTGGTGATGTCGACGTTCGCGTTGGCGATCGGTCTGGTGGTCGGCAACCTGATCCACCCCGGCAGCGGCATGCACCTGTCCGAGTCCACCGCGGGCAAGGGCGCCGAGCTCGCGGAGAAGGCCCACGAAGCCGGCGGGCTGATGGACTTCGTCCAGGGCATCATCCCGGAGACGCTGTTCTCGTCGCTGACGGCGGGCAGCGTGCTGCAGGCCCTGTTCGTCGCGCTCCTGGTGGGTTTCGCACTGCAGGCGATGGGCAGCGCCGGCGAGCCGATCCTGCGCGGCATCGAACACCTGCAGAAGCTGGTCTTCAAGGTGCTGATCATGATCCTGTGGCTGGCCCCGATCGGCGCGTTCGGTGCGATCGCCAACGTCGTCGGCCAGACCGGTTGGACCGCCGTGACCCAGCTGCTGACGCTGATGTTCGGCTTCTACGTCACCTGCGTGCTGTTCGTGTTCGGCGTGCTCGGGGTGCTGTTGCGGGTGGTGGCCGGCGTCTCGATCTTCAAGCTGGTGCGCTACCTGGCCCGCGAGTACCTGCTGATCTTCTCGACCTCGTCATCGGAATCCGCGCTGCCACGGCTCATCGCCAAGATGGAGCACCTCGGCGTCGACCGCAGCACCGTCGGAGTCGTTGTGCCGACCGGATATTCGTTCAATCTCGACGGCACCGCGATCTACCTGACCATGGCGTCGCTGTTCATCGCCGACGCGCTCGGCGCCCCGATGTCCGTCGGACAGCAGATCGGCCTGCTGGTGTTCATGATCGTCGCCTCCAAGGGCGCGGCCGGGGTGACCGGCGCCGGGCTGGCCACGCTGGCCGGCGGCCTGCAGAGCCACCGCCCGGACCTGCTCGACGGCGTCGGCCTGATCGTGGGTATCGACCGCTTCATGTCGGAGGCGCGGGCCGTCACCAACTTCTCGGGTAATGCGGTGGCCACCTTGCTCGTCGGCTCGTGGACCCACACCGTCGACAAGACCAAAGTCGATGCGGTGCTGCGCGGCCAGGATCCGTTCGACGAGCTGACAATGGTCGACGATCATCCGTCGGTCGCCGAACCCGCTCGCGTGTAGCCGTTCGACAAAGGCCCGGCCGGTCTGTCCGGCCGGGCCTTTCTGCGCAATTGAACCAGCGGCCGCCCTCGCCCGTAACAAAGGAGAAGAAATCACCGAAAAGGTGAGTGCGACAAGCAAGAAAGAAGACACGGTCATGCGAGCAACCATCGTCATGCTGGCCGCGTCGGGGGCGGCAGTAGGCACCATTCTGGCGCCGGCAGCACCGGCAGCCGCGGAGTCACCGATCGTGACCATCGGCCAGCTGGAAGCTGAAGGATTCCAGGTCAACATCGACCGGGTGGGCAATGCGCCGCTGGACCAGTGCATCGTCACCAGCGTCCGCAACCCTCAGACCCAGACCAAACTCATCCGGGTCGAGCGGTTCGGCAAGAACGGCAAGAGGGATTTCGACCTGGTACCGGTCGTGGTGCGACGCACCATCACGGTGTCGTTGGACTGTACGCGGTAGGGCTCAGCGCTGGCAGTTGAGCGAGACCGACACGGTCCGGCTGGTGACCGACGGGACCAGGATCCGATCGCCACCCAGGCCCGGTCCGACGTAGGGCACCAGTTGGCTGACCTGCTGGGGGTTGCGCACGCTGGTGACCGTGCACTGGTCCAGCGGGGCGGTGCCGATCTTGTCGATGGTGACGGTGTAGCCCTCGGACTGCAGGCGGCTGATCACCTGCTGGGCGGTCTCCTCGGCCGAGGCCACCGCGGACGACGCGCCGATCATCCCGAATACAGCCATTGCGACTGCTGCCAGGGACCACTTCATGCGCATCGGCCGCACCTTCCGTCGTTACCGGTTCATCTTCCCCTACATACATCGTTCGGGGAATTCGAATCGTTCCCGTCGACGCCGCCCGGCGAGCGCATAGCATCGCGGCCGTGGACAGCACTATGCAGAACTGGCCGTTGACGATCACCGCGATCCTGAGGCACGCCTGCGGCGTCAACGGCGACCGCACCGTGACCACCGCCAGTGGGCAGGGCCGCTACCGCACGATCAACTATCGGGAGCTCGGTGAGCGGGTGGCTCAGCTCGCCCATGCCCTGCGCGGGCTCGGGGTCGGCAGCGGTGACCGGGTCGGCACCTTCATGTGGAACAACACCGAACATCTCGCCGCCTACCTCGCCGCGCCGGCCATGGGTGCGGTGCTGCACACGCTCAACATCCGGCTGGCACCCGAACAGATCGCCTACATCGCCAATGAGGCGGCCGATCGCATCGTCATCGCCGACGCGTCCCTGGTGCCGCTCCTGGCGCCGGTGCTGCCGCGGCTGGAGACGGTGGACACCGTGATCGTGGTGGGCGACGGTGACACCAGCGCGTTGACCGGCAAGACCGTGCTGCGCTGGGACGAGCTGCTGGGCTCGCAGCCCACCGTCTTCGACTGGCCCGAGATCGACGAAAACTCCGCGGCGGCAATGTGTTACACGAGCGGCACCACCGGCAACCCGAAGGGGGTGGTCTACAGCCACCGGTCGAGTTACCTGCATGCGCTGAACACCTGCACTGGCAACGCGCTCGACGTCAGCTGCAGCGACACGGTGTTGCCGATCGTGCCGATGTTCCACGCCAACGCCTGGGGCCTGCCGTATGCCGCGCTGATGGCCGGGGCCAACCTGGTGATGCCCGACCGGTTCATGGACGGTGCCTCACTGATCGACCTCATCGAATCGCAGCGTCCGACCCTGGCCGGCGCGGTGCCGACGATCTGGAACGACGTCATGCACTGCCTGGAAAAGAATCCGGGACATGACGTTTCATCGCTCCGGTTGGTGGCCTGCGGTGGTTCGGCGGTGCCACGCTCGCTGATGCAGGCCTTCCAGGAGCGGTACGGCGTATACATCCAACAGGCCTGGGGGATGACCGAGACCTCGCCGCTGGCCACGGTGGCCAAGCCGATGCCCGGGGCGTCCGAGGAGCGGCAGTGGGAGATGCGAGTCAGCCAGGGCCGGCCGATGTGCGGGGTGGAGGTGCGCCTCGTCGACGATGCGGGTGAACCCCTGCCCAACGACGGCAAGGCGGTCGGCGAGGTCGAAGTCCGCGGGCCGTGGATCACCGGCTCCTACTACCTGGACCGCGACGCCGAGAAGTTCGACACCGGCTGGCTGCGGACCGGCGACGTCGGCATCATCGACCAGCAGGGCTACGTGACGCTGACCGACCGGGCCAAGGACGTCATCAAGTCCGGCGGCGAGTGGATCTCCTCGGTGGAGCTGGAGAACCACCTGATCGCCCATCCGGCGGTGCTGGAAGCGGCGGTCGTCGGTGTGCCCGACGAGCGGTGGCAGGAACGCCCCCTGGCCGTCGTGGTCCTCAACGAGGATGCCTCGGCCAGCCCGGAAGAACTTCGGGAATTCTTGGCGGACAAGGTGGTTCGCTGGTGGCTGCCCGAGCGATGGGCGTTCATCGAGCAGGTGCCCCGGACCAGTGTGGGCAAGTACGACAAGAAGACCATCCGGGCCCGTCACGCCGACGGCGCCTATGAGGTGATCACGCTCTAGCTGTACCCGGTCATGACGTTGGTAGCAGGCGTGTTGGCTTGATGTGAAGAGAACCTCCGGGTGAGGTGTGGCTTGTCGAAGGCCCATCACCAACCCGGAGGTTCTCGTGTCCCACCGTAATGCCCGCACAACGCTGCACGGCCGAATGCTGATCGTGCAGCGCCACCAGCAAGGCTGGAAACAGGCCCATATCGCCGCGGCGATGGGCATCTCCCGCAAATGCGTACACACCTGGATTAGCCGTTTTGCGGCTGAAGGCGAGCCCGGGTTGCGCGACCGGTCCTCCCGCCCGCACCGCTGCCCCACCCGGATGTCGGCACGTGTGGAGCGCCAAGTGATCGCCGCGCGTCGCCGCCATCGTCGGGGCCAGGATTGGCTGGGCCCCGAGCTCGGTATCTCAGCGCGGACCGTCGGGCGGATTCTGCGCCGTCGCGGTGCGCCCTTGCTTCGTGACTGCGATCCGATGACCGGTGCGGTGATCAAGGCATCGAAAGCCACGGCATGCCGTTACGAACGAGACCAGCCTGGCGAACTGGTGCACGTCGATGTCAAGAAGCTGGGCCGGATTCCGGATGGGGGTGGGTGGCGCGCTCACGGGCGCAGCGAAGAAGTCCGCGGCCGTGGTGTCGGGTATGACTACGTGCACTCGATGGTCGATGACCACAGCCGGCTGGCGTACTCGGAAATCCATGCCGATGAGAAGGGACCGACGTGTGCGGGATTCATCACTCGGGCAGCGCAATACTTTCAATCACAGGGCATTTCGCGCATCGAGAGAGTCATTACCGACAACCATCTGAGCTATCGGCGCTCAGCACACGTCGCCGCCGCCATCGACCAACTGCACGCCAAACACCTCTTCATCAAGCCGCATTGCCCCTGGCAGAACGGAAAAGTGGAGCGCTATAACCGCACCCTGCAAAGCGAATGGTCCTACCGCAGAGTGTTCGCCTCCAACGCAGACCGCGCCCACGCCCTTGCACCCTGGGTCAAGTTCTACAACACTCAACGCCGCCACAGCGCACTCGAAGGTCTACCGCCGATCAGCCGGCTGCGACCAACGTGATGGCTGAATACATCTAGCGCTCGCGGGACGTTCTTCGCGGGTTCCCGGCTCTCTCGCTACGCGCGCACGGCGATGGCCGAGAGCAGATCGGCCAGGCGGTCCGGCCGGTCGACCATCGAGTACGTGCGCGCACCGTCGATGACCTCGAGCCGCGCGTTCGGGATGATGTCGGCGAGCCGCTTGCCGTCTCCGAGTTCGAAGAACAGGTCGTCGGCCGACCACGCGATGAGCGTCGGCTTGTCGAATTCCGGCAGCTGCGCCGCCACCGCGGTGGTGACCTCCGGGCGCAGGGACAGGGAGAACTGTCGGAGATCCTCGACGATCGCCGGGTTGGACAGCGTGGTCCGCGCCCATTCGCGGGTGAAGGCGTCGATGTTCGAGTGCGCCAGCCCGGCGAACGCCCGCCGGCGCACCACGGGAATCCGCATCGCCTGGGCACCCACGCGGAACAGTCCCCGGTACCGCGCGGCCGCGATCACCGGTTTCAGGATGGGCGGCGGAAAGTGTTCGAACGCATCGCAACTCGTCAGCACCAGCGCGCCGATCCGGTCCGGGTGGTGCACTGCGACGAGCTGCGTGACGACGCCGCCCGTGTCGTTGCCGACGAGCACGACATCCTGCAGGTCCAGTGCGGCCAGCGTCTCGGCCACGATCCCGGCCACGCCGCGGATACTGCGGTCGGCGCCGGGGCGCAGCGGTTCGGGATGCGCACCCAGCGGCCAGGTCGGAACGATGCACCGCAGGCCGCGTGCGGCCAGCCGGGAGCTGACCTGCCGCCACAACTGACCACCCATCATGTAGCCGTGGACGAAGACGACCGGCCTGCCGTCGGTTGGTCCGAATTCCTCGTAATGGATGGTTCCGGCGCTAATCTCAATGATCGACATGGATGACTCCCGGCTCGATGCACATTTACGAACAGTCTGCCGGTAACTTACCAACAGGGTGTATGGAAAACAAGAGACGTACTCAAGAGGAGCGTTCCGCGGCCACCCGCGAGGCGTTGATCTCGGCCGCCCGGCGACTGTGGGGTGAACGGGGCTATGCCGACGTCGGTACCCCCGAGATCGCGACTGCTGCCGGGGTGACCCGCGGCGCGATGTATCACCAATTCGCCGACAAGGCAGCGCTTTTCCTGGCGGTTGCGGAGGCCGTGGAGCAGGATGTGATGGGCAGGTTGGCGGAGGCGGTGGCCACGTCGGGGGCGACCTCCCCGGCCGATGCGCTCCGGGCCGCGGTCGACGCCTGGCTGGAAGTGTCCGGTGATCCCGAAGTGCGGCAGTTGATCCTGCTCGACGCGCCGAGTGTGCTCGGCTGGGCCGGTTTCCGCGATGTCGCCCAGCGCTACAGCCTGGGGATGACCGAGCAACTGCTCGCCGAGGCGATCAAGGCGGGCCAGCTCGCCAAGCAGCCGGTGCGGGCTCTGGCGCACGTGCTGATCGGCGCCCTCGACGAGGCGGCCATGGCCATCGCCACCGCCGAGGATCCGAAGAAGGCCCGCCGCGAGATCAGGCAGGTGTTACGCCGCCTGATCGACGCGATGCTCGAGTGATTTGTGCACACGCACCCGCGGTCACCGCCGGTGCGTGTGCACAAATCGCAGGATGGTCAGCGCTCGGCGCGCTGGTAGGCCGTCACGACGGCCGCGCCGCCGAGGCCGATGTTGTGCTGCAGGGCCGCGGTGACGCCGTCGACCTGACGCTTGTCGGCTGTGCCACGCAGCTGCCACGTCAGTTCGGAGCACTGGGCCAGGCCAGTCGCGCCCAGCGGGTGGCCCTTGGAGATGAGCCCGCCCGACGGGTTGACCACCCAGCGGCCGCCGTAGGTGGTGTCGCCGTTCTCGATCAGTCGCGGTGCCTCACCCTCGCCGCACAGGCCGAGGGCTTCGTACAGCAGTAGTTCGTTGGCGGAGAAGCAGTCGTGCAACTCGATGACCTGGAAGTCCTCGGGCCCCAGGCCGGACTGCGCATAAACCTGCTGCGCCGCTTGCACGTTCATGTCATAGCCGATGATGTTGGCCGCGCTGCCATCGAAGGTCGAGGCGAAGTCGGTGGTCATCGCCTGTCCGACGATCTCGACGGCCTGGGCGGCCAGCCCGTGCTTGTCGACGAACGCCTCGCTGGCCACGATCGCCGCACCCGACCCGTCAGAGGTGGGGGAGCACTGCAGCTTGGTCAGCGGGTCGGAGATCATCTTGGAGGCCAGGATGTCGTCGAGGGTGTACTCGTCCTGGAACTGCGCGTACGGGTTGTTGACCGAATGCTTGTGGTTCTTGAAGCCGATCTTCGCGAAGTGTTCGGCGGTGGTGCCGTACTTCTTCATGTGCTCGCGACCGGCCGCGCCGAACATCCACGGCGCGACGGGGAAGGCGAACTCGTCGATCTCGGCCAGCGCCTTGACGTGCTTACCCAGCGGAGATTCGCGGTCCTGGGCACCGGCCTGAAGCGAGCCGGGCTGCATCTTCTCGAAGCCCAGCGCGATCGTGCAATCGGCCAGACCTCCGCGAATCGCCTGTGCGGCAAGGTAAAGCGCGGTCGAACCCGTGGAACAGTTGTTGTTGACGTTGACGATCGGGATGCCGGTCATGCCGAGCTCGTACAGGGCCCGTTGCCCCGACGTGGAATCACCCGAGCAGTACCCGACGTAGCCCTGCTGCACCTGGTCGTAGGAGATGCCGGCATCCTCGAGCGCCTTGGTGCCCGACTCCCGTGCCATGTCCGGGTAGTCCCAGCCTTCACGACGTCCGGGTTTCTCGAATTTCGTCATCCCGACACCGACGACGAACACTTTGTTAGCCATGCAACGGAACATACTTCATCGAGAAACCGGGTCAATCGTCTTCAACTGGAGTTGACGCAGCCGCACCGCCAACGCCGCCGCGGCCAGCAGCGAGAACACCCCGAGCTGCCACCAGTCGGACGGATTGCCGCCGTCGCGGTCGAGGAAGTGATTGACCGCGTGCAGTGTGTTGGCCACCAGGAACCCCGTCAACACCACGGCGATCACGTCGCGCCACCACAGCGCGAACAGCATCGTCACGGCGATGCCGATCTGGAGCACCCCTGCGTCGTGCAGAAAGTGCACGTGATTGGGCCAGTTGGCCCACTGCGCGAACGATGCGGGGTCGATACGCATCCACACTCCGGTCACCAACATGCTCAGCGACGCCACCACCACGACGATCTGGACGAATCTCATCTGCATACCCATCAGACGGCGCAGCCGGCCGGGATGTGACAGTCACGTTCGGCCCGGTTGTCTCGTCAACCCGGTATGACCTACCTTGCCGACCATTCGTTGCTGCTCACGGTGCCCGCATTTCTGCCTGCGGTCTTGGTGGTGCTCGTGATCTCGTACCTCGCCCGGCGAGATCGTGCTTCCGCTGACGACGACGGTGGTGTAGACCAGTAGAACGTGTTCTAGTTTCGCCGAGGAGGGGTCTTGACGCTCAAAGTGGTGCAGTGGGCAACCGGCGGAGTCGGCGTCGCCGCCATCAAGGGCGTGCTCGAACATCCCGACCTCGAACTGGCAGGTTGCTGGGTGCATTCGGACGCCAAGAACGGCAAGGACGTCGGCGAGATCATCGGCACAGAGCCGCTCGGCGTCATCGCCACCAGCAGTGTCGAAGACATTCTGGCGCTGGACGCCGACGCGGTGATCTACGCACCACTGATCCCCAACCCGGACGAGGTGGCGGCGCTGCTTCGCTCGGGCAAGAACGTGATCACCCCGGTCGGCTGGCTCTATCCCAGCGAGAAGCAGGCCGCGCCGATGCAGGAAGCCGCGCTCGAGGGCAACGCCACCCTGCACGGCACCGGTATCGCGCCCGGCGGGATCAGCGAGAAGTTCCCGCTGGTGCTCTCGGCGATGGCCACCGGGGTGAACTTCATTCGGGCCGAAGAGTTTTCCGATCTGCGCACGTACGAGGCGCCGGATGTGGTGCGTCATGTCATGGGGTTCGGCGGCGCCCCGGACACCGCGTTGAGCGGCCCGATGCAGAAGATGCTCGACGGCGGCTTCATCCAGGCCGTCAAGATGGTGGTCGACCACGTCGGCTTCAAGACCGACCCGCGGATCCGCTCGTCGCAGGAGATCGCGGTGGCCACCGCGCCCATCGACTCACCGATCGGCGTGATCGAACCGGGTCAGGTTGCCGGCCGCAAGTTTCACTGGGAGGCCCTCGTCGAGGGTGAACCCGTTGTCCGGGTGACGGTCAACTGGCTGATGGGTGAGGAAAACCTCGACCCCGCATGGACTTTCGGCCCGGCCGGACAGCGCTATGAGATGGAGGTCCGCGGCAACCCGGACTTCACCGTCATCATCAAGGGCTTCCAGTCCGAGGCCGGCGAGGAGGGCCCGGAGTCCGGCGTCGTCGCCACGGCCGCACACTGCGTCAACTCCGTGCCCGCGGTGTGCGCCGCCGGACCCGGCGTGGTCACTTATCCGGACCTGCCACTCATCAGTGGGAAGGCCGCGCCGAACCTGCGGTGAATGTCGGCTTGTGGTCGAGATGTCTCGACAATCTGGGACGCAAGCCAACACTCGACGTAGAAGCTCAGGGCCGCACCAGGATCCGGATCGGATTGCCCTCCTGGCGTTCCAGCTTCTCGATGCCGGACGCCACGTCCTCCAGCGACACGATCTCGCTGATCGACCGGGACAGATCGAGCCGGCCCAGCGATACCAGCGTCGCCAGCGTCGAGATGTCGACGTTCTGATAGCCGAGGTGGCCGAGGACCTGCTTCTGGGTCAGTCCGAACATCGACGTCGGCCCGATGGTGGGTTCCTGCGCGCTCATCCCGACGGCCACCAGGCGGCCACCGACGGTCAGCTGGCCCAGCGCCTGCTCGAACGTCGACTTGAGCCCCACCGCGTCGAACGCCACATCCAGCCCACGGCCCCCGGTGACCTCGGCGATCTTTTCGCCGAGCTGCTCGTCGCCTGCGTCGAACGCATAGTCGGCGCCGAGTTCCAAAGCCCGCTCCAGCACCTCGGGTTTGATGTCGACGGCGACCACCGGCACCGCGCCCACCAGCCGGGCCAGTTGCGCGATGTGGGTGCCGACGCCGCCGAGACCCCACACTCCGACCGACTCACCGATGGCGACCTTGCCGGTGCGCACCACCGCGCCATACGGCGTGGACACCGCATCGGCGAGGATCGCGGCCTGCTCCAGCGGAACGTTGTCCGGAACCCGGGTCAGCCCGACCGCCTGAGCCAGCGTGTATTCGGCCCAGGCCCCGTCATAGGCGAAGGCCATCAACCGGATTCGCATGCAATTGGCGATGTCGCCGCGGCCGCAGTTGGGGCATTCCAGGCAGGGGCGGCCCGCCGCGACGATCACCCGGTCGCCCTCGGCCCACCCGGTGACACCCGGGCCGAGCGCGGCGATGGTGCCCGACGCTTCGTGGCCCTGCGTCACCACCGGGGCCTGCGCCGGGAACGTCCCGTTGATCAGGCTCAGATCGGAATGGCAGATCCCGCAGAACGCCACCTTGACCAGCACCTCGCCCGGTCCCGGCTCGGGGATCGGAACATCCTCCACCACAACTCTTTTGGTGTCGGCGTAGAAGCGTTCTGCCCGCATGGTGCCCGTCATCGCGTTCTCCTCGTCTCACCGGTTACTATCCGCATCATGGCACTTCATCGGGTGCGCTGAGGTCATGTGCCGATTGTTCGGCCTGCACGCCGGCCACGAACTGGTGACGGCGACCTTCTGGCTGCTCGACGCCCCGGACAACCTCGCCGAGCAGAGCAGGCGGAATCCGGACGGTACCGGCCTGGGCGTGTTCGGCGCGGACGGTGTGGCAGTGCTGCACAAGGAGCCCGTCGCGGCGTGGCAGGACAGCGAATTCGCCACCGAGGCACACGATGTCACCGCGACGACGTTCATCGCGCACGTCCGCTACGCCTCGACGGGGGCGCTGGACGCGGCGAACACCCATCCCTTTCTTCAGGACGGCCGGATCTTCGCCCACAACGGTGTGGTCGAGGGCCTGGAAACGCTCGACGATCGGATCGGGGAGCTGGGAGTGGCCGACCTGGTGCAGGGGCAGACCGATTCCGAACGGGTGTTCGCGCTCATCACCGCGGCCGTCCGGGAACGGGACGGCGACATCGGCGCGGGTGTCGCCGACGCGATCGGCTGGCTGGCCGACAACGTCCCGATCTACGCCGTGAACGTTCTGCTCAGCACGGCAACCGACATGTGGGCGCTGCGGTACCCGGACACCCACGAGCTGTATGTACTCGACCGCACGGTTCCGGTGCAGCGCCGGCTGCGGCTGCGTAGCCCGCGGATCCGTGCCGAGTCCGAGCACCTGACCTCACAGCCGTCGGTGGTGTTCGCCAGCGAGCCGATGGACGGCGAGAACTGGCAGCTCATCGCGCCCGGCGAGTTGGTGCACGTCGACGCGGACCTGCGGATCGATCGTCAGATGATTTTCCCGGAACCGCCGCGACACCTGCTGCACCGCGAGGATCTGAGCGCGCAGGCATCCGCGTCGCAGCACGCCTAGCGTCGACTTACGAACCGCGATTCGGGCCCTGGCACACTCGATGTTCGTGACTTCCAAACGTGCACTGGTGCTCGCCGGCGGCGGCATCGCCGGAATTGCGTGGGAAACCGGCATCCTGCGGGGCATCGCCGACGAATCTCCCGAAACCGCCGAGACGCTGCTCGCCTCCGACGTCCTGGTCGGCACGTCGGCGGGGTCGACGGTGTCGGCGCAACTCGGCAGCGGGCTGAGCCTGGACGAACTGTTCGAGCGGCAGGTCGGCCCCGAGTCCGCCGAGCTCGACCCGGGCGTGAGCATCGACAACGTCACCGACCTGTTCGTCAAGGCGATGTTGACGCCCAACACCACCAAAGCCCAGAAGCTGCAGGACATCGGGGCGGTGGCGCTGAACACCGCCACCGTCGACCCGGAGGTGCGGCGCAGGGTGATCGAGGCGCGCCTGCCGTCGCGCGACTGGCCCGACCGGATCCTGCGGATCTCGGCCATCGACATCGACAGCGGCGAGCTGGTGACGCTGGACCGGAATTCGGGGGTGTCGCTGGTCGACGCGGTCGAAGCCAGTTGCGCGGTACCGGCGGTGTGGCCCGTCGTCACCATCGGCGGCCGCCGGTTCATGGACGGCGGCATCGGCAGCGCGGTCAACATGGCAATGGCCGCCGACTGTGACATCGCGGTGGCGCTGGTCCCGCAGGGCCGCTCGACCCCGTCCCCGTTCGGCACCGGGGCGGCCGAGGAGGTCGACGGGTTCGACGGCCGGTCGCTCGGGATCTTCGCCGACGACGACGCCCTGGTCGCGTTCGGCAAGAACCCGCTCGACCCGGCCTGCCGGATACCCTCGGCCCAGGCCGGACGGGCGCAGGGCCGACGGTTGGCGGCCGAGGTCGCGGAGTTCCTCGCCGGTTAGCCGTCGAGCGCCCGGGCGGCAAGCTCCTGCCCGGCGTCGATCACCTCTGCGGCACGGTTGAATTCCAGGCTGCGGCACACCGTGCGGGGTACCTCGATCAGCAGGTCGGGCGGGTACGCCGCGAGCGTGTGCCGGGCCAGCGCGGCCTGGGCGATATCGATGGTGCGGTACATGACCTCGAAGCTGCCGAGCCGGGGCACTCCGGCGGTGTCCGGAATGACAGGCAACTCGGCGTCCGGATCATCGGCCTCGGGAATCGATGCCCCGAACCGGCTCAACACCGCCCGCGCGGTGGGCCGATCCAGCATGCTGCGTACCGACGCGGTGTCGAGCACGCCCGAAGTACTGCGCATCATGCGGTTGAGCCATTCGGTGGTGGGCCGCCGCTCCGGGTCGCCGGGGGTGGCCGCGGTTCCGGGATCACCTCCGGACAGGCTGACCGCGATGGTCAGATCGGCGTTGACGGCCGCGATCGGCGCCATGGGTAGCGGGTCGAGGATGCCGCCGTCGCCGAGCAACCGGCCGTTGAGGACGTGCGGCGCGATGACCCCGGGAATCGCGATCGATGCGCGGATCGCCGAATCCACCGGACCGCGTTGCAGCCACACCGATTTGCCGGCGATCAGATCCGTCGCGACGGCCGTGTAGGGGATCGGCAGTTGCTCGATGGTGGCCTCGCCGATGATGTCGCGCACGGCGTCGAGAATCTTCTCGGCGCGCAGGATGCCCGCCGCGGTGATCGACGGGTCCAGCAACCGCAGCACCGCCCGCTGGGTCAATGTCCGTGCCCACTCCGCGAACTCGTCGAGCTTGCCCGCCGCGTGCAACCCGCCGACCAGCGCACCCATCGACGACCCGGACACCCCGACGACCTCGTAACCGCGGTCATGCAGTTCGTTGATCACGCCGATGTGCGCGTAGCCGCGAGCCCCACCACTACCGAGGGCGAGCGCAACACGCATATGTCCATTCTGCCGCTCACAACCGACTCATCCGTGACAGGGTTGACCGGTGGCTTCGCCGACGTTCTTGCGGAAACTGGGCCGTCCCAAGCCTCGCGATGCCATTGCCGGTCTGGTGACGGGGCTGTTCTCCATCCCCGAGGGCATGGCGTACGCCAGCATCGGCGGCTTCAACCCGGTCACCGGTATCTACGCCGGCATCGTCCCCGGCATCATCGGATCGCTGTTCGCCCGAACGGTGCTGATGGTGACGACACTGACCAGTGCCATCGCGCTGACGTCGCGCAGTGTGCTGAAAGAGGCCGGGTTGGATCCGCAGGATCCGGCCAACGTGGCAGCCTTGGTGCTCGTCGTCGGTGCCGTGATGCTGGTGTTCGGCCTGTTGCGGTTCGGCTCGATCATGAACTTCGTCTCCAACGCCGTGATGACCGGCTTTTCCACCGGTATCGCGCTACAGATCGTGGCCGGCGTGCTCGGCGATGCCACCGGCTATAAACCCGACAGCGGCAACACCATTGGGAAGTTCATCGACTCGCTGGCTCACATCGGGCTGTGGCATCCCGCGTCCGTCGCGGTGGCGCTGGGCACCGTCGTGGTGTGGGCGGTGTTCCACTTCATCAAGCCACTCGAGTCGTTCGCGACGTTGCTGGCCCTTGTCTTCGTCACTGTGGCGACGGCGGCCCTCGATATCGACGTCGAGACCGTCGGCGACATCGCCTCGATCGCGAATGCGCTACCGCCGGTGACGGTTCCGAATTTTGCCGCGATGCCCGAACTGATCGTCGGCGGTGTGGCGGTGGCGCTCGTCGCGCTGGCCCAGGCCGCCGGGATCTCTGCGGCGGTACCCAACCCGGATGGCAGCCGTACCAACATGAACGGCGATTTCCTGGCGCAGGGCGCGGCGAATGTGACCGGTGGCCTGTTCGGTGCGCTTCCGGCCGGCGGGTCGCTGTCACGCACCGGGGTGGCGACCTCGGCGGGCGCCCAGACTCGCTGGGCCGGAATCTTCGCCGGGCTCTGGCTCGCGGTGCTCGTGCTGGTCGCCGGCTCGGCCGCGGAGATCATCCCGATGCCGGTGATCGGCGGGTTGATCCTGGTGATCGGTGCCGAGCTCGTGGTCGGCCGGCTGCCCGACATCAAGCTGGTGCTGCGGGTGGCGCCGCTGTCGGCGGTGGCCATGTTGGTGACGTTCGCGGCCACCACCCAGCTGCCGCTGCACACCGCGATCGTCGTCGGCGTCATCACGTCGCTGGTGCTCTACTGCGCCAAGGCCGCCGAGGCCGCGCAGCTGGTGGCACTGAAGCCGACCGCGGACGGCGGCTGGCAGGAGGCCCCGGTGCCTGAGCAGTGCGCCAGCAACGACGTGACTGTCCTGCACTACGCGGGGGTCGGGCTGTTCGCCGAGGTGGCCCGGATCGACGAGACCTGGCCGCGGGCCGAAGGCACCACCAACGCCGTCGTCGTGCTCAGCCTGCGGTCACTGCCCGACGTGCCGTCCTCGGTGACGATCAAGGCGCTGCACCGGTGGGCCGGCCAGTTGGCGGCCAACGACGGCAGGCTGATCATCGCCGGGGTCAACCCCGGCACCGCGCACGTGTTGGACCGGGGTGGACTCGACGACGTGCTCGGCGACGACGGCATCGTGCCGGCCGCCGACCGGATCTTCGGCGCGCTCGATATCGCCGTCGAGCGGGGCCGCGCCTGGGTGGCCGCCCAGGGTGGTCAGGGGGATTTACCGCAGCGTGATTCGAACTAGCTGCAGAGCTCGTCGGCCGCGGCCTGCGCCGCCACGATGACGGCGGCCTGGCGGGGCGGCTCGAGCTGCGCCCACGCCACGTTGTAGGTGCCCGGACCGGGTGTCGCGTCAGGGGCCTGCAGGCTCGCCAGGTACGGCTCGACCTGCGCCTTGAGATCCCCGCCCTTCGCCTGCATCCAGGTCTTCGCGGCGTGACAGGCCTGGAAGTACTCCTCTTCGGTGGACTGCGCGTCGGCGCCGACCGCCGTGGTGACCCCGCCGGGGGACACCGCGACCTCACCGGGTTTGACCGTCGGGGGCGCCGCCTCGGCCGTCGTGGTGGCCGGTGCGGACGGTGCCGCCGGCTCCCCGGCCTGATCCTTGTCGGCCTCGGTCGAGCACCCGATCAGCAGGCTCAGGCCGGCGGCCGCGACGGTTCCGGCGGTCAGGCGAGCGGTCCACGTGTAACTGCGCATGCAGCCAATCTATGCAACACTGGCCGCCATGACGGAACGGACCGGATCGCAGAGGTGTTGTCGGGCTCGCTAGCGCGCCCCTCTTCCCTGTTCCGCCGTCATTTCTGGAGCTTCTCTGATGCTGTCCACGCTCGCGTCCGTTCCTGCCGTCTCCGCGCCCACCCGGCTGCGGCTGCCCGATCTGCTGCACACCACCGACCGCGCCGCCGACGACGTGTTGTCCGGCCGCTATGACCGGCTGTTGCGGGGGCTGCCGACCCACGACCGGTGGTACACCCGGCTGTCCGGTGACGACGAGGTCGAGGTCTGGCTGATCAGCTGGGTGCCCGACAAGTCGACCGAACTACACGATCACGGCGGGTCGCTTGGCGCGCTGACGGTGGTCTCCGGCGAACTGGCCGAAACACGTTGGGATGGTGAGCTGTTGCGTCACCGACGGCTCACCGCCGGTGACCAGGCCGCCTTCCCGCTGGGGTGGGTGCACGATGTGGTCAAGGCACCCGGGCCCGTCACGGCGACCGGGCCGACGCTGAGTGTGCACGCCTACTCGCCGCCGCTGACCGCCATGTCCTACTACGAGGTGACGCCGCAGAACACGTTGCGCCGCAACCGCACCGAACTCACCGACGCACCGGAGGGATAGCGATGAGCCGCATCGACACCGTGCTGGCGCAGGCCCGCACCCGCCTGGACCGGCTGCCTGCCTCAGATCTGCCCGCCGCGTTGGATTCCGGCGCGGTCCTCGTCGACATCCGCCCGGCTGCTCAGCGCGCCGCCGAGGGGTCGGTGCCCGGCGCGCTGGTCATCGAGCGCAACGTGCTGGAGTGGCGCTGCGATCCGACCAGCGACGCACGGATCCCGGAGGCCGTCGACGACGACGTCTACTGGGTGATCCTGTGCTCGGAGGGTTACACCTCGAGCCTGGCCGCCGCCGCGCTGCTGGATCTGGGCCTGCACCGGTCCACCGATGTCGTCGGCGGCTATCACGCGCTGGTGGCCGCCGGCCACGTGTGAACGGCCTGCGCTCAGGCGTTCTCGTTGTTGTTCAGCCGGGGCCGCAGCTTCTCGGTCTTCTCCGGCGTCCAGCCTGGGGGCTGCAGTACCGCGGCCCACGCATTCGCGACGTCCTTGACGTAGACGTGGCCGTGGCCGTCGGGGACATCGACGGCCACCGCCATGTCCGCCGACACCTGTAGGAACGTCACGATGGGTATCCACTGCATCCGTCCGGAGACGTCGTAGCCGCGCGGCTCCTTGAGCCAATCCGGTTCGGCGAACAGCAGATCCGTGTTCCACCACGCGATGGGGTCCGACGCGTGCTGCAGGTACACCGCGCGCGGATGACTCCACGGCGCGTCAGGCCGGGCCAGGTTCTCGGCCTTCGCGCTGAACCGGACGTTCTCGCCGTTGTCGTAGATGGGCAGCCACATCGGTGAGCCGGCATCACGCTCCCGGGTGAGCGTGGTCCAGATCGTGTTCTGGAATGTCGGTCCGGAGAACAGCGCGCCGTCGGTGCGGGCGACGAGGTTGTTCAGCGCCAGGAACGGGGCCTCACCACCGAAGGATCCGAGGCTTTCGCCGAACACCAGGATCTTCGGGCGTTCGCCTTCCGGGCGTTCGCGCACCAGTGCGTCCACGGCTTCGAACAATGCCTGGCCGGCCTGGCGCGCATTCTCCTTGTCCACCAGGAACGACAACCAGCTCGGCAGGAACGAGTACTGCATCGACACGATCGCGGTGTTGCCGTTGTACATGTACTCCAGCGCCGAGGCTTCCGCCTCGTTGATCCAGCCGGTGCCGGTGGTGGTGGCGACCGCGACCACCGCGCGGTCCAGGCCGCCGGTGCGCTCCAGCTCCCTGGCGGCCAACGCTGCCGTGGCCTTGATGCCGTCGGCCGAGTGCAGGCCCGCGTAGGCCCGGATCGGCTCGACCGCCGGTTTGCCGTTGAACTCTGAAAGCTGTTCCACCGGAGAGGCATTGGATACGAACACCCGGCCCTGATGGCCCAGGGACTCCCAGCTGACCAGGGACTGCGGGCCGCCGGAGCGCAATACGGACGTCGGCGCCTTGAAATCCGGACTGTCCTCGTCGTTGACGGCGGAGAACGTGCTGTTGATCTTGTCCATCGCGAACCGCACCACGACGCCGTTGAGCAGGGCGATGCTGAACACCAACAGCAGCACCACCACGACGACGGCCGAAACCCGCGGTGGGGCAAAGCGATTGAGCTGACGTACCAGGAACCGCACGAGCCGGCCGATCAGCTGGCCGATCTCGACAAAGGCGAACAGCACGATGATCGAGAGCACCGCCGTCAGCGGATGGTCCCAGAACGTCAGCCGCGGTACGCCCATGAAGTCGCGGACCTCGTCCTGCCACACGTGGAAGTAGATGATCATCAGGATCTGACCGATGATCCCGACCGCCACCAGCGGCACCCAGGCCCACTTCGGCGCCTTCGGGCTGGTCTCGGCCGACCGCATGTAGCGCACCAGCCAGACACCGAAAACGCCGAGGCCGTAGCCGATTGCCCCGGCCCCGCCGCTGACCAGGGCCTGGAACAGCGGGCCGCGCGGCAGCAGCGACGGGGTCAACGAGAACCAGATGAACACCAGTCCCACCGCGGTGCCGAAGAACGTGTAGTGGCGCACCCACCAGTCCGGCTTCTCCAGCTCGGCCGGGGCCTCGGCTTCGGTGGCGACGTCGGCAGTGTCTACGGTGTTTTCCCCAGGGGCGGCGGTCACCCGTCGACTTTAACGATGCGTGAAGTTCGCGGCGCGCTTCTCGGTGAACGCCGCCATGCCTTCCTTCTGGTCGGCAGTCGCGAACGCCGAGTGGAACAGCCTGCGCTCGTACAGCAGCCCCTCGGTCAGCGACGATTCGAACGCCCGGTTGACCGCTTCCTTGGCCATCCGCGAGGCCGACAGGGACATCCCGGCAATGGTCTCGGCCACCGCCAGGGCCTCGTCGATCAGCGTGTCCGCGGGGACCAGGCGGGACACCAGCCCGGCGCGTTCGGCTTCCACGGCGTCGATGGTGCGGCCGGTGAGGATCAGGTCCATGGCCTTGGCCTTGCCGATGGCGCGGGTGAGCCGCTGCGATCCGCCCATGCCGGGCAGAACACCCAACTTGATCTCGGGTTGCCCGAACTTCGCCGAGTCCGCGGCGATCAGGATGTCGCACATCATCGCCAGCTCGCAGCCGCCGCCCAGCGCGTAACCGGCGACCGCGGCGATCGTCGGGGTGCGGGTGGCGGCGAACTTGGACCACAGCTCGAAGAAGTCGGCCGAGTACACGTCGGCGAACGACAGTTCGGCCATCTCCTTGATGTCGGCACCGGCGGCGAACGCCTTCTCGTTGCCCGTGACGATGATCGCACCGACGCCGGGATCGGCGTCGAGTTCGGCTGCGGCCGTGGTCACTTCGGTCATCACCTGGCTGTTGAGCGCGTTGAGCGCCTTGGGCCGGTTCAGCTTGATGGTGGCGACCCGGTCGGTGCGGGTCACCAGGATCGTCTCGAACTCGCTCATTTGTTCTCCTCCTGGAACGTCAGATCAGGTTCTGCCGGAACGAAGTACGCCTCGACATCGGCGGGGGTGACCGCCGCGATCGAAGCCGGGTCCCACTGCGGGTTGCGGTCCTTGTCGACCAACTGTGCCCGGATGCCCTCGACGAAATCGTGGGACTTCACCGAAGCGCACGAGGTGCGGTACTCCTCACACAGCACATCTTCCAGTGTCTCCAGCTTGGCGGCGCGGCGCACCGCTTCCAGCGTCACGGCCAGGGCGATGGGGGAGCGGGTGGCGATGAGATCGGCTGCCTCGGCCGCAGGGCCGGCGCCGTGAGCCCGCAGCGCGGCGACGATGTCGGCCACCGTGTCTCCGGCGTAGCACTCGTCGATCCAGTCGCGCTGCGCCAGGAGCGGGCTGGCGGGCGGGTCAATGGCGTAGGCGGCCAAGGCCTTGTTCACCCCGTCGGTGACGACGGCCTCGGCGAAGTCGGCCAGCTGATCGTGCGGCACATAATGATCGGCGAAGCCCATCGCGATCGCGTCGGCCCCGGAGAACGGTGCCCCGGTGAGCGCAGCGTGCAACCCGAGTGCGCCCGGGGCCCGGGACAACAGATAGGTACCGCCGACGTCGGGAATGAAGCCGATGCCCACCTCGGGCATCGCCATCTTGGTGGTGTCGGTGGCCACCCGGACGCTGCCGTGCGCGGCCACCCCCACGCCGCCGCCCATCACGATGCCGTCCATCAGCGCCACATACGTTTTGGGGTAGCGGCCGATGTAGGCGTTGAGGAGGTACTCGTCGAACCAGAACCGCCGCGCGTCGGCGCCGCCCGCCTTGGCGCTGTGATAGAGCGCGACGACGTCGCCGCCCGCGCACAGGCCACGTTCGCCGGCGCCGGTGAGCAGCACGGTGTGGACGGAGTCGTCGTCCGCCCAGGCGTGCAGCGCCTCGGACATGCCGGCGACCATGGCATCGTTGAGCGAGTTGATCGCTTTGGGCCGGTTCAGCGTGAGGATGCCGACGCCGTTCCGGACACTTACTAGGACGTCCTCGTTTTGTGTCACGAGTTGCAATCTAGTTCGAGCCCCCAGTAGGGGTGCGCTACGGGTAGGGTTTGCCTCAAGATCAACCTGGAAGTTTCCTGAGAGTCTTTTCGCTTCGACGGGAACCCGCCAGGAACATCGATCGTTGAGCTACTAGTTCGTACTCGAACACATCTCATAGGAGAGGACCGACGGTGCGCGAATCCAGCAACCCGGTATTCCGCAGCCTGCCCAAACAGCAGGGCGGATACGCACAATTTGGTACCGGAGCCGCCGGCTTCGGTGCTCAGCAGGTGCATGCGCAGCCATACGCGCAGGAGTACCTGGAGCAGCCGCAGACCGGCGTCTCCCGTCCGCTGACCATCGATGACGTCGTCACCAAGACCGGCATCACCCTGGCCGTGCTCTCGGCCGTCGCGGTGGTGTCCTACTTCCTGGTGTCGGGCAACGTGAACCTGGCGCTGCCGTTCACCCTGGTCGGTGGACTCGGCGGCCTGGTGCTCGTCCTGATCGCCACCTTCGGCCGTAAGCAGGACAACCCGGCGATCGTGCTGAGCTACGCGGCGCTTGAGGGCCTGTTCCTCGGTGCGGTGTCGTTCATCATCGCCAACATCGCCTCGGTCGGCGGCGCCGGCATGATCGCCCAGGCGATCGTCGGCACCATGGGCGTATTCTTCGGCATGCTGGTGGTCTACAAGACCGGCGCCATCCGTGTGACGCCGAAGTTCACCCGGATGATCGTCGCCGCCCTGTTCGGTGTCGTCGCGCTGATGCTGCTCAACTTCGTATTGGCGATGTTCGGCGTGGGCGGCGGTGCCGGCCTGGGCCTGCGTGACGGCGGCATGCTGGCGATCGGCTTCTCGCTGCTGTGCATCGGCCTGGCCGCATTCAGCTTCCTGATCGACTTCGATGCCGCCGACCAGATGGTCCGTGCCGGCGCGCCGGAGAAGGCCGCGTGGGGCATCGCCCTGGGCCTGACCGTCACCCTGGTCTGGCTGTACATCGAGATCCTCCGGTTGCTGTCGTACTTCAACAACGACTAGCAACCCTGCCCCGAGAAAGGCGTCCGCGATTGCGGGCGCCTTTTTCTTATGGGTTGAGTCTGCGGTGAGGGTCTTGGTTTCTCGGACTTTTGTGCCGTGGGTGCAGAGTCGATCGGTGTGCGTGGGGCAATCAGGGCGGGTTATCCCAAAGGGAAGATTCATCCACAGTCCGACGCCAGGACTGTCCCGGGCCGAGAGGAACCGTCGGCAGCCGCAAGCAGCCTGTCCGCGTGGACATCGATGCCGAACCATTCATCGGAAGTGAGGCTCTCGGCTGCGGCGCGCTGAGCCGCTATGAGTTGCGCCGCCACTACCGGCCGCTGATGCCAAACGTATACCTGGACAAACGGATTGCCCCGACTCTGCTGCACAGAACCAAGGCCGCATGGTTGTGGTCACATCGCGAAGCCGTGGTCGCGGGGCTCGCCGCCTCCGCCCTGCATCGCGCGAAGTGGGTTGATGACAACGTTCCCGTGGAGTTGATCTGGGCGAATGCGAGGACACCCAAACAGGTGATCACTCGTGCCGATCTGTTGCTGACGGGGGAGTCCGAACTGATTGACGGGCTCAGTGTGACGACGCCTGAGCGGACGGCGTTCGACCTCGGCCGGCGTGGTCCGCTCGGGGACGCGGTGGCTCGGCTCGACGCGCTGGGTAATGCAACCGGATTCAAGGCAGTCGACGTCTTGGCGCTTGCGGATCATCATCGGCACGCGCGCGGGCTACGCCAGCTTGAGTCCGCGCTCGACCTTTGCGACCCAGGGGCACAGTCGCCGCAGGAAACGCGTCTGCGGTTGATGATCGTCAACGAGGGTTACCCGCGGCCGCAGACACAGATCCCCGTGCCGGGCCCGAACGGTCAGCCGCGGTACTACCTCGACATGGGTTGGGAGGAGCACAACCTCGCGGTCGAATACGACGGTGTTCAGCATGCCGACGCTCTGGGCTATGACATCGTCCGCAACGAATACATCGCCCAGGCCGGCTGGACCACGATTCGAGTGGCGGCAGGCCATCGTCGACCCGACATCATGGCGCGTCTGCGCCGAGCGTGGGATGAGGTTGCGCCGCCATTGATTCTGCGGTGAGGGTGCGGGTTACTCGCGCTTTTGTGCCGTGGACGCAGAGTCAAGGGGGGATGAGGTTGCGCCGCCATTGATTCTGCGGTGAGGGTGCGGGTTACTCGCGCTTTTGTGCCGTGGACGCAGAGTCAAGGGGGGATGAGGTTGCGCCGCCATTGATTCTGCGGTGAGGGTGCGGGTTACTCGGGCTCTTGTGCCGTGGACGCAGAGTCAAGGGGGGATGAGGTTGCCCCGCCATTGATTCTGCGCTGAGGGCGCGGGCTACTCGCGCTTTTGCGCCCTCAGCGCAGAGTCAAAGCAGAACTAGGAGAGCCGCTCCACAACCATCGCCATGCCCTGGCCGCCACCGACACACATGGTCTCGATGCCGAAGGTCTTGTCGTGGGTCTGCAGGTTGTTCAGCAGTGTGGCGGTGATGCGGGCACCGGTCATGCCGAACGGGTGGCCCAGGGCGATGGCGCCGCCGGAGACGTTCAGG
The DNA here is from genome assembly GCF_030486405.1 of Mycolicibacterium sp. HK-90. The sequence goes on along the minus strand of NZ_CP129613.1, from coordinate 4,977,710 downwards.
CGGTCCTCGTCCATGCCGAGAGCGCGGGCCGAGCCGAGCACCTGCACGGCGAACGCCTCGTTGATCTCGTAGAGGTCGATGTCATCGATGGTCATCTTGGCGTTGGCCAGAGCCTTCTTGACGGCCTCGATCGGGCCGAGACCCATGATCTCCGGCGACAGACCGGACACACCGGTCGACACGACGCGGGCCAGCGGGGTCAGGCCCAGCTCCTTGGCCCGCACATCGCTCATCACCACGAGGGCGGCGGCGCCGTCGTTCAGCGGGCAGGCGTTGCCGGCGGTGATGGTGCCGTTGGGCCGGAAGACCGGCTTGAGCTGGCTGATCTTCTCGTAGGTGGTGCCGGGGCGCGGGCCGTCATCGGTGGACACCACGGTGCCGTCGGGCAGCGTCACCGGCGTGATCTCGCGCTCGAAGAAACCGCTCTTGATCGCTTCCTCGGCCTTGTTCTGCGACCGCACACCCCAGTGGTCCTGGTCCTCACGGCTGATGCCGGTGTGCAGCGCGACGTTCTCGGCGGTCTGGCCCATGGCGATGTAGACGTCGGGCAGCAGGCCGTCCTCGCGCGGGTCGTGCCACTCGTCGGCGCCCTCTGCGGCCTTGGCGGACCGAGCCATGGCATCGGCGTACAGCGGGTTCTTGGTGTCGGGCCAGCCGTCGGCGTTGCCGCTGGCGAAGTTCGACACGGTCTCCACACCCGCGGAGATGAAGGCGTGGCCCTCGCCGGCCTTGATCGCGTGGAAGGCCATCCGGGTGCTCTGCAACGACGACGAGCAGTAGCGGTTGACGGTGGTGCCCGGCAGGAAGTCGTAGCCCAGCTGCACGGCCACGGTGCGGCCGATGTTGAAGCCGGCCATGCCGCCGGGCTGGCCACAACCCATGATCAGATCGTCGATGTCGCGCGGGTCCAGCGCGGGCACCTTGTCCAGGACGGCCTTGACCATCTGGGCGGCCAGATCGTCGGGTCGCATGCTGACCAGGGACCCCTTGCCGGCGCGGCCGATCGGCGAACGGGCAGTGGCGACGATGACGGCTTCGGGCATGACAGGCTCCTGCTGATCGAATGGCTTGAAAACTCAGCTGTGAAACTATCCCGCGGGTACCACGACGGGAGCGGGGACCCCGGTGGAGCGGTGCCACAGCCTGGTCACACCGCCCAGCCGGCTCAGCAACGAGCTGTCGTCCGCGGACGCGGTTTCGAGGGCATCGTCACCGTCCCACTCGCCGAGCACGCTGCACAGGGCCGGCAACAGCTGTTTGGCCGCGAGGGCATAGCCGGCCGCCGACGGATGGAACATATCGTCGGAAAACAGCAGCTCAGGTGCCTTGTAGAAGTCCGGAGCCAACAGATCTGAGAAGGGCACCGGCACGCCGCCTGCGGCGCGTACGGCGCCGGCCTGGGCGCGGGCCAGACGCAGGCCCTGCGTGCGCGCCCACGCACGCAACGGCTGCGGGATCGCGGTGACCACCCCGAAATCCGGGCAGGTGCCGACCACGACGACGGCTCCTGCCGCGCGCAGCCGACGTACCGCTTCACCGAGCCGGCGTGCCGAGGGCCCGATGCCGTTGGGCTTGGTGATGTCGTTGGCGCCGATCATGATCACCGCGGCGTCCGGCGGCGGACCCGCCACGAACATGGCGTCGATCTGGCCGGACAGACCTTTCGAGGTGGCGCCGACAATCGCCTTGGTGCTCAAGCGGATTCGCTTCCCGAACTGCTCGGCCACCCCGCGCGCGATCAACACCCCGGGCACCTCGTCGGCCACCCGGCAGCCGTAACCGGTCGCCGTGGAATCGCCGAAGATCATCAGGTGCAGGTCGAACGGGACACCACGTTCCCACTTTTCGACGGGGCCGCCTCCGGGTGTGTAGACGCCGTCGGCGCGGGGCGGGACGTCCCACGATTTGGGGATGACCTGCCGAGCTTTGTCGGCCTGCCCGGTCAGCAGGTTGCGTGCTCCGATATAGGCCGATCCGGTGGAGGCCAGTGTTGCCGCAGCGGCGAGGGCGATGGTCGCCCGACGCGATGTGCCCACGAGATCAGTCTAAGTGGATCCGGCGGGTTGTCCGCGTGGCGAAACCGCCGTGGCGATCACAGTGCTGTATCAAGTCCGGTATCAATTCAGTTTATTTGACTGTTGAACTGTTTACGGATGTCAAGCTAAGTTACCCGGGTTGTCTGAGTGACGAAGCTCACCTAGCACTACAAAGACGTAGGAAGTGGTGACGATGACTGCACCGAGCAAGGTAACCAGGTCCCTTCACGCTGGCATAAGCCCAGCTAGGCCCCACCGCGCGCGCAGGTTTCCGGTCAGTGACGGCGCACCCGTCGAGGTTGTCGAGGACGGCCCGAGCCTGGCGGGCCGATTGGCTTCGCTGGCGGCGATGCTGACAATCAAGCCGACCTTGGCAATTGGTAGCCACGTGCCGCATCTTCCGTGGCCGTTCGGGCTCGTCAACTTCGCCGCTCGGCTGATCCGGCCGGTCCCCGGAACCATCAAGGCCACCATCGCGCTGCCGCACTGCACCGCGCAGCTGGTGCGCGCCGACGGCGTGCTGCCCGCCGACGGGAAACGCAGTGTCATCCTCTACCTGCACGGCGGGGCGTTCCTGGCCTGCGGGGCCAACACGCACTCGGGCATCGTGACCGCCCTGTCCGGCCACGCCGACAGCCCGGTACTCGTCGTCGACTACCGGATGGTCCCGAAGCACTCGGTGGGCACCGCGATCGACGACTGTTACGACGCCTACCAGTGGCTGCGGCTGACCGGCTACGAGCCGGAGCAGATCGTGCTGGCCGGCGACTCGGCGGGTGGCTACCTGTCGCTGGCGCTGGCCGAGCGCCTGCTCGACGAGGGCGAGGTTCCAGCCGCGATCGTGACGATGTCGCCGCTGTTCGAGATCGACAACGACACCCGTGCCAACCACCCCAACATGCACTCCGACGCGATGTTCCCGGCCAAGGCCTTCGACGCGCTCGTCGAACTCGTCGAGGCGGCTGCCAAGCGCACGGGCGAGACGGTGTACGAGCCGCTCGACCACGTCGAGCCCGGTCTGCCGCGCACCCTGATCCACGCGTCGGGCTCGGAGGTTCTGCTCAGCGACGCGCGAAAGGGCGCGCACATGCTGGCCGCCGCCGGGGTTCCCGTCGAGCTCCGGATCTGGCCCGGTCAGATGCATGTCTTCCAGCTCGCGTCGCCTCTGGTGTCGGAAGCGCAGCGCTCGTTGCGCCAGATCGGTGAGTACATTCGAGAGGCCACCTGGTAAGCGTTCAGCGGGCCTGAGACCATTGACGCATGCGCATAGCCAGGCACATCAGTGAGCTCATCGGCAACACCCCGCTGGTACGGCTGAACTCCGTTGTCCCAGAAGGCTCGGGCACGGTCCTGGCCAAGATCGAGTACCTCAACCCCGGCGGCAGCTCCAAGGACCGCATCGCCGCCAAGATGATCGACGCCGCCGAGGCCAGTGGAGAGCTGAAGCCCGGCGGCACCATCGTCGAGCCGACATCGGGCAACACCGGGGTAGGCCTGGCCCTGGTGGCTCAACTGCGCGGTTACAAGTGCATCTTCGTCTGCCCCGACAAGGTCAGCGAGGACAAGCAGAATGTGTTGCGCGCGTACGGCGCCGAGGTCGTGGTGTGCCCGACGGCGGTGCCGCCGGATCACCCGGACAGCTACTACAGCGTCTCCAATCGGCTGGTCACCGAGATCGACGGGGCCTGGAAGCCCGACCAGTACTCCAACCCGATGGGGCCGGAGTCGCACTACGAGACGACGGGTCCGGAGATCTGGGCCGACACCGACGGCACGGTCACGCATTTCGTCGCCGGGGTCGGCACCGGTGGCACCATCACCGGCGCCGGCCGCTACCTCAAGGAGGTGTCGGCCGGCCGTGATGGAGGTCCGGTCCAGGTGGTCGGCGCCGATCCGGAGGGCTCGGTGTACTCGGGCGGCACCGGTCGTCCCTACCTCGTCGAAGGCGTCGGTGAGGATTTCTGGCCGTCGGCCTACGACCCCACAGTCCCCGACGAGATCATCGCCGTCTCCGATGCCGATTCGTTCGACATGACCCGGCGGTTGGCGCGCGAAGAGGCCCTGCTGGTCGGTGGATCGTGCGGCATGGCTGTGGTGGCCGCCATCGAGGTGGCCCGCAAGGCCGGACCTGACTCCGTCGTCGTGGTGCTGCTGCCCGACGGCGGACGCGGTTACATGTCAAAGATTTTCAACGACGCGTGGATGTCGTCGTACGGCTTCCTGCGCAACCGGCTCGACGGTTCGATCGAGCAGCCGACGGTCGGCGACGTGCTGCGCGGCAAGTCGGGTGCGCTGCCGGACCTGGTGCACACCCATCCGTCCGAGACGGTTCGCGACGCGATCGGCATCCTGCGGGAGTACGGCGTCTCGCAGATGCCCGTGGTCGGGGCCGAACCACCCGTGATGGCGGGCGAAGTGGCGGGCAGCGTGTCCGAGCGGGAACTGCTGTCTGCGGTGTTCGAGGGCCGGGCGAAACTGGCCGACGCGGTTGCCGAGCACATGAGCCCGCCGCTGCCGCTCATCGGCGCCGGCGAACTGGTGTCCACCGCAGCTAAGACTCTGCGTGAATCCGATGCGGTGATGGTCGTCGAGGACGGCAAACCCGTCGGGGTGCTCACACGGCACGATCTCCTCGGGTTCTTGTCCGAGGGTGGCGGTCGGCACTAGCTGTATTCAGCCATCACGTTGGTCGCAGCCGGCTGATCGGCGGTAGACCTTCGAGTGCGCTGTGGCGGCGTTGAGTGTTGTAGAACTTGACCCAGGGTGCAAGGGCGTGGGCGCGGTCTGCGTTGGAGGCGAACACTCTGCGGTAGGACCATTCGCTTTGCAGGGTGCGGTTATAGCGCTCCACTTTTCCGTTCTGCCAGGGGCAATGCGGCTTGATGAAGAGGTGTTTGGCGTGCAGTTGGTCGATGGCGGCGGCGACGTGTGCTGAGCGCCGATAGCTCAGATGGTTGTCGGTAATGACTCTCTCGATGCGCGAAATGCCCTGTGATTGAAAGTATTGCGCTGCCCGAGTGATGAATCCCGCACACGTCGGTCCCTTCTCATCGGCATGGATTTCCGAGTACGCCAGCCGGCTGTGGTCATCGACCATCGAGTGCACGTAGTCATACCCGACACCACGGCCGCGGACTTCTTCGCTGCGCCCGTGAGCGCGCCACCCACCCCCATCCGGAATCCGGCCCAGCTTCTTGACATCGACGTGCACCAGTTCGCCAGGCTGGTCTCGTTCGTAACGGCATGCCGTGGCTTTCGATGCCTTGATCACCGCACCGGTCATCGGATCGCAGTCACGAAGCAAGGGCGCACCGCGACGGCGCAGAATCCGCCCGACGGTCCGCGCTGAGATACCGAGCTCGGGGCCCAGCCAATCCTGGCCCCGACGATGGCGGCGACGCGCGGCGATCACTTGGCGCTCCACACGTGCCGACATCCGGGTGGGGCAGCGGTGCGGGCGGGAGGACCGGTCGCGCAACCCGGGCTCGCCTTCAGCCGCAAAACGGCTAATCCAGGTGTGTACGCATTTGCGGGAGATGCCCATCGCCGCGGCGATATGGGCCTGTTTCCAGCCTTGCTGGTGGCGCTGCACGATCAGCATTCGGCCGTGCAGCGTTGTGCGGGCATTACGGTGGGACACGAGAACCTCCGGGTTGGTGATGGGCCTTCGACAAGCCACACCTCACCCGGAGGTTCTCTTCACATCAAGCCAACACGCCTGCTACCAACGTCATGACCGGGTACAACTAGCGCACGTCAGCTCGGGTTGGCGGGTTCGCCGACACCACGTGGAAAGCCTTGCCTCCAGCGACTTCTCAGATAGGGTGAGTTCGCCTAGGGCTAGCAAACTCAGACACCATCACCGCTCGCGGCGGCGCCTGGCCGTCAGTGCATGACGAACAGGGCTCGTGTTGTCCTGTCAAAGGGGGTTGACGGTGCGTAATCTGCCTGTGGAGCAGTTCCGCTCGCTGTACCTCTAGGTGCCGGCAGAAAGTAGCGTCCGTTAGCGGAGCGCTATCCGAGATGAGGAGAGCTTTCGACGTGACCGATCAACCGCCCCCGCCGGGGAACTACCCGCCGCCACCAGAGGGTGGATATCCGCCTCCGCCGCAGGGTGGCTTCCCGCCTCCCGGTGGCTATCCGCCGCCGCAACAGGGTGGATATCCGCCTCCGCCGCAGGGTGGCGGTTACCCGCCGCCTCCGCCGCCGCAGGGTGGTGGCTACCCGCCCCCGCCACAAGGTGGTGGCTTCCCGCCTCCCGGTGGCTATCCGCCGCCCGGCTACTCGGCTCCGGGCTACCCGCCCGCCGGCGGCCCCGGGTTCGGCGCTGCGCCGTACGACATCGGTGGCGCGTTCTCGTGGGCCTGGAACAAGTTCACCAAGCATCCGGTCGAGCTGATCGTGCCGGGGCTGGTGTACGGGTTGGCCGCCGGCGCCATCTGGTTCATCTTCACCCTCATCGCGGCCGCGGTGGCGCCTGACACCGCCAGCAGTTACGAGACCTCAGGGGATGGCTTCAGTTTCGAGGCATCGAGCAATCTCGGGGTCGCCGGCGGCATCGTGATGCTGATCGGCGGCATCGTGATGTTGATCGTGAGCGGGTGGATCGCGGCGGCCTACACCGCGGGCCTGCTCGACATCGCCAACGGGCAGCCCGTGACGCTCGGGTCGTTCTTCAAGCCGCGCAATGTCGCCAACGTGATCCTCGCGACGGTGATCGTCGGTGCGATCACGTTCGTGGCCAACCTGGTGCTGTCGTTGCCGACAATCCTGATGCCGGGGCTCTGGCTGCTCACCACGCCGTTGACGTTCATCGCCGACGTGATCATCGCGGTGCTGTTCCTGTTCACGACGGTTGCCGCGGTGGACCGCAATCTCAAGGCGGTCGACGCCGTCAAGGCGAGCTTCCAACTCGTGAAGCCCAACTTCGGCGTCGTGATCCTCACGGTGCTCGCGATGCTCGCCCTCGCGATCATCGGCTCGATCCCGTGCGGGCTCGGCTTGATCGTGGCGATCCCGATGATCCTGCTGATCCAGGTGTACGCCTGGCGTCGGCTCAGCGGCGGTCAGGTGGCACCGCTGACTCCGTAGTACAACCGGACTCAACGCCCGCGGCGCGTGCGGCAGAAAATGCTTGCGCCGTGGGCGTTGTGGTCCGTGACATCATTTGATCCAGCCTGCCGATGTCCCTGCGCCGGGGCTCGGTCTTTTCCAGAAAGTCGGGGCCGCAATGTCGATACCAAATCAGCCCGGAGACATGTACGGGATGCCTCCACAAGGAGTGCCGCCACAGGGAGTACCTCCGCAAGGAATGCCGCCGCAGGGAATGCCGCCGCAGGGGGTTCCGTCGTACGGCGGGTACCCGCCCCAGGGGCCTCCGCCGGGATATCCGCCCCAGGCGCCCCCACCGTGCTACCCCGGGCAGCCCCAGCCCGGATACCCGGGGCAGCCGCAGCCCTTCGGTGCCTATGCCGCCGACCCGTCGGCGCCGTACGGTCGTGACCCGATGACCGGGGAACCGTTGTCGGACAAGTCGGCCATCACCGCCGGTCTGCTGCAGTTCTTCTTGGGCGCGTTCGGCGTCGGGCGTTTCTACATCGGGTCGACCACCATCGGCGGGATCCAGCTCGGGCTGACCATCCTCGGCATCCTCACGTCGATCTTGTTTGTCGGACTGTTCGTGGTGGCCGGCGTCGGAATCTGGGCGCTGGTGGATTCGGTGATGATGTTCACCCGGTCGGTGCCCGACAAGTACGGACGAAAGCTGCGCAGCTGATCTACCCGCGCCGGGGCGGGCGCGCCGTTGCCCGCCCCGATAGGCTCACTACGTTATGAGTGAACAGCGCAGGTGGCACGGTCTGGCCACAAAAGCCATCCACGCCGGTTACCGACCCGACCCGGGTACCGGAGCCGTCAACACCCCGATCTATGCCAGCTCGACCTTCGCCCAGGACGGCGTCGGCGGCCTGCGTGGCGGATTCGAGTACGCCCGCACCGGCAACCCGACCCGGCAGGCCCTGGAGTCATCGCTGGCCGCGGTCGAGGAGGCCACCTACGGGCGGGCCTTCGCCTCGGGCATGGCCGCCACCGACTGTGCGCTGCGCGCGGTGCTGCGGCCGGGTGACCATGTGGTGATCCCCGACGACGCCTACGGCGGCACGTTCCGGCTCATCGACAAGGTGTTCTCGCAGTGGAACGTCACGCACACCCCGGTCCCGCTCAGTGATCTGGACGCGGTGCGCTCGGCGATCACCCCGCGCACCCGGATGATCTGGGTGGAGACGCCCACCAACCCGCTGCTGAGCATCGCCGACATCGCCGCGATCGTGCAGATCGCGTCGTCCTCGGGCGTCAAGGTGTTGGTGGACAACACATTTGCCTCGCCGGCGCTGCAACAGCCGCTGTTGCTGGGCGCCGACATCGTGTTGCACTCGACCACCAAGTACATCGGCGGGCACTCCGACGTGGTGGGCGGCGCGCTGCTGACCAACGACGACGAACTGGACGCGGCATTCGCGTTCCTACAGAACGGTGCCGGAGCCGTGCCCGGACCGTTCGACGCGTATCTGACCATGCGCGGGCTCAAGACGCTGGTGCTGCGGATGCGTCAGCACAGCGAAAACGCCGCGCTGATCGCCGAATTCCTCGACGGGCACCCCGCAGTCGAGACCGTGCTCTATCCCGGTCTGGCCAGCCACCCCAACCATGAGGTGGCGGCCAAGCAGATGTCCGGTTTCGGCGGCATGGTGAGTCTGCGGTTGCGTGGCGGCGCACGTGCGGCACGTGAACTGTGCTCGCGCACCGAGCTTTTCATTCTCGCCGAGTCGCTGGGCGGGGTGGAGTCGTTGATCGAGTACCCCGGCGCGATGACTCACGCGTCGACCGCGGGCTCCCAGCTGGAGGTGCCCGACGATCTGGTGCGCCTGTCGGTGGGCATCGAGCATGCCGCCGACTTGTTGGCCGACCTCGAGCAGGCCCTGGGCAAGTAGGCGCCCGCGAGGGGGAGCGCTAGTTCATCAGGGCCGGACGTAACGCCGACGTCGTCACTGCCAGATTCATCTCCGGCAGTGCCGACGCGGTCTCGTCCACCCAACTGCCCGTGGCGATCTCGGTGGACCGGGCATGCACCCAGCGCCATCCCCGGTCGTTGAGGCTCAAGATCGCGCCCAGGCCGTCGACCGCGTGCAGCAGGCAGATGATCGCGGCGATGGCCGGTACCGGGGTGTGCCCGTCGAACAACGCGGCCAGCAGAGCCGTCCGGACCCTGCTGACCCGCTCTCGGTTGGTCAGCGGCCAGCAGTACACCGTCCGGCCCGGAAAGCTCTTGCCGGGCATCCGGACTCGCCGGATCTGCCCGATGCGTTCGAGATGCTGTTCCAGGGCGGACTGGGTGTGCCTGCTCAGCTTGGCCAGCGCGGTCTCGGCCGGCAACGGACGGCGTTGCAGTAGTGCGAACGCCGGGTCGCCGACCGGATCGGCAGGCCAGTCACCGGCCAGCGCGATCAGTCGGCCGGCCTCGACCGGTTCTCCACCCATGGCGGGACGGATCCGGCAGGCATAGGCCAGATCCAGCAATACCGCGGCGCTGAGCACCTTCTCCCTGCGCCGGCGGTCCAGTCCGGGCTGCGCGGCTGCGTTGTCCAGCAACAGCAGGAACAGGTCTTCGGCGATTTGCGCCATTTCCCCGACTGTAGTGCTTCCCCCAGCGGTGCCGTCAGGCGTGGTAGGGCTCAGCGCTGACCAGGGTGACCTTGACGGTGTTGCCGTTCGGCACGGTGTAGGTACGCGACTCGCCGACCTTGGCGTCGATCAGTGCACTGCCCAGCGGTGAGTTGGGGGAGTACACCTCGAGCTTGCCGTCGCTGATGCCCTCCTGGCGGGTGGCGATCAGGAACGTCTCGGTGTCCTTCTTGTCGTCGTCGTAGTACACCTTGACGACCGAGCCGGGCAGCGCGACACCGGACTGCTTGGGTGCCTCGCCGACCTTGGCGTTGTTGAGCAGCTCCTGCAGCTGGCGGATGCGGGCCTCTTGCTGGCCCTGCTCTTCGCGGGCGGCGTGGTAGCCACCGTTCTCGCGCAGATCGCCCTCTTCGCGTCGGTCGTTGATCTCGGCGGCGATCACCGGCCGGTTGGCGATCAGCTGATCCAGCTCCGCCTTCAACCGGTCGAATGCCTCCTGAGTGAGCCAGGTGACCTGTGTGTCGGTCATGTTCTCGCGCTCCTGTCTAGTCTTGCGGTGCTCTCGCGTTTTTTCGCAAAAGAGGTCCGTCGATTCCGGGTCAGGGCATGCGCGTGTATTGCCGCGGGCGTCAGCGTCCTAATCGGGCGCTAATGCAGCAATACACGGCCCCAGCGAGGAACCGTGTATCGCACAATCATACCACCGAGCGGCCAACGAATCTTCATGTAATAGCTGTTCGGCGTTTGTTGCGAGCCTCAGAATCAGGGCGCTACCAGGTACGACGGCACATCGGTCCCGCAACCGTAGACGTCGCCGACCACCGGGGGCCGGCTCGACTTCACCTCCGCCGTCACCTGAACCACTCGCTGATCCGACGGACCGACCAGGATTTCACGCCGTCCGGTCTCGCTGCCGTCGATCGAGCGGGCCCGCACGATGCAGACCACGGGCTTCGACGGATCCGGACGCGTCACGCCGACGGTCACCGAGACCGTCTGGTTGTCGATCAGTTCATACGCCGACAGCTCGCCCTTGACCTCGCCGGAACCCAACCGCTGGAAAGCCACGACCGCGAGGATCACACCCGCCACCACGACCAGGCCGACCAGTGCAAACGCGATCCAGCGCCGGGTCCGGCGGGACAATTGGCGGGATCCGTAGCGGGCGGCGGGGCGTTCGATCATCAGAACTGGAACTATAGGGCGAGACATGTTGGCCACTGGACACCAGGCAGCGGGATTAGGTAAGAGGGCGCCGTAGTTAGATGAAGGCGAAATGAGTGAACTGCGGTTGATGGCGGTGCATGCCCACCCGGACGACGAATCCAGCAAGGGTGCGGCGACCACCGCGCGCTATGCGGCCGAGGGCGTGCGCGTCATGGTTGTGACGCTCACCGGCGGCGAGCGCGGCGACATTCTCAATCCGGCGATGGACCTTCCCGAGGTGCACGGCCGGATCAGCGAGGTGCGCCGGGACGAGATGGCCAAGGCCGCCGAGATCCTCGGCGTCGAGCATCACTGGCTGGGATTCGTCGACTCGGGGCTGCCCGAGGGGGACCCGATGCCCCCGCTGCCCGAAGGCTGTTTCGCCTGTGTGCCGCTCGCCGAGCCGGTCAGCCGCCTGGTCCGGGTGATCCGGGAGTTCCAGCCGCACGTGCTGACCACGTATGACGAAAACGGCGGCTACCCGCACCCCGACCACATCCGCTGCCACGAGGTGTCGGTCGCGGCGTACGAGGCGGCCGCCGACTACCGGCTGTTCCCCGAGGCCGGGACACCGTGGAGCGTGTCGAAGCTGTACTACAACCACGGCTTCCTGCGTCAGCGCATGCAGCTGCTGCAGGACGAGTTCGCCAAGCACGGTCAGCAGGGGCCCTTCGGCAAATGGCTGGAGCACTGGGACCCCGACCACGACGTGTTCGCCAATCGGGTGACGACCCGTGTTGAATGCTCGGAGTACTTCAGTCAGCGTGACGATGCGCTGCGCGCGCACGCGACCCAGATCGACCCGAAAGGCGATTTCTTCCATGCGCCGATCGAGTGGCAACAGCGGCTCTGGCCGACTGAGGAGTTCGAGTTGGCGCGGTCGCGTGTGCCGGTGAATCTGCCGGAAGACGACCTGTTCACCGGGATTGAGAAATGATCGACACTTTGACCGCAGTGATGACACTGCTCGCCGCCGACGAGCCGCGGAACACCGGGCCGGAGTTCGGTAAGGCGACCCCGCTCGGCCTGCTGATCACGGTGGCTCTGCTGGTCGGGACCTTCGCTCTGGTCTGGTCGATGAACCGGCACCTGCGCAAGCTGCCCGAGTCCTTCGACCGCGACCATCCCGAGCCCGACCAGGCCGCCGACGAGGGCACCGTGGAGAACGTGGACGCCGAAAACGCCGACGGCGGCAAGCCCGACAAGCCGGCAGCCGGCGGCGGAGCCGACTGAGCAGATCCGCGCTCAGCCAGGAACTCGCCGGATGTGCGGCATCTGGGGTCGTTCGGAGGCCTAACGTGAGGGCGTGGCCAATCGACTGAGCGAGTCCACCAGCCCGTACCTGCGCCAGCACGCCGACAATCCGGTGCACTGGCAGGAGTGGTCGCCCGAGGCGCTCGCCGAGGCCGCGTCGCGGGACGTCCCCATCCTGCTGTCCATCGGGTACGCGGCATGTCACTGGTGCCATGTCATGGCCCATGAATCGTTCGAGTCCGCAGAGGTAGCGGCGGTGGCCAATACCGGATTCGTCTGCATCAAGGTCGACCGTGAGGAACGTCCGGACCTGGACGCGGTGTACATGAACGCCACCGTCGCCCTGACCGGGCAGGGCGGCTGGCCGATGACCTGCTTCCTGACTCCCGACGGCCGGCCGTTCTTCTGCGGCACGTACTACCCGAAGCTCGGATTCCTGCAACTGCTGGACGCCGTCGCCGAAACTTGGCGCGACCGGCGTGACGAGGTCGAGCGGGCCTCCGACCAGATCGCCACCGAACTGCGCAAGATGTCGGCCGGGCTGCCCGGCGGCGGGTCGCCCGTCGGGCCCGAACTGTGCGACCACGCGGTGGCCGCGGTGCTGAACGACGAGGACGCGACGTACGGAGGTTTTGGCGGCGCACCCAAGTTTCCGCCCTCGGCGCTGCTGGAAGGGCTGCTGCGGCACCACGAACGCACCGGATCGGTTGCGGCGCTGACCGCGGCGCAGCGCACCTGTTCGGCGATGGCCCGCGGCGGCATCTACGACCAGCTGGCCGGCGGATTCGCCCGCTACAGCGTCGACCCGCACTGGGTGGTGCCGCACTTCGAGAAGATGCTCTACGACAATGCGCTGTTGCTACGGGCCTATGCCCACCTGGCCCGCCGCACCGGAGATCCGTTGGCGCGCAGGATTGCTGACGAGACGGCGGCGTTCATCGTGTCGGATCTGGGTGCCGACGGCATGTTCACGTCATCGCTGGACGCCGACGCCGGAGGGCGTGAGGGGCTGACCTACGTGTGGACGCCCGCCGAACTTCGATCGGTTCTGGGCGAAGACGACGGAGCCTGGGCGGCTTCGCTTTTCGGGGTGACCGAGCGCGGCACGTTCGAGCATGGCGCGTCGGTGCTGCAGCTGCACCGCGATCCGGACGATGATGCGCGCTTCGCATCGGTGCGTGCGGCGTTGTCGGCGGCTCGCGCGCTGCGCCCTCAACCGGCACGCGACGACAAGGTGGTGACGGCCTGGAACGGGTTGGCCATCATCGCGCTCGCCGAAGCGTCGGTATCGCTCGGTAAACCTGAATTCCTTTCTGCCGCAATCGGATGCGCGAAGCGGCTGCTGGATCTACACGTGGTGGACGGACGGTTGCGACGGGCCAGTCTGGGTGGCCGCGTCGGCGACAGCGCGGCGATCCTGGAGGACCACGCGGCACTGGCCACCGCGTTGCTGACGCTCTACCAGCTCACGGGGAGCGGATTGGCCGAGGCGGCCGGTCTGCTGGACATCGCGCTCGAGCACTTCGCGGACCCCGATCAGCCGGGCCGCTGGTTCGACACGGCGGACGACGCCGAACAGCTGATGGTGCGCCCCGCAGACCCGATCGACGGCGCGACGCCGTCGGGCGCCTCGTTGGTGGCCGAGGCGTTGCAGGCGGCGGGATATCTGACCGCCTCGCAGCGTTATGTGGATGCGGCGCAGGCGACTTTGTCGTCGGCCACCCCGATCCTGGCCCGCGCGGCGCGTTCCGGCGGGCATTGGCTGGCGGTGTCCGAGGCGCAGGTGCGGGGGCCGATCCAGATCGCGGTGGCCGGTGATCCGTCCTCTGATCTGTTGGCCGCAGCTCGGCGGATGGCACCGGGTGGGGCCGTGGTCGTCGGCGGTGCCGTCGACTCCGCCGAACTGTTGAAGGGACGTGACCGCGTCGACGGTGCCGACGCCGCCTACGTGTGCCGCGGCACCACGTGCGATCTGCCCGTCACGACCGTCGGGGACCTCGCCGTCTCACTGGGTGGTGAACCGCCGGACGGCGGAAGTGGCGACGTGTAGCCTCGCGGCCATGCCCAACGCCGAGCAGATCACCCAGACCGTGAACCGCTACCTAGAGCTCGTCTCCAGCGGAAGTGCCGACGAGATCGCTGCGCTGTACGCGGACGACGCGACCGTCGAGGATCCGGTGGGCGGTGGCGAGGTGCACATCGGGCGGGCCGCCATCCGCGGCTTCTACGCCAACATCGAGAACGTCAAGGGCAAGGCCGAGCTGGTGACGTTGCGGGTGGCCGGCCACGAGGCCGCGTTCCACTTCCGGCTCACGCTCGACTTCGGTGCCAGCAGCATGCGGATCGAGCCCATCGACGTGATGGTGTTCGACGGCGAAGGCAAGATCACGGCGATGAAGGCCTACTGGTCGCAGGCCGACGCCGTCACGCTGTAGTCGTTGTCGAGAGCCCCGCATCGTTGTAGGCGGTGCGGGGTTTCCTGTGTCTGGCGTGCCGAGGGATCAGAAGACGGCGAACCACATCGCGATGTAGTGGCAGATCGCCGCCACCGCCGTGCAGGCGTGGAAGAACTCGTGATGGCCGAAGGTGGTCGGCCAGGGATTGGGCCATTTGAGTGCGTAGAGCACGCCGCCGACGCTGTAGAGCGCACCGCCGACGATCAGCAGCACCACCGCGGCCACACCCGCCCCGTGCATGATCGGCCCGATGAACCAGGCCGCCACCCAGCCCAACAGGATGTACAGCGGCACGCCGAGCCAGCGTGGGGCCGACGGCCAGAACATCTTGAGCAGCACGCCCGCGATCGCGCCGCCCCACACGATCCAGAACAGCACCATGCCCTTGGACTCGGGCAGCGCGAGCAGCGCGAACGGCGTGTAGCTGCCGGCGATGAAGATGAAGATCATCGAATGATCCAGGCGCTTCATCCATTTACGTGCGCGTTCGGACCTCCAGTTCACCCGGTGGTAGGTGCCGCTCACGGTGAACATCGCCACGATCGTGAAGGTGTAGAGCAGGGTGGCCAGGCCCGCCCGCGTCGACTCCACCGACCATGACACCGACACCAGCGCGGCGCCGGCGATGAACGCGACGATCGCCGAGTACACGTGGATCCAGCCGCGGGCGCGGGGCTTGCCGAGGAACTGGGCGACACCCTCGGCGACGGCTTCGGGTAGGTCTTCGGCGGGCCGGATCAGCGCGGCCGCTGAGCGGTAGGGCTTGGTGCTACCCGTCGGCGCGGTCATGTCACCTCCATTGAGAACCCGTGGTGTACCCCGACGCTCACAGTAGTCTGGACTCTCGTGGACATCATTCCCCCGCGGCTCAAGGAACCGGCCTATCGGCTCTACGAGATGCGGTTGCGTCAGGAGCTGGCGCAGTCCCGTTCGGAACTACCTCGCCACATCGCGGTGCTGTGTGACGGGAACCGTCGGTGGGCGCGGGATGCGGGATACGACGATGTCAGCATCGGCTACCGGATGGGTGCGGCCAAGATCGCCGAGATGCTGCGCTGGTGTCAGGCCGCGGGCATCGAGATGACGACGGTGTACCTGCTCTCCACCGAGAACCTGCAACGCGATCCCGAAGAGCTGGCCGCCCTGCTCGAGATCATCACCGATGTGGTCGAGGAGATCTGCGCGCCGTCGAACACCTGGACTGTGCGCACCGTCGGCGACCTGGAGTTGTTGGGGGAGGAGCCGGCCCGGCGGCTGCGCGAGGCCGTAGAAAGCACAGCATCGAACGCGCCCGGTTCGTTCCATGTGAATGTGGCGGTCGCCTACGGCGGACGTCAGGAGATCGTCGACGCCGTGCGCTCGCTGTTGTCCAAGGAACTGGCCAACGGAGCCACCGCCGAGCAACTCGTCGAAGCGGTCACCGTCGACGGGATCTCGGAGAACCTCTACACCTCAGGCCAACCCGACCCCGACCTCGTCATCCGTACCTCGGGGGAGCAACGCCTGTCCGGATTCCTGTTGTGGCAGAGCGCCTATTCGGAGATGTGGTTCACCGAGGCGTACTGGCCGGCGTTCCGCCGTGTCGACTTCCTGCGCGCGCTGCGCGATTACACGGCCCGGCACCGTCGCTTCGGCAAGTAGTGCCAAACTGAACCTATGGCTGCGCTGTCGGCGGTGGTCTTCACCCTCAGCTGGTGGCTGGGTCTGTACCTGCTCGCCCGCGACCCGCGTAAGCCCGTTCTGGTCCTTGCCGCGATCGGGCTGACCAGTTTCGCGCTCGTCGTCGCCCTCGACGCGGTGCGAGTGGTCACCGGCTCGGAGCTGCTCAGCCGCGTCGAGATCTATCTGGTGGCCGTGCCGGGCATCGCCTGGTTCGCGGTGATGGTCGAGCTGGCGCGGCCGTCCGACACGTTCCGATCCCGCGTCGGCGAGGTCGCGGCCATTTTCGCCGTGGCCGTCCTGGCGCTGGCCGGAGCCGGCCTGGCCGGCAGCGTCGACGGGCCGCTGCGCACCGGGCACTGGGTGATGTTCGCGGTGATCTCGCTGTCCGCGCTCGGCGCCATGATCAAGGCCGTCCTGGGCGGTGCGAAACCCCGATCGGTCGTGGGTTTCATCATCGTCGCGACGTTGTTCTTCGCCCTCGGCAACGTGATCCTGGTGATCCCGCTCGGGTTGGTGCCGAGCTGGCTGGCACTGGCCTCCACCGGGTTCGACGTCGCGCTGCTCGGGGTGGCGGTCGCGATCTGGGACGCCTTCGACGAAGGCCAGGCATTGCGGGTGGACATGCGCCGCTCGATCATCGGCACCCTGGTGATCGCGGTTCCGTTCGCGGCCCAGGCGCTGGTCGGGATGGTCGTGCTGGACTCCGGCACCGGCCACACCGTGATGACGATCCTGTTGTTCACCAGTCTGGCGGTCGCCGTGGCCGTTGAGGTGCTGGCCGATCCGCTGGCCGGGCTGTTCGACCGGCTGGCCTTCTCCAGGTCACCGGACCTGCGGGCCGACCGTGAGGCACTGCGCCAGACCGAGGCCGCGCTGCCGCTGCGATCGGGACACCCGCTGGGTGGCATCGACGACGACGCCTTCGCCCGGCTCACCCGGCGCGCACTCGGCCATTACGGCGATCTGTCCAAGCTGGTCGCCAGTCCGCTGACCGCGCTGCCGGCCATCGACGCCCGGCTGGCCGAGCGTGGCGCGCCGGATCAGCCGCTGGAACGGGCCAACGAACTCAAGGCACTGCTGGCCGACCGCATCGCGGCGCTCAAGCCCCGCGACGGCGGCGACTTCGGCACCACCGAGCAGTGGCGCCACTACAACTCGCTGTACTTCCCATATGTCGTCGGGGTCCGTGCCTACGCCCAGAACGCCACCGCCGCCGGCCTCGACCCGGTTGCGCGGCAGGCCTGGCAGTGGTTCGTCACCGAGGTGCCCCAGCGTTCCCTGCACAACTGGCAGAACGCTGCGGCGCGGGTGATCGCCGCCGATCTGCGCGGTGATCTCACACCGGCGATCCCGGCCGGTCGATAGCGGACCTTCCCCTTCTGAAATAGCGCTGACCTGCGGTTGGCAGTGCTTGGCAGTGATCTGTGTCGATCTGGCAGCGGCCGGTGAGCAGTGTCGGAGGTGTTCCACCGAATCGACACCCTCATCGCCGAGGAGACCGACATGACCGCCATCGTCACCCGACCACTGTCCGACTCGACCGACTCCCTCCTGCGGTTCGCCCTCCGCGCCGACGCCACGGTGTGCGCGGGGGTCGGCCTGCTGGTTGCGATGGCCGCCGACCAACTGGCCCGGATCGCGGGGGTGTCCGCCACCGCCGGCTGGCTGACCGGTGCCGCGCTGGTCGGTTACGGCGCGCTGCTGTACGTCCTGGCGGCCGTGTCCGACGTTCGGCGGGTCGGCCTCGCCGTGCTCACCGCAAACGTGGTGTTCGCCGCCACCACCGTCGTGGCCCTGGTGGCCGGCTGGTTGCCGTTGACCGGGGCCGGAGCCGAGATGGTCCTCGGATTCGTCCTCGCCACCGCAGGGCTGGCCTGGCTCCAATACCGCGGAGTGCGCCGTCTGGCGTGACTCCCTGCCGAGCCGGTGCGGGGTGCCGCCGGAAGAGGTTACGGCGCGCGACCCCGCACCGTGCTCCACCGCACGCGAAGTGAATGAACGACCGGAAACACACCAGAGAGAAGGAGAATCATGACCGCCATCACCGCCACCGGAGCCGCCGGCACGAGGAAGGGCGCCGACTCGCTGCTGCGCCTGGCCATGCGGGCCGACGCAGTCATCGTCGGCATCTGTGGGATCGCCCTGCTGGCCGCGGCAGGCTGGTTCGCCGATTTCACCGGGCTGCCGGTCTCCGTCGAGTACGGCGTCGGCATCTTCTCGGTCGTCTACGGCATCGTGGTGTTCGCGCTCGCCGGGATCGAGCGGGTGCGTCCCGCCGGCATCGGCACTGTGATCGCCAATGCCGCCTGCACGGTGATCGCCCTGGTGGCTGTCTTCACCATGGCGCTGACCACCGCAGGCGTCGTATTCGTCATCGTCGCCGGCATCTACACGCTGGCGATGGCCGAATGGCAGTACGTCGGCGTCCGGCGGATCCCGGCCTGATCGACAGCAGGAACGCCCAGAGCCCGATGGCTCTGGGCGTTCCGCACGGGATACATCACCAAGACCGACGTGACATACGAGCCGTGCGTGTCTGCGAACGGATCCGTGCTGTCGATCCAACCTCGTTCGGCCAACCGCCGGCTGCTTGATAATGGCCGGGTGGAACTGAATTGGGCACCCGAGCACACGGAGCGACTGCGGGCGGTGCGCGTCGGCTGGGACGGAACCGAAGTAGGCGCGCCATGTTTTCCACCGGACTGGGAGACCGAGCCCGGCGATCTCGACCTGTTGCGCATCGCCACCGGATTCGGTGACTGCGCGGCAGGCGAATACGCCTATGAGCGCCCGCCGGCCGACCACGAGTACTCGTTCTTCGTCGAGGACCTGCCCGAGTCGGGCCCGTTCGGCTTCACCGATCAGCACCGGACGCTGCTGGCGAACATGAGCTGGGAACTGTCGGATCCCTATTTCGACGAGGAGGTTCCCGGCTGTGATCCCAAGCGGCCCTACGGCGACTTCACCTTCTACCAGCTGGAGATGGCGCTGCACCTGGGGTTGATCCCGCCGAAGAAACCCGAGGGGGAGGATCCGATGACCCCCGAACTGGTCAGCGCGATGACCGAGCTGCACCAGCGCATGCAGCCCGCGCTCCAGGTGTTCCTGCGCCACTTCGTGATTCCCGACGGCCAACAGTTCGTCGGCAACGAGTGGGGCGGTTGGGAACGCGCCTGAGCGTTCCGGCTAGAGCTTGCGCAGCCGCAGCCGGTTGATCGAATGGTCGCTGTCCTTGCGTAGCACCAGGGTGGCCCGCGGGCGGGTCGGCAAGATGTTCTCGATCAGGTTGGGGCGGTTGATCGAATGCCAGATGTCGCGGGCGGCGAACACGGCCTGTTCGTCGGTCAGCGTCGAGTAGTGATGGAAGTGCGAGGCCGGATCGGCGAACGCCGTCGAACGCATCGTCAGGAACCGGGAGATGTACCACTGCTCGATGTCCTCGATGCGCGCGTCGACGTACACCGAGAAGTCGAACAGGTCCGACACCATCAGCGCCGGCCCGGTCTGCAGGACGTTGAGGCCCTCCAGGATCAGGATGTCGGGATGGCGCACCACCTGCTTCTCGCCGGGCACGATGTCGTACAGCAGGTGTGAGTACACCGGTGCACAGACCTCGTCGGCACCGGATTTCACCGCGGTGACGAACCGCATCAGGCCGCGCCGATCGTAGCTCTCCGGGAACCCCTTGCGGTGCATGAGGTTCCGGCGGTTGAGCTCCTTGTTGGGGTACAGGAAACCGTCGGTGGTGACCAGGTCGACGCGAGGATGGTGGCCCCAGCGGGCCAGCAGGGCCTGCAGCACGCGCGCGGTGGTGGATTTCCCGACCGCCACGCTGCCCGCGACGCCGATGACGAACGGCACCGGGCGGTCCGGATTCTGCTGCGGCTCACCGAGGAACTCCGCGGTCGCGGCGAACAATCGCTGCCGGGCGGCCACCTGGAGGTGGATCAACCGGGCCAGCGGCAGATAGACCTCTTCGACCTCGAGGATGTCGAGCTTTTCGCCCATACCTCGCAGGCGCAGCAGCTCGTCCTCGGTGAGTTTCAGCGGTGTCGACATGCGCAGTGCACGCCATTGACTTCGGTCGAACTCCACATAGGGGCTCGGCTCGCTCGGCCGCGGCATTCGGTCAGTCTTGCATTTACGGTTGAGGGCATGGGTAACGGGATGGACATTGGCAGCGCCCCGGCGACGGATTCCGCGGTGTTGATCCGCGAATATCTGCTGCTCGGTTTGCGCTTCAACCGCGTCGAGGACGGCTACGTCGACTCTTTCACCGGTGACCCGGAGCTGCGTCGGTCGGTCGAGAACGAGCCCGCGCCCGACCCGGCCGACCTGGCCCGGCAGGCCGACCGGTTGCTCGGCCAGATCCCCGACGACCTCGACCGCGACCGCGCCGAGTACATCGCCGCCCACCTGCGCGCGCTCAACTGTGCCGGCCGCAAGTTCGCCGGTGAGGACGTCGGATTCGTAGACGAGGTGCAGGCGTATTTCGACGTCCGGATCGGCAAGGGCGATCCGGAGAAATACCGGCAGGCCCACGCCAAACTCGACGAGGCGCTCGGTGGCACCGGGCCGCTCGCCGAGCGGATGGCTGCGCACCGTTCCGGCGATGAGATCCCGCCGGCCCGGCTGGAGGAGTGCATTCACGCGTTCTCGTCTGCCCTGCGCGACAAGGTGCGCGCCGCCTACCCGCTGCCTGAAGCCGAGACCATCACGTACGAGGTGGTCACCGACAAGCCGTGGTCGGGGTTCAACTACTACCTGGGCGACTACAAGTCCACGGTCGCGGTCAATGCCGACCTCAAACAACAGATGGCCAACCTGCCCCGGCTCGTCGCCCACGAGTCCTATCCCGGCCATCACACCGAGCACTGCCGCAAAGAGGCCGGCCTGGTGGCCCGGGACGGCCAGGCCGAACAGACGATCTTCCTCGTCAACACCCCGCAATGCCTGATGGCCGAGGGTCTGGCCGACCTGGCGCTGTACGCGATCGTCGGGCCCGGCTGGGGTAGCTGGGCCGCCGACATCTACGCGGACCTCGGCCTGCGGTTCGACGGGCAGCGCGCCGAGGCGATCTCCGAAGCCGTGGCAGGTCTGGCCGATGTGCGCCAGGACGCGGCGCTGATGCTGCACGACGAGCACCGCGACGTCGACGAGGTGGTGGAGTTCCTCAAGCGGTGGCAGCTGATCGACGACACCCGGGCCCGGCAGTCCCTGCGCTTCCTGTCGTCGCCGTTGTGGCGGGCCTACACCAGCACCTACATCGAGGGTTACCGGCTGCTACGCGGATGGCTCGACGAGCGGCCCGACGGGGTGACGCTGGCGGAGCGCTTCGGCCGACTGCTCGATGAGCCCCTGATCCCGTCGACGTTGTAGCCCGATGACGGCCCGCAGCGGGCCTTTGCTGAGGAGTTGCCTGCGTTCGGCACTGCGGCCCGGGTCATGTAGTTACGCCTGCGGTCGATCCGCCGCCGAAACATACAGCTGAACCTTCAGAAATTGATCTTGATTCGGGCAGTGGCGGGCACCGGCCGCCACCGCGCTCCGCTTCTTGTTCGGTCTTGCCGCCGAAGAGTAGAGTGTTTGCTGAGCATCGCGGCGACACAACCGGGCTGACGGCAAGGGAGTCGACATGGCGGCAACGAGCACGAAATCGAACCGGGTCAAGCTGATGGCCGGGGTGGCCGTGGTGGCGGGCTCGATGGCCGGACTCATCGGGTCCGCGGCGGTGGCCAATGCCGATCCCGTCGTCATCTTGAACGGCGAAGAGGTGGAACCGCCCACCCCCGGTCTCGTGATCCCATGGCCCGGCGGCGCGTGGGCCGGCCATGACTGGAGCGAGGGTTGGCCCGGAGGTGCCTGGGCCGGTCACGACTGGAGCAAGGGGTGGCCCGGCGGCGGCTTCGCAAACGGAAAGGCCGGCGGCGCGTGGAACCACACCGCCGAGTGATCTGACCAACCTCGAGTTCCGGGCGGACCCAGCAGCCAGATCCTCACCCGGGGTGCCGCCCGTTGATCGAGCCCCGGGCCCGATCAACGGCCACAACGGGCCCGACTACGCTAAAAGCCATGGCAGCAGACTCGTCATCCACCTTGCCCGCGGCTTCCGGCGCTGATTACGCCGACACCTCAAGCGCCGCCTACCGGGCCGCCTTGCAGGTCATCGAGCAGGTCGAGCCACGGGTCGCCGCAGCCACTCGCAAAGAGCTTGCCGATCAACGCGATTCGCTCAAGCTGATCGCCAGCGAGAACTACGCCTCGCCGGCCGTGCTGCTCACCATGGGCACCTGGTTCTCCGACAAGTACGCCGAGGGCACGGTCGGACACCGCTTCTACGCGGGCTGCCAGAACGTCGACACCGTGGAGGCGCTGGCCGCCGAGCACGCGCGTGAACTGTTCGGCGCCCCCTACGCCTACGTGCAGCCGCACTCGGGCATCGACGCCAATCTCGTTGCCTTCTGGGCCATCCTGGCCACCAAGGTGGAGGCGCCGGAGCTGGCGAACTTCGGTGCCAAGCACGTCAACGACCTGTCCGAGGCCGACTGGGAGACCCTGCGCAACAAGCTCGGCAACCAGCGGCTGCTCGGTATGTCCCTGGACGCCGGCGGTCACCTGACCCACGGCTTCCGGCCCAACATCTCCGGCAAGATGTTCCACCAGCGCAGCTACGGCACCAATCCCGAGACGGGCTTCCTGGATTACGACGCGGTGGCCGCCGCGGCGCGCGAATTCAAGCCGCTGATCCTGGTCGCCGGCTACTCGGCCTACCCCCGCCGGGTGAATTTCGCCAAGATGCGCGAGATCGCCGACGAGGTCGGCGCCACCCTGATGGTCGACATGGCCCACTTCGCCGGCCTGGTGGCGGGCAAGGTGTTCACCGGCGACGAGGACCCCGTGCCGCACGCCCACGTCACCACCACGACGACGCACAAGTCGCTGCGCGGACCGCGCGGCGGCATGGTGCTGGCCACCGAGGAATTCGCCCCGGCCGTCGACAAGGGCTGCCCCATGGTGCTCGGCGGACCGCTGAGCCACGTGATGGCGGCCAAGGCCGTCGCGCTGGCCGAGGCCCGTCAGCCGGCCTTCCAGACCTACGCCCAGCAGGTCGCCGACAACGCCCAGGCCCTGGCCGACGGCTTCGTCAAGCGCGACGCCGGCCTGGTCACCGGCGGCACCGACAACCACATCGTGCTGCTCGACGTGCGTTCGTTCGGCCTGACCGGCCGCCAGGCCGAGTCCGCGCTGCTCGACGCCGGCGTCGTCACCAATCGCAACGCCGTCCCGGCCGACCCCAACGGCGCCTGGTACACCAGCGGGATCCGGCTCGGCACCCCGGCGCTGACCAGCCGCGGATTCGGGGCCGACGACTTCGACCGGGTGGCCGAGCTGATCGTCGACGTGCTGTCCAACACGCAGCCCGAGGGGACATCGAAAGCCAAGTACAAGCTCGCCGACGGAACCGCCGAGCGCGTGCACGCGGCCTCGGCCGAGCTGTTGAACGCCAACCCGCTGTACCCGGGCCTGACCCTCTGACACACCTCTGAGCCGGGCTACTGTGACATGCAGTGGCCCGAGTTTCAGAAACATGTAAACCCGGGTTACAGTTACCTCATGGCACAGAAACCTGTAGCTAATGCGCTGACCTTGGAGCTCGAGCCCGTTGTCGAGGCCGAGCTGCGTCGCCACCTGGATACCGAGGACCTCTGGTACGCGCACGATTACGTGCCGTTCGACCAGGGCGAGAACTTCGCCTTCCTCGGTGGCCAGGACTGGGATCCGTCGCAGGTCACCCTGCCCAAGACCATCACCGACGCCTTGGAGATCCTGCTGATCACCAAGGACAACCTGTCGGGCTACCACCGCGAGCTCGTCGAGCACTTCATCCTCGAGGACAAGTGGGGCCGCTTCCTCGGCCGCTGGACCGCCGAGGAGCACCTGCACGCCGTGGCGCTGCGCAACTACCTCGTCGTCACCCGTGAGATCGACCCGACGGCCAACGAGGACGTCCGCGTCGAGCACGTGATGAAGGGTTACCGCGCCGACAGCTACAGCCAGATCGAGACGCTGGTGTTCATGGCGTTCTTCGAGCGCGCGCACGCGGTCTTCACCCGCAACCTCAAGGACCAGATCACCGAGCCGGTGCTGGCCTCGATGATGGGCCGCATCGTCCTCGACGAGGAGCGGCACGAGCTGTTCTTCGCCAACCTGGTGTCGTACCTGCTGGGCACCCACCGCGACGAGACCGTGGCCGCCATCGCCGCCCGGGCCCGCGAACTCGACGTGATCGGCGCGGACATCGACGCCTACCAGGACAAGGTCGCCGTGGTGGCCGAGGCCGGCATCTTCGACAAGGCCGCGCTGACCAAGGTCATCGCCGACCGGATCGCCGCCTGGGGCCTCGCCGACGAGCCCGAGCTCCAGGAGTTCATCAACACGTAACGCGCTGGGCAAAGTTCACGCGGCGCGCCAATCAGCAACCCCGCCACCGCGGGAGTAGCGTCGGATCCGATGGCTAGCGACATGCTCTGCTGTCCGGACGGTACCGATCGGTTTTTTACGAGAGGACCGGCTCCGGTCCTGGTGCCGCAGTGTCCACCGAGCAACTCGTGTGGGGCCGCGCGGGTTCTAGGAGCGCCACGTGACTGATTCGCCTGTCCGTACCTATGTGCTCGACACATCCGTGTTGCTGTCCGATCCATGGGCATGCAACCGGTTCGCCGAGCATGAAGTGGTGGTCCCGCTGGTCGTGATCAGCGAGCTGGAGGCCAAACGGCATCACCACGAGCTGGGCTGGTTCGCCCGGCAGGCGCTGCGGATGTTCGACGATCTGCGGCTTGAGCACGGGCGGCTGGATCAGCCGATTCCCGTTGGGACAGAAGGCGGTACGCTGCAGGTCGAGTTGAATCACATCGACCCGACGGTGCTGCCCACCGGCTTCCGTACCGACACCAACGACACCCGGATCCTGGCGTGTGCGGCCAATCTCGCGACAGAGGGCAAGCACGTCACGCTGGTGAGCAAGGACATCCCGCTGCGCGTCAAAGCCGGCGCGGTGGGCCTGGCCGCCGACGAGTACCACGCGCAGGATGTCGTCGTGTCCGGCTGGACCGGGATGACCGAGGTGGATGTGGCGGCCGAGGAGATCGACACCCTGTTCGCCGATGGTGAGATCGATCTGGCCGAGGCTCGGGACCTGCCGTGCCACACCGGAATTCGGTTGCTGGGCGGAAGTTCGTCGGCTCTCGGCCGGGTCAATGCCGAGAAGCGGGTGCAGTTGGTGCGTGGTGATCGCGAAGTGTTCGGCCTCCGGGGAAGGTCAGCCGAACAGCGCGTCGCCCTCGATCTGCTGCTCGACGAATCCGTCGGCATCGTGTCGCTCGGTGGCAAGGCCGGCACCGGCAAATCCGCGCTGGCACTGTGTGCGGGCCTGGAGGCAGTGCTGGAACGCCGGACCCAGCGCAAGGTCGTGGTGTTCCGCCCGCTGTATGCGGTCGGTGGCCAGGATCTCGGCTACCTGCCGGGCAGCGAGAGCGAGAAGATGGGCCCCTGGGCCCAGGCCGTGTTCGACACCCTCGAAGGGCTGGCCAGCCCCGCGGTGCTCGAAGAGGTGCTGTCCCGCGGGATGCTGGAAGTGCTTCCGCTGACCCACATTCGGGGCCGTTCGCTGCACGACTCGTTCGTCATCGTGGACGAGGCGCAGTCGCTGGAACGCAACGTGCTGCTGACCGTGCTGTCACGGTTGGGTGCGGGATCCCGGGTGGTGCTGACCCACGACGTGGCCCAGCGCGACAACCTGCGGGTGGGCCGGCACGACGGCGTCGCGGCGGTGATCGAAAAGCTCAAGGGGCACCCGTTGTTCGCCCACATCACGCTGCAGCGCAGTGAGCGCTCGCCGATCGCCGCGCTGGTCACCGAGATGCTGGAGGAGTTCAGCCCCGGCGCCCTGCCCTGATTGAGTGATTTGTGCACCCGCACCGGCGCTCACCGCCGGTGCGGGTGCACAAATCACAGGGCCGGTAGGCTGCCGGGGTGGCGAGGTTCCCCAACAAGCAGGCCTGGCGGTGGACCGTTGTCGGGGTGGCCGCCGCCGTCGCGATCCTGGTGGTGGGAGCGCTCACCGGGCACATTCGCCGTGACGATCCCGACCACGTCGACTGCGCGAAAGAGAAGTGCATCGCGCTGACCTTCGACGACGGCCCCGGCCCGTACACGAAACGGCTCCTGCAGATCCTGCAGGACAACGACGCCACGGCCACGTTCTTCCTGATCGGCAACAAGGTGGCGGCCGATCCTGAGGGGGCCAAGAGCATCGCCGAGGCGGGCATGGAGGTCGGCAGCCACACCTGGGAACACCCCAACATGACGACCATCCCGCCCGAGGAGATCCCGGCACAGTTCAGCAGGGCCAACGACGCCATCGAACAGGCCACCGGCCAGCGGCCGAAGCTGGTGCGCACGGCGGGCGGTCTGATCAACGACCAGGTGCTGGCCGAGGCCCGCAAACAGGGGCTGGCCGACGTCAACTGGGACGTCATCCCGTTCGACTGGGCCAACGACGCCAACCTCGCGGCGACACGCTTCATGCTGATGACCCAGATCAAGCCGAATTCGGTGGTGCTCTTCCACGACACCTACTCGTCGACCGTCGATTTGGTGTATCAGTTCATCCCGGTGCTCAAGGCCAACGGCTACCACCTGGTGACGGTGAGCCACATGCTCGGTGAGCTCGAACCGGGCAGCAGTTACGGCAGCCGCGAGAACGGCCCGCCGGTGCCACCGGCCGAGGCACTCAAGGACATCCCGCCCGCCGACATCCCCTCGTTGCCGAACACGCCGTCGCCGGCCCCCATGCCGAACTTCCCGATCACCGACATTCCCGGGGCGAATTCGGGAGGCCCGAACAACGGGGCGTGAGACGCAGATCGCGCCGAGTTGAGGACCAAAGACCCTAACCGGCGGGCCCGGGCATGACGAGGCTTGAAGCATGCCCGACACGATGCTCGACTCCGCAACCCTCACCAGTGCCGTGCGGCTGGCATCCCGCGCCCCGTCGCTGCACAACACGCAACCGTGGCGGCTGGTGGCCGACTCCACCGGCCTGCATCTGTACCTCGACCCGAACCGGGTGGTGTCCGCGACGGACCGGTCCGCGCGGGAGGCAGTGATCAGTTGTGGTGTGCTGCTGGATCATCTGCGGGTCGCCATGGCTGCGGCCGGCTGGGCCACCTCGGTCGACCGCTTTCCCAATCCGAACGATCTCGACCATCTGGCGACGTTGCAGTTCACGCCCATGCAGTTCGTCACCGATGGGCACCGCCGCAGGGCAGATGCGATCCTGGCCCGGCGCACCGACCGGTTGCCGATGACTCGGTATGCGGACTGGGAGGCCTTCGAGCTGCTGCTGCGCGCGCGGCTGGAATCCAGCCCGGTGCATCTGGACGTGCTGGCCGAGGATCAGCGTGGCGAGGTGGCCGAGGCGGCGGCGCTGAATGAGTCGCTGCGCCTCTATGATTCCGCGTATCACGCCGAACTGGCTTGGTGGACAACCCCGTTCGCGACCGAAGACGGTATCCCGCAAAGTGCCCTGGTGTCGGCTGCCGAAAGTGAACGGGTCGCGGTGTCGCGGTCGTTCCCGGTGACCGCACACAGCGACCGGCGTCCTGCCGTCCGCGACGATTCGGCCACCCTCGTGGTGCTGTCCACCGACGGGTACAGCCGGGCCGACGCGCTCGATGCCGGTGAGGCCCTTTCGGCGCTGCTGCTGGAATGCACGCTGTCGGGGCTGGGTAGCTGCCCGGTGAGCCACGTGACCGAGTTGCACGCCAGCCGCGACATCATCGGCACCCTGATCGACCGCGACGCCTGCCCGCAGCTGCTGGTCCGGGTCGGCATCGCCCCGACCCTCACCGACGCGCCACCGCCCACCCCGCGCCGTGCCGCGGAGACCTTCCTGACCTTCGAATAGGAGATGACCATGACCGATACCCTGATCGAACCCGCCAGCACCGTCGCCACCGCCGCCGTCGTGGTCGAAGCCGACGGCCGCACCGCCAGCAACGATGCCCTGCACACCGCGATCGACGAGGCCGTCCGGCGCGGCGCACCGCTGCGGGTGCTGACCACCTGGGGTCCACGGCACCGTGAGATGTACGACGCGACCGCCGTCGCCGAGCGTGACCGGTTGTCGGCGGCGCAGCTCGAGCGCCGGCTGAACCGTGCGCTCAAGCGCTCTCCGGACCTCGATGTGCAGAGCATCGACGGATATGACAGCGCGGCGGAATACCTGGCCGCACACCCCGAGTCGGCGCAGGTGCTCGTGCTCGGCGCCGATCATCCGGACTCGGCCGGGCTGCAGGAGGCGCTGGCGCACGCGGGTTGCGCGGTGCTCACTTGCGATCGGCGTCCCCGGTTGTGAGACTCGGGGAATGATCAGAGTATTTCTGGTCGACGACCATGAGGTGGTGCGGCGCGGGCTGATCGATCTGCTGAGCGCCGACCCGGAACTGGACGTGGTCGGCGAGGCGGACTCGGTGGCCCAGGCGCTGGCCCGGGTGCCTGCCGTGGCGCCGGACGTCGCGGTGCTCGATGTCCGGCTGCCCGACGGCAACGGCATCGAGCTGTGCCGGGAACTGTTGTCGCGCATGCCCGATCTGCGCTGCCTGATGCTGACTTCGTTCACCTCCGACGAGGCCATGCTGGATGCCATCCTGGCCGGCGCCAGTGGCTACGTGGTCAAGGACATCAAGGGCATGGAACTGGCCAAGGCGATCAAGGACGTCGGGGCCGGGAAGTCGCTGCTGGACAATCGTGCCGCCACGGCGCTGATGGCCAAGTTGCGTGGGGATGCCGAGCGGTCCGATCCGCTGGCCGGCCTGACGCAGCAGGAGCGGGTGCTGCTGGATCTGCTGGGGGAGGGGTTGACCAACCGGCAGATCGCGGCCCGGATGTTCCTCGCCGAGAAGACCGTCAAGAACTATGTTTCGCGGTTGCTGGCGAAGCTGGGCATGGAGCGCCGCACGCAGGCCGCGGTGTTCGCCTCGACGCTGGAACGTCGCAACCATGAGTGATGCCAGGGTCTTTGGTCCCTGAGGGACAGGGCTTTCGCCCGTGGCGCCGAGCTGTGGACCGCAATAGCGTCGTAGCCATGGAAACCGGAATGTCAACTCGCAGTGAGCCGGTCACGATTCTCTCCGAACGCGAGAGTTGGGACCTGCTGGGTAGTGTGGCGCTCGGGCGTCTGGTCACCGCAGTCGACGACGAGGCGCACGTCTTCCCGGTGAACTTCGTGGTGCAGAACCGCACCATCCTGTTCCGGACCGCGGCGGGGACCAAACTGATCAGTGCGGCGATCAACAACCAGGTGGTGTTCGAGGCCGACGACCACAACTCGGTCGAGGGCTGGAGCGTGATCGTGCGGGGCATCGCGCGCACCCTGCGCACCGACGAGGAACTGGACGAAGCGGAGCAGGCGCAGTTACTCCCGTGGACGGCGACGCCGAAAACGCATCATGTCCGGGTGTCACCGGTCCGGGTCACCGGCCGTAGGTTCCGGTTCGGTCCCGAACCGGCTGCGGGGTGACCACGTGGACGCGCTTGGTGCACTGCCGCCGGGAGTGCCAGCATGGTGACGTGACTGGCCGCGGTGCACGCCCTGAGGATGAACAGCGAACTCCGCCATTGCGGGACACTCTTTCGCAGTTGCGGCTGCGCGAGTTGCTCACCGAGGTCCAGGACCGGGTCGAGGAGATCATCACCGGCCGGGACCGGATCGACGGGCTGGTCGAGGCGATGCTCGTGGTGACCTCCGGCCTCGACCTCGAGGTCACGCTGAGCACCATCGTCCAGACCGCGATCCAGCTGGTCGACGCCCGGTACGGCGCTCTTGGGGTGCGCGGCGACGATCATGAGCTGACGGAGTTCGTCTACCAGGGCATCGACGACGAAACGCGCGCTCTGATCGGGCATCTGCCCGAGGGGCGCGGTGTGCTCGGCGTGCTCCTCGACGATCCGAAGCCGATCCGGCTCGACGACATCCGTCAGCATTCCGCTTCGGTCGGATTCCCGCCCAATCACCCGCCGATGCGGACATTTCTCGGGGTCCCGGTGCGGATCCGCGACGAGGTGTTCGGCAACCTGTATCTCACCGAGAAGACCAACGGCCAGCCGTTCAGCGAGGACGACGAGGTCCTGGTACAGGCGCTGGCCGCGGCCGCGGGCGTCGCGGTGGAGAACGCCCGGCTCTACGAGGTGTCCCGCGACCGGCAGGCCTGGATCGCCGCCACCCGCGATATCGGTACCGAACTGCTGGGCGGCACGGACCCGGCCACGGTGTTCCGGATGGTGGCCGACGAGGCGCTCAAGCTGACCGGTGCGGACCGCATCGTCGTCGCGGTCCCCGGCGAGGTTCCGGCCGCCGAGGCCGACGCCCTCGTGATCGCCGCCACCGCAGGCAATCCGACCACCATCGACTCGATCGTGGTCGGCCGGAGCGGGGAGGATGCCGTGGGCGCGGCGTTCCGGGACGGCACACCGCACCGGCTCGACCGCCTCGAGCTGGATGGATCCGGTGGCCCGGCGCTGGTGCTGCCGTTACGCGCCAGTGACACCGTCGCCGGCGTGCTGGTGGCGGTGCGCGCCGATGGGGCCCGCGGTTTCACGTCGGAGCAGCTCGACATGGCCGCTGCCTTCGCCGATCAGGCCGCGGTTGCGTGGCGACTGGCCAGCACTCAGCGCAGCATGCAAGAGCTGGAGATCCTGGCCGACCGCGATCGCATTGCCCGGGACCTGCATGATCACGTCATCCAGCGGTTGTTCGCGGTGGGGCTGTCGCTTCAGGGCACGATTCCGCGGGCGCAGTCCCCCGAGGTGCAGCAGCGGCTCGGCGACACCGTGGACGATCTACAGGCCGTCATCCAGGAGATCCGTACCGCGATCTTCGATCTGCACGGCGCCCAGGCCGGCACGACACGGTTGCGCCAGCGGCTCGACGAGGTGGTCGCCCAGTTTGCCGACGCCGGGCTGCACACCAGTACCCGGTTCGTCGGCCCGCTCTCGGTCATCGACGCCACCCTGGCCGACCATGCCGAGGCGGTGCTGCGGGAGGGAATCAGCAACGCGGTACGCCATTCGGGGGCAACGGAACTCACCGTCCGGGTAGAGGTGGCCGACGATCTGACCGTGGAGGTGAGCGACAACGGCCGCGGGATCCCCGCGGACGTCACCGAGAGCGGGCTGGGCAATCTGCGCGCCCGGGCGTCGAGTGCCGGTGGCGCGTTCAGCGTGACCGACCGTGCCGGTGGTGGGACTGTGTTGCATTGGGCCGCACCGCTTCCCGAGTAGCGCCGAGCAGAAAAAACTGCCCATCTCCCGAAGAAGATGGGCAGTTCGAGGTGCGCGAGCGCAGAGAAAAGGTGAGGGCTACTCGCCGTCCTTCACCTTGGCCATGGCCAGCACGTCGAGGCGCTTGTCCAGCTCGGCCTCGCTCAGCTTGTCGCCGATCAGGCCGCGGTCGATGACCGTCTGGCGGATGGTCTTCTTCTCCTTCAGCGCCTGCTTGGCGACCTTGGCGGCCTCCTCGTAGCCGATCGCCGAGTTCAGCGGCGTCACGATCGACGGCGACGACTCAGCCAGGGTGCGCAGGTGCTCCTCGTTGGCCACCAGGCCGTCGATGCACTTGGTGGCGAACAACCGAGACACGTTGGACAGCAGGGTGAACGACTCCAGCACGTTGCGCGCCATCATCGGGATGTACACGTTGAGTTCAAAGGCGCCCGACAGACCGCCGACGGTGACGGCGGCGTCGTTGCCGATGACCTGAGCGGCGACCTGTGTAACAGCCTCGGGCAGAACGGGATTGACCTTGCCCGGCATGATCGAGCTACCCGGCTGCAGGTCGGGCAGCTGGATCTCGCCCAGGCCGGTCAGCGGGCCCGAACCCATCCAGCGGACGTCGTTGGCGATCTTGGTCAGCGAGGCCGCGATGGTCTTGAGCGCGCCCGACGCCTCGACCAGCCCGTCGCGGGCGGCCTGGGCCTCGAACGAGTCTGCGGCGGTGCGCAGTTCGGCCAGCCCGGTCTGGTTCACCAGCACCTCGACCACCTTGGGGCCGAAGCCGTCGGGGGCGTTCAGGCCGGTGCCGACGGCGGTGCCGCCGATGGCGAGCTCACCGAGGCGGGGCAGCGTGGCCCTGACGCGCTCGATGCCGGCCTCGATCTGACGGGCGTAGCCGCCGAATTCCTGACCCAGCGTCACCGGCACCGCGTCCATCAGGTGGGTGCGGCCGGACTTCACCACGGTCTTCCACTGCTTGGCCTTGGCGGCCAGCGACTCGTGGAGCACCTCGAGCGCCGGAATCAGGTGGCGCACAGCGGCTTCGGTGGCCGCGATGTGGGTGGCGGTCGGGAACGTGTCGTTGGAGCTCTGCGACATGTTCACGTCGTCGTTGGGGTGAACGGTCACGCCGCCCGCGGCGGCGATCGAGGCGATCACCTCGTTGGCGTTCATGTTCGAGCTGGTGCCCGAGCCGGTCTGGAACACGTCGATCGGGAACTGGTCGTCGTGCAGGCCGTCGGCGATCTCGCCTGCGGCGGCGATGATGGCGTCGGCCTTGTCGGCGGCCAGCAGACCCAGGTCCTTGTTGACCTGTGCGCAGGCGGCCTTCAGCAGCCCGAGGGCGCGGATCTGGGTGCGCTCCAGGCCGCGGAACGAGATCGGGAAGTTCTCCACGGCCCGCTGGGTCTGTGCCCGCCACAGGGCGTTGACCGGCACCCGGACCTCGCCCATGGTGTCGTGCTCGATGCGGTATTCGACGTCTTCGTCTTTCCCGGCGTAGGTGCTCATGCTTGCCTTTCTAGCGAGTTACGGGAGCGGGTAGGCGGCGGATTTGTCGCCGGTGAAGTCGATGGCGGAGTACTCGTTGAGCTTGGCCAGCCGGTGGTAGGCCTCGATCATCCGGACGGTGCCGGACTTGGACCGCATGACGATGGACTGGGTGGTGCAGCCGCCGGGGTAGTACTGCACGCCCTTGAGCAGGTCGCCGTCGGTGACGCCGGTCGCGCAGAAGAAGACGTTCTCGCCCGAGACGAGGTCTTCGGTGGAGAGCACCTGGTCCAGGTCGTAGCCGGCGTCGATGGCCTTCTGGCGTTCGGCGTCGTCGGTGGGGGCGAGCTGGGCCTGGATCGCGCCGCCCATACAGCGGATGGCCGCCGCGGCGATGATGCCCTCGGGGGTGCCGCCGATGCCGGCCAGGATGTCGGTGCCCGAGTTGGGGCGGCAGGCCGAGATGGCGCCCGCGACGTCGCCGTCGGTGATCAGCCGGATACGGGCACCGGCGGCACGCGTGTCCTCGATCAGCTGGGCGTGCCTCGGGCGGTCCAGGATGCACACGGTCAGGTCGCTGACCGAGGCGCCGCGCACCTTGGCCACCCGCCGGATGTTCTCACCGATCGGGGCGGTGATGTCGATGGCCTCGGCAGCTTCCGGACCGACGGCGATCTTGTTCATGTAGAACACCGCCGACGGGTCGAACATGGCGCCGCGCTCGGAGACGGCGAGTACCGAGATGGCGTTGGGCATGCCCTTGCTCATCAGGGTGGTGCCGTCGATGGGGTCGACGGCGAAGTCGCACTCCGGTCCGTCGCCGTTGCCGACCTCTTCGCCGTTGTAGAGCATCGGGGCTTCGTCCTTCTCGCCCTCGCCGATCACCACGACGCCACGCATGGACACGGAATTGACCAGCTCACGCATGGCGTCGACGGCGGCTCCGTCACCGCCCTCCTTGTCGCCCCGGCCGACCCAGCGGCCGGCGGCCATGGCGCCGGCCTCGGTCACTCGGACGAGTTCGAGGGCAAGGTTGCGATCCGGGGCTTCCCCCCGCGTGGGACTCATGGCGAAATTGTCCCAGAACGGGCTGCGGGTTTGAGAGCTGGGATACTGGCGAGCATGTCCACTGAGCCGACCTCCCAGCCAACCCCGGCTCCGAGACCCGAAAAGTCCCGGTTGCTGCAGGATGGCCGGGACATGTTCTGGTCGATGGCCCCGCTGGTCGTGGCCTGCATCGTGCTGGCCGGAATGCTGGGGATGTGCTCGCTGCAGGCGGGCGGGCCAGGCGCCGGGCCGGTACCGCAGTTCGATGCCCCGGCCGCCCTGCAGGCCGACGCCGACGCGCTGAAGATCCCGATCCGGTTGCCCCGGTTGCCCGAGGGCTGGCAGCCCAACTCCGGTGGTCGCAGTGGTATCGACGGGGGAATGACCCTGCCCGACGGACAGCGCGGCCGGGCCGTGGCCTCGCGGGTCGGCTACCTGGCGCCCACCGGCAAGTACCTGAGCCTGACCCAGAGCAACGCTGACGAGGCCGCGCTGGTGGCCTCGATCAAGCCGGATTCCTACCCGTCGGGCGCGCAGGATGTCGACGGGGTGACCTGGGTGGTCTACGAGAGCAGCGACCCGGAACCGGTGTGGACGACGCGGCTGAGTGGACCGGCGCAGGTCGCCATCACCGGCGCCGGTGGTACGGAGGAGTTCCGTACGCTGGCACGTGCGACGCAGACGCAGTCGCCGCTGCCGATCAAGAGGCCGTGACGCACCAACGGACGGAGCCCGCGTTGACGTCGCCAGAAGCAGATCTGACCGGGTGGAGCGTCGCTCCCTTCACCGCCGCCAATCAGACGCATGACGTCTACCGCAAGGGTTCCGGCCCCGGTGTGGTGCTGATCCCGGAGATGCCCGGATTCCATCCGGGGGTGGCCGCGCTCGGCAACCACCTGGTCGACAACGGGTTCACCGTGGCGGTGCCCTCGCTGTTCGGTACGCCCGGTGCCGCGGCACTGAGGCCGGGCGCGGTTCCGGTGATCCTCAAGGGTTGTGTGACAAAGGAATTCGCGGCATTCGCGACGAACGCCGACCGGCCCGTCGCCCATTACCTGCGGGCCTTGGCCCGTGGCCTCAACGCCAACACACCGGGCAAGGGGGTCGGCGTCATCGGCCAGTGCTTCACCGGCGGGTTCGCCCTCGCGGCTGCGGTCGACGACAGCGTGCTGGCCCCGGTGCTCAGCCAGCCGTCGCTGCCATTGCCGTTGACGGCCAGGCACAAGCGGGACCCGGGGCTCTCCGAAGACGAGCTGAAAGTCATCGAGAAGCGCGCCGCCGAGGAGGGACTGTGCGCGCTCGGATTGCGATTCAGCCAGGACTGGATGGCGCCAGGGGAGCGGTTCACCACGCTCAAGGCCCGCCTCGGCGACGCGTTCGAGGTCATCGAGATCGACTCGAAGAAGGGCAATGCGCACGGCATCCAGGCCTCCGCGCATTCGGTGCTGACCGATCAGGTTCGCGAGGTCGACGGGCATCCCGCCTATGAGGCGCGCAAGCGGGTGGTGGCGTTCCTCACCGAGCGGCTCAGCTCGAATTAGGAAAGCGCGGTTGACGGCTTAGGGCGCGGCCGGCCGGTCAGTTCTCGGCGTCGGCTTTGGCCTGGGATTCGGCGGGGGGCGCAGCCTTCTTGCCCCCGAGCCGTTTCTGCACCCAGTCCCGCAGCCGCCGCCACGGCCGCTGACCCGGTTCGTCGGGCTCGGTCACCTCGAGCTCGACACCCTTGTAGACGGCCAGGTACACGCTGACCGTGGTGACGATGATGATCATCAGCACGGGCCCGATCACCAGGCCGAAGAAGCCGAACATCGAGATGCCGGCGAACACGGCCAGCAGCATCAGCGCGGGGTCCAGCCGGGCCGCCTTGGGCACCAGCCACGGGCGCAGCAGGTTGTCGATGTTGGTGACCACGAGCAGGTGGAACACCACGACGAAGATGCCGCCGATGATGTTGCCGAAGAACATCATTCCGATGCCGAAGGGAATGGTCACGATGCCGCCGCCGAGCGGGATCACCGACAGCGCGGTCAGCAGGATTGCGAAGACGAAGAACCCGTTGTGGAAGCCGGCGATGTAGATCGAGATGGCCCCGGCCACGCCCTGGCAGAACGCGATCACGAACTGGCCCTTGACCGTTCCCTTCACCATGGCGCCGGTCTTGGCCAGGTACAGGTCGGTGATCTCCTCGCCGAGCGGGTTGAGCCGGCGGATCAGGGTGGCGATCTCGGAGCTGTTGACCAGCATGGAGATGAACACGTACAGGAAGATGATCGACGAGGTGATCGCGCCGACCAGGCCGCCGACGGCGCCCTGCAGGATGCCGAGCAGCCATTCGCCGAGGTGCTGAGAAAGCTTGACCACGGTGTCGCGCAACGAATCCGCGGTGACGTTGACGTCCAGGAACGGCACCCGGTCGGCCAGTGAGTTGATCAGTTGCAAGGCCCGGTCGCCGAGGGTGCTGATGTCGGTGTCGGCGATCCAGGTGCTCACGGTGTTGACGAGCTGGGTGACCTGGACGATGGCCATGAACACCACCAGCGACACCGGGATGATCACCATCAGGATGGCGACCAGCAGCGTCAGCGTGGCCGAGAGGCCGGTGCCCATGCGGCGCTGAAACCGTTGGTAGAGCGGGGTGAACAGGTAGGCGCCGACGGCGGCCATCACGATCAGCACGAAGAAGCTGCGCAGGAAATACGCCCCCAGCAAGATGGCCAGCACCGTGACGACGGCGAGGGCGCGCTTCTGGCTGAGGGTGAACTCGTCTTTCATCGGGCCCCTTCCCGCCGTTGCGCTGACCTTATCGTCACGCTGGCGCGACGGTCGGCATTGCGCGTCACTCCAGCGTGACGGTGGGGCTCGGATCGGTGCGACGGGCGGCCTGGCCGGCCCGTTGAGCGGCGACGAACTTCACCGCCAGCCGCTGCATCAGGCCGGGTGCGAGCCGCGCGAACAGCCAGGAAGCATGGGCGCGACGGGGTTTGACCACGACGGCCTTGTTGCGGGCGATGGCGCGCAGGGTGTCGGCGGCCAGGCGGTCGGCGTCGTAGGCGGTCGTGACGCCCTGGCCCTGCAGGAAATAGTCGCGCCCGACGAACCCGCCGACCGCGCCCTTGTCGAGGATCGGCGTCTCGACCGCGGCCGGGCACACCGCCAGCACGCCGACGCCACGGGCGGCAGCCTCCGAACGCAGGGCCAGTGACAGCCCGACGACGGCATGCTTGGTCATCACATAGCTGGTGAGCTGGCCCGCGGCGGCCAGACCGGCCATCGAGGCGGTGTTGACGATGTGGCCGTGGCCCTGCCGGATCATCTGCGGGTACGCCGCGGCGACCCCGTGCACGACGCCGCGCACGTTGACGTCGATGATTGCGTTCCACTGGTCCAGTGTCAGCAGTTCGGTGTCGCCGCCCCAGACGATGCCGGCGTTGTTGAACATCAGGTCGAGCCGACCGGCCCGCTGCACGACGCCGTCGACCGCGGCCTGCACGGCGGCCGCGTCCGTGACGTCGAGACGCGCCGACCGTGCGCCCAGCGGAGTCGCGGTGCGTGCCGCGGCGTCCTCGTCGATGTCGGTGCACAGCACCTCGGCCCTGGCGGCTGCCAGGGCCCGGCACAGGGCCGCGCCGATCCCGGAGC
The DNA here is from genome assembly GCF_030486405.1 of Mycolicibacterium sp. HK-90. The sequence goes on along the minus strand of NZ_CP129613.1, from coordinate 4,939,909 downwards.
CGGCACCGGTGACGATCGCCTGCTTGCCGGCCAGGGACACTGTCATGCGCGATCCGCCTCCGGATTCTCGCTGGGCGTCACGTCTGGGCCAGCTTCATGACGTGCCCGAGCACGTCGGGGTACCGCTTGAGGTGCGCACCGCCGTTGAGGTCGAGCACCTCACCGGTCAGCCAGGACGCCTGCGGCGAGCAGACGAACACCACCGCGGCGGCGATGTCCTCGGGCGTTCCGGTGCGGCCCAACGCGGTGTTCTCGACGTACTCCTCGACCACACCCGGGATCATCGCCGCGGGATCGGTCAGCGGGGTCTTGACGAAGCCCGGCGCGATCGCGTTGACCCGGATGCCGCGCGGTCCCAGCTCGAGTGCGGCGACCTGGGTGAGCATCGACAATCCGGCCTTGGCCGCGCAATAGGCGCTCATGCCCGCCGCTGGCTGACGGCCGTTCAACGATGAAATCGATACCAGCACACCACCTTCGGACAGGTTCCGGCCGGCGTGCTTGGCTACGACGAATCCGCCGTTGAGGCAGACGTCGATGACCGAGCGGAAATCCTCGACCGGCATGTCGGTGATCAGGCCGACATTGCTGAACCCGGCGCAGTTGAGGACGACATCGACCGGCCCGGCCGAGGCGAACAGCTGCTCGACCGAGCCCTCGTCGGTGACGTCGACGTAGCGGCTCGTGTGCGGGGCACCCAGTTCGGCAGCACGGGCCGCCGCGCCCTCGGTGTCCCGATCGGCCACCACGATGCGGCAGCCGTCGGCGGCCAGGGCCCGGGCGCTGGCCCACCCGATTCCCGAGGCTCCGCCGATGACGATCGCGACGCGCTGGGTGCTCATGAGTTACTCCCGTCGGGCCGGTGGTCGCCCCATTTCTTGTCGATGGCGTTCCACACGTCGGCATACCGCCCGGGATAGTCCTTGTAGGCGGACTTGGAGCGCAGGAACCCGCGAATCAGCGGTGCGGCCAGGCCGATCGGGAAACGTTTCCATCCGGCGTTCGCTCTGGTGTCGGCCAGCAGCTCGGGCCAGCTGTGATGTTGGAACCCGAGCACTTCCTGCGCGCGGGTGGTGTCCATCCAGTCGGTGGCGAACCAGGCGGCGTCATCGTCGGGATTGCCGGGGCGCCCGATCGGCAGACCGCCCTTGATGCCCATCGCGGCCGCCGCCTGGGAGCCGACTGCGGACTGGATGTGGCGGTGCGTGGCGGGGTCGCCGCCGATCAGCAGCACCTCGCGGTTGGCGTCCACGGTGGTGGCCGCGACGAAGGCCGCCGCGACATCACGCACGTCGACCGTCTGCAGTCGCCCGTCGGCGGGCAGCACGCTCTCGAAGGAGATGAGGTCGACGTCCATGTCCACGCTGAACTCGGAGCTCATCACGCCCCCCAGGCGCAGGATCAGCCAGTCCAGGGTGGAGGCCCGGACCAGTGCCTCGGCCTCGACCTTGTGCGCGCCATAGATGTCGGAGGCGTTGGTCGGAGTGTCCGGCGTCAGCACGTCGTCGATGTGGTGCGGATTGCGGGCGCCGTACACCGCGATGCTGGAGGCCTGGATGAATCGCGGCGGCGAGGGCTGGGCTTGCGCGGCACGCAGCAGCGATCCGGTGGCCTCGACATTGACCTTGCGGGCCAGCCCGCGGCGCATGTAGCAGAACGGCGGGATGATCGCGGCGAGGTGAACGATCGCGGCCGGTGCGACCGCCGACACGAGGCCGTCGACCGCGGCCGCATCGGTCAGGTCGGCCCAGCGCACCTGAACCGATGGCGGGAGGGCGGCGGCGGCCTTGCGGTTGGCGGGCACATCGAGGTCGGTCGCGACCACGGTGCGTCCCCGGGCGGCGAGCGTCTTCACGACGGCGGAGCCGACCAAACCAAAAGCTCCGGTGACCAAGACAGCGTCGGACATGGGCCTCCTCGCTAGAACGTGTTGCAACACTAGCGAATGCGGATGTGGTGTGTGTCACCACGATCCGGACGGTGTTCCGGCGCCGTAAATGGGCTGTTAGCCCGTCACTGCTCAGCAACTGGCTCATGGCGGTCGAACAGGGGGAGTGTCGGGCCGGGCGAATGTTGCTGGGATTGCCTCAAAAGCATTGGCTGATGGCATTGTCCGACCAGAAATGTGATCGGGCCCACGTCAGGCGCCTCGCTGTGACGCGTTTGCCAGAGGGGTCTTCGTATCCGGATTTGGAAATTTGCCGGAGGCCTATGCAAGGTGTGGCTGTAGGTATCGACGAAAGTAAGCCAATCGCGGGCGTTTGTGATGTACTCGGTTGCACGCGTCAGTAATTGGGGAGGTGTGTGATGTCCGAAGATGTCGTGACGGGGGTTAACGACAGTGACTCCGACGAAATTGCCGGAGTCGTTGCTGTGGGTTCCTCGGTGGTGGTCTATCCGGGCACTGAGGAAGAACTGCACGGCACCGTCGTAGAAGATTTCGCCGACTTGGCCGGGGCCGCGGTCGAGGTCGCCGGCGAGCGAATCGTCGAACCGGCGCGACGCTGGGCCGTCAACCTTGATGACGGTGGCCTGGTGTTCGTCGACGACGACAGCATCGCGCTCGCGGCGTAGGCCGCCCGAGTTCGTCGACAGTTCAGCGCACGCTCAGCGGAAGCTGCTTCAACCGGCGCACCAGCAGGCTGGGCTGCCATTCGGCATCGCCTGCCGGGCAGATGGTGCCGCCGGCCGACAAGAGTGACGAGATCACGATGCGTGCCTCGAGGCGGGCCAGTGCGGCTCCGAGGCAGAAGTGCCCGCCCTTGCCAAATGCCAGGTGGTTCTTGACGTTCGGCCGATCCAGCCGAAATTCGTTCGGCGCCTCGAACACCGTGCCGTCCCGGTTGGCCGCTCCCCACAACAGCAGTAGGTGGCTGTCTGCGGGCAATGCGACGCCTGCCAGTTCGGTATCGGCCAGGACGTGGCGGTAGTGCCCCCGGAACGGAGATTCGAACCGGAGCACCTCCTCGAGAAACGGCACGACCAGCGCGGGTTCGTGGCGGAGCCGTTCGGCCAGCTCGGGCCGGTGGCTCAGTATCCAGACGGCGCTGCCGATCAACGACGCCGTCGATTCGCCTCCCGCGCCGACCAGCTGGATCAGCATGAACACCGCCACGTCCGGGGCCACCCGCTCGGCCGCGCTGTAGGTGGCGAGGTCTCCCAACAGGTTTTCCCCGGGGTTTGCCGAAGCTTCACCGAACCGTTCGGTCAGGTACCCGCCGAGCTCCACCGCTGCGATTCCCGACGCGGTCAGTTGTTCGGTGTCGACCAGCCCGTCCAGCAGCTGGGTGCTGGCGTAGGCCCACGAGACCAGTCGGTCCACATCCGTGGCCGGCAGCCCCAGCAGTTGCGCGACCACCAGCATGGGCAGGCGGTCGGCCAGCGTCGACATCCACTCGAACTCGCCGCGGGCTCCTACCAGCAGGTCAGCGGTGGTGGCGGCGATGAAGGGTTCCAGCTCGGCGATCCGCTTGACGGCCATCCGCGGCAGCACCATCTTGCGGTGGGCGGCGTGGGCCGGTTCGTCGGCGGTCGCCAGTACGTGGATCGGGTTGCCCGGCTCGCCCATGCCGAACGCGGTGACGGTGCCGTCGGGCTGGGACCACATGGTGGCGGTGAGGTTCGACGAGAACTCCTGCGAACGCGCGGTCGCCTCGATGACGGCGTCGAATGACGTCACCGCGAAGAACGGGGAGTCACCCACCTGCGCCACCGGTGCGTCGGCCCGCAACCGGTCATACAGCGGGTAGGGATCCTGCAGGCAGGTCGGCTCGAATAGTTCGTGTGCCAGAAGCATCTGCCCAGGCTGGCTGGCTGTTCGGACCCCGTCAACGATGCCGGGGCAGGTTGATATCCACAGGTCGGGGGCCCGCGGCGCGGGCATCTCAGTGCGGGGCGGTGACCTGCGCATCTGATGAGAATTATTCGGAGTTCTGTCTCATCACGCGATAAATTGGTTGTCATGTCTCCCAAGGGCGCGGATTGGTTGGTCGGTGGCGACCGACGTGCCGCGGCTGCCGAGCGCATCTATGCCGCGGCCGCGGAGATGGCCGCCCGCGACGGATTCGAGTCCATCGACATCGATGCGCTCGCGGCACGGGTGCACTGCTCGCGCGCCACGATCTACCGGCACGCGGGTGGGAAGGCCCAGATCCGTGACGCCGTGCTGGTCCGGCTGGCCGCCTCGATCGTCGGAGAAGTGCGTCGGGCGGTCGACGGGCTCACCGGCGCCCAGCGGGTGCTGACCGCGGTTACCGTCGCACTGCACCGCATTCGGGCCGACCCGATGTTCGATCTACTGGCCGCCTCGCTGCGCAGTGGCGGTGGCATGGCGGACCTGGCCCAATCGCCGGTGCCGGCCGCATTCGCCACCGAACTCAGTGGGCTGGGCGAGGACGACCCGGTGGCGGCGGCGTGGATCGTGCGCCTGGTGCTGTCGATGCTGGTGTGGCCGGGCGCCGATGACGCCACCGAGCAGGAGATGCTGAGCCGGTTCGTGGCGCCGGCATTCGATTAGGGCCGTCTCACACACCGAAAACCGATGTGGCTCATGCCTGTATCCACCATCTGCGGCCGCCGGGCAGCGGGGCGGTACCGCATGCAGTAGCTGTCGGCGCACAGGAACGAGCCGCCCTTGATCACCCGGCGGCCGATCTGGAACTGTGGCTGGTTCGGGTCGTAGGTGTCAGCGGCGCAACACGGCGTGGTGGCTCGGTCCTCGCTGTACCAGTCGGTGGTCCACTCCCACACGTTGCCGGCCATGTCGAACAGGCCGTAACCGTTGGGTTCGAAGGAACCGACAGGTTTCGTTGTGCCGTAACCGGTCTCGGGGAGGTAGGGGAATTCACCGTGCCAGTAGTTCGCCAGGTGCTGTCCGGGTTGCTCGGGTTCGTCGCCCCAGGTGTAGGCCGCGCCGGAGACGCCGCCACGGGCCGCGGTTTCCCACTCCGCCTCGGTCGGCAACGCCAGGCCGGCCCAGTCCGCGTACGATGCGGCGTCCTCGTAGGCGACGTGGACGACGGGGTGGTGCTCGCGTCCCTTCAGTGAAGAACGCGGTCCGCGAGGATGGTTCCAGCAGGCGCCGGGTGTCCAGGCCCACCACAGATTGATGTGTCGCAGGTCCACCGGGCCTACCGTGCGTCGGAAGACCATCGACCCCGGCACCAGGTTCTCGGGTGGGGCACCGGGGAACTCATCGGGGTCGACCGGACGTTCGGCGACCGTGACATAGCCGGTGGCGTCCACGAATTCGGCATAGTCGGCGTTGGTCACCTGGTGACGCTGGATCCAGAATCCGTCGGTGGCTACCTCGCGTGCCGGTGCCTCCTCGGGGTAGTGCGATTCGGAGCCGAGGATCGCGGTCTGAGCAGGGATCCACACCAGATCGGTGTCAGTCATGCATCGACTCTGCGGTGACGGCGAGAGCTACTCGCACTATTGCGCCGTGGGCGCAGAGCCGATGGGCTCGGTGCGTACTCAGTCAAAGACCGTCGTCCAATCGTCACGCATGCTGGCCACCGTCCAGCCGTTGGAAGCCGCCAGGTCCAGGGCCTTCTCTGCGCCTGCCGTGTAATCGAATTCGCGTTCGGCATCGTCATGGCGCACCAGCAGACCCAACGACGGGCCCGACCCACCCGCGGTGTACTCCAGCATCTGGATGTCGCCGTTGGAGTTACCTGCCGCGAAGATCGGACGACGCCCGACGCGCCCCCAGATGCGCACCGCCTTGACCGGGCCGTCATTGAGGAATTCCGGTGTGGCAGTTGTCCTGAGCTGGCCGTCGACGAAATCCAACCCCACCGAACTGCCGATCACCCGCTCCGGCGGAACGCCGTACATCGACGCTGTCACCGGGCGCATGAAATCACGGCCGCCACCGGAGACGATGTAATTCGTGAAGCCGTTGGCCTCCAGGTACCGCAGCAGCTCGACCATCGGGGCATAGCCACACGATGTGTACGGGCGGCCGAGCGTGGGATGCCGCGCCTCGTCGAAGAAGGCCTTTATCCGTTTGGCATGGTCGTCGACGGTCATGCCGGCGTAGGCCGAAAGGATTCCTCCGGCAAGGACTTTGAGGGCCGAGTCATCGCCGTTGTAGTGCTTGGTGACGGCATCGCCGAACCAGGCCAGGTCCCCGGCGGCCGCGGCTTGATAGGGCTGTTCGGCGGCCAGTGCCGGGTCGGCGGCCGCCTGCTCGGCCAGCCGTCGCACCAGGAAATCCAGCTGGATGTAGGCCGGCTTCTCACACCACAGGGTGCCGTCGTTGTCGAACACCGCGACGCGCTCTTCGGGAGCGAACGCGGTGGTGGCCAGGCCCACGAAGTCGACGATCGCCGACTTCGTGGGCCCGTCGGCCCAGGATGGTAGAGCAGCCACGCTCAGCCGCCCCGCGTAGCCAGGAACTTCTCGAGCTCCTCCACAGCGTGGTTGATCGTGAAGGAGGCCGGTTCCTGACGCGGCGGGAACTCCTTGAACGTCTCCAGGAACTGGTTCACGATCGCCCCGGCGTAGAACATGAGGTACAGGCGGTCGATCACCCAGTCCCAGTATGTGTTCGACGTGACGTCGGCGTGTTCGAACGGGTCGGTGCGCAGGTTGAACAGCTTGGGCGCGCGCAGCTTGGTGAACGGTTCGAACCACACCTCGAGGGTGCCCTGGCAGCGCTGCTCCATGAACACGACTTTCCAGTTGTCCGCGCGGACGCCCAGGACATCGCCGTCGTCGGAGAAGTAGATCATCCCGCGCCGGGGGGACTTGTCGACCTCGCCGGTGAGATACGGCAACAGGTTGTACCCGTCGATGTGCACCTTGTAGTCGGTCTCGCCGTCGGCGCCGGCCTTGTGCCCCTTCTTGAGCTTCTCGACGATGTCGGGATCTCCGGCCGCCGCGACGAAGGTCGGCAGCCAGTCGTGGTGCTGGATGATTTCGTTGGAGATGCTGCCGGCCTTGATCTTTCCGGGCCAGCGGATCATCTCGGGAATGCGGAAAGCGCCCTCCCAGTTGGTGTTCTTCTCGCTGCGGAACGGCGTCGTGGCACCGTCGGGCCAGCTGTTGGCATGCGGGCCGTTGTCGGTCGAGTAGATGACGATGGTGTCCTCGGCGATGCCGAGCTCGTCGACGAGGTCGAGCAGTGTCCCGACATGGCCGTCGTGGTCGATCATCGTGTCGTGATAGGCCGACTGCCAGCGGCCGGCCTGTCCCTTGCTCTCCGACTTGGTGTGGGTCCGGAAGTGCATGTGGGTCGCGTTCATCCAGACGAAGAACGGGGTGTCCGACTCGTGCTGCCGTCTGATGAAATCCACGCACGCTGAAGTGGTTTCGTCATCGATGGTTTCCATCCGCTTCTTGGTCAGCGGCCCGGTGTCCTCGATGCGCTGCTTGCCGACCGGCCCATAACGTGGATCGACCTCGCCGGAATCCTCCTCGGTGGCCCAGGAATGGATGACACCGCGGGGCAGCAGCGCCTTTCGGAGCTTCGGCGCTTCCTCCTCGGTGGGATAGTCCTCGTGCTCGGGCTCCTCCTCGGCGTTGAGATGGTAGAGGTTGCCGAAGAACTCGTCGAACCCGTGTGCGGTGGGCAGATACTTGTTCAGATCGCCCAGGTGGTTCTTGCCGAATTGCCCGGTGGCGTAGCCCATGGGCTTCAGCAGTTCGGCGATCGTCGGATCTTCCTTCTGCAGGCCGACATCGACGCCGGGCATGCCCACCTTGCTCATTCCGGTCCGGTACACACTCTGGCCGGTGATGAACGAAGCCCGGCCCGCGGTACAGCTCTGTTCACCGTAGGAGTCGGTGAACAGCATTCCCTCGTTGGCGATCCGGTCGATATTGGGTGTCTGGTAGCCCATCATGCCGCGGCTGTAGCAGCTGAGGTTCCAGATCCCGATGTCGTCGCCCCAGATGACCAGGATGTTCGGTTTCCCGTTTGGCATGTTGCGATTTCCTTTCAGTCTCTGGCGAGGAACTTCTCGAGCGTTTCCACGGCCTGGTCGATGGTGAAGCTCGCCGGTGGATGCCGCGGCGGGAATTCCTTGAAGGTGTCGAGGAATTGGGTTGCCATGGCGATCGCGTACATCACGAAGTAGGCGTGATGGATGAACCAGTCGTAATACGTGTTCGAGGTGATGTCGGCGTACTCGTACGGATCGGTACGCAGGTTGAACAGCTTGGGCAGTCGCAGGTGGGTGAACGGCTCCGCCCAGATCCGCATGGTTCCCTGACAGCGTTGCTCGGCGAAGACGATCTTCCAGTTCTCGAACCGCAGCGCCACCAGGTCGCCGTCGTCGGAGAAGTAGAAGAATCCGCGGCGCGGGCTGTGCTCCACCTCGCCGGTCAGGTAGGGCAGAAGGTTGTACCCGTCGATGTACACCTTGTACTCGACGTCGCCGATCTTGTGACCCTTCTTGAGCTTGTCGCTGATGTCCGGTTCGCCTGCGGCGGCGAGCAGCGTGGGCAGCCAGTCGTGGTGCTGGATGATCTCGTTGGAGACGGTGCCCGCCTTGATCTTTCCCGGCCAGCGGATCATTTCCGGCACCCGGAACGCGCCCTCCCAGTTCGTGTCCTTTTCGCTGCGGAACGGCGTCGTGCCGGCGTCGGGCCAGGTGTTGCGATGCGGGCCGTTGTCGGTGGAGTAGATGACGATGGTGTCCTCGGCGATGCCGAGTTCGTCGAGCACATCGAGCACCGTGCCGACATTGCGGTCGTGGTCGATCATCGTGTCGTGGTACGGCGACTGCCACAGCCCGGACTGTCCGAGGCTTTCCGGCTTGGTGTGGGTGTAGAGGTGCATGTGGGTGAAGTTGCACCAGACGAAGAACGGGTTACCGGCCTCATGCTGCCGCTTGATGTAGTCGACGGTCCGGTCGGCGATGTCCTCGTCGATGGTCTCCATCCGCTTGGTGTCCAGCGGGCCGGTGTCGGTGATGGTCTGCTTGCCGATCGGACCGAACTTCGGGTCGTCGGGTTCGGTCGACACCTCGGTGGTGGCCTTGCAGTCGAGCACGCCGCGTGGCTTGGCCAGTTGGTGCAGGACGGGGAATTGGTCGGCGTGCGGGTAGTCGAACTGCTCGGGTTCTTCCTCGGCGTTGAGGTGGTAGAGGTTGCCGTAGAACTCGTCGAATCCGTGCACGGTCGGCAGGTACTTGTTGAGATCGCCGAAGTGGTTCTTGCCGAACTGTCCGGTCGCGTAACCGAGCGGTTTGAGGAGTTCGGCGATCGTGGGATCCTCAGCGGCCCAGCCGATGTCGAATCCAGGCGCCCCGACTTTGCTCATCCCGGTGCGGTACACGCTCTGCCCACTGATGAACGCCGCGCGGCCGGCGGTGCAACTTTGCTCACCGTAGGAGTCGGTGAATCGCATGCCCTCGGCGGCGATGCGGTCGATGTTGGGGGTGCGGTAGCCCATCAGACCGTCGCTGTAGCAACTCAGGTTGCTGATCCCGATGTCATCGCCCCAGATCACCAGGATGTTCGGTTTGCCGTCCGGCATGTTCGGCTCCTCGCCCCTCGATGTTTACGCCATGCACCCCCCGGCCCTTCGTCCGACGATAGGCCCTGGCGGGCCCGCCAGGTGGCAGCTTCGCCCGCCTGTCGCCCGATATTTACGTGTTCGCCGACAGTACGGTGGTAAGACCAGAGTCATGAGTGAGCCGACCGCGCGCGAGGCGGTGCGCACCCTGCATCCGGGCTACTTCGCGCTCGTCATGGCCACCGGCATCATGTCCATCGCGATGAATTACCACCGTGCGCATGCACTTTCGGTGGCGCTGCTGTGGGTGGCGGGGTTCGCCTACGTGGTTCTGGTGGTACTGACGGTCGTCCGGACCATCGGCTACCGCCGCGAGTTCATGGCCGACCTGACCGACCCGCGCCGAGGGTTCGCCATGTTCACGTTCGTGGCGGCGACGTGTGTGGTGGGAACCCGGCTGGCCGCTGACCGCCACTACGGGCTGGCGTTGGGGTTGCTGGCGATCGGTTGGTTGGCGTGGATGGTCCTGGGCTACGTGGTGCCGTGGACCGCGGTCGTCGGCCAGGCCGTCCGGCCGGTGCTGCAGAGCGCCAACGGAACCTGGTTCATCTGGGTGGTGGCGAGTCAGTCCGTGGCCGTGCTGGCGGCGGCGTTGCAGCCCGAGATGTCGGTGGGCCGTTCGGAATTGGCATTGCTGGCGGTGTTCTCATGGTCGGTCGGGATCTTCCTGTACGGCGCCGCGGGCATCTTCGTGGCCGTTCGGATGCTGCTGTATCCGTTGCGGCCCAGCGATCTCACGCCGCCGTACTGGGTGGCGATGGGCGCGACCGCCATCACCGTGGTCGCCGGGGCCCGGATCGTGGAGATGGCGGATGCCCCGATGGTTGCGGCCACCCGCGGGCTGATCGCGGGTACGTCGGTGTTCTTCTGGGCCTTCGGTACCTGGCTGATCCCACCGTTGATCGCCGCCGGCATCTGGCGCCACTGGGTCCACCGCGTCCCGTTGCGGTACGACCCCACGCTGTGGAGCGTGGTCTTCCCGCTCGGCATGTACGGCGTCGGTGGCCACTATCTCGGCCAGGCCGACCGTTTGCCGATCGTGGAACACATCGGCTACGCCGAGAGCTGGATCGCGCTGGCCGCGTGGGTGTTGACGTTCGTGGCCATGCTGCGCCATCTCGCCCTCACGCTCTGGTCGAATCGCCACGCCACCCCTGGCATCGACGCCGTACCGGGCGCACAGTTGTAGGTGGAGGTGTTCGCGATGTACGACAAGGACCTGACCAACAAGTGGCTCGTCGAGATCGAGTTCTCCGAAGACGAGATCCATACCCACGCATCGGCCCGCGCCCAGTTGCGCGACGACACGATGTCCACGACCGGAGATGCCTACCGCAATCCGAAAGACCCCGGTGCGCCCATGATCGGTGAGGAGATCGCGGCGGCCCGTGCGCTCATTCAGCTGGGAACCGAGCTACTGCACGCGGCCTCGGCTCGCATCGAACAGTCCACGCACCACCCGGTGCACCTCTACCGCTGATCAGGCGGTGACGGCCTGTTTGACCGGTCCGGACTCCATCTGGCGGAACAGCTCGACGTAGTACGGCATGCACTCGGCCATCGCCTGCTCGGTGGTGAACAACGGCTCGTAGCCCAGGTCGCGCTTGGCCTTGGCGACGGAGAAGTAGTTGTTGAGGTAAAGCCGTTCCACCGCAAGGGGTTCGATCAACGGCTCAGGCAGGCCGAACTTGAAGTGCAGCCATTGCCAGGCCATCATCACCTTGTGCACCAGGCGCCCTGACACATAGAACGTCGGCAGCTTGCGGCCACACGCGGCGATCACAGGGCGGGCGAACTCGAACATGTTGATCGGCTCGCCGTCGTTGATGAAGTAGGCCTGACCGGGCGCGGTGCCACCGGGCACCAGGTGCTGGCCGGCCAGGATGAAGCCGTGGATCAGGTTGTGCACGTAGGAGTTGTCCAGCTTGATGTTCTTGTTGCCGACCAGCACCTTCACGTGCCCGGCGAGCACATTCTCGAACACCTTGCGGAACATGGTCTGATCGCCGCGGCCCCAGATACCGCTGGGCCGGATGGAACAGGTAAGCATGCCCTGCTCGCCGTTCTGACCGAGCACGAACTTCTCGGCCACCACCTTGGTCTCGGTGTAGAGGTCGTTGAAGCGCGTGGTGTACGGCATGGTCTCGTCGCCGTTGACGATGTCCTGCCCACCCATCACGACACTGTTGGAGGCGGTGTAGACGAAGCGCTTGACGCCGGCGGCCTGGCCCGCGTGCACGAGGTTTTTGGTGCCCTCGACGTTCACGGCGAAGCTGCGCTGCCGGTACTCGTCGGTGACCGAGGCGCCGCCCATCAGATCGATGATCGCCGCGGTGTGGATGATCGTGTCGATGTCCTTGACGGCCGCGGCCACCGTTTCCGGATTGCAGATGTCGCCCTCGATGACCTCGAGGCCGGCGTGATCGCCCAGCGGTGACGGCGCACGGTCGAAGGAGCGCACGGTATATCCGCGGTCGAGCAGCTCGGTCACCAGATTGGCGCCGACGAAGCCGGAGCCGCCGGTCACCAGGACGCGGCCGAGTTCAGTGGTCAGAGATGCGTCACCCATGCCGGACAGAGTAACTGAAACAGGTTCCAGTTTCGAGCAAGAATGGCAAAAATGGTTGCTGGATCAACTTTCTTCAGCCTCGCGCGCGGCCAGTGCCTGCTCGACCCGCTGACGGGCTCCCGCTAAGTGCTCCTCGCAACGTTGTGCCAGCTTCTCGCCCCTTTCCCAGAGGTTGAGCGAAGCATCGAGATCCAGCCCGCCCTGTTCCAACTGCTGCACGACTGCGATCAGTTCATCGCGGGCCTCTTCATAGCCCAATTCACTAATAGGCTTCATGCACACCCTCACTCGCTACCTTCGCTGACGGCCGAGATCACGCCGTCGGACACCCGCACCCGCAGCCGAGTGCCGCTCGGTGCGTCGGCCACCGAACGCAGAACGGTCGGTGGCCCGGACGCCGGGACCGCCTGCACCACCGAATATCCACGGGCCAGCGTCGCCGCCGGGCCGAGCGCGGTCAGCCGGGCCGACAGATGGCCGATGGTGTCGGCCTGCCCGTCGATCAGTCGGGTGATGTCGCGTTCGGCGGTGGCCCGGGCACGGATGATCTCGTCGGTACGCGCGGCGAGCGCGGCCAGCGGCTGGGCCAGAACCGGCCGGCTCCGCAGTTGCTCCAGATGATGCTGCTCGCGGTGCACCCAGTTGCGCAGCGCGCGGGCACTGCGCCGATGCAGGTCGGCGATCAGTGCCTGCTCGGCGGCCGCATCCGGCACGATCCGCTTGGCCGCGTCGGTCGGGGTGGCCGCGCGCAGGTCGGCGACGAGGTCGGACAGCGGAGTGTCGGGTTCGTGGCCGATCGCGCTGACCACCGGGGTGCGGCAGGCGACGATGGCCCGGCACAGGGTCTCGTCGGAGAACGGCAGCAGGTCCTCGACGCTGCCGCCACCGCGGGCCAGGACGATCACGTCCACCTCGGGGTCCGTGTCCAGGGCCGCTAGTGCCTCGACGATCTGTGGCACCGCATTGGGCCCCTGCACGATCGTGTTGCGGATCGCGAACCGCACCGCGGGCCAGCGGGTGGTGGCCACCGTGGTGACATCGCGTTCGGCGGCCGACGCGCGGCCGGTGATCAGGCCGATGGTGTTGGGCAGGAACGGGATCGGGCGCTTGAGGCGTGGATCGAACAAGCCCTCGGCCTCCAACAGCCGGCGCAGCCGCTCGATCCGGGCCAGTAGCTCACCGATGCCGACCGCGCGAATCTCGTTGACCCGCAACGAGAATGTTCCCCGGCCGGTGTAGAAGTTGGGCTTGCCGCAGATGATCACCTGGGTGCCCTCGGACAGCTTGACCGGGGCGTTGCGCACCAGATCGCGCGGGCAGGTCAGGGTCAGTGACATGTCGGCCGCCGGATCCCGCAGCACCATGAAGACGGTCTTGGAATCCGGGCGGACCTTGAGTTCCGTCAACTGCCCTTCGACCCACACGGTGCCGAGCCGGTCGATCCATTTGGCGACGCGGGTCGCCACGGCGCGGACCGGCCAGGGGTTTTCCGGCGACTGACCCGGTTCGGTCACTTCGCGGTCGCGCGGGTGATCCTGTTGGCGAGCAACGTCACGAACGGTGCGCGGGCGCGGCCGGCCTCTTCATAGGCCAGCAGTGCTTCGAGGTCGGCGACCCGCAGTGACGTCAACCGGGCTCGCAGCTGGGCCAAGGTGAGGGTGTCGTAGCCGAGGTCGCCGGCGATCTCCGGCGCCTGGCCCGTGGTGGAGCGATCGGCCTTGCCGTTGGTCGCGCCGGCCGCCTCGGGCTCGCCGGTGCTGTACAACGCGAACCGTCCCTCGGTGCGCCGCTCGCCATCGGCCGCGGCGGTGTCGTCAGGGGTGTCGTCAGCGTCGTCGGACTCGAGATCCTCGTCGAACGTGGCCCACTCCGGCTGCTCATCCTTGGGCGGAAACAGCTGCTCAAGTGTCTCGTCACCCTTGACCACCAGTTCAGCGAGGTTCTGCTGGACGTGCATGACGATGTTGGCCGCCTGGCTGGCCACGGTCATGGGATAGGTCAGGATGGTTTGAGGCAACCGGCGAGTTTCTTCCAGGGCGGTCACCGCCGCACCCACCAGCAGCCGGACCCCATACGGTGCAGTTCCCATGTGCACAGACTAGCCACAGCCACGGCTGGCTCCGTTGTGTTGTCGCCCCGTACCCTGGAGACATGCCGTCGACAATCAACATGGGTATCCCGGGTGCCACCAGCTCGGTGAGGTCAGGCGGCGGTTCGCAAGCCTTTGGCAAGCGAGTCCTGCTGGCAGAACCCCGCGGGTACTGCGCCGGGGTCGACCGCGCCGTCGAGACGGTGGAACGCGCCCTGGAGAAGCATGGCGCCCCCGTCTACGTGCGCCACGAGATCGTCCACAACAAGCACGTGGTGGAGACGCTGGCCAAGGCCGGCGCGGTGTTCGTCGACGAGACCGACGAGGTGCCCGAAGGGGCCATCGTGGTGTTCTCGGCGCACGGCGTCGCCCCGACCGTGCATGAAACCGCTGCCGAGCGCAGCCTTCAGGTCATCGACGCCACCTGCCCGCTGGTCACCAAGGTGCACAACGAGGCCAAGCGGTTCGCCCGCGACGATTTCGACATCCTGCTGATCGGCCACGAAGGCCACGAAGAGGTCGTCGGTACCGCCGGTGAGGCACCCGACCACGTCCAGGTTGTCGACAATCCGGACGCGGTGGACAAGGTCACCGTGCGTGACCCGAACAAGGTCATCTGGCTGTCGCAGACCACGCTGAGCGTCGACGAGACCATGGAGACGGTGCGCCGGCTCCGTGAGAAGTTCCCGACGCTGCAGGATCCGCCGAGCGACGACATCTGCTACGCCACGCAGAACCGTCAGGTTGCCGTCAAGGCGATGGCTCCCGAGTGCGAGCTGGTGATCGTCGTCGGCTCGCGCAACTCGTCGAACTCGGTGCGACTGGTCGAGGTGGCCCTCGGCGCCGGGTCGCAGGCATCGCATCTGGTGGATTACGCCGAGGACATTGACCCGTCCTGGCTGGAGGGCGTCACCACCGTGGGCGTCACCTCCGGGGCGTCGGTGCCCGAGGTGCTGGTGCGCGGTGTGCTGGAGCGGCTCGCCGAGTACGGCTACGGGACCGTCCAGCCGGTGACCACCGCCAACGAGACGTTGGTGTTCGCCCTTCCGCGGGAGATCCGCCCGCCGCGCGCCTGAGCGGCGTCGTCGGTCGTTCTCGTCAGTCGTCGGGGTCCCAGGAGTGACGACCCCTCGCGGCTGACCGCGGCCGCGTCCGGTGCTCCACCCGGTGGTCCTCGTCCTCAGTGCCCCGGTAACGCACGCGCGACACCGGATGGTGGGTCGAGCGCCCGGAACCGTTGGAAGGCGCCTCGAACGAATCCTCGAACGGCTGATAGTCGTCGAACCGGCGCCGCGGACGTGGCTGCCGCTCGCGCGGCGCGCCGTCCCGCCGCTCCGGCGGTGGCTGCTTGCGGGGTTCACGCGGCTGGGTGCGCACCCGGCGGCGTGGCTCACCGGCTCCCGGCTCGGCCGAGCGCGGAGGCCTGGGCCGGCGCGGCCGCTCGGGCATCGCGGCGTCGAGTTCGCTGCCCAGATCGCCGTCGGCCACCCGGCCGGGACGGGGCCGGGGAGGCGCGGAACGTTTGGTCGGTCTGCGTTCGCCCCGGGACCGACCCGTACCGGCTCCGGCGGCCGCTGCGGCGTCTGCGCCGGCGGGGCGTCGCCGCGGGGGCCGTTCGGATGGGCGGCGGCGCGGCGGGGGCTCTGCTCCCGGTTCCCGCGCAGCGGACTTGTCCCGGCGCGACGACGCGGTGGCAGGTTTGCGGAGAACCAGACCGGAAAGTTTTGTTGTGACAGCTGCCACAATCCCCGCGGCGGGCGTGGCCTTCGCGGCTTTGGCGGCAGTGGACGCATCGGTCGAATCGGACGTGTCGGCGCCGCGTTGCGACGTCAGGCCGACGTACCACCGGCCCAGGCCGATCAGCAGCACGGCCGCCGACAGGAACAGCATGAGTGGGAAACGCTCGATCAGCGGATAACCACAGTTGATGGCCAGGTCTTTCACACCTTGGAGCTGGCCGCCGTGGAACAGGAAATAGGAGCCCGGAACCGCGACGAACAGGATCAACGGCGGTTGGATCACCGCGGTGAACAACCCGGCTTGCTGAACCGCCAGGACCGCGGCCAGACAACCCAGTGAGTAACAGACCGCGAAGACCGAGCTGAGCTCGCGATTGCCGGAACCGGCGTCGAAAGCAAAGCCGATCGCGGTAGCCGTGACGGCGATCAGCACGGCACCCCACCACGGCACACCGGCGAATCGCGGGTGCACAGAGCGATGGTCAGCCGGCACTGCCGACTGTGCGCGCTGTCCTGACACACGTAGACCGTACCGGCTCAATCCGGCCCCGTGCTGCCAGCTCGCGCTGGCGCGCCCGTCACACCGTCCTAGACTGTGGTCCCTGTGAGCCTGAACCTGGGAATCGTCGGTTTGCCGAACGTCGGAAAGTCGACTCTGTTCAATGCCCTGACGCGTAACGACGTGTTGGCGGCCAACTACCCGTTTGCGACCATCGAGCCCAACGAGGGCGTGGTGCCGTTGCCCGATCCCCGGCTCGACAAGCTCGCCGAGATCTTCGGCTCCGAGAAGACGGTGCCTGCGCCGGTGACGTTCGTCGACATCGCCGGAATCGTGAAAGGCGCGTCCGAAGGCGCCGGACTCGGCAACAAGTTCCTGGCCAACATCCGCGAGTGCGACGCCATCTGCCAGGTGGTGCGGGTGTTCGCCGACGACGACGTGGTCCACGTCGACGGGCGGGTGGACCCGCGCTCGGACATCGAGGTGATCGAGACCGAGCTGATCCTGGCCGACATGCAGACGCTGGAAAAGGCGGTGCCGCGCCTGGAGAAGGAAGCCCGCAACAACAAGGAGCGCAAGCCGATCCTGGAGGCGGCGATCGCGGCCCAGGCGGTGTTCGACGACGGCAAGACGCTCTTCTCGACGGGCAAGGACTGGTCGATCCTGCGTGAGCTGAACCTGATGACCACCAAGCCGTTCCTGTACGTGTTCAACGCCGACGAGTCGGTGCTCACCGATGAGGCCAAGCAGGCCGAGTTGCGGGCGCTGGTGGCCCCGGCCGACGCGGTGTTCCTGGATGCCAAGATCGAATCGGAGTTGATCGAGCTCGACGACGAGTCGGCCCAAGAGCTGCTGGAGTCGATCGGACAGACCGAGCGTGGCCTGGATGCGCTGGCCCGCGCCGGCTTCCACACCTTGCGACTGCAGACCTATCTGACCGCCGGGCCGAAGGAATCTCGCGCCTGGACCATCCACCAAGGCGACACCGCCCCCAAGGCAGCCGGCGTGATCCACACCGACTTCGAGAAGGGCTTCATCAAGGCCGAGGTGGTCTCGTTCAACGATCTGGTGGAGGCAGGCTCGATGGCCGCCGCCAAGGCCGCCGGCAAGGTCCGGATGGAAGGCAAGGACTACGTGATGGCCGACGGGGATGTCGTCGAGTTCCGCTTCAACGTGTAAGGGTCGTTGACTCTGCGGCTATGGCGGGATGCTCTTGAAGTTTGCGCCGCGATCGCAGAGTCAACGGCTGTCGCTAATGGCTCTGCGGCTATGGCGGGGTGTTCTCGAAGTTCTGGGCCCTGATCGCAGAGTCAACGGGTACCGACGTCTCCGCGTCAACGTCTAGGGGCGGCCCTGTCGAAATACTGCACCAGGCAGAACTCATGCCCCTCGGGATCCAGCATGTTCAGCACCACCCCTTCGTCGTAGTCATGCCGGAAGCCGGAAAAGCGTCCACCCAGTTCCTCGACCTGGTGACGCCCGGCGTCGATGTCATCGACCTCGACGTCCAGGTGGATGCGTACCTTTCCGGCTTTCGGTTCGGCTACGCGCTGGAAGGTGAGGCGGGGAAACTGTCCCGCGCGTGAGCCCACAGTCGCCCAGGCCGGATCACCTCCGTGTTCACTCGACACTGGAATGCCGAGCAGGGTCGCCCAAAAGGTCGACAGCCGAACGGGATCGACGCAATCGATGGTTACTCCGGACCAACGGCTGGCCATCGTCTCTCCCGGTGTTCTAGGCATTGCGGTGCTCGAGCAGATCCTCGCATGCGCGGCGGCCGATATCCGCCGAGCGTGGCGCATGTGCACCGCAATCGGCGCCTCCTTCGTGCATAGGACCCACGCTCGTGAGTTGCGACGTTGATCGGCAACGGAATGTGGTGGAGTTCCGCTTCAACGTCTAGGGGTTCGTCGTTGACTCTGCGGCTACGGCGAGGTGTTCTCGAAGTTCTGGGCCTTGACCGCAGAGTCAATGGCTGTCGCACGGGTCGACGAGATCAAGTGGCGCAAGCCATCAAACCCTGACGGCGTGCCTGCGTTCTCACTCGACGGCCTGATCTGCACGCTGGAGATGTACAAGGGCAAGGTCAAGGTGAATTTCGCCAAAGGCTCGTCGGTGAAAGACCCGGACCATTTGTTCAACGCGAAACCGGCTGCTCCTCGGCACTTTCGACGGCTCGGGAAGAGTCCGGAAGGTCGACGAGGAAGTAGCGACTGACCAGGTTGGCGAGCATGGGTGAGCCGGGGACGGTCACGCCGCTGACGTAGATGCTGTCACCACCAACTGTCGGGGCTTTGTGGAGCTGAATGCGCAGGCTGTGGTCATTCTCCACCGTGCTCACCGCCGTCTGCGGTAGCCATCCCCGCACTCCGGGGAGCCAGCTTTGGTCTTCGAAGTCGAACGATACGAACAAGCGGTCTGTTTCGGAGTCTCTGGTCGGATGTGCCAGATCGAGATGAAGGATCCGGCGGGTGGTGAACAAGTCGGTTGATCGCAGGAAGTACCAGACGATATCGATGAAGTTCAAACATTCTTCATGTGACGGCGCCCCGCGGTCCGCATGTTCCACGGTGTTTCTGATGCGCTGCAACTGGCGGAGCGCCAGCGGCCGTACCAAGCCGACGCGGGTCAGTATCTCCAGCAGATTCGGCTTTTCGGACTCCCATCCGAGCACACCGGAGAGGCGACGGAGCTCGTATATGTCGTGCAACAGGCGAACCCTGAAATCGACTGCGTTCCAGAGCCTCTGCATGACGGCGCCCCGCCTGACATCATCCTGTGGCACCCTGTGCGCATCCTCTTCGGCCAGGTGCCAATGCTGATAGGCGCGGCTCGCGGTGACGCGGTCCAACATCGTGGCGCTCATCCCGTCTTGAACCCATGTGCCCCAACAGGGGGTGATCCAGACGTCTGCGCTCTCGCCGGTCATGAACCGATTGAAGCATCCGCTGACCATGCCCGGCCTGCGGCATAGCATGACCTGGTGAGCTTCGACGTCCCGCCGGACGCCTACACACGCTTCATGGGCAGGTACGCCGAGCCCCTGGCGAAGGTTTTCGTGGAGTTCTCCGGGGTGGGCGCGGGCGACGAGGTGCTCGACGTGGGGTGCGGGCCGGGTGCATTGACGGCGCACCTGCTGTCGGTAGGAGCCGACGTTGCGGCGATCGATCCCTCCCCGCCGTTCGTCGACGCCGTCCGCGCAGGCTATCCGGATGTCGACGTGCGTCAGGGCGTGGCCGAGGAATTGCCCTATGACGCAGATAGTTTCGATGCGGCCCTCGCCCAACTGGTGGTGCACTTCATGCCGGATCCGGTGGCCGGGATCGGGCAGATGGCACGCGTCACGCGATCCGGGGGCGTCGTCGCGGCGTGCGTGTGGGACGGGCCGACCGGCGCACTGGCACCGTTCTGGGATGCCGTCCACCTCATCGACCCCGAGGCCGAGGATGAAGCGCTGCTGTCCGGTGCCCACCGGGGCCACTTGACCGAGATCTTCGAGGCGGCCGGCCTGCGCGCGGTGGCAGAGCGTCCGATCGCGGTCGATGTCGTGCACCCGACATTCGAGGAGTGGTGGGAACCGTACACATTCGGCGTCGGCCCCGCCGGCGACCATGTGCGCCGACTCGACGACGACGGCCGGGCACGGCTGGCATCGGTGGCTCGCGAACAGCTGGGGGCCGGGCCTTTCACCGTCACCGCAACCGCCTGGGCCGCACGGGGAACGGTCTGATTCGAGCCAGAGGGGTCAAATCCGGAGAGCGGATGTGATCACCCGGACTGCTTGATCGACACCTGCTGCGGTGTCGGCGCGAAGCACCGGCGTGACCCAGGGCTCGTACGTTCGGTCCTCGACCTGTTGCCAGGTCGGCACTGTCAGTCCGTCGAGGTCGGATGTGCGAGCTTCGACCCGGTTCCGGTGGAGTGCGCGATCGCTGCAGATCACTTCGACATTGACGAGTGCGGCTCCGCTGGGCTGTGCGCACCTCGCCCATGCCTCCCTGGTGATCGCGAGCGGATTGACGCTGTCGGCGACGACACTGTGCCCTGCGG
Source organism: Mycolicibacterium sp. HK-90 (assembly GCF_030486405.1). Next base: position 4,919,437 of record NZ_CP129613.1, on the reverse strand, counting down.
CGAGATGGTCGAGCGTGAGCGCGTAGGCGACTCGGTAGCCCGCATCGGGGACCGCCGACCATCCACCGGCCTTGTCGACCATCCCGGATGCGGTCAACGCAGCCTCGATGGTGTCCACCCGCACGTGTACGGCATCGATCTCACGGCTGAGCCGTCGCGCGAGCGTGGTCTTGCCCACGCCCGGGAGGCCGGACAGGACGACGAGCGTCGGCGAGGGGATTCGCAAGTCCATCGTCTCGATAGTATGGGTCAGCGGTGTTGATCGACGATGAAACTGCGGCCAGTTCCGTTTGCGCGGCGACCGTAGGGCAAACGCACGCAACGACATTCGTGCCAGAGGCGGCCCGTGATCGCCGAGAGCAGGAGGAAAAGTGACGATCGCCGACCGGCTACCCGAAGACGACGGCGATGTGCGAGTTCGGCAGCTACGCCATGGTGACGCAGAGGCTTTCGCCGCGGGCACCAAGGATGCCGGGGTGCGAAGGTACGGGCACTTACCGCTTGCCGATTACTCGCCGGACATCGTGCGGGAGCAGATCGACGGCGTCATCGCGCAGGGACTGGATGACGGCTCGCTCGCGGTTCTGGCCATCGCGGACGCGTCGTCCGACCGATTCTTGGGCAGTATTGTCCTGTTCGACTTCCGCGCCGATCACGCCGAGGTCGGCTTCTGGCTGTGCCCGGAGGCGCGAGGACGTGGCGTGGCGCAGAAAGCCATGCGGCTCATCGCCGACGTGGCGGCCGATGCCGGGCTGACCCAGCTGAGGGCGCGCACCGCTCCCGAGAACAACGGTTCGATCCGAGCGCTGGAGGGCGTTGGCTTCGTCCAGACGGATGGGCCTCGTGAGGAACGCACACCGTCGGGGGAGTTGGCGACGGTGCTGGCGTTCGAGCGTTCCGTGGTCGAAGATCGCGCCTAGTCGATGAGCACCGAGATCTCGTCGCCCAGCGCGTAACCGGCGGCCAGGGGCAACTCGTCACCGCTCCAGAACGAGCCGGGATCGAACCAGTTGTAGTGCTTCTCGGTGCTCAGCAGGCCCATCTGCTCATAGGTGATGGCCACGGTCTCGGCGCAGTAGGCGGTCTCCAACCCGACCTGGCGATTCTGCGCCTTCTTGCGTTCGGCTGACTCCCGAACCTTCTTGTGGACGAAGGGAATTCCACGGGTGAAGTCGCTGACGACAGGTATCCGCCCCCGCAGCCAGCGACCGGTCAGCCGGGCCGTGGTGGGGAACGCGGTGCCGTTCATCCGGGCGATCACCTTGAGCAGCTCGTCCTCCTGCTCACGCGACGCGAACGGGGTGAGCTGACGCAACCAGCAGCGCTGCCCATAGCTGTGGGACCAGCGTTCGACGACCTGGCGGGCGTCATTCAGCTGCACCCCGCGATGGTTGGTGCCGGTCCACATGTCGAGCAGCTTGTCGCCGAGCTCGGCGTGCCAGATCAGCGGCGGCAGGTCGTCGATTGCCACTGTCATGCCGACATGGTTGACGGGGCTGTTGGTCAGGGTCTGGATCGCCCGGTCCGGCCCGGAGCCCCCGCGAAACAGCCAGATGTCACCGGTGCGGGTCTCCTCAAGCGCCTTGGTCAAAGCCACCGTGTTCGCTTTCACGTCCGCAGCTTAGGCACACTCAGAGCATGCGTAGCATCTGGAAGTGGGTCGGGCTGGCCGGTGTCGCCGGGGTCGTGGCGGGCGGAGTCATGGTGGCGCGTGATCAGCGTCGCCGAAATGCCTACACCCCGCAGGACATTCGCGAGCGCCTGCATCAGCGGCTGGCCGAGGCCGAGCAGGGCGAACCGACCCGCTGACCGCTATCGCATCAACTCGGCGAGGTCGGTGGGGATAGGCGCGACGGGCTCGTGCCGTATGCTGGCCTGTGGGGACCACGCCAGGTTCACCTGTAGTGCTGGGTCGAGATCCGGATAGTCAGAACGGATGTGGCAGCCCCGTGTCTCGCGTCGTTCCAGCGCGCACTCGAGCGTCGCCCGCGCGGACAGCACCGCGGACCTCAGATCGAAGGCGTGTGCCAGATCCGCGAAACCGCTGATATCGGTGTGTACCCCCACGTCGGCCATCCGGGATTCGATTTTCTCCAGTTCCGCCAATCCGTCGAGCAGGCCCGCCTCGTGGCGCACCACGCCGGCGTGCTCGGTCATCAGGTTGCGCACCGCGCGCTGCAACCCCCGGATGTTCTCACTGCCATCGGCGGTCAGCAGCCGGTCGACCTGCGCCTCGGCGGCCCGGATCGCCGCCAGTGAGCGACGCTGGGCGGTGAGCCGTGCCGAGTAGTCCGCCGCGGCCTGCCCGGTCAGCCGGCCGTAGACCATCACCGCGATCAAGGAGTTCCCGTCCAGTGGGCCCGCTCCGTGCAGCCCGGTGGTGGCTTCGCCGGAGACAAACAGCCCGTCGACCTCGGTGCCGTGATCTTGTGGACGTACCGCGACCCCGCCCAATGAGTAGTGCGCGGTCGGGGCCACCTCGACCGGGTCCCGGGTGATGTCCCGTCCCTGAACGTCGAGCACGGTCTGGTAGACGTGCGGCAGCCGCGTCACGACCCGCTCGGCGGCCAGGTGCGACAGGTCCAGCCAGACCCCGCCGGCCCGGGTGCCGCGCCCCGCCTGGATCTCGGCGTAGGACGCCATCGCGACCCGGTCGCGACCGGCACGTTCCATCCGCTCGGGGTCGTACCGCGACATGAACCGCTCGCCCGCGGTGTTCAGCAGCACTCCGCCCTCGTCGCACACCGAATCGCTGATCAGTGTCCCCGCCGCGTTCTCGGGTGTGAGCAAGCCGAACGGCCGAAACTGCACCAGCTCGGCGTCCCGCAACCGGGCCCCCGCCTCGGCGGCGAGCCGGAACGAGTCGCCGGTGTTCTCGTCCCGGCGGGCCGACGTCCGCCGCCACAGCCGGGTATGTCCGCCCGTCGCCAGGATCACCGCGTCGGCGTGCACCAGGTAACGCGCGCCGTCGACCAGATCGAAACCGTAGGCCCCGAAGACCGCTCCGTCGTTCACCAGGATCTGGGTGACGTAGAACGTCGAGAGGACCGGGATCCCGAGGCGCACCGCGTGTTCGCGCAGGACGCGCTGCACCTCGCCGGCGTCGGCCCTACGCCGGTACGGATGGGCCCCGGTGATCCGGCCGGCGTCGTGTCTTTCGAAGCGCATGCCGAAGCGCTCCAGGTCGTGGATGCCTTGCGCGGCCCCCTGGGCGACGCGCTGCACCGTGCGTGGATCGGCCAGCAGGCAGCTCGACATCAGCGTGTCAGCCGCGTGCTGCTCCCAGCCGTCGGCTGCGTCCAGCGCCGCGTTGATCCCGGTGAGGGTCAGACCGGTGTGGTCGTCATCGGGGATGTGCTTACCCACCACCGTCACCGCCACCCCTGACTCGGCGAGTTCGATGGCCGACCGCAGACCGGCCCCGCCGACCCCCACCACGAGGACAGACGTGGCCAGCTGATGTTCGCGGGGTGACATGGAATCTCCTGGTACAGACGGCCGGTTATAAATACCGACCGGGCGGAGTCGCGGTTTGTGACAAGCCCGGTAGATTTCTCGCCAGCCAGGTACACATCGGTGCCCGGCCAGTTCTGCCAGGAGCCGATTCATGAGTGCCAGTCCGTTGCCCAACCTGGTTGGCAGGCAACGCGAGTGCACTCGATTGGCCGATCTGCTCAGCGGTTTGCGCCGTGGTGAATCCGCGGTCTCGGTGATCCGGGGCGAGGCCGGTATCGGGAAATCGGTGTTGTTGGACTACACCGCGGCCCAGGCCTCGGGGATGACCGTGACCACCGCCCGCGGGATCGAGGCGGACATGGAGCTCGCCTATGCCGGCCTACACCAGCTGTGCGCTCCATTCCTCGGCGCGCTGGATTCGTTGCCCGTGCCCCAACGCGATGCGCTCCGGGTCGCCTTCGGGTTGGCCGTCGGCGACCCGCCGGACCGCTTCCTGGTCGGTCTGGCGGTGTTGACCCTGCTCACCCGCGCCTCGGAGACCCGGCCGGTGCTGGTCATCGTCGACGACGCCCAGTGGCTGGATCAGGTTTCGGTGCTGACCCTGGAGTTCGTGGCACGCCGGCTGTTGGCCGAGGCCGTCGCGATGGTCTTCGCGGTCCGCGACCCGGAGGGCCACGCGGTGCTCAAGGAACTGCCCGAGTTGCGGCTCGGTGGACTCGACCCCGTGGCGGCCGGCGAACTGTTGGAGGCCGCGGTCGACGGCCGGCTGGAGGAGCCGGTGCGGGACCGGCTGGTGGCCGAGACCTCCGGCAATCCGCTCGCGCTGCTCGAGCTCTACCGCGGTCGCAGCGCCGCGGAGCTGGCCTATGGCGTCGAGGCGGGCCCGGCGGCCAGCCGGCAATCGGTGTCGAGCCGCATCGAACAGGACTTCGCCGACCGGATAAACCTGCTGCCGGGGCCGACCCGGACGCTGCTGCTGATCGCGGCCGCCGAGCCCGTGGGGGAGGCCCGACTGCTGCTGCGCGCGGCCGAGGCGCTCGACATCGTTCCCGACGCCGCACCGGCCAAGGCGGCCGGGCTGATCGAATTCGGCGAGTCGGTGCGGTTCCGTCACCCGCTGGTGCGCTCAGCGGTGTACGGCCAGGCCGACCCCGATGAGCGCCGCGCGGTGCACCGCGCCTTGGCGGCCGTCACCGACCCGGTGCTCGATCCCGACCGCTGCGCGTGGCACGCGGCGGAAGCGGCCGACGGGCCCGACGAAGAGGTCGCGGCAGGCTTGGACCACGCGGCGGGCCGGGCGCGCCAGCGCGGCGGGATGGCGGCCGAAGCGGTTCTGCTGGAACGTGCCACCGAGCTGACCCCGGATGTCTGGCAGCGCGGACGACGGGCGCTCGCGGCCGCCGAGGCACATTTCTCGGCCGCCGCCCCGGATCGCGCCACCGAGCTGGCCACCCTGGCCAGCCTGTGCCCGCTCGACCCGTTGGACCAGGCCCGGCTGGCGCGTCTGCGGGCCCGAATCCTGTTCGGCCGCAGTCGTAGCGACGAAGCGGCGCCGTTGCTGCTCGACGCCGCGGCACAGTTCACAGCCGCCGGGTCGCCACTGGCCCGCGAGACCTATCTGGAGGCGATCAGCGCGACTGTCTTCGCCGGCCGGGTCCACGGCCCGGCCGGTGCCAAGGCCGCGGCAGTCGCTGCCCGGGCCTCCGGCGCTTCGCCGTCGAACTCCGAGGCCGCGGACCTGCTGCTCGACGGCGTTGCCACCCTGTTGGCCGACGGCTACGAGACCGGTGTGCCCGCGTTGCGCCGGGCCTTCGAACCCTTTGCCCAGGAGGAACTGCGCAGCCGCGAGGCGACGATGCGATGGCTGCTGCTGGTGCCCGTCGCGCTGGAATCGTTCATCCACTACGGCTGGGATCTGCCCGCGTGGGACACCTTCGCCACCCGTGCGGTGCGTCTGGCCCGCGACATCGGCGCGCTCGGCGTGCTGCCGCCGGCGCTGATCTACCTGGGCGGTGTCCACATCCACCATGGCGACTTCGCCACGGCGGCCCGCATGATCGACGAGGCCGACGCGATCTCCGCCGCCACCGGACAGACCCCGCACGCCTACGCCTCGCTGGTGCTGGCCGCTTGGCGGGGTGAGGAGGAGGCCGCTGCCGGCCCGATCGCGGAGGCCAAGGCCCGGGCTGCCCAGCACGGCGAGGTATCGCTGCTAGGGGTCGCCGGCTATGTCCAGGGCGTGCTGTACAACGGCCTGGCCCGGTACGACGAGGCACTCGCGGTGGCCCGGGCCGGCGTCGAACACGACGGCTACAACTTCACCGGGCTGTCGTTGGTCGAGCATGTCGAGGCCGCGGTGCGGTGCGGTGAGCTCGAGACGGCACGGACGTCGCTGGATCGTCTGGTCGAACTGACCCGCGCCGCCGATTCCGGCTGGGCCCGGGGCGTCAGCGCGCGCAGCCGGGCCCTTTTCGCCGACGGTGACGAGGCGGACGCGCTGTACCGCACGGCGATCGAGGAACTTGCCCGCGACCGCGTGGTCGTCGAGGTGGCCCGCACCCATCTGCTGTATGGCGAATGGCTGCGCCGGAACCGCCGTCGGGTGCTGGCGCGGGAGCAGCTCCGCACCGCGCACGAGATGTTCGACGGCATGGGGGCCACGGCGTTCGCCGAGCGGGCGCGGCGCGAACTGACGGCCACCGGTGAGCACGTGCGGACCCGGGAAACCGGGCCGACGACCAGTCTGACCCCGCAGGAGGCGCAGATCGCCGCGTTGGCGGCCACCGGGATGACCAATCCGAAGATCGGCGCGGAGCTGTTCCTCAGCCCGCACACCGTGGAGTGGCACCTGCGCAAGGTGTACACGAAACTCGGCATCGGCTCCCGCCGCGAACTGCCGGGCGCGCTGGCCACCTCCGGCTAGCCCCGGCACCCGGCGGACCGCGTAGTCCGTGGTGCCCGAACCTACGGACCCGACCACGGAGTTCCGTGGCGCGACGAAGGGCAGCCGGGGTCCAGGGTGGAGGCATGTCGACACCGGATGACCTGGACCTGGCTCTCGACATCTTTCTCACCCACCGCCCGCGGTTGTTGGGTATCGCCTACCGGGTAACCGGCGAGACCTGTGGTGCCGAAGATCTGGTCCAAGAGGCATGGCTGCGGTGGCAGCGCGCCGACCGCGCGGCCGTGGAGAATCCGGCCGCCTTCCTGACCACCACAACGACCAACCTCGCGATCAACGTCATCCAATCGGCCCGTTACCGCCACGAGGCGCCGACGGCGTCGCCGCTGGATTATCTGCCCGACGCCGCCGAGGACGAACCCTTGTCACGTACCGAACAGGCCGCGGTGGTCGAGGAGATGCTGGCCCTGCTCATGGCGAGGCTGACGCCTGCCGAGCTGGCTGCCTACGTCCTGCGCAAGGGATTCGAATACGCCTACGCCTACATCGCTGCGCTGCTGCGGACCAGTGTCGCGAATGCGCGGCAACTGGTTCGCCGGGCCCAGGCCCGCCTCGACACCGGTGACCGCGCCGCTTCGGTCTTGATCGCCGCGCATCGTCGTCTCGCCACCGCGTTCCTGGAGGCGGCTCGCACCGGCGATCGGGGAGATCTGGAGCGGCTACTCGCCGGCGACAGCGCCGATTCACGAGCCGCATGAGTGCCGAGCCCGCAGGTTGGCCGGCTTGGACGGCCGAAACGCCCCGCGTCGAGGACATGGAGCGGGTCGACGGCGCTCGGGGACGCCTACTCGGGCGTCACCGGGAATGCGCGACCCTCGACGAGATCATCGCCGGCGCGGCGGGCGGTCACAGCGCGGCCCTGGTGCTGCGGGGTGAGGCCGGTATCGGAAAGACCGCGCTACTCGACTACGTGAGCATCCACGCCACCGGGTGCCGGGTGGTGCGGGTCGCCGGAATCGAGGCGGAGGCCGAACTGGCGTTCGGCGGGCTGCACCGACTGTGTGCGCCGCTCCGAAAACACTTCGACCGGTTGCCTGTTCCGCAAAGGTCGGCGCTGGAAACCGCGTTCGGGCTCAGTGCGGGCACTCCTCCGGATCGCTTCCTCGTCGGCCTCGCCGTCCTGAGCCTGCTGGCGGATGTGGCCTCGCAGCAACCCGTGGTGTGTCTGATCGACGACGCGCAGTGGTTGGACCAGATCTCTGCCCAGACCCTGTCGTTCGTCGGGCGTCGGCTGCTGGCCGAGCGGGTGGTGCTGCTGTTCGCGGTACGCGAGCCGGCAGACGGCGATGCGCTGAAGGACTTGTCTGCTCTGCAGATCGAGGGACTGGGCGATCACGACGCCCGGACGCTGTTGGCATGGGGCTGCCCGGGTTGCATCGAGAATCGGGTCCTCGACCGCATTCTGGCCGAATCCCGCGGGAATCCGCTTGCACTCCTTGAACTTCCACGCACGCTGAGCGCCGCGCAGTTGGCGATGGGGACCGGCCGGCTCGACGACCAGCCGCTGTCCGGCCAGCTCGAGAAGGGATTTCTGCGTCGTCTTCGTTCGTTGTCCTCCGAGGCGCAGCATCTGGTGCTGCTCGCCGCCGCTGATCCGGTGGGGGATGTGGCGTTGTTGCGGCGCGCGGCCGTCGAATTGGACATCGACATCGTCACCGCCGACGCCGAAGCGCAGGCGGCCGATCTACTCACCGTCGGCGCCATGGTCCGGTTCCGGCATCCGCTGGTGCGGTCGGCGGCCTATCGTTCGGCGACGACATCGCAGCGCCGGCAGGTGCACCGGGCTTTGGCAGAGGCGACCGATCCCGAACACGACCCCGATCGACGTACCTGGCATTTGGCAAGTGCCGCAGCCCGGCCCGATGAGGACGTGGCTGCCGGCCTTGAGCTGGCCGCTGCCCGGGCCCGCGCCCGCGGCGGGGCCGCCGCAGCGGCGGCATTTCTCGGCCGGGCCGCGGAACTGACCCCTGATCCGGGTCGCCGTGGCTCCCGTTCACTCGCGGCGGCTCAGGCCAAGAGCGAGGCAGGCGAGTTCGGCGACGCTCTCGACCTGCTCGACGGTATTCGGACGCTGTCGTTGACCAAGCGTGAGCGCGCTCTCGCCGAACTCGTGCGCGGGCGCAGCCTCTTCTCGTTCCGCAGTGCGAGCGCGGGCCTGCCCGCACTGCTCAGCGCCGCCGAACAGCTTCAGGTACTTGACCCCGCGCTGGCCACCGAGACCTACCGCGACGCCTTCTACGCCGCTCTCACGGCCGGCCGATTGTCCGACGGAGTCGGCCTGGAGCAGGTGGCGGCTGCGGTCCTGGCGATGCGCCGACCCACGGACCCGGCTTGCTCAGATCTGCTCCTTGAGGGAGTTTCCCGGATGACGGTTGTGGGCTACGCGGCGGGAGCTCCGCTGGTGCACCGTGCCCTGGCGGCCTATCGAACGGGAGGGTTGTCTCCAGAGGAAGGGTTGGGCTGGCTTCCCTTGGCGTGCCGATTGGCGCACAACACTTGGGAATTCGACTCCTGGTCGGCGCTTTCGGCCAGGCTGGTCGAGCTGGCGGTGGACGCCGGTGCGCTTGCCGTCCTGCCGTCGGCGCTGCTGTTGCGGTTGTCGAACCGGGTGTATGCCGGTGACCTGGCCGCGTCGGACGCGCTGGTGGCCCAGGCCACAACGCTGGGCGAGGTCACCGGAAGCAGCTTCTTCGCGCACTACGGTGCGCTGGTGGTGGAACCCTGGCGCGGCGACGAGACCCGTACGCGGCGAGCCATCGACCTGATCACCGCCGATCCGCTGCTGCGTGGCGAGGGTAAGACCCTGACCGCCACCGAGTGGGCGGCAGCCGTGCTGTACAACGGGCTTGGCCGGTACGACGAGGCGCTTGCGGCCGCTCGACGCGGATCGGCATATCCACGGGAGCTCGGACTCTCGACCTGGTCGATGGTCGAACTGGTCGAGGCGGCAGCAAGGTCGGGTGTGCCCGCGGACGCCGCCGAGGCGGTGCGGCGCATCGAAGACATGGCTGCGGTGAGCGAGACCGACTGGGCCCGCGGCACGGCGGCCTACGTCGGCGCGCTGGTGGCAGACAGTGCCGTCGCCGAACAACTGTATCGGACTGCGATCGAGCTTCTTGAGCGTACGGACGTCCGAATGCTCACTGCGCGAGCCTATTTGGTCTACGGCGAATGGCTGCGGCGCGAACAACACCGGGGCGAGGCGCGGCAACTCCTCGGCCGGGCCTACACCCTGCTGAACGACATGGGCGCGGCCGGGTTCGCCGAGCGAGCGCGTCGGGAACTGGCCGCCGCGGGGGTGGCACCGTCGAACGGAGCGACGGCCGGGCGGCGGGTGCCCGACGCCGTGTCGCTCACCACACAGGAGATGCAGATCGCCCGCCTCGCCGCCGACGGACTGACCAACTCCGAGATCGGAGCGCAACTGTTCATCAGTGCCCACACTGTCGAGTGGCATCTGCGAAAAGTGTTCAGCAAGTTCGGTATCCGATCCCGCCGGGATATCGCGGCGAAACTGGAGAGCTAGCCGCTGTCACAATCTCGGTTGCCGACCGGTCTATATGTGTATGCGGCGGAAACCTTTTCAGGACGCGGGAACACCCGTCCTGCTCGGTCGCGATGCCGAATGCCGGCTTGTGGAGGATCTGGTCGCGGGAGTGCCGAGCGGCAGCCGGGTGCTGGTGTTGCGCGGGGAGGCCGGTGTCGGGAAGACCGAACTGCTGAACTACCTACTCGAGCGGGCCGAGCACCACCGAACGACACAGCTGTCCGGAGTGCCATCCGACATGGATCTCGACTTCGCCGGCCTTCAGCAACTGTGCCGACCGCTGCTCGGCCACCTCGACGGGTTGCCGGATGCCGAACGCGAGGCCCTGAGGGTGGCGCTGGGGCTCAAAGCCGGTGCGCCCCCACCCGAAAACCTCGTGAAATCGGCATTTCTCGGCTTGCTGACCGCCGCATGTGGGGATCAACCGCTGCTCTGCGTCGTCGACGACGCGCAGTGGCTGGATCGCGCCTCGCTGGAGGTTCTGGCCTCCGTGGCGAGAGGGTTGACGACCGAACCGGCGGGACTGGTCTTCGCCACCCGCGGCGCCGGGCCAGATGCGCTCAGCGGCTTGCCCGAACTGACGGTCGGCCCATTGTCGGATGAGCACGCGCGCGATCTGTTGGGCACGGTGATGGTGGGTCGTCTCGACCCGCGCGTCAGCGATCGGATCATCGCCGAGAGCGGGGGCAATCCGCTTGCATTGGTTTCGCTTCCACACGATCGGGCTGCCGCAGAACTTGCCGGGGCGCTTCGCCGTGGCACCACCACCCACTCGGCGATCACGCGGATCGAGCTGGGCTATGTCGAGCTGATCCGCACGTTGCCCGAACCGACCCGGCAGTTGCTCCTGGCCGCCGCGGCCGAGCCGGTCGGCGATACCGCGACGTTGGCGCGCGTCGCGGACAACCTGGGGATCGCCGCCGACATGCTGGCCCCTGCGGTGGCCGCCCAGGTGGTCGAGATCGATTCCGATGTGCGGTTTCTGCACCCACTCGCCCGGTCGGCCGCCTACCACGCTGCCGATCCCCCCGTGCGACGCGAGATACACCGCGCACTGGCCGAAGCCACCGATGCCGAGGCCGATCCCGACCGCCGGGTCTGGCACATCGCCAACGCCGCGACATGGCCCGACGATGAGGTGGCCGCACAACTCGAAGCGGCCGCCGGACATGCGCACGCCAAGATGGGGGTGGCCGTGGCAGCGACATTCCTGGAACGGGCCGCCATCCTGACATCGGACCCCGAGCTTCGCTGCGACCGCGCCCTCGCGGCAGCCCGGGGCAAGCTCGACGCTGGTGCCTTTTCCGATGCCGAAGAGTTGCTCGCCATGGCCGGGCTCGCAGCGATGACCGCGCTGCAAAGGGCGCGGGCCGCGCGACTGTCCACCCAGATGGAGTTCGCCAAGCGCCGCGGCGGCGACGCCACCGCGGCCTCGTTGCGTGACATCGCATCGCGAATGCTCGACGCAGCAGTCGAATTCGAAGACCTTGACGCCGAGGTGAGCTGCGAGACGTATCTCGAAGCTCTTACCGCGGCGGTGTATGCCGGCCGCCTGGGAGACGTCGGGGCGGTGGCGCGGATTGCCGATACCGCACGTCGTGGTATCGATCGGCTGCCCGCCGGCTCGACGGCGGTGGGGACCGTGTTGCGGGCCATGGCGGGCCGCATCACCGGTGTGCTTGACGCGGGGGAGGCGCTGCCTGTCGCCCTGGAAGCGTTGGGCGCACATCGTCTTCATGCCGAGTTCTCGGCGTCGCGGTGGATGGTGCCCGCACTACCGATCATTCAGCAGCCCACGGCCTACGAACTGTGGGATGACGCGCTGGTGCACCGGCTCTCCACGGAGGCGGTCCGGCAAGTCCGGGCGGCCGACGCGGTGGCGCTGATTCCGCAGACACTGGGTTACCGGGCCCTCGTGCACATCTTGGCGGGGGAGCTCGATGCTGCCGAAGCTGTTCTGGCGGAGAGTGATTCGACCTCGTCGGCCACTCGCTTCCATTCCCCGCTGCGCTCTCATTCCCTTGCGGTGGATGCGTGGAGGGGCGATCCGGACGATCTCGATGCGCTCAAGGCGCATGCCGAGGCAGCGTCGGCCTGCGGCGAAGGCCGGGTCCTGGGCCTCGCCCGGTATGCGACTGCTGTGCTCTGCAACGGGCTCGGCCGCTATGAGGAGGCGTTCGCCGCTGCCCAGCAGGCTGCCGAGTACGAGGACCTCGGACTTTACGGCTGGTATCTGGTCGAACTGATCGAGGCCGCCACCCGCATCGGCAACGTCGACGCCGCGCGCGACGCCTACCGGCGTCTGGCCAACCGCATGACGGGGTGCGATACCGACTGGGCCCTGGGAACTTTGGCGAGCGCGCAGGCATTGGTGGCCGAGGACGGGGAGGCGGAGGCTCACCACCGTGAGGCGATCGACCGACTGGGACGTACCCGCGTCAGGATTCACCTGGCCCGCGCCCATCTGCGCTACGGGGAATGGCTGCGGCGTCGGAAACGCCGGTCAGCGGCCAAGGAACACCTCACCATCGCCCACGACATGTTCGACACGTTCGGTGCCCGGGCGTTCGCTGATCGTGCCGCGCGAGAGTTGATCGCGAAGGGGGAGCGGACGGTCCACCAGCCGGTTGCCGGCGGCGATTCCCTGACGGCTCAGGAGGCGCAGATCGCGCGGCTGGCCGCAGCGGGCCTCACCAACCCGAAGATCGCAGAGCAGCTCTTCATCAGCACGCATACCGTCGAGTGGCATCTGCGGAAAGTGTTCGTCAAGCTCGGAGTCACCTCACGTCGGCAACTTCGGGTCTTGCCCGACAGCCTCACTCACCAGCCCTCGGTCAGCACCCGATCCAGGGCGTCGACGTAGAAATCGGCCGCCTCGACGTCGATGCACAACGGAGGCTTGGTCTTCAGGATGTTCTGGTGATCGCCGGTCGGCTGGATGATCACCCCGAGCTCGAGCATCCGGTCGCAGATGAGTGCGGTCTCCTCGGTGGCGGGCTCCAGGGTCTGTGGGTCCCGGATCATCTCGACGCCGAGATACAAGCCGACCCCGTGCACGGTGCCGATGATCGGATGCCGTTCGGCGAGTTCTTGTAGCCGCGTCTTCAGGTGGGCGCCGACGCGGGCCGCGTTGGCTTGCAGCCCTTCGTCGTTCAGTACGTCGAGCACCGTCATACCGATCGCACACGAGAGCGGGCTGCCACCGGTGGAGGAGAAGAAATAGCCCTGGCTGCGGAACGCGTCGGCGATCTCGCGGCTGGTGACCACGGCGCCCAGTGGATATCCGTTGCCCACCGACTTCGCCATCGACACGATGTCGGGGACCACGCCCTGCTGATGGAAACCCCAGAACCATTCGCCGAGCCGGCCGTACCCCACCTGCACCTCGTCGGCGACGGCGTAGCCGCCGGCCCCGCGGACCGTGGCGTAGATCTGCCGGAGGTAGTCGTCGGGCAGCGCCATGCCGCCGGCGTTGCCGTACACCGTCTCGCAGATGAACGCCGCCGGAGCGCGACCGGCGGCGATCAACCCCTCGATCTGGGTTACCGCGTCCACGGCGTAGCGGCCGACCTCGTCACCGCGGTACTTGCCGCGGAAACTGTTGGGAGATTCGACGGTGTGCACCCAATCCGGGCGGGTGGTAAGCGCATTCGGGTTGTCGGCGGTGGAGGTCGACACGGCGTCGGTGCCGTAGGTCCAACCGTGGTAGGCCTCGCGCATGGCCACCACATCAGGTCGGCCGGCCGCCGCGATCGCCAACCGCAGGGCCAGATCGCTGGCCTCCGATCCGGAGTTGACCAGGAACACCGTGTCCAGCGGATCGGGCAGGAGTCCGGCGAGGCGTTCGCTGAACTCGACGACGGACGCATAGTTGAACCGCGAGTTGGTGTTCAGCTTGCGCAGCTGACGATCCGCGGCCGCCGCGACTCGAGGATGGGCGTGGCCCAGCACCGTGACGTTGTTGACCATGTCGAGGTAGCAGCGCCCGCTGGTGGACATCAGGAAATGCCGCCAGCCCCGCTCGATGCGCGGTGGCCGACGGTAGTAGTGCTCCTGCACCGGCGCGAAGGCGCGGTCGCGCCGGATCATGAGATCGGCGTCCGCGACCGGCGCCTCCGACTCCGGCAATCCGAGCAGCGGCCCCGGGTCACGGCTGTACGCCAGCCATCCCGGCGCCAACGCGGGCGTGGTCAGTTCTGGGGCCGGGGGTGATCCGACGGGGCGCAGTGCCACATGCACCCGACGGCCAGGTTCGGCGATACCCAAAAAGCTGTCGGCCGTGGTGATTCCAGAGAGCGTCACCTCGTACTCGGCGCCACGGAAGGTCACGGAATCCGGAGTCCGGTCAATCACCTCACCGTCGAACGGGGCGGCGAACTCCACCCGATCGGCCGGCCACATGGTGATTCCGGTCGCGACCACTTCAGGCTCGTCCTGGCTCAGCGCCGGGGCGAGCGAGATCCGCGGTTGTCCGAACCGGGTCACCGCCAACGCCGCACCGGCTTCGATTGCCGCCCTGGCCAATTGGTCCTCGACGTCCGGTTCGACCCAGCCGCCGGGGGTGAAGGCGCCGTCCAGGGCATCGGAGGTCGCGGACAGGTCCAGCGTCACCGCCGGCGACGGAGTGATCATCGGGCGCACCCGCACCGGCGCGGGTGGTGCGGCCAGGCGGAGGTCGGCGGTGATGAGCGCGGTCATCACATCGATCGGCACCGAGGTGGCGCGCTCGAACATCTGCCATTCGCCGTCGGCCTGCTCGGTCAGGTAGTCGTTGTCCGGGTCGAAACTCTTCTGGTGCGCTCCGCTGACGATCAGCACTGCGGTCCGCAGAACCAGCAACGGCCACAACGCTTCTGCCTCCGCGAGGCTCAGCGGACGGATAGCGTGGAAGGCCCTGACACCGGGCAGCACAGTGGCCGGATCGGCACCGGGATGCTGCAGCACCGAGGACAGCGTGATGGCCAGTTCGCCCACGGCCCAGCTGTCGGACAGGTCGCCGAAGTCGATGATCCCGTCGGGATGCACCGCACCGCCGGCATCCCGTGTGACCACCACGTTGGCGTCGGTGAGGTCCATGTGCACGGCTTGCCGGGGCAGCGCGTCGGCCAGCGGTGCGATGCGGGACCAGGCTTGTTCGGCGGCGGCCCGGAGCCGGGACCGCGCCGCCGCGTCGTCGACGTGATCGGCGAGTCGGCTGACCACGTCGGCGCCGTAGCGCAGGTCCCATTGCAGGATGCGGTCCAGGCCGGGATGGTCGAACCCGGCCAGTGCCCGGCTGACCCGCCCGGCGAGTGCGCCGAGCTCGGCGACCGTGGCAGGCGAGAGGTACCCGAATTCGATCAGGGCGCCGCCGGGCAGATACCGCAGCAGCCGGGCATGCGCCTGGTCGAGATCCAAACCTGTTACCGCGGTGAGCTTCTCGCCGCGCAGATTCGGCAACGACTGGGCGACCCGCACCGTTGGCTCGGCCTGGGCGATCAGGTCGGCGGCCAACTCCTGGGCCGTCAGCTCGGTCTCGTTGAACGCCGGGTTGGCGATTTTCAGTACTCCGGTGATCGGGTCGCCGCCGACCAGGAAATTCCTGTCCTGTTGGCTGCCCAGCGATTTCACGTCGCCGGTCAGGCCGTAGTGGGTGGCCAGGAGGTCGGCGGCCTGTGCTTCGCCGACCTGAGGAGCCGGCAGTTCGGGCTCGCGCAGGAAGTTGAAACCGACGGTGTCGCGCTCGCCGCTCACCGGCCGACGAACTCCACGACCACCTCGGTGAACGCGTCGTTGTCGTCACCGGCGGCGGTGTGTCCCGCGTCCGACAACTCGACGAACTCGGCGGCAGGCACCTTCTGCAGGAAGTCCTGAACGCCCTCGGGGCTCACCACATCGGACAGCTTGCCGCGGATCAGCAGGATCGGGATGGTCAGGTTCATCGCGGCCTGTTCCAGCTTCTCCACCCGCATGAACGGATCGTCCTCGGGTTTGGTGAGGAAGGCCGGATCCCAGTGCCAGTACCAGCGTCCGTCGCGCAGCCGCAGGTTCTTCTTCAGCCCCTCGGGGCTGCGTGGTTTGGTGCGGTGCGGCAGGTACCCGGCGACGGCCTCGGCCGCCTGCTCCAGGGAATCGAACCCATCCACGTTGGTGAACATGAACTCGCGGATGCGTGCACTGCCGCTCTTCTCGAACCGCGGCACGACGTCGACCAGGATCAGCTTGGTGACCAGTTCCGGGCCCGCCTCGTGGGAGGCCAGGATGCTGGTCAGCCCGCCCATACTGGCGCCGATCAGCACCACCGGGCGGCCGATCTGATAGAGCACGTGCTGCACATCGGCGGACAGCGCTTCCACCGAATAGTTCGCGCTGGGCGAGCGGTCGCTGTCGCCGTGGCCACGCGCGTCCAGTGCGATCACGTGCCAGCCGCGGTCGGCCAGGATCTGGCCGGTGTTCTTCCAGGAGAACCGGTTCTGGCCACCGCCGTGCAACAGCACGATCGTCGGTCTGTCGGCAGCAGTCGGGGCGTCCCGGTTCCACTCGTCCCCGACCAGGTTCAGGTCGTCGACGCCGCGGAACGTGACGGTGCGCGATTCTGTTCGCTCGGTTTTCCCGCTGCTCACGGACACTCCTCTCGGCACCCCCGGGAAGTCACGTTACCCAGAGGGGTTTTCGTCGTAACTGCGACCCGGTGCGGTGCGGAATTTCTAGAATCGGCAACCGTGCAGACCGAGGCGGGTCACGGCGTGGGCGACGCGGGTGAACGCGACGCCATCATCGAGGCTGCCTTCGACTGCCTCTCCGAGCCGCACAGCGGGGCGGTGCCGGTGGCTGCGGTGCTGGCCAGGGCCGGATTGTCGACGCGCGCGTTCTACCGGCACTTCGAGTCGAAGGACGCGTTGTTCCTGGCGATGATGAGAGGTGAGGGCGACTCCCTGGCCCGCCGTCTCGATCAGATCGCCGCCCGGTACGACGGCCCTCCCGCCGATCAGCTGCGGGTCTGGCTCGGCCAGATTTTCGGCCTGTTGCAGGACGCGCGGCTGAACATGCACATGACGGTCCTCGATTCCGACGAGGTCCGCGCGGCCAAGGGCTATCGCGCGGCCCGTGAGCAGTGGCACGCCGACCGTGAGCGGTCATTGGCGGCGATTCTGCGTCGCGGCCTGGACGACGGCTCATTTCCGCTGGCCAAGCCCGAACAGGATGCGGTCGCCATCGGCGCGATGGTCAGCCATTCGATGTCGCGACTGTGTTCCGACGGCGAGTGCGAGATCGCGCAGGCCGAGGTTGTGGACTTTGCGCTGCGCGCGGTCGGGGCGCCCACCCTATGACGGTGTGACGGGTGCCACGTACGTTGGACCGCACGCGCGCCCATCGCACGCGACACGCAGTGCCACCGAGGAGCAGATGTATGGCAGACGACAGCGCCGACGCCGAGCCGGTCGAGCCGACCGGGACCGAGGAGTCGAGCCAGTCCGCCCCAGAGCCGGAGGCTCCAGAAGCCACGGTTGACAACGACCCGGCGGGTGACGCCGGAGCGGCCCAGGACGAGGCCGGGGAAGCGGATGAGGGCCCGCCGAAGCGGCGACGGTTCCTGCCCACGCCGACGGCCGGGCTCGTCGGTGGAGTGCTCGTCGTCGCGCTCGTGGCACTGACCGGTTGGCTGGGCTACCAGTTCTATGAGGTTCAACGCGAACAGCAACGACGCGACATGTTCGTGGACACCGCGCGGCAGGGAGCGCTGAACCTGACCACCATCAACTGGGAGCACGCCGAGGCCGACGTCCAGCGCGTGCTGGACAGCTCCACCGGCCGGTTCTACGACGATTTCCAGAAGCGGTCGACGTCGTTCCTCGACGTGGTCAAACAGATCAAATCGAAGTCCGAGGGCACCGTCACCGCGTCGGGGCTGCAGTCCTACTCGGGCGGCGAGGCCAACGTTCTCGTCTCGGTCACGGTCCGGTCCACCAACGCGGGCGTGCCCGAGCAGAAGCCGCAGGTGTGGCGGATGGTGTTGACGGTGCAGGACATCGAGGGCAAGGCGAAGGTTTCCAACGTGGAGTTCATCCAGTGAGCGGCCGGCACAAGATGCCACCGGCCGGGCGGCGGAAGGCGGCGGCGGATCCGGTCGAGGGTGCCGAGCGGACAGCGCCCGCAGAGGTGACAGAGGGCATCTCCGAGGAGCCCACCGCCCAGGAGTCCGGCCCCGAAAACCCCACGCCCGAAGAGGCAGTAACGGCTGAAACGCCCGCGGACACCGAGGTAAAAGACTTGGTCGCGGACACGGAGCCGGCCGAAGACACCGAGGAGCCGGCCGAAGACACCGAGGAGCCGCCCGCAGCAGCAGAGCCGGCCGAGGCCCAACCACCGGTCCGCACCGGCTCGCGAGTCAGCCTGCCGGCCGTGCTGGCCACCGTCGCACTGGTATTGGCGGTGGCGGCCGCGGTGTTGCGGTGGCAGATCGTCTCGTCCGAGGCCAGTGACACCGCCCGGGCCGAATCCGTCGAGGCGGCCAGGGACATCACCGTCCAGATGCTGTCGTACGAGACCGAAACCGTTGCGGAGCAGCTCAATGCGGTCCGTGAGCGGTTGACCGGCAACTTCCTCGGCAGCTACACCGCGATGATCAACGACATCATCCCGGCGGCACAGGCGCAGCAGATCGCCGCGGTCGCCGACGTGCCGGAGATTGCGGTGGTGAGCGCCGAGCCCAACAGCGCCGAGTTGGTGCTGTACGTCAACCAGGCCGTGCAGGTCGGAGGGCAGATGCCGCAGAGAACGCCGTCGGTGGCACGGGCCACCATGGTCAAAGAGGGAGACCGGTGGCTGATGTCCGAGTATGAGCCGGTGCCGCTGTGACCGAGCCACGCTGGATCGATGTCGCCACCCCCGCGGTGCAGCTGCGGGCGCTGGTGTGGGGCCCCGAGGACGGCCCGGTTGCGTTGTGCCTGCACGGCTTTCCCGATACGGCCTATGGATGGCGCAAGGTCGCCCCGGCGTTGGCCGAGGCCGGCTGGAAAGTGGTGGCGCCTTTTCTCCGTGGCTATGTGCCGTCATCGATCCCCACCGACGGCAGCTATCACGTCGGCGCGTTGATGGACGATGCGTTGCGTGTCCTGCAGGCGGCCGGGCCGACCGGTGAGGACGTCCTGATCGGGCACGACTGGGGTGCCATCGCGGCAGCGGGTCTGGCCGCGATGCCGGACAACGCGTTCGCCAAGACCGTGATCATGTCCGTGCCTCCGCCTGCCTCGTTCCAACCGCTGGGCCGGGTGCCCGAGGCCGGCAAGCTGATGGCCAAGCTGCCGCACCAGATGCTGCGCAGCTGGTACATGATGTACTTCCAATTGCCCTGGCTGCCAGACCGTTCCGCGTCGTGGGTGGTGCCCCGACTGTGGAAGCTGTGGTCACCCGGTTACGACGCCGCCGAGGATGTACGTCACGTCGACGCCGCCATCGGGGCCCGGGACCGGTGGCGTGCTGCCCTCGGGTACTACCGGGCCACGATCCGGCTCACCAAGCCGCCGCCGCAGTACGCCGAGTTGCACCAGTACTGGTTGTCTGCGCCGGTGGTGCCGACGCTGTATCTGCACGGCACCGACGACGGCTGCGCGACACCGGATTACGCCCATTGGGTGCAGAAGGTGCTGCCGCCGGACAGCGCGGTGAACATCGTCGAGCATGCCGGTCACTTCCTGCAGCTCGAGCAGCCGGACGTGGTCGCGAAGCACATCGTCGATTTCGTCGGTAGCCCCGGGAGGAGCTGACCGGTGCGCCGGCTGGCCGCAATCGATGCCCAGAACTGGTGGATGTCGGCCAAACTTCCCAACGATCAGTTCCTGCTCTACGGATTCGACGGTGTGGCCGCCGACCTGGATGCCGCGACAGCCGAGGTCCGCGGCCGCGCGCAACGCTGCCCGGATCTGGGCGTGCGGGTTCGCGACGACTGCCGGCTGACCTATCCGGCCTGGGCGCCGCGGCCGGTGGGTGACGACCAGTTCGCCAGATACGACGGCGAACTCGACTGGAACGAGTGTCTGGACGCCGTTGCCGGGCTGGCCGATCACCAGCTCGACGCCACCGTCGCTCCGTGGCGTCTGCACGTGTTCGCCCGGGTCCGCGGGGTTCCCGGTGCCGAAACCGGTCCCGGTACCGTCGCGGTGCTCCAGGTCTCGCATGCCCTTGCCGACGGCACCCGGGCCTCGGCGCTGGCCGCCTGGCTGTTCGGCCGGCCCGGTGAGATCGTCCCGGTGCCGTCGCAGCGGTTTGCGCCGGCCCGGTTGCCATGGCGTGCGGTGCAGGCTGCCCGTACTCACCGCGATCTGATGCGCGACACCGAATCCGGCGCGGTGCCGGCCCAGGCGCCGTCGCGCCCGGTGATGCACAGCAACACCGAACCGGCGGGACGACGCTGGATCCGCACGATCATCCGGCGTCGCTGCCAGATACCCGGCCCGACCGTGACCATCGGGGTGCTGGCAGCCGTCTCCTCGGCGTTGGGCGCGCACCTGCGTGAGTTCGGCGACGATACCGCCGAACTCGGCGCCGAGGTGCCGATGGCCAAGGCGGGGGAGCGGCTCGCCCACAACCATTTCGGCAACGTCGGCATCGGCCTGTATCCCGAATTGGCCGGCGACGAACGCATCTCGCGCATCGCGGCCGACTTCGCCGACCGACGCCGGCGGGCGGCGCATCCGGGGATGGTCGCGGGCGGCCGGGCGTTCGCGGCGACCCCCGCACCGTTGTTGCGTTGGGGGGTGGCGCAATTCGATCCGACAGTGCGCGCCCCGACGGTAACCGGCAACACGGTGGTGTCCAGCGTCAACCGAGGAGCCGCCGACCTGCGGTTCGGAACTGCCGGGGTGGTGGTGACCGCCGGATACCCGTCGCTCTCGCTCATGATGGGCCTGACCCACGGCGTGCACGGCATCGGCGAGACCGTGGCCGTCAGTGTGCACGCCGCGCAGTCGGCGGTCGGCGACATCGACGCGTATGTGGCCCGCCTGGAGGCCGAGCTCGGCGGCTAACCGCGGCGCAGCATCGCGATTCCGACGTCCAGCGCGGACTCGAGATAGCTCAGGTCGCCCGATGCCAGCATCACGCTGACGCCGCCCTGGATTCCGGCCAGCAGTGCAGCACCGACCCGGTCGGCGTCCAGATCGGTGGCGATCTTGCCCTGCGACTGCATGTGCCGGATCCCGGCGGCGATCTCGTCGTGCCACTGGCGCAGCAGGGCTTTGGTGACCGCCTGGGCGCCGGGGGTGGTGCGTCCGATCTCCGACATCAACAGGCTCAACGGGCAGCTCTGGCCCTGCCTGCGGTAGCGCTCGACCACCGCGTCACGCCAGCGTTGCCAGGCGGCCCACGAGGTCAGCTCACCCAGATATGGCTGTTGATCCTCCAGCACCATCTGCGCCTCGCGCTCGGCGACCGCGAGCAGCAGCTGGTCCTTGCCGTCGGGGAAGTAGTGGAAGAGCTGACTCTTGGAGGTCTGGGTGTGGGCGCGGATGTCGTCGAGCGTGGTGGCGGCCACGCCGTTGGTACGGATCACCGCCGCGGCGCCCTCGATGATGCGGCGCCTGGTGGCCTCGCCCTTCGCCGTCAGTTTCTGGACTTGCAGGTCCATTTTTATCGGCCTATACCTGGACTCATGAGTCCAAACACTACGCGCCTGCACGGCCGCACAGCACTTGTCACAGGATCTACCGGCGGCCTCGGCGTCGCCATCGCCAAGGCCCTGGCGGACGAGGGCGCCCTCGTCGTCGTCAGCGGCCGAAACAAGGAACGCGGCGATACCGTCGTCGCCGAGATCCGCGCTGCCGGAGGGCGGGCCGAGTTCGTCGGCGCCGATCTCGGTGCCGGCGGTGCCGAGGTGCACCGGCTCGCGCAGCAGGCTGTTGAAGCCGCCGGCGGGCAGATCGACATCCTGGTCAACAACGCCGGGGTGTGGGGAATGCCTGAACCCACCGGTGAGGTCTCCGAGCAGGCGCTGCTGGAGTCGTATCAGACCAACGTGATCGCGCCCTTCCTGCTGACCGGTGCGCTGGCGCCCGCGATGGCCGAGCGTGGCCATGGCGCGGTGGTCAACGTCGGGTCGATCACCGGGCTGATCGGCGGAGACCGCTCGGCGCTGTACTCGTCGACCAAGGCGGCCGCGCATTCACTGACCAAGTCGTGGGCGGTCGAGTACGGTCCGCACGGGGTGCGGGTGAACGCGGTGGCTCCCGGGCCGATCGCGACGGAACGGGCGGCCGACGTGGCCGACGAAATCGGACCGGTTCTGGCCCGTATCCCGTCCAGACGGATGAGCACCCCGGAAGAGGTCGCCGCGGCGGTCGCATTCCTGGCCGGTGACGACGCCGGCAACATCCACGGGGTGATCCTCAGTGTGGATGGGGGCTGGGCGGCGGCTTAACAGATGTCCTACATTCTGTTACATGGCTTCCTCTGCTTACGACGCTGCGATCCTGCTCCTGCGCGTGGTGCTCGGCCTGACCATGGCCGCCCACGGTTACAACAAGTTCTTCGGCGGCGGGCGGATCCCCGGCACCGCGGGATGGTTCGACAGCATCGGCATGAAGCCGGGCCTGTTCCATGCCCGGGTCGCGGCCAGCACCGAGATCGCCGCCGGTCTCGGCCTGGCCCTGGGCCTGCTGACGCCGGTGCCGGCCGCCGGGTTCGTGGCGCTGATGCTGGTGGCGGCCTGGACCGTGCACCGGGCCAACGGCTTCTTCATCGTCAAGGAGGGCTGGGAGTACAACCTGATCCTGGCGGTGGCCGCGGTGGCGATTGCCGGGACCGGCGCCGGCCGCTACAGCCTGGATCACCTGTTGTTCTCCAATTGCGGCTTCTACGACCTGCTGCACGGCTGGTACGGGCTGGCGATCGCGGTGGTGCTGGGCCTGGCCGGGGGAATCGGCCAGCTGGCGATCTTCTACCGCCCGCCGGTCAAGTCCTAGATTTTCCCCGCCGAGCAGACGCAAACTCGCACATATCCGGGTCGATTTGTGCGAGTTTGCGTCTGTTCGCGTGAGGTCCGACTAGAACACGTTCTAATCTGACCGGCATGGGTTTTCTCAAACAGGAATCTCCCCAGATCGACTTCGAGGAGTGGAGCAAGGGCACTCGCGCCGAGAAGATCCGGCCGATGGCGCGGCACTGGGCCGAAGTCGGTTTCGGTACTCCGGTGGCGCTGCACCTGTTCTACGTCGTCAAGATCGCGGCGTACATCCTCGGCGCCTGGTTGATCGCGCTGACCACCGACGGTGTCGACGGATTCACCAACGTCGCGTCCTGGTACGCCGAGCCGATCGTCTACCAGAAGGTCGTGTTCTACACGATGCTGTTCGAGGTCGTCGGCCTCGGCTGCGGCTTCGGCCCGCTCAACAACCGGTTCTTCCCGCCCATGGGCTCGATCCTGTACTGGTTGCGGCCCAAGACGATTCGGCTGCCACCCTGGCCGAACCGGGTGCCGCTGACCAAGGGGGACAGCCGCGGCGTCGTCGACGTCGTGCTGTACGGAGCGCTGCTGGTGATGCTGGTGGTGGCACTGGCCTCGCAAGGCACCGGGCCCATCCCGGAGCTCGGCAGCCAGATCGGGGTGCTCCCGGTGTGGCAGACCGCTGCGATCGTCGGCCTGCTCGCCGTGGCCGGTCTGCGCGACAAGGTGATCTTCCTGGCCGCCCGCGGCGAGGTGTACGGATCGCTCGCGGTCTGCTTCCTGTTCAGCGGCGCCGACATCGTCATCGCGGCCAAGCTGATCTGCCTGACGATCTGGATCGGCGCGGCCGCCTCCAAGCTCACCAAGCACTTCCCGTTCGTCATCTCGACGATGATGAGCAACAACCCGGTGTTCCGGCCGCGGTTCATCAAACGCAAGTTCTTCGAGCACTTCCCGGATGATCTCCGGCCGGGCCGGCCGTCACGTTTCGTGGCACATTTCTCCACGGCCATCGAGGGTCTGGTTCCGCTGGTGCTGTTCTTCTCCCACGGGGGCTGGCCGACGGCGATCGCGGCGTTCGTCATGCTGGTATTCCACTTCGGCATCCTGAGCTCGATCCCGATGGGCGTGCCGCTGGAGTGGAACGTCTTCATGATGTTCTCGGTGCTGGCGCTGTTCGTCGGGCACGCCGATGTGGGCCTGGAGGATCTGGGCAGCCCGTGGCCGATCGTGCTGTTCGCGGTGGTCGCCGGCACCGTGGTGCTGGGAAACCTGTTCCCGCGCAAGATCTCCTTCCTGCCCGGCATGCGTTACTACGCCGGCAACTGGGACACCTCGCTGTGGTGCGTCAAGCCGTCGGCCGCGGAGAAGATCGAGAAGAACATCGTCGCGATCGCCAGCATGCCGGCCGCCCAGATGGAGCGGTACTACGGCAGCCCGGAGGTCGCCCAGATGTACCTGTACATGGGATATGCCTTCCGCGGCTTCAACTCTCACGGCCGGGCCCTGTTCACACTGGCACACCGGGCGATGGCCGGCCAGAACGAGGACGACTACGTGCTGACCGACGGCGAGCGCATCGTCTCCACGGCCATCGGCTGGAACTTCGGCGACGGGCACATGAGCAACGAGCAGCTCGTGGCCGCTCTGCAGAAGCGGTGCCAGTTCGAGCCGGGGGAGGTGCGGATCGTCATGCTCGACGCGCAGCCGATCCAGCGTCAGACCCAGCAGTACCGGCTCGTCGACGCGGCCACCGGGGAATTCGAGCGGGGCTACGTCAACGTGGCCGACATGGTGACGCGCCAACCCTGGGACGATGAGCTGCCGGTCCATGTCCAGCGAGATGACGCCACCACCTGAACCGATCGCGGTATGGGTCGATGAAGCCGGGCGGTTGATGAGCGACCTGGGCAGTGTCGACACGCAGTGTCACGCCACTGTCCGGGCCGGTCATTGCCCGGAGCGGGCGCAGTGTGTGCTGCTTCATCGCGCTCCGGGCCCACGGTTGCTGTTCGGGGAGCTGATGTCCGAGCGCGACGACGAAGCCGGCGTGTATTTGGAGACGCACGCCAAAAAGCTTGATGCGGACCTGATCTCGATCACGGTCGACCATGTGGGGCCGCGCGGCCCGGCCGGCAGCTGGCGCTACCGGCTGCTGCCGATGCGGTGGAAGACGGCGGATGGTTGGCGGGATACCGAGGCGCGGTTGGCGGTATGGCCGGACTAGCGCATGACGTCGCGGACCTTGACGCTCTCGATGTCCTGCAGCATCAGGATCCGCGCGGTGTCGAGATGCTTGCGCCAGTGCGCCTCGGCGGCATCACCGTCGCCGGAGCGGACGAGCTGAATCAGCTTGCGGTAGGACCGCATCAGCTTGTCGAAGTCGGTCTTGGAAACCGGCCGGCGCTCCTTGAACAGGAACGCGTGGTGGCGCACGGTGATCTCGTGCAGCATGCCGGCGATGATGCCCAGCGTGGCGTTGCCCGACAGTTCGACCACCCGGCGGTGGAAGTCACCGGTGGTCTCGGCCAGCCGGTCCGACTGGTGGTCGTTCGGGATGTGCTCGTCGAGCATGCGCTCCAGTTCGGCGAACGCCGCCTCGTCGCCCTTCTCGGCCAGCAGGCGGGCGGCCATGGGCTCGATCGCGGCACGGCCGACCAGAAGGTCGGCGATATCGGCACCGGAAAGCTCCAGCAGCAGCCCGGCGGGGCGGGCGACGATCTCGGGGCCCGGCACCCGGACCCGGGCGCCGGTGCGCGAACCACGCCGCACCTCGACCAGGCGCTCGGATTCCAGCACGCGCACGGCCTCGCGCAGCGTGGGCCTGCTGACCCCGAAATGCTCCATGAGCTCGGCTTCGTTGGGCAGGAAGTCGCCCTCTTTGAGCTGGCCGTCGACGACCATGCGCCGCAGCGTGCCGGCGACGAGCTCGGCGGTCTTCGGGGAACGGACCGGCGCCTGCGGTGCGATCGCGTCAGGGCCGATCATCGGCGCCAGTGGTGTGGTTCGAGCCACCAGACACACTCCCAGGAGGACAAGGTCGATGCCGGCCGGATGGCCAGCTGTACAACTCAGTAAACCATCTGAACATCGCCGGAACGGAACATCGGCGTCTACCAACCAGTAGGTTGACCTAGTAAACCTACTGGGTTATTTTCACCTCGAGCGCCCCATCGGGTCCAACTGGGGTAGCGCCACCCACCCTTCAAAGGAGAAGTCATGGCTGAAGCCGTCATCGTCGAGGCTGTCCGCTCGCCCGTCGGGAAGCGCAACGGCGCCCTCTCGGGTGTGCACCCGACAGACCTGTCGGCCCAGGTGCTCAACGGTCTGGTGCAGCGCGCCGGGATCGACCCCGCCCTCGTCGACGACGTCATCTGGGGCTGCGTCATGCAGGCCGGCGAGCAGGCACTCGACATCGCCCGCACCGCCGTGCTGACCGCCGGCTGGCCCGAGACCGTGCCCGGTGTGACCGTCGACCGCCAGTGCGGTTCCAGCCAGCAGTCGCTGCACTTCGCCGTCGCCGGTGTGGTCGCCGGCCACTACGACGTCGTGGTCGCCGGTGGCGTCGAGTCGATGTCGCGCACCCCGATGGGCTCGTCGCTGGCCAACGGTGGCCACCCGTACCCCGAGGCCTTCCGGGAGCGTTACGACCACAAGACCCCGAACCAGGGCGTCGGCGCCGAGATGATCGCCGAGCAGTGGGGCCTGTCCCGGACCCAGCTCGACGAATTCTCCCTGCGGTCGCACGAGAAGGCCGCTGCCGCACAGGATTCGGGTGCGTTCAAGGACCAGATCGTCGGGATCAGAGTTAAGGATGCGGACGGCAACGACAGCACAGTCCTGGAAGACGGTGGCATCCGCCGTGGCGGCACGGTCGAGTCCATGGCCGCCATCAAGCCCGCCTTCAAGGAGGACGGCGTGATCCACGCCGGTAACTCCAGCCAGATCTCCGACGGGTCGGCCGCGCTGCTGATCATGTCGGCGGAGAAGGCCAAAGACCTGGGGCTCAAGCCGCTTGCCAAGGTGCACACCGCGGTGCTCGCCGGCGCCGACCCGGTCATCATGCTGACCGCGCCGATCCCGGCCACCCAGAAGGCGCTGGCCAAGTCGGGCCTGAGCGTCGACCAGATCGGTGCCTTCGAGGTCAACGAGGCCTTCGCCCCGGTTCCGATGGCCTGGCTCAAGGACATCGGCGCCGACGAGGAGCGGCTGAACCCCAACGGCGGTGCGATCGCGCTCGGCCACCCGCTGGGCGGTTCCGGTGCCCGCATCCTGACCACGCTGCTGTACCACATGCGCGACAACAACATTCAGTACGGCCTGCAGACCATGTGCGAGGGTGGCGGCCAGGCCAACGCGACCATTCTGGAGCTCCTGTGACCGAAACCGACACCCAGCCCGGCGCTCTCGTAGAGAAGCGCGGCAACGTCCTGCTCATCACGATCAACCGGCCCGAGGCGCGCAACGCCATCAACGGATCGGTGAGCCTCGCCGTCGGTGACGCATTGGAGCAGGCCCAGAATGACCCGGAGATCCGGGCCGTGGTCATCACCGGATCGGGCGACAAGTCGTTCTGCGCCGGTGCCGACCTGAAGGCGATCTCGCGGGGCGAGAACCTCTTCCACCCCGAGCACCCGGAATACGGATTCGCCGGCTACGTCAGCCATTTCATCGACAAGCCGACGATCGCCGCGGTCAACGGCACCGCGTTGGGCGGGGGCACCGAGCTGGCCCTGGCCAGTGACCTGATCGTCGCCGAGGAGAACGCCAAGTTCGGTCTGCCCGAGGTGAAGCGGGGCCTGATCGCCGGTGCCGGTGGCGTGTTCCGCATCGCCGAACAGTTGCCGCGCAAGGTGGCGAACGAGCTGCTGTTCACCGGTGAACCGATGTCGGCGGCCGACGCACTCAAGTGGGGCCTGATCAACCAGGTGGTGCCCGACGGCACGGTCGTGGACGCGGCGCTCAAGCTGGCCGAGCGGATCACGGGCAACGCCCCGCTGGCCGTGCAGGCCAGCAAGCGCGTCGCCTACGGCGTCGACGAGGGCGTCGTCACCGGCGACAAGGACGGCTGGAAGCGCACCAACCGCGAGTTCAGCACCCTGCTGCAGACCGAGGACGCCAAGGAAGGGCCGCTGGCCTTCGCCCAGAAGCGCGAGCCCGTTTGGAAGGCAAAGTAAGTCATGAAGCGACAGATCTACACCGCCGAACACGAGGCGTTCCGCGAGACGGTCAAGGAGTACATCGAGCGCGAGCTCGTGCCGAACGCCGAGAAGTGGGAGACCGAGCGCATCGTCGACCGGTCGGCGTACACGGCCGCAGGAAAATACGGGCTCATCGGTTTCAACATGCCCGAGGAGTTCGGTGGCGGCGGCTCGGATGACTTCCGCTTCAACGCCATCATCGACGAGGAGATCGCCAAGGCCGGCGTACACGGCCCGGCGCTGAGCCTGCACAACGACGTCGTCGGCCCGTACTTCAAGGAGCTGGCCAACGACGAGCAGAAGAAGCGCTGGATGCCCGGCATCACCAACGGTGAACTGATCATCGCGATCGCGATGACCGAGCCGGGCGCGGGCAGCGACCTGGCCGGCATCCGCACCTCGGCGGTGCGCGACGGTGACGACTGGATCATCAACGGCTCCAAGACCTTCATCTCGTCGGGCATCAACTGCGATCTGTGTGTCGTGGTGGCCCGCACCGACCCCGAGGCCGGCCACAAGGGCTTCACGCTGTTCGTGGTGGAGCGGGGCATGGAGGGCTTCACGCGCGGCCGCAAGCTCGACAAGATGGGCCTGCACAGCCAGGACACCTCCGAGCTGCACTTCGAGAACGTGCGCGTGCCGAATGCCAACCTGCTCGGCAAGGAGGGTCGCGGTTTCTACCACCTGATGACCAACCTGCCCTCGGAGCGGCTCGGGATCGCCATCTCGGCGATCTACGGTGCCCGCGCGGTCTTCCAGGAGACGCTGCAATATGCCAAGGACCGCAAGGCCTTCGGCCAGTCGATCGGCAACTTCCAGCACAACCGGTTCCTGCTCGCCGAGATGGAGACCGAGCTGGAGGTCACCGAGAACTACCTCGACCGCTGCCTGCAGGGCGTCGTCGACGGTGAGCTGACCGCGGTCGAGGCGGCCAAGGCCAAGTGGTGGGCCACCGAGGTGGCCAAGAAGGTCGTCGACCAGTGTGTGCAGCTGCATGGGGGCTACGGCTACATGATGGAGTACCGCGTCGCGCGGGCCTACGTCGACGGGCGGATCCAGACGATCTTCGGTGGCACCACCGAGATCATGAAGGAGATCATCGGCCGGGAGCTGGGCGTGTAGTCACGCCGGCAAGACATGAAAACCGCCCCTTTCACGTGAAAGGGGCGGTTTTCATGTCTGCGGAAAAGATCAGCCGATCGGCGCGTCGGCGGCCGGGGTGGGCTCGGGGGCCTTGCTGGTGGTCGTCGTGGTGCTGGTGCCCGAGACCGTCGGCACCAGGGCGTCCGGCGGGGTGTTCGGATCCAGCACGGTGTCGATCAGGTAGATCCGGGCATTCTGGGCCTGGATCGGGCCGCAGACGAGCTTGGCGACGTCGTTGACCTTGATGTCGCCGCCCTTGCCGGTCACCTTGACCTCGGCGCCCTGCTGGGTCGGCCGCTGGCCCTTCACGTCATCGGGGCCGAGCAGGCCGAGGAAGGCGTGGTAGTAGTCCAGGCTGGTCAGTGCGGCCGCATCGGCCTTGAGCGCGTCGAGCTTGCCCGGCTCCATGGCGGCGAAGGCGTCATTGGTCGGCGCGAAGATCACGTACGGGCCGTTGTCGAGCACCGGCACGATGTTGACCTCCGGGTTCAGCCCACCGGAGATCGCGGCGTTGAACGTGCTGATGTCCGGGATGCTGGCCAGCACCTTGCCAGCCGGCAGATCGGCGAGGCTCTTCCACTCCGGGTTCGCCGCCTTGAACTTGTCGCAGCCCGAGCCGTGCGGGTCTGGGATCTCCACCACCGGGGCCGCGGTCGTCGTCGGCGCCGGGTCTGCATGGGCGGTGACCGCCAACGGCAGCGACGCCGTGAGTGCGGCGACGGCTGCAGCGAAGCCCAGTTTCGTGGTGCGAGTCTTCATCGGTGGGTTTTCCTCCCGCTCATGCCTAGCCATTATTCGTCGGCTGCCGGTGACGCGTTACGCGGTTCTCCGCGCGACCCATGGCTAGCGACCGCGAGCACCACCGACTCGGCGTTCCCCGCGGCGCCGCATCGGATGGTAAGGGCTACGAAGCGGTTACGGCAAAGCCGAAGAGTCCGCTTGGATCGATTCTGGCCGTGTGACCTGGGCTTTTCTAATGCTGAGGCAGAGTGCGGCAGCGACCATGCACAGCCCGGCGGCCAGTTGGAAGGCCAGGTCGTAGTTGCCGTTCAGATCGCGTAACCAGCCCGCGCCCGCCGCGGCGATCGCGGCGCCCACCTGGTGGGAGGCGAACACCCAGCCGAACACCACCGGCGAGCGGTCTCCGAAGTACTCCCGGCACAGCACGATGGTCGGCGGCACGGTGGCCACCCAGTCCAGGCCGTAGAAGATCACGAACACCCAGGTGCTCGGTTCGGCGCGTCGGGAAAGCAGAGACGGCAACAGCAGCAGCGACAAGCCGCGGCCCACGTAATAGATGAGCAGCAGTAGTCGAGGGTCCACGCGGTCGGTCAGCCATCCGGAGAACACCGTGCCGACGACGTCGAGGATCCCGATGGTGGCGAGCAGACCCGCAGCGACGGTGGTGGGCATGCCATGGTCGTTGGCGGCCGGGATGAAATGCGTGGCGATCAGACCGTTGGTGGTCATCCCGCAGATCGCAAAGCTGCCGGCGAGCAGCCAGAACACCCGGGTGCGGGCACCGATGCGCAGACCGTCGAATGCCGCGCTGAAGCCACCCGCCGGCACCGGGGCACCGGGGGCGAGCGCAGTGGCCCCGTAGGGAGCCAAACCCAGGTCGGCGGGACGGTTGCGCATGAACAGCGCGACGAGGGGGACGACGGCCAGCGAGGCGGCCGCGACGATCATCGAGGCCCAGCGCCACCCGTGCTGGGTGGTGACGGCCGCAACCACTGGAAGGAACAGCAGCTGCCCGGTGGCGCTGGCGGCGGTGAGCACGCCGGTGACCAGCCCGCGGCGTTGGTCGAACCAGCGCGTCGCGATGGTCGCCACGAATCCCATCGAGATCGACCCGGTGCCGATACCGACCAGCACGCCCCACAGCAGCACCAGCTGCCAGCTGGCCGTCATCGCGATGCTGCACGCGGAGCCGGTGGCGATCAGCAACAACGAGACGGTCAGCACGGGACGGACCCCGAAGCGGTCCATGAGCGCCGCGGCGAACGGTGCGGTGAGGCCGTACAACATCATGTTGACCGACATCGCCAGCCCGACCGTGCCGTGCGACCAGCCGAACTCGTCGTGCAGCGGGTTCATCATCACGCCCGGGATCGAGCGGAACCCGGCTGCCCCCAGGATCGCCACGAAACTCACCGCGGCGACCACCCAGGCCCAGTGGATACGGAAGCGCGTCGGGTTGGCGGCGAGTGTCACCCGATCACTGTTGCCGACGACGGGAGTGCGTACCAGTGGCATGAACGACATCAATCATCAAAAACGTGCCACACTGGCCGTCGTGCACCGCGTCGCCGTCCTGCTGCTGGCGCCGGTGGTCGGCTTCGACGCCACCATCGCGCCGCTGCTGTTCTCCAATGCGACCGACACCGCGGGCGATCCGCTCTACGACGTCGTGACCTGTGGGCTCACCACTGAGCCGGTGCCGTCGACGACCGGGTTCGCGATGGTGCCCACCGCCGGGCCCGAGGCGCTGGAATCGGCCGACACCGTGGTGATCCCGGGTACCAGGTACGCCCCGGCGCGGGCCGACGGTGTGCTGGGCCCTGACGTGGCGGCGGCGCTGTCGCGGATCCGTCCCGGCGCCCGGCTGGTGTCGATCTGCACCGGGGCCTTCGTGCTGGCCGCGGCGGGCCTGTTGGAGGGCCGGCCGGCCACCACGCATTGGCGCTTCGCCGCGGACATGCGCCGGATGCACCCCGGCGTCCGCCTCGACGAGGACATCCTGTTCGTCGATGACGGCGACGTGCTGACCTCGGCGGGCCTGGCTGCCGGAATCGACTTGTGTCTGCACATCATTCGTTCCGACCACGGGGCTCAGGTCGCCAACGCGGTGGCTCGCTACTGCGTGGTGCCGCCGTGGCGCGAAGGTGGACAGGCGCAGTTCATCGATCACGGATTCGCCGTCACCGACCACGCCTCGACCGCCACCACGCGCGACTGGGCGCTCGCGCACCTCGACGAAGACCTCACCGTGACCCGGCTGGCCGACCACGCGCACATGAGCGCCCGGACGTTCAACCGTCGCTTCCGTGAGGAGACCGGACAGGCTCCCGGCGCCTGGATCCGCAGCCGACGGCTCGACCGGGCCCGCGAACTCCTGGAATCCGGCGATCTGTCCGTCGACGAGGTGGCCCGCCGGTCCGGTCTGGGCACGGCGGGCAACCTGCGCCACCATCTGCGCCGCGGGGTCGGCATGTCCCCGTCGAGCTACCGCAAGGTCTACCAGGGCGCGTGAGGTCGCCGGTCGGCCCTTTACCATGACCGGATGTCTGAGCCCCTGATCGTTACCGTCGCCGGTCACACTCCGCAGATCGATCCCGACGCCTGGGTCGCCCCCAATGCCAGTGTGATCGGCCAGGTTTCGCTGGCCGCCGGCGCCAGCGTCTGGTATGGCGCCACACTGCGCGCCGAGGTGGAGCCCATCGAGGTTGGGGAAGGCAGCAACATTCAGGACGGCGTGACGGTGCACGTCGACCCAGGGTTCCCGTGCCGCATCGCGACCGGGGTGACGGTGGGCCACAACGTGGTGCTGCACGGCTGCACTGTCGAGCAGGACAGCCTGGTCGGGATGGGTGCGGTGGTGCTCAACGGTGCGGTGATCGGTGCCGGGTCTCTGGTGGCTGCCGGTGCGGTGGTGCCGCAGGGCATGGTGGTGCCGCCGCGGTCACTGGTGGCCGGAGTCCCGGCGAAGGTACGACGGGAACTCAGCGACGACGAGGTCGGCCACAACCAGCTCAACGCCGCGGCCTACACGCACCTCACCGGGCTGCACCGAGAGGCGGATTGAGTTTGGCGAACCCGTCCTGGCGGAAGTACGGGAAGTAGGGATACGGCGCTTCCCGGGTGCTCGCCGCGTCCAGTCGCGCGATCTGGTCCGCGTCCAACGCCCACCCCACCGCGCCGAGGTTGTCCCGCAACTGTCGCTCGTCACGGGCCCCGATGATGACCGACGAGACCGTCGGCCTGCGCAGCAGCCAGTTGAGCGCGACTTGCGGGACGGTTCTTCCGGTTTCGCCGGCGATCGCGTCGAGCTCGTCGATGACCGCGTAGAGCAGGTCGTCGTCGACCGGTGGCCCGGCGTCCGCGGTGGCATGCAGCCGGCTGCGTTCCGGGAGCGGCCGGCCGCGGCCGATCTTTCCGGTGAGCCTGCCCCAGCCGAGCGGGCTCCACACCAGTGCGCCCACCCCTTCGCTCACGGCGAGCGGCATGAGCTCCCATTCGTAGTCGCGCCCGATCAGCGAGTAGTACACCTGGTGTGCCACATATCTTGGGCGGTGGTGCTTTTCGGCGGCATTCAGCGATTTCATCAGCTGCCAGCCGGAGAAGTTCGACACTCCGGTGTAGCGCACCTTGCCCTGCTCGACGAGGGTGTCGAGGGTCTGCAGTACGTCCTCGATCGGGGTGTGCGCGTCATAGGCATGCAGTTGAAACAGGTCGATCCGGTCGGTCTTCAGACGTGTCAGCGCGGATTCCACCGCCCGCATCAGTCGCGCGGGTGAGGTTCCCCAGTCGTCGGGTGCGGTGGGCAGCGCGGCCTTCGTGGAGATCAGCACGTCGTCACGACGCCCGCGCAGCGCCGCGCCGAGCACCTCTTCCGAGCCGCCGTCGGGATACACGTCGGCGGTGTCGAACAGGGTGATGCCGGCCTCGAGGCACAGATCCACCATGGCCCGTGCCTGGTCCACGCCGGTGTCACCCCAGGCGCCGAAGAACTCGCCTGATCCGCCGAAAGTCGCTGCACCGAAGCTCAAATCGGAGACCATGAGGTCAGAGTCGCCAACCCTGCGATATTCCATTCTCACTCCTTAACGAGACTATGTTCCCGATAAGGAACGCTACACTAACGGGACGGTATTCCTATTAAGATGTTTCGGGTGGCAACCGAACGACCCGGCGGACGCACTGCGGCGGTGCGCGACGCGGTGCTGCGCGCGACCGAGGACCTGCTGATCGAGTCCGGGTTGGAAGGCTTGGAGTTGACGGCCGTGGCCGAGCGGGCGGGCGTCGGAAAGTCGACGGTGTACCGCCGGTGGGGTTCGGTGCCGGCGTTGGTCGCCGACCTGTTGGGCGACATGGCCGAGCGATCACTGCCGAGGGCCGATACCGGCTCGCTGCGCGGTGATCTGCGCGCCAATGCCACTCTGGTACGCCGCACCCTGAACGATCCGCGTCAAGGCCGGCTGTTCAAGGCCGTCATCGCGGCGGCCACTTGCAACGACCACACCGCGAACGCGCTGCAGGTGTTCTACGACCGGCGGATCGCGGAGTGGGCCGGTTGTGTGGTCGACGCGGAAGCGCGGGGCGAGGTGCCCTCCGGGGCCGATGCTGCCGCGGTCATCCGGCAGGTCTCCGCGCCGCTCTACTACCAATTCCTCACCAGCACAAAGGCTCTCACGGTTGCCGACGCGCATCGTGCGGTTGATGCCGCGATCGCGGCAGCCGTGGCCGGAGTGTTCGCCTAGCGCAGAGGATGCGCCAGCTCGTCGCGGGGCATCCGGGCGGCGCTGACGGCCACCACGGCCAGCAGCGCGGGCAACAGCCCGGCCACCAGGAAGATGGACTCCATCGAGACCACCTTCGACAACGGGCCGACAATCGCGAACGAGAGCGGCATGAAGGCCAGCGACACGAAGAAGTCCAGGCTTGAGACCCGGCCCAGCATCTCCGTCGGCACCCGGCGCTGCAGCAGCGTTCCCCAGATGACCATCCCCGCACCGTCGGTGACGCCGACGCAGAACGTCGCGGCCGCCATCAACGGGAATGACGAGGTGCTGCCCACGATCACCAGTGGGACCGAGCCCAGTCCCCACATCAGCATCATCGTGGTCAGGTAACGACGCGGCATCCGGCGCGAGGACACCGTCAACGCGCCCAGGGCGCTGCCGAATCCGAAGAACGCCAGGATGAATCCGTAGGCCCGGGCGCCGTCGGCGAACCGGTCTTGGGCGATGAACGGCAGCAGCACCTCGATGGGCCCGAGAACGACGAGCACGAACATGCTGGCGAACAGCAACGTCCACAGCAGCCACGGGGTGCGCACCATGAACGCGAAACCGTCACGAAGATCGCGCAACACATGCGGCCGTTCGGCATCCTCCGGCGCGGCAACCGAATTGGTCGCAGGCCGGGTGGTCACCAGCAGGATCAGGCCGAGGCCGAACAACACGGCGACCACCACCGCGCCGACGGAGGGGAAGGTCGCGGCGATCACCATGCCCGCCACCGCCGGACCGACCGAACGCTGGAACACCGGACGCACCACGCCCTCGACGCCGTTGGCTGCCAACAGCTGCTCGGGTGGCAGGATGCGCGGCAGGATCGCGCTGTAGGCCGGGAAGAAGAACGCCGCGGCGATGCCGAGAAGTCCTGCGGCAACAGCCATGTGCCAGACCTTGAGCGCGTCGAGCAGACCCAGCAGCGCGACCACCGAGACCGTCACGAGATTGACCGTCTCCACCGCGATGATGATCGTGCGCTGATTGATCCGGTCGGCGGCGATTCCGCCGACGAGGACGAACGCCACCAGGCCGACACCGAGGCAGGTGGCCACCAGGGACAGCGAGGTCGGATCGTTGTCGATCGCGATGACCTGCAGCGCCATCACCACCGACCACATGCCTTCGGCGAAGATCGACAACGTCACCGCGGCGATGAGCAGCCGGTATTCGCGGATGCGGAAGGGGGCGAGCACACGCCAACCGCCGGTCTCGCGGACCGGCGTCTCGATGCCGTGTTGCATGCTCACAACATTCGATGGTGCCTACCGGGGGCCGGTTGAGTCCAACGAATTTCGGCGACGGTCGAGCTGCCTGCGGGCAATCTGTGGGCGCATCGCAGTGACCGCGTTCATCCTGCTGGCCTGCGTCGTCTTCGCGCCGGTGCAGCAGTAGTTTTCAGGAGTCGGTGAACTCCGGGCGGCGGTTCTGCTGGAAGGCCTTGGTGCCCTCGCGGAAGTCGTTGGACACCAGCAGTTGCAGCTGGCCCTTGCGTTCGCGGGCGAAGGCCCCTTCGAGCTCGGTGAGGGTGGCCGCGTTGACGGCCTGCTTGGTCTCACGCAGCGCGACAGCCGGGCCGGACCGCAACTTGCCGATGACCTTGTCGACCGCGGCGTCGAACTCGTCGGCGGGGTACACGCCACTGATCAGACCCCAGTCGTAGGCCTCGGCGGCGGTCAACCGCTCGGCCAGCAGGGCCAGGCGCATGGCCCGGATCCGGCCGACGTTCGCGGCGACGAGGGCCGAAGCGCCGCCGTCGGGCATCAAGCCGATCTTGGTGAAGGCCAGCAGGAAGAAGGCCGACTCGGAGGCGAGAACCACATCGCACGCCAGCGCGAGCGATACCCCGACACCGGCGGCGGGCCCCTGCACCACGGCCACGACCGGTTTCGGCAGCGCCACGATGGAGGCGACGGCGCGGTTGGCCGCGTCGAGCACGCCTTCGGCGTCGTGGCTCTCGGCGTTCTGGTCTTCCTCACTGATGCCGGCGCCCGAGCTGAAGCCACGGCCCGCCCCGCCGAGCCGCACCGCGCGCACCTCGGGGTCGGTGGCAGCCAGATCCATGGCGTCGGCGATCGCGACGAGCATGCCCTGGGTGAGCGAATTGAGGCTGTCGGGTCGATTGAGCGTCACCGAAAGCACACCGTCCTCAACGGACACGGACACATCTTTGACGTCGGGGTATGCGCGGGTCACGGTCATCTCTGCACCTTAGGTCTGGCGGGCTCCTGGCCCGGTTCGGGTGGGGCCGGTTATGGCCATACCGATCGAGAAGGTTATACAAGTAAGCTATGTCACCGGTCAACAGCGGCCAACACGCGAAGGGGCGATGAAGCATGGCAGGACCACTGCAAGGGTTGCGCGTTGTGGAGTTGGCCGGTATCGGCCCGGGCCCGCACGCGGCGATGATCCTCGGCGATCTGGGTGCCGACGTGGTGCGCGTCGAACGGCCGGGCCGCGGCGGGGGAGTGCCCGCCGGTGACCGGGATTCGATGCTGCGCAACCGCCGCTCGGTGGCGGCGGATCTCAAGAGCGACGAGGGCCGCGAGCTCGTGCTCAAGCTGATCAGCAAGGCCGATGTGCTGGTCGAGGGTTACCGGCCGGGCGTCACCGAGCGGCTGGGCCTGGGACCCGAGGACTGCGCGAAGATCAACGACCGGCTGATCTACGCCCGGATGACGGGCTGGGGCCAGGAGGGGCCGCGTGCCCTGCAGGCCGGCCACGACATCAACTACATCTCGCTCAACGGCCTGCTGCACGCGGTCGGCCGCAAGGGCGAGCGGCCCGTGCCGCCGCTGAACCTGGCCGGTGATTTCGGCGGTGGGTCGATGTTCCTGCTCGTCGGCATCCTGTCGGCGCTGTTCGAGCGGCAGACCTCGGGCAAGGGCCAGGTGATCGACGCGGCCATGGTCGACGGGTCGTCGGTGCTGATGCAGATGATGTGGGGCTTCCGCGCCAACGGCATGTGGTCCGACGAGCGCGGCACCAACATGCTCGACACCGGGGCGCCCTACTACGACACCTACGAGACCGCGGACGGCAAGTACATGGCCATCGGCGCGATCGAGCCGCAGTTCTACGCCGAGCTGCTCAAGGGGCTCGGGCTCGACGATGCAGACTTGCCCGCCCAGAACGACATGGCCCGCTGGCCTGAGCTGCGTGAGGCCTTCACCCAGGCGTTCGCCGGGCACGACCGCGACCACTGGGCCAAGGTGTTCGCCGGCACCGATGCCTGTGCGACGCCGGTGCTGTCGTTCGCCGAGGTCCTCACCGAACCGCACATCGCCGAGCGCGACACGTTCTTTGACGACGAGGGCAACCTGCAGCCGATGCCGGCGCCACGCTTCTCGCGCAGCACCCTGTCCGTGCCCACGCCGCCGCGTGACCGCGGCGCCGACACCGAAGCCGTTCTGCGGGACTGGGTTTAGTTCACCGTTTGGTTCAACCACATCAGTGGGTCGGCACCTGCCGGCTGGAAAGGAATGCGGTACATGGAGATCAAAGACGCGGTAGCCGTCGTCACCGGTGGTGCCTCCGGCCTGGGGCTGGCCACCACCAAGCGCCTGCTGGACGCCGGCGCTCAGGTGGTCGTGATCGACCTCAAGGGCGAAGAGGTGGTGGCCGAACTCGGTGAGCGGGCCAGGTTCGTCGGCACCGATGTCACCGATGAGGCCGGGGTTTCCGAGGCGTTGGACGTCGCGGAATCGCTTGGCCCGGTGCGCATCAACGTCAACTGCGCCGGTATCGGCAACGCGATCAAGACGCTGAGCAAGAACGGCGCTTTCCCTCTCGACGGGTTCCGCAAGGTGGTCGAGGTCAACCTGATCGGCACGTTCAACGTGATCCGGCTGGCCGCTGAGCGCATCGCCAAGACCGAGCCGCTGAAGAACGAGGAGCGCGGCGTCATCGTCAACACCGCCTCGGTGGCGGCGTTCGACGGTCAGATCGGCCAGGCCGCCTACTCGGCGTCCAAGGGCGGTGTGGTCGGCATGACCCTGCCGATCGCGCGTGACCTCTCGCGTGAGCTGATCCGCGTGTGCACCATCGCGCCGGGCCTGTTCAAGACGCCGCTGCTGGGCTCGCTGCCGGAAGAGGCGCAGAAGTCGCTGGGGCAGCAGGTGCCGCATCCGGCACGGCTGGGCGATCCCGATGAGTACGGCGCCCTGGCCGTGCACATCATCGAAAACCCGATGCTCAACGGCGAGGTGATCCGCCTCGATGGCGCTATCCGTATGGCCCCTAGGTAAGGACTGATATGGCATTGAAGACGAAGTTCACCGAGACGTTTGGGGTCGAGCACCCCATCGTGCAGGGTGGCATGCAGTGGGTCGGTCGCGCCGAACTCGTTGCGGCCGTGGCGAATGCGGGTGCGCTGGGTTTCATCACCGCGCTCACCCAGCCGACGCCGGCCGATCTGGCCAAGGAGATCGAGCGGTGTCGTGAGCTCACCGACAAGCCGTTCGGCGTGAACCTGACGATCCTGCCGACGATCAACCCGCCGCCATACGACGAGTACCGCCAGGTGATCGTCGACTCCGGCATCAAGATCGTCGAGACCGCGGGCTCCAACCCGGCGCCGCACCTGCCGATGTTCCACGAGAACGGCATCAAGGTGTTGCACAAGTGCACCTCGGTGCGCCACGCCGTCAAGGCCCAGAGCCTGGGGGTGGATGGCATCAGCATCGACGGGTTCGAGTGCGCCGGTCACCCCGGTGAGGACGACATCCCGGGCCTGGTGCTGATCCCGGCCGCATCGGCCAAGATCGATATCCCGATGATCGCCTCGGGTGGTTTCGCCGACGCGCGTGGTCTGGTGGCCGCGCTGGCGCTGGGGGCCGACGGCATCAACATGGGTTCGCGGTTCATGTGCACCGCGGAATCGGCGATCCATCAGAAGGTCAAGGAAGCGATCGTGGCGGGCACCGAGCTCGACACCGAGCTGATCTTCCGCAGCCTGGGCAATACCGCACGGGTGGCGAGCAACACGGTCTCGCGTGAGGTGGTGCAGATCCTCAAGGACGGCGGCCAGTTCGAGGACGTCAAGGATCTGGTGGCCGGCAAGCGCGGCGTGAAGGTCTATGAGATCGGTGATCTCGACGCAGGCATCTGGTCGGTCGGAACCTCGATGGGCCTGATCAACGACATCCCCACGTGCGGTGAGCTCGTCTCGCGGATGGTGTCGGAGGCCGAAGAGCTGATCAGCGGGCGCCTGGCGAACATGATCGGCGCGGGTGAGGCCGAGCCGGAGAGAGAAGCAGTCCTCGCCTGACGCGAGGACTGCCATGCCGGGGCAAAGTCACCGGCAAACTCAAGACGGAAAACGCGCGCCGCGAGGCGCGCGTTTTCTCATACTGCGGTGGGCAGCTCTTGGAAGTCGTCGAACTGCTCTGAGGTTTCCCCCTCGACCAGGACATCGCCGTGGTAGAGAGCTTCGAAGTCAACCTTGATGACATCGGCACTGGTGTCGTCGATCCACATGACACTGAGCGTATGGGTCACCATTAAGGAATCTTTGAGTCACGGTTCGGAAAATGGTGGCAATCCTACTTTTGGGTAGGTTTCTGGCCAGTAGCCCTCGAGGCGGCCGTGGCGTCGTTGGTGCGGCGTGGGTGTTGCCCGGCTGCGCCGCGGCCCGCCGCTTTCTACCGCAGGGTCGTTTGAACGCGCTGGTCACAGCCCAGGGGTAGAAATCGACGAGCCGGCCACCAAGCGCGAAAACGGTCTCAGACCATCGGCTTTGTGAGGTGGATCGGGTTGGTGCCGCTGAGCGCGATCCAGGTCACCACCGCCGCGATCACCCCGAGCGCCACAAGCCCCACCGCGGCCCTGGCCGAGACACGGGACCGGCCGAATGCCCGGTGATCGATCGAGAGTGCTCCGGCGCCGGTGAAAAGAAGGGTCGCCGCGCCGAATGCGGCCAGGAACGGAACGTTGAACGGCTGCGACCAGAAGGCGTCGGCCGACACGTTGACGGCCCAGGCGTCGACCATCGCCCCGATCACGGCGCAGGCGGCCAGCGGCGTGAGTACGCCGAGGAGTAGGCCGATACCGCCCAGGGTTTCGGCCGCGGTCACCATGAAGGCCGCGAACCCAGGTAGCCGCCAGCCGCTGGATTCCATGAACCCGACGGCGGTGCCGAAGTCGAAGGCCTTGATCAACCCGGCCTGCAGCATGGTCGCGCCGACGGCGATACGCAGGATGAGCAGCCCGGTATCGGTCATGCCGGTCGTCTGCTCGGCGTCGATGGTGTTCGTCATGCCCGATTAGACGCCCGCGGGCCGCAGAAATCATCGCTGCCCGCCGCGCGGTCCTTCGATCAGGTGAACCGTTCGGCGCCGGCACCCGTTTTCAGAGCGGGGACCCGCGTTGACGTCGGAAACTTACCGTTGTTAACTTAACGGTGGTACTCACCCCGCGGAAGGACACCACGTGCTGCACCGAATCGCCCATCTGGCCATCGCCGCACCACGACGTGTCCTCGTGGTCGCCGCATTGGTGATGGTGGCTGCGGGGATCTTCGGGATCCCGGTGGCAAACAGTCTCTCGGCCGGCGGATTCCAGGACCCCACATCGGAATCGGCGCAGGCCACCCAACTGCTTTCGGACAAGTTCGACCGCGGTGACATGCAGTTGGTCATCAGTGTCACCGACGAGGCGGCCGGGGCGGACAGTCCGGCGGCCAAGGCCGTCGGAACCGACATCGCCGCTGAACTCAAGGCCTCGCCGTACGTGACCGAGGTCAGTTCGGCCTGGACCCTTCCGGCGCCCGCGGCAGCCACGCTGATCAGCAAGGACGGCAAGACCGGGCTCATCTTGGCCGGGATCACCGGCGGGGAGAGCGGCGCACAGAAACACGCCGAGGAACTCACCGATCGACTCGTGCACGACCGGGACGGCGTGACCGTTCGGGCCGGCGGGGAGGTGATGATCTACGTCCAGATCAACGGGCAGAGCGAACGTGACCTGCTGATGATGGAATCCATCGCGATTCCGCTCAGCTTTGTCGTGCTGGTCTGGGTGTTCGGCGGATTGCTCGCCGCGGCGTTGCCGCTCGCGGTCGGTGGCTTCGCGATCCTCGGCTCCCTGGCCGTGTTGCGCGGCTTCACCATGGTCACCGACGTCTCGATCTTCGCGCTCAACCTCACGGTCGCCATGGGCTTGGCGCTGGCCATCGACTACACCCTGCTGATCGTCAGCCGCTACCGCGACGAACTGGCCGACGGGGTCGCACCGGACCGCGCGTTGACGCGCACCATGGTCACGGCCGGACGCACCGTGCTGTTCTCGGCGATGACGGTGGCGCTGTCGATGGTGGCAATGGTGCTGTTCCCGATGTACTTCCTGAAGTCGTTCGCCTACGCGGGAATCGCCGTGGTTGCGCTGGCGGCGTTCGCGGCCATCGTGGTGGCGCCTGCCGCGATCGCGTTGTTGGGTGACCGCCTCGACGCCTATGACGTGCGCCGGTTCCTCCGCCGCGTGCTGGGCCGGCCCGAGCCGGTGCGCAAGCCCGTCGAGCAGACCTTCTGGTACCGCATGACCAAACGCGTCATGCGCCGTTCTCTGCCGATCGGGGTCGCGGTCATCGCATTGCTCCTGGTGCTCGGCGCACCGTTCCTCGGCATCAAGTGGGGCTTCCCCGACGACCGCGTCCTGCCGTCCTCGGCGTCGGCCCGCCAGCTCGGCGATGAGCTGCGAAACGATTTCGCCGTCGATTCCTCGACCGCCGTCACCGTGGTGCTGCCCGACGTGACCGGGCTGCCACCCGCGGACATCGACCGCTACGCGGGTGACCTGTCCCGGGCCGCCGACGGGGTGTCGGTGTCCGCGCCCGGCGGCACGTTCGTCGACGGCCGCCGGGTCGGCCCGCCGACCTCGGGAACCGGAATAGCCGACGGCAGCGCCTATCTCACCGTCGGCAGTGACGTACCGCTGTTCAGCGACGCCTCCGAAGCCCAGCTCGACGCGCTGCATGCGGTGCCCGCGCCGGCCAAGGTGCAGTTCACCGGCATCGCGCAGGTGAACCGGGACAGCTCGCAGGCCATCACCTCCCGGCTGCCGCTGGTGCTCGGCATCATCGCCGCCATCACCTTCGTGCTGCTGTTCCTGCTCACCGGTAGCGTGGTGCTCCCGCTGAAAGCGTTGGTGCTCAACGTGTTGTCGCTGTCGGCGGCGTTCGGCGCCCTGGTGTGGATCTTCCAGGACGGCCACCTCGGTGCGCTCGGCACCACGTCCACCGGCACGTTGGTGGCCAACCTGCCGGTGTTGTTGTTCTGCATCGCATTCGGCTTGTCGATGGACTACGAGGTGTTCCTGGTGTCCCGGATCCGGGAGTACTGGCTGCAGTCCGGCGGCGACCCTGCGCTGTCCCCGCGTGAACGGAACGACGAGAGCGTCGCTCTCGGACTGGCCCGCACCGGCCGGGTGGTGACGGCGGCGGCGCTGCTCATGTCGATCTCGTTCGCCGCGCTGATCGCCGCCCAGGTGGCCTTCATGCGGATGTTCGGGCTCGGCCTGACGTTGGCGGTGCTGGTCGACGCCACGCTGGTGCGCATGCTCCTGGTGCCGGCCTTCATGCACCTGATGGGCCAGTGGAACTGGTGGGCTCCGGCGCCACTGGCGCGCCTGCACCGGCGATTCGGGATCAGTGAGGCAGGTCGCGGCGAGCCGGACCCTACCGAGTCAGGTGATGCTCCCGAGGGCGGGGGCAAGCGGGAACGGGCCGGCGCCGGTGTGCCGGACGGTGGTTAGCGTGGTGATCCACCCCCACAAGCGGCGCCGGGCCCCACGTGGTTCCGGTGAGCTGTTGCGCGATCAGATCCTGGACGTCACAACCGAATTGCTGCTGGAGACCGGACATGCCAAGGCGGTGTCGATCCGGTCGGTGGCCCAGCGGGTAGGGGTCACTCCGCCGTCGATCTACCTGCACTTCGCCGACAAGGACGCGTTGCTGGACGCGGTGTGCTCGCGGTACTTCGAGAAGCTCGACGACGAGATGCAGCGGGTCGCGGCGGATCAGCCGTCCACGATCGAGGTGCTGCGGGCGCAGGGCCATGCCTACGTGAATTTCGCCCGGCGCACTCCGGAGTTGTATCGGTTGGCCACCATGGGCGAGGGCAGGCCGGGAAGCGACGTCGACACCGCGCTCAACAGCTCGGCGTTCCAGCACATGCGCACCGCGGTGCTCGCCTTGATGGACGAGGGGATCTACCCACCCGGGGACGCCACGATGATGGCGCTGGAACTGTGGACGGCGGCGCACGGCGTGGCGGCCATCCTGATCTCCAAACCGTATCTGCCCTGGGGAGACGTCGAGGAGTTCACCGACCGGGTGCTGCGGGCGGTCTGTACGGGGCAGATCGTGTCGGGGATCATCGGAACCGATCTCGAGCCACTCGAGATGGTCGCCCGATTGCAGGGATTCGCCAGTGGATTCGACAAGGAACTCGCCGACGGAGGGCAAGAACCATGACAGACAAGACCGTGGACAACCCGTTCTTCGCCCGGGTGTGGAAGACGTTGTCGAGTTCGGAACCGCAGGCGTTGCGCCGGCTCCGGGGCGACAACCTCACCGGGCTCAGTGGACGGGTGCTCGAGATCGGCGCCGGGACCGGGACCAACTTCGCGTTCTATCCGTCGACGGTGACCGAGGTGGTCGCCATCGAGCCCGAGCGTCACCTGGCCGAGGTGGCGCGCGCCGCCGCCGCTCACGCCCCGGTGCCGGTCACCGTCACCAGTGACACCGCGGAGAAGTTCAGCAGCGCCGAACCGTTCGACGCGGTGGTCTGCTCGTTGGTGCTGTGCTCGATCGAGCAGCCGGATGATGTTCTGCGCCAGCTGTTCTCGTTGCTGCGCCCCGGCGGGGAGTTGCGGTACCTGGAGCATGTGGCCGGTAGCGGGTGGCGGGCCAGGATGCAACGCGTCGCCGACGCCACCGTGTGGCCGCGGCTGTTCGGCAACTGCCACACCCATCGGCACACCGAGCAGACCATAGTCGACAGTGGATTCCAGGTCGCCGACACCCGCCATGAACTGGCCATGCCGGCCTGGGTGCCGCTGCCGGTGACGGAGTTCGCGATCGGACGCGCGGTCCGGCCCGCCTAACCGAGCAGGGCGGGCAACCGCTGCAGCAGATTCGGCAGCGCGGTGGCGGCGGTCTCGCGCAACGAGACCGTTGCGGCGTCGGACAGTGGGGTGCGCTCCGGATTCACCTCGATCACCACGGT
This sequence comes from Mycolicibacterium sp. HK-90, assembly GCF_030486405.1. Next base: position 4,874,473 of record NZ_CP129613.1, on the reverse strand, counting down.
GCCCGCGGCCAGAGCGGCCTCGGGCAGGCCCGCGGCCGGATAGACGATCGAACTGGTGCCTACGACGATCACCACGTCGGCGCTGCTGACCGCCACCACGGACCGTTGCCAGGCATCGTCGGGCAGCGGCTCGCCGAACCAGACCACGCTGGGCCGGATCAGGCCGCCGCACGGACAGACCGGCGGTTCGATGGTCTCGACCGGCTCCGGCATCGCGGGCAGGTCGCCCTCGAACCTGGAACCACAAGCATCACAACGGAACTCGAACAAGCTGCCGTGCAAGTGGTAGACGTTGGTGCTGCCGGCCCGCTCGTGCAGGTTGTCGACGTTCTGGGTGATGACGTGGACGTCGGCGTAATCCTGCCAGGCGGCCACGGCCCGATGCCCGTCGTTGGGCTCCACGTGGGACATCATGTAATGCCGCCAGAGGTACCAGGCCCACACCTTCTCGGGGTGCCGGTGCCAGCCCTCGATACTGGAAATTTCGTAGGGGTCGACCTTGGCCCACAGACCCGTCTCGACGTCGCGGAACGTCGGCACACCGCTCTCCGCCGAGATTCCGGCACCGCTCAGGACAGTCACTTGCACCTCACCAACGTAGTCGGTTTGGGTGATACTGGGCACGTGGCCGAGTTGGGGGATTGGGTCCTGGTTGATCCGGGCGCGGAAAAGCCGCTGTTCGATCAGCTGAGGATCCAGATCATCGATGGAATACGGCAGGGGCGGCTTGCGCCGGGCACGCGTCTGCCCACGGTCCGTGAGCTGGCGGGCAAGGTCGGGTTGGCGGTGAACACCGTGGCCCGGGCTTATCGCGAGCTGGAGACGGCGGGCGTGTTGGAGACGCGAGGTCGGTACGGGACCTTCGTGGCCCGGGCCGACCCGGCGGATGCGGCGATGGCCGCGGCCGCGCATTCGTTCGCCGAGACGGCCCGCGCGCTCGGGATCGGCAAGTCCGACGCCTTGCGTTATCTGGACACCGCTTTCGAATGATCGGCTCGACCGGTGTGTTCGACTGACCGCGTCCGCCGGGATCACCCGGGTCGGTTGCCGTACCAGCGCAGCACATCCAGCGCGACGGCAACCGCAACACTGCTTTCGGCCAACGGGCGGGGCAGGAGCTCGTCGGCCCGCGCCAACCGGCGCAGCAGGGTGTTGCGGTGCAGATAGAGCGTCGCGGCTGCGCGTGACGCGTTGCACTGCTCGTTGACGAATACCCGTACCGTTTCCCGCAACTCGTGATCGGCGGCTTCGAACTCGCCGAGGTGGTGGTTGACGAACTCGGCGGCGCGATCGGGTTCAGCGGTGATCAGCGCGACCAGTTCGATGTCGCTGAACTGTGCGATCTGTTGCGGGGAGTGAAGCCGCGCCATCATCTGTTGGGTGGTGATCGCGTCGAAATGACTGCGCCGGAAGCCATCCAGACCGTCAGCCGCGGGCCCGATCGCGATCCGGACACCGTTGAACGATTCGGTGGCGTTGTCGAGTGCGCTGAATCCGGTGGGAGAACCCGTCGCCCATACCCAGCGGGTGGCACTGCTGGCCTGCACGCTGAGCGGCCGCGGGTCGCCGCAGGCCCGACCGAAGGCCTCGGCGGCCCGGTCCAGCCCGGACAGGTCGGCCTCGGAGTCCTCACTCCAGATCACCGCCGCGGTGTGGGTACCGGTCAACGCGTAGCCGAGCCGCGCCTCGGCGCGCTGACGTGGGATCGGGGCGCCCTCGAGCAGCAGCGCGACGGTCTCGCGGCGCTCGGCATGGGAGCCGCGGGTGAGCTCGTCGCGCTCCAGTTCGATCTGGGCGGCGATGCCGGCCAGGGTGGCGTCGACGAAGTCGCTGACGGACCGTGAGCAGACGTCGAGCATCTCGTGCAGTTCGGCCGGGTCGGAGGTGAGGCCGAAGGCGATCTCCATGAGCCGGCGCCATGCCACGCCTTCACCGACCCGGTACGCGTCGAGCGGGAACGTGTTGGCGCCACGGCGCACCAGTTCGCGCGCGATCCTCAGGGGCTCGGGTCCGGTGTTCGGCGGTACCGGGGCGCCCGGATCCCGTACGTTCGCGGTGCCCCAGAAGAACAGGTTGGCGTGGTTGCTGCGGACGATGGCGGCGGCGAGTTCGGGGTCGGACGAGATTTCCGGGCTGGCCGCCAGGACCGCGGTGTCGAATTCGTCGAGCCAGTCCTGGCGGGGGTTGACGACGAGCTGTGCGCATTGCCGGATGAGGTCCCGTACCCGTGGTGACGGTGGCTGCCACGCCATCGCACCAGCGTAATCCTGTGGTGCAAAGTGCACCACAGGTCGGCGATATTGGGGACTATTGACCTTGGGTGTCGGTCGCGCGCCCGCGACCATTGAGACATGAACCACACCGAACACGTCGACGTACTGATCATCGGCGCCGGCATTTCCGGCATCGGTGCCGCCTACTACCTGCAACGTGAACAGCCGGGCCGCAGCTACGCGATCCTGGAGGCCCGCGGAGCCACCGGCGGCACGTGGGACCTGTTCCGCTATCCCGGCATCCGGTCGGACTCCGACCTGCACACGTTCGGCTACGAGTTCAAGCCGTGGCGCGACGAGCATGCCATCGCCACCGCGGACAAGATCCTGGCGTACCTGCGTGAGACGGTGTCGGAGAACGGCATCGACGCCCACATCCGGTTCCACCACAAGGTGCTCGGTGCGGCCTGGGATTCCGCGCGGGCCGCCTGGACCGTGGACATCGAGCGGGCCGGCGACGCCGGAGAGGATCCGGAGCTGATCCAGCTCACGGCCAACTGGCTGTTCTGCGGTGGCGGGTATTACCGCTACGACCAGGGGTACACCCCGCACTTCGACGGCGCAGACCGGTTCACCGGCACGATCGTGCACCCGCAGCACTGGCCCGAAGACCTCGACTACGCGGGCAAGAAGGTCGTCGTGATCGGCAGTGGCGCCACCGCCGTCACGCTCATCCCGGCGATGGCCGGCACGGCCGCCCATGTCACCATGCTGCAGCGGTCACCGACCTACGTGATGCCGGTGCCTGCCAAGGATTCGTTCGCCAACACCGCCAAGCGGCTGCTCGGTGACGAGCGGGGCTACGCCCTGACCCGGCGCAAGAACATCCTCAAACAGCGCGGCGTCTACACCTTCTGCCAGAAGTACCCGCGGGCCGCTCGGGCGGTGATCCGGTGGTTCAACGCCCGCAGGCTGCCCGACGGATATCCGGTCGACGAGCATTTCAGCCCTCGCTACAACCCGTGGGACCAGCGGCTGTGCGCGGTACCCGACGGCGATCTGTTCGCCGTGCTCGGCGACGGCAGCGCATCCGTGGTCACCGACCGCATCGCGACGTTCACCGAGAACGGCATCCTGCTGGAGTCCGGCCGTGAACTGGACGCCGACATCATCGTCACCGCAACCGGTTTGAACGTCCAGTTGTTCGGCGGCATGACGCTCACCGTGGATGGTGAGCCGGTGGACCTACCGAAGACCGTGGCCTACAAGGGCATGATGCTCTCCGGCGTGCCCAACTTCGTGTTCGCCTTCGGCTACACCAACTCGTCGTGGACCCTCAAGGTCGGGCTGTTGTGCGAGCACTTCTGCCGGATGCTCGGCTACCTGGACGCTCATGGGTACGACACGGTGCGGCCGATCGCCGACCCGGGCATGGAGACCCTGCCGCTGCTGGACTTCGCGGCCGGTTACGTTCAGCGGTCGGCGGACGAGATTCCCCGTCAGGGCCTCGACGGGCCGTGGGTGATGTCGATGAACTACACCTACGACACGGCGCTGCTGCGCAACGGTCCGGTGGTCGATGCGAACCTCAAGTTCGAGTCGTCCCTCGCGGGCGAGACCCGGGCGGAAGCGGCTGGGGTGACGGCTGATTCGGCGGTCTAGCCGAACTCGAGCAACACCACCAGCGGACGGACGGAGTCGAAGATCGGCAGGTGCTGCGCCCGCACCAGGGCGTTCAGCACCATGCCGCGGCCCTGCGGCATCGGCAGATCTCGCACGGTACGGACGCCGGGGACGGTGTTGACCAGATCGGCCACCTCCGCCGGGGTGAGAGAGAACGGCATCGGCGGCACGCGGTAGCGCCTCGAGGTCGGCATTCCCTTGCGGGTGAGGAACGCGAAGAACGCCGGCGGCAGGTCGAACATCATCTGCCCACCCGGAAAGCGTTGCGCGCAGGCGCGGATCAGCGACATGGCCTCGTCGGGTTGCAGGTACATCAGCAGGCCTTCGGCGGTGATGAAGACGCCGTCGGCGGTGTCGACGTGATCCATCCAGCTGAAGTCCAGCGCCGACTGGGCGCACTGGGTGACGCGGTCCGGCTTCGGCAGCAGCTGGTTGCGGACCTCGATCATCGGCTCCAGATCGACCGACAGCCAACGGAACTCATGTCCAAAGTCGGCGGCGTCCAGGCGATAGAAGCTGGTCTGCAGGCCCTCGGCCAAGGCCACCACCGTGGCCCGCGGATGGCCGCGGAGGTAATTGCCGGTCATCCGGTCGAACAACTTTGCCCGCAGCGCCATGTCCTGGCGGCGGGTGTAGCCGAACTTGGCGAAGTCGAAGTCGATCGAGTCGACCAGTTGGATCGCCATCGGATCATCGATCAGGCCGTCGGCGCGACGGGCCTCGTGCGCGCGGACCTGCAAGGTCATCAGCGCGGTCTCCGAGACGCCGGTCAGTGCGCTGCCGTTCACTTTGCCTGAAGGATCTGTCATTGGCACGAATGTACCGAAGGCCGGGGGTACTGCGGCGGCCTCGACCGTACGCGCAAAGATGGCGTCAACAGCAGGTCGGTTCAGCTGGAAGGAGTCCGCCGTGCCACGCTTCGCGGCCAATCTCTCGATGATGTACGCCGAACATGCCTTTCCCGACCGGTTCGCCGCCGCAGCGGCCGACGGTTTCGCGGCGGTGGAGTGCCTCTTCCCGTACGAGTATCCGGCCGAGCAACTGCGCCGGCTGCTCGACGCCAACAGCCTGCGTCAGGTGCTGTTCAACGCGCCGCCGGGGGATTTCGGCGCCGGGGAGCGCGGCACCGCCTCGATTCCCGGCCGCGAGGCCGAGTTCCGTGCGGGGTTCCGGCATGCCCTGACCTATGCCGAGACCCTGGGTTGCGCGCGGATACATGTGATGGCCGGCCTCCTACCGTCGGGTGCCGACCCCGCGAGCCGGTTGGAGCTGTACCGAGCCAACCTCGCCTGGGCGGCCGAGCAGGCCGCCGGCCCCGGCGTCGACGTGATGATCGAACCGATCAACCAGCGCGACATGCCCGGCTACCTGTTGAGCCTGCAGGACGAGGCGCACGAGATCGTGAACGCGATCGGGGCGCCCAACCTCAAGGTGCAGCTCGATCTCTACCACTGCCAGATCACCGAGGGCGACGTGACTGTCCGGCTGCGGTCGGACATTCCGACCGGTCGGGTCGGGCACCTGCAGATTGCCGGTGTTCCCGACCGGCATGAACCGGACAGCGGCGAGTTGGCGCTCGAGCATCTACTCGCGGTCATCGACGCGACCGGCTTCGACGGTTGGGTGGGCTGTGAGTACCGTCCGGCCGCGGGCACCAGTGACGGCCTGGGGTGGATGCGGGAGTCGTGATCCTTGGGGCTCCGCCTCAGCGCAGCACTTTTTCCAGCGTGCGCAGGTTCCGGGTGGTGGTAGCGGACTTGTAGCGCTTCTTGCCCATGGTCTTGCCGATCGCACTGTCCAGTGTCGCGGCGCGGGGCACCTGCCAATAGAGCACGCCGTGACCGCGCTCGATCTTCTCCTGCTTCCCCGGCTCAAGGGCGGCCAGCTCGTCGAGCAGGTCCTCGTCGCTGACGAACGTGACGTAGGAATGGTGGCCGTCGACCTCGCGCTCGAACGGGTAGCCGGCGGAGACCTTCTTGAGTGTGGGCAGGTCGTACACCAACACCCAGGCCTCGTAACCGAACGCGTCCCGCAGGGCCTTTTCGGCCGTGCTGCGTACCTTCTTGGCGTTGGAAGTGCTCTCCAGCAAGACATTTCCGCTCGCCAGGATGGTGCGCACCTCGGTGAACCCGGCTGCCTCCAGGGCTTTCGCCACGTCGGCCATCTTGAGGTTGACGCCTCCGACGTTGACGCCCCGCAGGAACGCGACATAGCGGGTCATGGCTGAAGCGTAGCCCGGGTCAGGCGAATTCCAGCACCGTTATCGAGGGTCGGGCGCGGTGGAACCGGTCGATCCGGTCGAGCCACGGCTGGGCCGCGAGTTTGAACAGGCCACGACCGGGCGGCAGCGGCACGTCGCGGGCCGACCGTACCCCGGGAACCGCACCCGGGCCGGTCCCGGCCATGGCCAGGCCGTCGTCGGCGGTCATCGCGAACGGCATCGGCGGTGCGATGTAGCGGTCCGACAGCTGCCAGCCCTTGATGGTGCGTCGGCTCACCCAGGGCGGAATCGAATCGAACATCATGCGTCCGCCGGGAAACCGGGCCGCGCAGTCGGCGATCAGGCCGCGCACGTCATCGGGTTCGAGATACATCAGCAGCCCTTCGGCGGTGATGAGCACGCCGTCGGTGGCGTCGACCCGGTCCATCCAACTGCGGTCGAGCGCGGACTGGGCCAGTGGCACGATCCGGTCATCGGTCGGCAGCAGGCGTTCCCGGATCGCCATCACCGGCGGAAGATCCACCGAATACCAGGTCAATTCGTCGGCCACCCCGGCCTGATCGAGGCGCCAGAAGCTGGTCTGCAGACCCTCTGCGAGCGCCACGACGGCGCCCTTCGGATGCGTCGAGAGGTAATCGCGGGTCTCGATGTCGAAGGCACGGGCTCGCAGGGCGTGCGATTGATTGGGCTTGCCGAACTTGCCGTAGTCGAAGTCGATCGCGTCGAGCAGGGCGACCGCCCAGGGATCGCGGATCACGCCGTCGGATCGTTTGGCCTCGGAGCCGCGGTAACTCAGGGTCCACAGTGAGGTTGCCGAGACGCCGTCCAGGGTGTTGCCGTCAATCACGCTCATCGGACCGATGGTAAAGACGTACGCTCGTCTCATGGGGCGTCAGGTTTTCGACGACAAGCTTCTGGCCTTGATCAGTGGCAACTCGATGGGAGTGCTCGCCACGATCAAGCAGGACGGTCGTCCGCAGCTGTCGAATGTCTCGTACTACTTCGACCCACGCGCGGTTCAGATCCAGGTGTCCATCACCGAACCGCGGGCCAAGACCAGGAACCTGCGGCGCGATCCACGCGCCTCGGTCCATGTCAGCTCTGACGACGGTTGGTCCTATGCGGTCGCCGAGGGCGATGCGATCCTCACACCGCCCGCCGCCGCGCCGGACGACGATACGGTCGAGGGGCTTATTGCGTTGTACCGCAACATCGCCGGTGAACACCCCGATTGGGACGATTACCGGCGCGCCATGGTCGACGACCGCCGGGTGCTGTTGACCCTTCCGATCACGCACGTGTACGGGATGCCGCCGGGCCGCCGGTAAACCTCATGACGTTTGCGGTGCTGTCGCGCTACGCTGCCGCGTATGGCTGACGACAAACCGGAAGACGACAACAAGCGCAAATTCCGGGAAGCCCTGGAGCGCAAGAAGGCGCAGTCGTCGGGAGGCGCTGCGCACAAGGACGGCGGCCGCAACCAACCCCGGGCTCACGGCCCGGTCGAGAACCGGCGCGAATTCCGCCGTAAGAGCGGGTAAACCGGCTACCCCGGGCTCAGCTATGCGGCGAATTGCAGTCAGTATCAAGCAGCAATTCGCCGCGTAGAGGGTTATCCACAGGCCGCTGAATTGCACTGGTGACCGTCGCGCCGGTCAGCGAACATCGATGCGGTGGATGTAGGCGAGGTTCTTCGGCAGCAGAGCGGGGTGATCTCGCGCCGGCAGGCCTTGGATGCGGGTCTACCAGAGCATCAGATTCGGCGGTTGCTCAGGCGAAACGAGTGGGCGCCCGTGCATGCGGGCGTGTATGTCGATCACACCGGCCCGTTGACGTGGTCGCAACGGGCCTGGGCTGCAGTGCTTTACGCAGCTCCGGCGGCGCTGTGCCTTGAGTCGGCGCTGGGCGATGAAGGGTCGCCGATCCATGTCGCCGTGGCGCGGCAGCGGTCGACATGGGCCGAACCGGCTGGAGTCCGCATTCACCGTGTCGCACACCTGGAGGAGCGGGTGTTGTGGAACGTCGGCCCGCCGCGGATGCGGTACGAGGAAGCCGCACTCGACGTCGCCTGCCGTGCCGCGTCGGGTCTGGACGTCATTGCCGTCCTCGCGAACGCCTGCCAATCTCGGCGCACCACTGCGCGGCGGCTGCTGCAAACCCTCGATTCTCGCAGTCGGATGCGGCGGCGCCGCTGGTTGCGGGCAGTGCTCGTCGACATCGCCGAAGGTACCTGTTCGGTCCTTGAACATGGCTATCTTGTTCGGGTCGAGCGCCCGCACGGTTTGCCACGAGCCGCACGTCAGAAGCCGTCGAAGTCATCCGTCGGCGTCTGCTATCGCGACGCCGAATACGGTGACCGGCTCGTGGTCGAACTCGACGGCCGGTTGTTTCACGACTCGGCGAGCCGTCGGGATGCGGACTTCGAGCGGGACTTGGATGCCGCGGTCGATGGCCGTTCGACCGTCAGGCTGTCCTACGGGCAGGTTTTCGATCGGCCCTGTCAGACGGCGGGCAAGATCGCTGAGGTATTGCAGAGGCACGGGATCGGTGTATCCGGTCGCCCGTGCGGGCCGGAGTGCGGGTTCACTCGACTCGATCGCGTTGCTCAGGCATGCGCGTAGACGCCAGTGCGCGGGCCGCGACAAGTGCCACCAGCATCACCGCCACGCAGTAGACGCCCTGGTCCTTCAGGCCCCAGGCCACCGAGGTGAGCGTGGCCGCGCCGGCCACACACAGCAGCGCACCGACGACGGCGCTGCGGATACCGGTCTGCTTCACCACACCGCCGTCCCACAGCGGCAGCGGGTCGTTCTCCAGCGGTCGCAGCGCGATGAACGCCATCGCGACGAGGCCGGCCATCAACGCCAGCTGCAGCACCGACAGCGCGACGAAGCCCGGAGAGGCCGGGTCGTAACGGTCCAGGCCGAGGTGGTCGAACACCAGGTGCATGCCGAGCAACAGCGGCATGTGCCACAGGTACAGCGTCATCGCGCCGGAATTGCCGATCGCGGTGAGCCACCACACCCGCGGTCGCTGTGCCCACCGGTTGATGGCGGGAGCGGCAGCAATCGCGAACGCGCACATCATGATTGCGTGCCCGGCCAGCAACAGCGACGGCGGCGTCATGTTCTTCAGCTGCTGGGTCTCGATGCCGACCAGGCTGAGCTCGTAGGGGCCGAAATACAGCAGCACCAGGTTGATGCCCAGCATGCCGGTACCGATCTTGAGTGCGGCGCCGCTGGACAGCAGGTTCCGGCGGTATGCCACCCCGAACACGCCGGGGATCAGCCACACCACGGTGTTGAGATAACCGAGCGAGGCGTAGCCGTCCATGTTGATCCGGATCGCGTCGACAGCCGCGATGCACGCGTAGGTGCCGACGACGGCGCCGGCCACCTGTGCGGTGGTGGTGATGCGGGCCAGCAGCGGCACCGCCGCGAGCACGAGGACGTAGGCGCCCAGGAACCACAGCAGCTGGATCGAAATGCCGGCAATGGGTTCGTAGACGTGCTCCGGCAGCACGAACCGCAACACCGCCAGGGCGACCGTCCAGAACGCCAGGTAGTAGAACACCGGCCGGTACAACCGCGTGCACCGCTTCAGCAGCCAGCCGCCCCAGGAAGCGCCGGGCCGCCACGACTGCACCGAGGCGGCGACGCCGGCGAAGAAGAACAGCGGCATGATCTGGAACACCCAGGTCAGCGCCTGAAACACCACGGATGTGGTGAGCAGGTTGCTCCAGATGAACACGTCGTCGCGGATCGTGCTGGTGGCCATGACGGTATGGCCGAACACCACACCGACGAGCGAGACGATCCGGATGACATCGATCGCCCGGTCCCGGTCGGCCGGGGTCTGCGCCTCGACTTCGGCAGGTGTCGGGAACAGCCCCGTTACGCGGGCCTTCTCGGCGGCTGGATCGGCAGCAAGTGTCATGGCAAGAACGCTATGTCCCCGCGGCGGCGCGGCCCTTAGGTAAAAGCACTCAACTTCGGCCCCGGGCGCCGAGCGTCACGCTGGAGTGGCTGGCGGGCTGCAGCGCCACTCCAGCGTGACATTGGAGAGGGGAAGCGTCAGTGCGCGACCGCCTTCTCGGCGCCGACCCCGGTCAGCGACCGCACCTCCATCTCGGCGTTGAGCTCGGCGTCCCCGGTGTCCGGAGAGGTGAGCGTGCCGATGATGCCGAGGGCGAACGCGAGCGGGATGGACACGATGCCCGGGTTGGCCAGCGGGAAGTACGCGAAGTCCGCGCCGGGGATCATCGCGGTCTTGCTGCCCGATACCGCGGGAGAGAACACGATCAGGACGATGGTCGAGATCAGGCCGCCGTACATGCTCCACAGGGCACCGCGGGTGTTGAACCGTTTCCAGTACAGCGAGTACAGGATCGTCGGCAGGTTGGCCGCGGCGGCCACCGCGAACGCCAGCGCCACCAGGAACGCCACGTTCTGACCGTTGGCCAGGATGCCGAGCCCGATTGCGAACACACCCAAGACGACCGCGGTGATGCGCGAAACCCGCACCTGCTCGTCCTCGGTCACCTTGTGGGACTTGAGCACCGAGGCGTAGATGTCGTGGGCGAACGACGCCGACGCGGTGATCGTCAGGCCGGCGACCACCGCCAGGATGGTCGCGAAGGCCACCGCCGAGATGACGCCGAGCAGGATCACCCCGCCGAGTTCGAAGGCCAGCAGCGGAGCCGCCGAGTTCACCCCGCCGGCCGCGCCCAGGATGCGGTCCGGGCCGACGAGCGCGGCAGCGCCGTAGCCGAGCACCAGTGTGAACAGGTAGAAGGCGCCGATCAGCGCGATCGCCCACACCACCGAACGACGCGCCTCTTTGGCGGTCGGCACGGTGTAGAACCGCATCAGCACGTGAGGCAGGCCCGCGGTGCCCAGCACCAGCGCCAGCGCCAGCGAGATGAAGTTGATCTGCGAGGTCAGCGAGCCGCCGTACTGCGCGCCCGGGGCCAGCACGTCGCGGCCAGAGACACCCGTGGTGGTCGATCCGGAGATTGCCGACTGCGCCGATCCGAGGATCTCGGAGAAGTTCAGCCCGAACTTGCTCAGCACCATCACGGTCATCAGTGCGGCACCGGCGATCAGCAGCACCGCCTTGATGATCTGCACCCAGGTGGTGCCCTTCATGCCGCCGACCAGCACGTAAACGATCATCAGGATGCCGACGACGGCGATCACGATCGACTGCCCGGCCTTGCTGTTGACGTCGAGCAGCAGCGCGACCAGGCCGCCGGCGCCGGCCATCTGGGCCAGCAGGTAGAACAGGGACACCGTCAGCGTGGAGGTGGCCGCGGCCAGTCGGACCGGGCGCTGTTTGAGCCGGAAGCTCAGCACGTCGGCCATGGTGAATTTGCCTGTGTTGCGCAGCAATTCGGCCACCAGTAGCAGCGCCACCAGCCAGGCCACCAGGAAGCCGATGGAGTACAGGAAGCCGTCGTAGCCGTACACCGCGATGGCTCCGGCAATGCCGAGGAAGCTGGCTGCCGACAGATAGTCGCCGGCGATGGCGATGCCGTTCTGCGGGCCGGAGAACCCGCGGCCACCGGTGAAGAACTCGTCGGCGGTGGCATTTCGCTTGCTGGCCTTGATCACCACGATCATCGTGACCACGACGAACAGGCTGAAGATGCCGATGTTGGCGGCGGGGTTACCGACCGTCTCGGCGGCGAGGGTGGTGACGGTCATCGGGTCTCACCTTCCAGTTCTTCACGGATGGCGGAGGCCCGCGGGTCGAGTTCCTTGTTGGCGAAACGCACGTACAGGCCGGTGATCACGAACGTGGTGATGAACTGGCCGAGCCCGATCAGCAGGCCGACGTTGATGTTTCCGAACACCCGGATCGCCATGAACTCGTGGGCGAACGCACCGAGCGCGACGTACAAGGCGTACCACAGCAGAAAGAACGCCGTCATCGGAAAGACGAAGCGGCGCAGTCTGGTACGCAGTTCCTGAAATTCGGGACTGGCCTGCGCGGCGAGGAACTGCTCCCCGGTGGGGGCAACCCTCGCGGGAAGGTCGGTTTCGGGCACCGGTGACTCCTGACAGTTGACGGTGAGCGGTTCGCCTGAACCTAATTGAGAGCTGGGTCACACGGGGGTGCTATTGAGATCGATACGCCGAATTCGGCCGTCGCTGCGCTGAACGGTCGGTCGAGGGGGCTGAGCGGTGAGCGGGCAGTCAGCCCGCGGGCACCCGCTCGACGCCCAGACCCAGGCGTTCCGGCACGTGCATGCGCGCGAAGATCTGGGCGATGCCGGGGGAGGGCCGGGTGAACAGGCTGACCACGACCATGGTGAGGAACGCGATCGGCACGCTGACCGCCGCGGGGTAACCCACCATCACCGCGGGCCACCCCCCGAGCGCGGCGTCGTCCACCCCGCCGGTGATGGCCACCAGCACGGCGCCGCCGCACACGCAGCCGCCCACCACGAGACCGCACATCGCACCGGCCACCGTCAGACGGCGCCACCAGATGCCGAGCACCAGCAGCGGGCACAGGGTGGACGCCGCGACGGCGAACGCCAGCCCGACGCTGCGGGACAACTCCAGTCCGGACACCATCAGCGACAGGGGAATCGGGATCAGCCCGCCGACGAGCGCGGCGATCCGGAAATCCCGGACCCGGCCGCGCAACACATCGGTGGCCAGCGCACCGGCGATGCTGACCAGCAGACCCGAGGAGGTGGCCAGGAACGCCGCGATGGCACCGGCGGCGACGAGGGCGGCCAGCAGCTGGCCACCGATGCCGCCCACGGCCGCTCCCGGTGCCAGAAGCACTGCGGCGTCGGCGGTTCCGGTGATCAGCAGTTGCGGGACGTACAACCGGGAGAACACCCCGAGCAGGATGGGGAAGAAATAGAACACCGACAGCAGTGCGACCACGGCCAGCGCGGTACGCCGGGCATCCCGCCCGTCCGGGTTGGTGTAGAACCGGACCAGCACGTGCGGCAGACCCATCGTGCCAAGGAACGTCGCGACGATGATCGACAACACCTGGTAGAGCGGATGTCCGCCGCCCAGGCCGCCACCGGAAGCGATCCACTCGCTGCCCGTGCCCGGGGTGCCGGCCACCACGGGGGTGGCGGCCCCGGCGGCCAGGGTCAGCGTGGTGCCCGCACCGAAGGTGTGCTGCCCGGGCGCGGTGATCCGGGTGGACTCGACGTGACGACCGTCCAGGTCGCCGGTCACGCTGATCCCGGCCGGCTCGATGACCTGCACCACCACGTCGGTCTCGATCTGCACGGTGGTCTGCTGCTGCACGGTCGGTGGCAGCGGGCCGCCCAATTCGCCACGGTCGTTGACGAACAGGCCGAGCAGCGCCAGGGCCGGGATGGCGATCGCGGTGAGTTTGAGCCAGTACTGGAAGGCCTGCACGAACGTGATCGACCGCATGCCGCCGGCCACCACGCTGGTGATGACGATCGTGGCAACGAGTATCGGGCCGATCCAGACCGGAACGCCCAGAAGCGTTTTCAGGGCCAGACCGGCGCCCTGATACTGCGGTGCCAGATAGAACAGGCAGATCACCACGACGACGAGCATGGCGACCTTGCGCAGCGCCACCGAGCCGAGCCGGAACTCGGCGAAGTCGGGGACGGTGTAGGCGCCCGAGCGGCGCAGCGGTGCCGCCACGAACAACAGCACTCCCAGGTAGCCCGCGGTGAAACCGACCGGGTACCACAGCGCGTCGGCCCCGTATTTCGCGATCAGCCCGGCCACCCCGAGAAACGAGGCGGCCGAGAGGTATTCGCCCGAGATCGCGGCAGCGTTCCACTGCGGCCCGATGCTGCGCGAGGCCACCAGGAAGTCGGAGGTGGTGCGTGACAACCGGACTCCGTAGGCGCCGATGGCGATCGTGGCCACCACGGCGGCCAGCAGGGCGGCGGCGGTGAGCGGTGCTCCGGTCATGGTTCGCTGTCGACGACCTGGACGAAGTCCCGCTCGCCCTGTTCGGCCAGCCGCACATACAGCCGCCCCACGCCGTACAGCAGTGGATACAGCAGCCCGGCCAGGATAAGCCAGTTCAGCCGGATCCCGAACACGCTGAGCGCGGCGAGATTCGGCATGAGGGCGTTGAGCAGGACCAGTGACACCACGATCGTGATCATCACCGCGGCGAGGCGCAGTGCGAGGCCGAGTTGGGTCCGCACCAGGCCGCGCACCAGGGCGTCGCCCACCTGCGTCTGCTCGGCCACCTCGATGCGGGTGCGCACCATGCGGGCGCCGCGGCGGTGGGCCAGCACCACGCGTTGGCGCTGCGGTGTGGGCCGATCACTCATCGCTGCCCGCAGGCTTGAGATTGCGCATCGGATCCCGGACCAGCCGGTCGCGTAGCTCGCGGGCCTGACGTCGGCTCACCGGCAGCTCCACGGCCGGCGAGGTGCCGTTGGCGCGTAGCCGCACCAGGACCGCGCCGTCGGCCGTGCGCAGCCCGGTCACCTGGCGCAGCGACACCAGGTAGGACCGGTGGATGCGCTGGAAGCCGTGATCGCGCCAGCGGGTCTCCAAGGTGCTCAACGGGATTCGGACCAGGTGTGCACCGGTGGCCGAATGCAGCCGGGCATAGTCGCCCTCGGCCTCGACCCAGCCGATGCTGTCGCGGGGCACCAGGTGGGTGATGCCGCCCAGCTCGGCGGGAATGACGTCGGAGTCCTGGTCCTCCTGGGCGGCAGCCGCGGCAGGGGTGGCCTGAGTACCCGCGGCCACCCGGCGCACCGCTTCGTCGAGCCGGTCCTGCCGGATCGGTTTGAGCAGATAGTCGACGGCACCCACGTCGAAGGCCGCCACCGCCTTGTCCTCGTGGGCGGTCACGAACACCACGGCCGGGCGGTTGGCGTAATTGGCGAGCACTCCGGCCAATTCGATTCCCGACAGGCCGGGCATGTTGATGTCGAGGAACACCGCGTCGATCGCGTGCTGGTTGAGTTCGCGCAGGGCCGAGGTGGCGTCGGACGCGGTGTGCACGTGGCCGACATCGGCATGCCGGCCCAACAGGTAGGCCAGCTCGTCGAGCGCGGGTGCCTCGTCGTCGACGGCGAGCACCGTCAGGCCTGCACTCACGCGAACGCACCTCCGCTGGCTCGTACCCCCGAACGGAACTTCGGTACGCGCATCACCACTTTGGTGCCCGCGCCGACAGCTGTCTCGACCACCAGACCGTAGTCGTTGCCGAAGGCCGCGCGCAGCCGATGGTCCACATTGGTCAGCCCGACATGGGCGGATTCGCCGGTCCGGTCGGCCAGTGCGTCGCCGGGCCCGGCCCGCAGGGTGTCGGGATCCATGCCTGCGCCGTCGTCCTCGACGGTGATCACGCATTCGGCACCCGCGTCGCGCGCCACGATCTCGACCGACCCGCCGCCCTGCCCGGCCAGCCCGTGCCGCACCGCGTTCTCCACCAGGGGCTGCAGTGCCAGGAACGGCACCACGACGTTGAGCACCTCGGGGGCCACCTGCAGCCGCACCCGGAGATTGCTCCCGAACCGAGCCCGCTCGAGGGTGAGGTAGCGGTCGATGTTGCGCAGCTCGTCGGCCAGCGTGGTGTACTGCCCGGCCGCGCGGAACGAGTAACGGGTGAAGTCGGCGAACTCCAGGATCAATTCGCGGGCCCGGTCGGGATCGGTACGCACGAACGACGCGATGGTATTGAGCGCGTTGTAGATGAAATGCGGGCTGATCTGGGCGCGCAGGGCCAGCACCTCGGCCCGGTCCAGCCGGGCGCGTGACGCGTCGAGCTCGGCCAGCTCGATCTGGCTGGCGGCATAACGGGCCACCTCGCCGACCGCGCCGAGCATGCCCGGGCCCGGGCTGGCCGGTGCCAGCACCACCAGCGCGCCGAGCACCTCGCCGCCCTCGGTCAGCAGGGGCTGGGCCACCACCGCCGTCGACCGCGCGGTGCGCAGCACGCGTCGCCCGGCACTGATCGACTCCCGGGCGGTGTCGGCGCAGACGTCGGCGGTGTCGGACTGCCAGATCGCCTCGTCGTCGTGATCGCGGGCCAGGAGGGCCGCGTCCTCGTCGAACAGGGCCAGCCCCGCGGTGCCGGTGAGCTCGCGGAGATAGGGGGCCGCGGTCTGTGCGGACTCGGTGTCGAGACCCTGGCGGAGCGCGCGGGCGGCCTGCGCGGCGGTGTGCAGCGCGGCGTGCACGGCCCGTTCGGTGGGGGTGGCCACCACTTTTCGGGTACGCACCACGACGACGGCGGCGACCGCCGCCAGCATCAGCGCCAGGGCCAGCGCTATAGCAACTTCGCCGGACATCGTGCGGCCAACCTTAGATGGCGCCGCGGCGAACCCGCAGCTAGCTCACCTATTGAACGGGGCAGGCATACTTTCTGGCCACGTCGTACACCCGCTGTTCCGAACCTGGGCCGAACACGCCCTGCGCAGCCAGCTCCCAACTGATGTATCCCGGTATGCCGCCCTGGCACGCCTGGTGGGCCACCCGCCACGCGGTGTCGGGATTCAGGTGGAAGCCGTTGCGCTCCAGCCCTTGCATGTAGGTGTCGAATTCCGGCGTGCCCTGGTCGGGGATCGCATTGGCGGTGGCGGCCAAGGCAATAGCGGCTACGACCGCCGCGATGAGGGGAGCAACCACACGACGCATGTCCATCTCCTATGGGCATATCCACCGGTTATCGCGTACACACTCGCACACTTCGCCGACGCAAGCGTCAAAACCCTGTGACTCCTGCGACGACGGTCGATCCGGGATCCCGGCGTCCTAAACTGGCGGCGTGGGAAAACTGCAGCTTGTTCAAGACCCGGCCGCCGACGCGTTGCTGGAGGACAACCCGTTCGCCTTGCTGGTCGGGATGATGCTTGATCAGCAGATCCCGATGGAGGTCGCATTCGCCGGGCCGAAGAAGATCGCCGACCGTATCGGCGGCGTCGACGCCGTCCAGATCGCCGAATACGATCCCGAGAAGTTCGCCGCGTTGTGTGCGGTGACGCCGGCCATTCACCGGTTCCCGGGGTCGATGTCCAAGCGGGTACAAGACCTCGCACGGGCGGTCGTCGACGAATACGACGGCGACGTGACGGCGCTGTGGACCGCCGGCGATCCGAACGGCAAAGAGGTGCTGCGCCGGCTCAAGCGACTGCCCGGGTTCGGCGATCAGAAGGCCCGGATCTTCTTGGCGCTGTTGGGAAAGCAATATGGCGTGACGCCGGCGGGCTGGCGTGAGGCGGCGGGGGATTACGGCAAGGCCGGCTCGTACATGTCGGTGGCCGATGTGGTCGATCCCGGGTCACTGCAGAAGGTGCGCACGTACAAGAAGCAGATGAAGGCCGCGGCGAAGGAAGCCAAGGCCAAGTCTTGAGCAGACTCGGGGTTGAAACCTGGGATACCTATGCAATGGTGAACATATGGCGAAGACACATCTGAACTGCCCGTGTGGCGAAGCGATCAGCGGCACCGATGAGGACGACCTCGTCGAGAAGGCCCAGGCGCACCTGGCCCAGCAGCACCCCGGCCGCGAGTACGACCGGGAAATGATCCTCTTCATGGCTTACTAGGCCGCAGCTTTCAGCCCAGTACAGACCAAAACAGCCCTATACAAAATTCCCGGTCGCAGGCCATGAGGCCAGCGACCGGGAATTTCGTTTCCCCATTCATATGGTGTGGTCAGGGCACCACCGTGGATCCGATGGTGGGCATGAACTGGCACTGCTTTTCGGTCGTGGTGACCTGGCCGAAGATCGTCGTCATGATGCTGCCGGAGCCGGTGTCGGCGATCGCGGTCAGCGTGGTCGGACCTTCGGGGTTGATGTCCGAGCGCGGCTGCAGTGTCACGCTGCCGGACTTGCCGGTGGTCAGGTTCACCCACGTGGCGTTGAGCGGAAGCTTCTGTTCGGCGGCCGGACCCGGGGTGCCGATCGCGGTGAACACGTAGGCGGTCTGACCGGGCTTGGGGCCGGGCAGCGGGATCGTGGCCGGGCCGGCCACTGAGATCGCCGTCGCCAGAACGTTTCCGCCGTCCTTCAGGCACCCGTTGCTGATCGACGGGTACATGAAGTCCTGCGTCGTCGGCGCGTTCGGCCCGAAGTCAGGGGCCGGGGCGCCGGCCGCAGCCGCCTCGGGGGCGGGCGCAGGCGCGGGGGGTGCCTCGGGTGCCGGGGCCGGGACCGTCGCGGCCGCGGGTGCGATCTCGGCCGCGGGTGCCGGGGCCGGCGGGGGTGTTGCGGCCTCGGGCGCCGGGGCCGGAGCCGGTGCCGCCTCGGGCGTAGGTGCCGGGGCGGGCAGTGCCTCGGGGGCCGGCCCGGCCGCATGGGCCGGGTCGACACCCGCGGGCAGATGCGCGTCGATGCCCGCGCCCGCAGCAGGGATGTGCTCGGGTGCGGCGACGGGCTGGGACGCGAAATGGTTGACCGCCGTTGCGACGTTGCGGGATTCAGCCGTCTCCGACTTGTTCGCGGCGAAGGCCTGCGCGGCTGCCATCAACAGCTGCACCGCGCCACCCGGGTCGGCCGCGGCCTGCTGGATGATCGGGCTGAGGTTCTCCATCGCCGGCAGGCCGGGCGCCTGCACATTGTCGATCGGCAGCGGTGCCGGATCGGCATTGGCGACGGCGCTGCTGAACAACAACAGGGTGGTGGACCCGATTGCCGCGGCGGTGCCGAACATCGTCTTCAGGGACTTACGCGGTGACATGGCTTTCCCAATCGTTTCGGGCGGTCAGACCAGTTCGTGGATCAGGGCAGGCCGGCGGTCAGCAGCGGGGCCAATGCTGCGACACCCGGGTTCGCGCCGACGGGAGCCGTAGCCGCGGGAGCTGCCACTGCCGGGGCCGCTGCGGCCGCCGGGGCCGTGGCAGGCAGAGCCGTTTGAGCCGCGACCGGAGCCAGCGAGGCCAGGTCACCCGGGATGTTCACCTTCTGGGGCAGCGGGATCGGCATCCCGGGCACCTGTGGGATCGTCAGCTCGGCCGAGGGGATCAGCGATGCGGGGCCGGTGGCCGGGGCGGTCGGAGCCACTGCGGCCGGGGCGGCGGCAGGGGTGGCCGGCAATCCGGGCACCAGCGATCCCAGAGGTGCGTTGGCGGCTGCCGGTGAGACGGCCGTGGGCGCCTGCGGCAGCGTCACCGATGCGGTGGCGCCCGGGGCAGGTGCTGGTGCGGCGGCGGGGGTGCCGGTCAACGCCGAGCTCACGCCCTGCAGCAGCTGCGGCGCGGCCGCAGGCACGCCGGCGAGTTGGTTGACTATCGGCAGGTTCGGCGCGCCGGGGATCGCCGGGGCCGGAGGCACCGGTTCGGCGTTCGCTGTGGCGCTGAGTGCCAACGCGACCGGGACTGCGCCGGCAGCCGCGATCATGCTGGTGGCAAGTGCTTTCCAGGTGAAGATCATGGTTCTCCCAATCGGTTGCTTGAACGACTGAGCACGAAACTATCGAGTTACTGGTGGTACTCAAGTGACACGTGTGGCGGTTATTCAACCGTTACTGCAGTGACTGATTTCGTTATCGCGCAGTGCCTTGCGCGTGATGCGGTGGCCGCCGGCCCGCGTGTCGCCGGCGCCCGCACCGACACATGCCGGCGCCACAAACACCCGGCATACAAACGGCCCGGGCCCGCCGAATGCCGGGCATACAAACCGTGCGACGGGACACCAGAAGCGGGTCGCTAAAGTCGTGTCCGTTAACACCGAACCGGCCACCTCAGTCTCAGCAACCGCGCGGCTCTACCGTCTGGCGCCGATGTTGCTGGTCCTCAGCATTGCGGCGCGGCTGGCTTGGACGTACCTGGTTCCCAACGGCGCCAACTTCGTCGACCTGCACGTCTATGTCGGCGGCGCCGCCACGCTCGACGGCCCGGGCGCGCTGTATGACTACGTCTACGCCGACCAGACACCGGATTTCCCACTGCCTTTCACCTATCCGCCGTTCGCCGCGGTGGTGTTCTACCCGTTGCATCTGTTGCCGTTCGGGCTGGTGGCGTTCTGCTGGCAGATCGGCATCATCGCCGCGCTGTACGGCGTGGTGCGGATCAGTCAACGGCTGCTGGGTCAGGACGACCGGCGTGTCGCGATACTGTGGACGGCCGTCGGCATCTGGACCGAACCGCTGCGCAGCACATTCGACTACGGACAGGTCAACGTCGTGCTGGTGCTGGCGGTGCTCTACGCCGTGTACAGCAACCGCTGGTGGCTGTCGGGCCTGCTGGTCGGTCTGGCCGCGGGGGTCAAACTCACGCCGGCGGTCTCGGGGCTCTATTTCGTCGGTGCCCGCCGTTGGGGCACCGCGGTGTTCTCGGCGGTGGTGTTCTTCGGGACGGTCGCGGTATCGGCGCTGGTGATCGGGGATCAGGCCCGCCGCTACTTCACCGAGTTGCTCGGCGACGCCGATCGCATCGGGCCGATCGGGACGTCGTTCAACCAGTCGTGGCGCGGCGGGATCTCGCGAATCCTCGGCCATGACGCCGGATACGGCCCGGCCGTGCTGCTCGGCATCGCCGTCACGGCGGTCGTCGCCGTGCTGGCCTGGCGGGCCATCGGCGGCAGCGCCGACCGGCTGGGCGCGATCGTGATCGTCAGCCTGTTCGGGTTGCTGCTCTCACCGATTTCGTGGACGCACCACTGGGTCTGGCTGATCCCGTTGATGATCTGGCTGCTGCACGGGCCGTTGGCCGACCGGGTGGGCGCCCGGGTCCTGGGCTGGGGCTGGCTGGGCCTGACGCTGATCGGGGTGCCTTGGCTGCTCAGCTTCGCCCAGCCGACGATCTGGGTGATCGGCCGGCCCTGGTATCTGGCCTGGGCCGGGCTGGTCTACATCGTCGCCACGCTGGCGACGCTGGCGTGGATCGCGTCTAGCCGGGCTGGTCGGACAGAATCCGGTTGATCTCCTTCGCCATCTGGATGTCCTTCTCGGTGATCCCGCCGGCGGAATGCGTCACCAAGGCGAATGTGACTGTGCGCCAGCGGATGTCGATATCCGGATGGTGGTCTTTCTCCTCGGCGAACTCGGCTACGCGGCGCACCGCGTCGATGCCGTCGAGGAACGTCGGGAACTTGGTGGATCTGCGCAGGGCGCCCGCCGCGCGCTCCCAGCCCGGCAGATCGGGCAGTGCGGCGTCGACCTGATCGTTCGATAACACGGCCATATGCCCGACGGTATACCGTCGGGCGCGATGGAAGAACAGATCGTCGTGGCCGGTGCCCTGTTCTCGGCGGATCGGCTGTTGGTGGCCCAGCGGCAGCGGCCGCCGGAGCTGGCCGGGCTGTGGGAGCTGCCCGGCGGCAAGGTGGCCGCCGACGAAGGCGACGCCGACGCGCTCGTGCGGGAACTGCGCGAGGAACTGGGCGTCGAGGTGACTGTGGGCGCCCGACTCGGGGCGGATGTCGCACTGAACTCGGGCATGATCCTGCGCGCCTATCGCGTCACGCTGACGGCGGGCAGCCCGCAACCACACGACCACCGGGCGCTGCGGTGGGTGAACGTCGACGAGCTCGATGACCTGCCATGGGTACCGGCAGATCGGGCCTGGCTCACCGACCTGGCCGAGGCGCTGCGTGACGGTGCTCCGCTGGACTAGCGTCCGGATCAGCGTCCCTCGCACGCGGTTGCTGCAGTTCATCTGGCGAGGTGTGCTGGCATTCGGCCCCATCGGTTCGCGAATCCCGCAAACTGATCCAGATCTGGCTCGTCGAGTTCTTCCTCGCGCGCCGCTGGCGTACGGATTGAACGAGAGAGACTTTCCCGCCGCGCCCGCGTGGGGACGGGTGAAGGTGCTGCTGTCGTATCCGTGAAGTAATTGCTGTCGTAGCCGGAGTTAACTGTTGGGGCGCAAAAGGATTAATTTCGGCATATCCATGTTGCGGATTACGTTTCCATGAAACTGCCTGCAACGTTTCCGGCAAAATGACGCGACCGCAGGAACATGATGTTTTGCTGTTGTGGTGAGCACGGCTAACGCGCCACTCCCGGGTCAGAGCGTGAATCTCGTCCTGGCCACCTGGGTCTCGGCCATCAATTTCTGGGCCTGGAACATGATCGGCCCGCTGTCGACCACCTACGCCGGCGACATGAAGCTCAGCAGCACCCAGGCATCGATGCTCGTCGCCACTCCGATACTCGTCGGATCGCTCGGCCGGATAGCCGTCGGTGCGCTGACCGACAGGTACGGCGGCCGCACGATGTTCCTCGCGGTGACGTTGGCCTCGATCGTGCCCGTGTTGGCGGTCGGGGCGGCCGGCGAGGCCAGGTCGTACCCAATGTTGTTGGTCTGTGGGTTCTTTCTGGGCATCGCGGGCACGATCTTCGCCGTCGGAATTCCGTTCGCCAACAACTGGTACGACGCTTCCCGCCGCGGATACGCGACCGGTGTGTTCGGTATGGGCATGGTCGGTACCGCCTTGTCGGCGTTCTTCACGCCGAGATTCGTCCGGTGGTTCGGTTTGTTCCCCACCCACGTGATCATCGCGGTCGCCCTGGCGTTGACCGCGGTGCTGTGCCTGGTGGTGATGCGCAATTCACCGGTGTTCCAGCCGAACACCGATCCGGTGGTGCCCAAACTCAAATCGGCGCTGAAGCTTCCCGTGACTTGGGAGATGTCATTCCTGTACGCGGTGGTGTTCGGCGGGTTCGTGGCGTTCAGCAATTACCTGCCCACCTATATCAAGAATGTGTACGAATTCTCCTCGGTCGAAGCCGGTAGCCGTACAGCGGGATTCGCATTGGCCGCAGTGCTGGCCCGGCCCATCGGCGGCGCGCTGTCGGACCGCGTCCCACCCAAGTACGTGGTACTCACGTCCTTCGCCGGCACCGCCGTTCTCGCCTTCATCGCGGTGTTCCAGCCGCCGCCGGATGTGTGGTCGGCCTCGACGTTCATCGCGCTGGCGATCTTCCTCGGTATCGGCACCGGTGGTGTGTTCGCGTGGGTCGCCCGGCGGTCACCCGCGAAGGAAGTCGGGTCGGTCACCGGGATCGTGGCCGCTGCAGGCGGTTTGGGCGGCTACTTCCCGCCGCTGGTGATGGGAGCGACGTACGACTCCGTCGACCACGACTACACGGTCGGGCTCCTGCTGCTGGTGGCGACGGCGCTGGTGGCGTTCGGCTACACCGCGCTGCGACTACATGCCCATGAACCTCAGCAGGCCAAGGAGGCGCGTCAATGACCAAGCCCCACATCGGCGGATCGATCGAGGAGTTGCTGGAGCGCAGCGGCCGGTTCTTCACCGCGGGCGAGTTCTCCGGCGACCTCCGGACGGTCACCCGGCAGGGCGGCCGTCAGGGCGATGTGTTCTACCGCGACCGCTGGAGTCACGACAAGGTGGTGCGGTCCACGCACGGGGTGAACTGCACCGGATCGTGTTCCTGGAAGATCTACGTCAAGGACGGGATCATCACGTGGGAGACCCAGGAGACCGACTATCCCTCGGTCGGCCCGGATCGTCCCGAGTACGAGCCGCGGGGTTGCCCGCGCGGGGCAGCGTTCTCCTGGTACACCTACTCGCCGACGCGGGTGCGCTACCCGTACGCCCGCGGCGTGCTGGTCGAGATGTACCGGGAGGCCAAGGCGCGGCTGAAGGATCCGGTGTTGGCGTGGGCCGACATTCAGAGCGACCCCGAGCGCCGCAGGCGTTATCACCGGGCCCGCGGCAAGGGCGGTCTGGTCCGCGTGGGGTGGGCCGAGGCCACCGAGATGATCGCGGCCGCGCATGTGCACACGATCAAGACCTACGGTCCGGACCGGGTGGCCGGTTTCTCGCCGATCCCGGCGATGTCGATGGTGTCGTTCGCCGCGGGGTCGCGGTTCGTCGAGCTCCTCGGCGGGGTGATGACGTCGTTCTACGACTGGTACGCCGACCTTCCGGTGGCGTCCCCGCAGGTGTTCGGGGACCAGACCGACGTGCCGGAATCCGGCGACTGGTGGGACGCGTCGTATCTGATGATGTGGGGCTCCAACGTCCCCGTCACCCGTACCCCCGATGCGCACTGGATGGCCGAGGTTCGCTACCGGGGCACCAAAGTGGTCACGGTCAGCCCGGATTACGCCGACAACACCAAGTTCGCCGACGAGTGGATGCCGTGCGCGGCCGGCACCGACGGTGCGCTGGCGATGGCGATGGGCCACGTCATCCTCGACCAGTGCTTCGTGCAGAACCGGGTTCCCTACTTCGTCGACTACGTCCGCAAGTTCACCGATCTCCCGTTCCTGGTCAAGCTCGAAGAGCGCGACGGCGTGCTGGTCCCGGGGAAGAACCTCACCGCGGCCGACCTCGGCGGGGCGACAGCGGAACAGGAAAACGCGGCGTTCAAGCCCGTGCTGCTCGACGGGGCGAGCAACAGTGTCGCAGTACCGCAGGGCTCACTGGGATTCCGCTACGGCAACGACGGCCTCGGCAAGTGGAACCTCGACCTGGAAGACCTGGTCCCCGCGCTGACCGTGTTGGGCGACATCTTCGAGACCGCCGAGATCACCCTGCCGCGATTCGACACCATCGACGGCAGCGGCGCGACCCTTAAGCGCGGTGTGCCGGTACGACGGGTCGGGGAACACCTGGTGTGCACG
Source organism: Mycolicibacterium sp. HK-90 (assembly GCF_030486405.1). The sequence goes on along the minus strand of NZ_CP129613.1, from coordinate 4,849,834 downwards.
GTGTTCGACCTGATGCTGGCCCAGTACGGCGTGCACCGGCCGGATCTACCCGGCGACTGGCCCACCGGTTACGACGACGCCAGCCGGCCGTACACCCCGGCCTGGCAGGAGCAGATCACCGGGGTATCCGCCGCCCAGGCGATCCGGGTGGCGCGTGAATTCGCCCGCAACGCCGAGGAATCCGGTGGCCGGTCGATGATCATCATGGGCGCAGGCATCTGCCAGTGGTTCCACGGCGACGCCACCTACCGGGCCGTGCTGGCGCTGCTGTTGCTCACCGGCTCGATGGGCCGCAACGGCGGCGGCTGGGCGCATTATGTGGGCCAGGAGAAGTGCCGGCCGGTCACCGGATGGGCCGCGATGGCGATGGGTACCGACTGGTCGCGCCCGCCGCGGCAGATGGCCGGGACGTCGTACTGGTACGCCCACACCGACCAGTGGCGCTACGACGGGTACCGCGCCGACGCGCTGTCCAGTCCGGTGGGACGGGGCCGGTTCCGTGACAAGCACACCATGGATGTGATGGCTTCCGCGGTGGCCATGGGGTGGACGCCGTTCTACCCCCAGTTCGACCGGTCCAGTCTCGACGTGGCCGACGAGGCCAAGGCCGCCGGGCGGGAGGTGCCGGACTATGTGGCCGAGCAATTGGCTGCAGGCGGGCTGAAACTCGCGGTCACCGATCCGGACAACCCGGCCAACTGGCCACGCGTGCTCAATGTCTGGCGGGCGAATCTGCTGGGTTCGTCCAGCAAGGGCAATGAGTACTTCCTGCGACACCTGCTGGGCACGACGTCCAATGTGCAGGCCGAGCCCACCGCCGAGGGCCTGCGGCCCAATGACGTGGCCTGGACCGACGACATCCCCGAGGGCAAGCTCGACCTGCTGATGTCGATCGACTTCCGGATGACGTCGACGACGCTGCTCTCCGATGTGGTGCTGCCCGCGGCGACCTGGTACGAGAAGGCCGACCTGTCGAGCACGGATATGCACCCGTACATCCACGCCTTCAGCCCGGCCGTCGACCCGCCGTGGGAAACACGGTCGGACTTCGAGGCTTTCGGTGCGATCGCTCGGACCTTCAGTGCGCTGGCCGGCCGGCACCTCGGCACCCGCACCGACGTGGTGATGGGCACGCTGCAACACGACACCCCGGGCGCGATGGCCTATCCGGGTGGCACCGAACACGATTGGCGGACCACCGGGGAGACGCCGGTGCCGGGCAAGACGATGGGCCCGCTGGTGGTGGTGGAACGCGACTACACCGCGATCGCGGACAAGTGGTCCACCCTGGGCCCGCTCGTGGAGAGCCTGGGGTTGACCACCAAGGGCGTCACCACGCATCCGGAGCAGGAGGTCGCCGAGCTCGCCGCGAAGTTCGGGGTGATGGATTCCGGTGCGGGCCAGGGTCGCCCGGCGATCACCACTGCCGAGCGAATGTCCGATGTGATCCTGGCCCTGTCGGGTACCTCCAACGGCCGGCTGGCCGTGGAAGGATTCCGTGAACTCGAACGGCGCACCGGCCGCAAGCTCATCCACCTGGCCATCGGTAACGAGGAACGCCGGATCACCTACGCCGACACGCAGGCCAGGCCGGTGCCGGTGATCACCAGCCCGGAGTGGTCGGGCAGTGAGACCGGCGGCCGCCGGTACGCACCGTTCACGGTGAACATCGAGGAGCTCAAGCCCTTCCACACTCTCACCGGCCGCATGCACTTCTACGTCGACCACGACTGGCTGGAGGAACTCGGCGAGCAGTTGCCGATCTACCGGCCGCCGTTGGACATGGCCCGGTTGTTCGGTGAATCCAAACTCGGGCGCGACGGAATCGGCCTGACCGTGCGGTATCTGACGCCACATTCCAAGTGGTCGATCCACTCGGAATATCAGGACAACCTGTTCATGCTGTCGCTGTCGCGGGGTGGCCCGACCATGTGGATGAGCCCCGCCGACGCCGCGAAGATCGAAGTGAACGACAACGACTGGATCGAGGCGGTGAACCGCAACGGGGTGTTGGTGTGCCGGGCCGTGGTCAGCCACCGGATGCCCGAGGGCGTGGTGTTCGTCTACCACGCCCAGGAGCGCACCATCGACGTGCCACTGAGCGAGACCACGGGAACCCGTGGCGGGATCCACAATTCGCTGACGCGGCTGTTGGTCAAGCCCAGCCACCTGGCCGGCGGGTATGCCCAGCACTCGTTCGCCTTCAACTATCTCGGCCCCACCGGAAATCAGCGCGACGAGGTGACGGTGGTCCGCCGCCGTTCTCAGGAGGTGAAGTACCAGTGAAGGTCATGGCCCAGATGGCGATGGTGATGAACCTCGACAAGTGCATCGGATGTCAGACGTGTTCGGTGACCTGCAAACAGGCCTGGACCAACCGGGCCGGCACCGAATATGTCTGGTTCAACAACGTCGAAACCCGTCCGGGGCAGGGTTATCCGCGCACCTATCAGGATCAGGAGCGCTGGCGTGGCGGGTGGAAGCTGGACCGTCGCGGCCGCCTGCGGCTGCGCGACGGTGGCCGGATCGCCAAGCTGGCCAGGATCTTCGCGAACCCGAAGCTGCCGTCCATCGAGGACTACTACGAGCCGTGGACCTACGACTACGAGAATCTGACGACGGCGCCGCTCGGCGAACACATCCCGACGGCGCCGCCGCGCAGCCTGATCACCGGCAAGCCTATGAAGGTGTCGTGGTCGGCGAACTGGGACGACGACCTGGCCGGATCGCCCGAGATCGTGCCGGGGGATCCGATTCTCAAGCAGGTCAGCGAGCAGATCAAGCTCGAACTCGAGCAGACGTTCATGTTCTATCTGCCCCGCATCTGCGAGCACTGCCTGAACCCGGCGTGTGTGGCGTCCTGCCCGTCGGGCGCGATGTACAAGCGGTCCGAGGACGGCATCGTGCTGGTCGATCAGGACCGCTGCCGCGGTTGGCGCATGTGTGTGTCCGGATGCCCTTACAAGAAGGTGTATTTCAACCACAAGACCGGCAAGGCCGAGAAGTGCACGCTGTGCTACCCGCGGATCGAGGTCGGGCTGCCGACGGTGTGCTCGGAGACCTGTGTGGGCCGGCTGCGGTACCTCGGTCTGGTGTTCTACGACGTCGACAAGGTTCTGGAGGCCGCGTCGGTGCCGGATGAGAAGGATCTCTACGAGGCGCAGCGGCAGATCCTGCTCGACCCGACCGATCCGGAAGTGATCGCGGGGGCCCGCGCGGAGGGCATCTCCGACGAGTGGATCGAGGCCGCGCAACGTTCCCCGGTGTACAAGCTCATCCACACCTATGGTGTTGCGCTGCCACTGCATCCGGAGTTCCGGACGGTGCCGATGGTGTGGTACATCCCGCCGTTGTCGCCGGTGGTCGACGCGGTCAGCCGCGACGGGCATGACGGCGAGGACATCGGCAATCTGTTCGGTGCGCTTGAGGCCCTGCGTATCCCGATCGAGTACCTGGCCGGGTTGTTCACCGCGGGGGACACCGCCGTCGTCGAGGGCGTGCTGCGCCGTCTCGCCGCGATGCGCTCCTACATGCGCGACATCAACCTCGGCCGGCAGACCCAACCGGGCATTCCCGCCGCGGTCGGCATGACCGAGGAGCAGACGTACGAGATGTATCGCCTGCTGGCGCTGGCGAAATATGAGGAGCGCTACGTCATTCCGACCGCGTACAGCACCGAGGGGATACCCGGGACCGAGGAGCCCGGGTGCTCCCTGTCGTTCGAGGGCGGGCCCGGAATGTACGAGTCGGGTCCGTTCGGTGAAGCCAGCGGCGGGCCGGTGCCGGTGGCGGTGGAGACCTTCCACGCGCTGCAGCACCGGCAGACCACCGGCGGCATGGCCGCCAACGCCGAACGGCCATCGAGGGTCAACCTGCTCAACTGGGATGGCCGTGGCGTTCCGTCGGGCATGTTCCCGGGAGGTGATCAGTGATGAAGCGTCGCAACCGAACTCGCGACAACGGCCTGACCCGTCGCTCCCGGGACAACGCCCTGCAGGACCGCCTGGTGTGGCAGGCGGCGTCGCTGATGCTCGCCTACCCGGACGACGGCCATGCGGATCGGCTACAGACCGCCGCCCGCCTGCTGGACCACGTCACCGGTGAGGCCCGGGCGCTGCTCGGCGAAACCGTGGTCGGGCTGAGCCTTCGGCCCACCATGGCACTCCAGCAGGAGTATGTGGAGACTTTCGACCTGCACAAGCGGTGCACCATGCTGCTGACCTACTGGACGTCGGGGGACACCCGGAACCGCGGTGCGGACATGGTGGAGTTCACCCAGACCTACCGCGCCGCCGGCGTGGAGATCCCGAAAGGTGAAGCGCCCGATCACCTTCCGGTGGTGCTGGAGTTCGCCGCCACCGTCGACCCGGATGCTGGACGCCGGCTCCTCGCCAAGTACCGGGTGCCGATCGGCGTGGTGGCCCGCGCATTGGCCGAGGCGAGATCGCCGTATGCGCCCGTGGTCGCGGCGGTGGACGCCACCCTGCCGTCCCTGACCTCGGTCGACGACGTGTCGCGTCTGATGGTGTGCGGGCCGCCCGCCGAATCTGTCGGGTTGCAGCCATTTCAGCTGACCGTGCCGCCTCGTCGGGTTCAGGAGGTGCTCTGATGTCGGGCTGGGAGATCTTCTGGGACGTGGTGCCGTACGTGACGCTGGCGGTGGTGGCCGTCGGCACCTGGTGGCGCTATCGCTACGACAAGTTCGGTTGGACGACGCGCTCGTCACAGCTCTACGAGTCGAGGCTGCTGCGGATCGCCAGCCCGATGTTCCACTTCGGCATCCTGGTGGTGTTCATCGGCCACGTCATCGGCCTGTTCATCCCCGAATCGTGGATGGACCTGGTGATGAGCGACCACGTCTACCACCTGCAGGCGGTGATCCTGGGCGGCATCGCGGGCGTCGCCGCCCTGCTCGGCATCGCGCTGCTCATCTACCGGCGCCGTGCCACCGGTCCGGTCTTCATGGCCACCACCGTCAACGACAAGACGATGTACCTGGTGTTGGTGGCCGCGATGGTGGCCGGCTTCGCCTGCACGGCGATCGGGGTCACGCCCGAAGGGGCCGAGCACGATTACCGAGAGACCGTATCGCCCTGGTTCCGATCGATCTGGATTCTCCAGCCCCGGGGCGACCTGATGGTCCAGGCGCCGCTGTACTTCCACATCCACGTCATCATCGCGCTGGTGCTGTTCTGCCTGTGGCCGTTCACCCGGCTGGTCCACGTGTTCAGCGCCCCGATCGGCTACCTGTTCCGGCCCTACGTCGTGTACCGCAGCCGCGATGTGGCCAAACAGGGTGAGCTGATCGGATCACACCCGCAGCGCCGGGGTTGGTGAGCGGCGACGCTCCAACTGGGGACCTTTGGCCCTCCCCGCCCAGGCGCGTCAGGCGGACGATAGGGCTATGGAGCAGTTGACCGCCCTGGACGCGGGGTTCCTGGAAGCCGAGGACTCCGACCGCCATGCCAGCCTGGCCATCGGCGCGATCGCCGTGCTGGACGGGCCGATGCCCCGGCGGGACACGCTGGCGGCGGGCCTGACCGAACGGGTCCAGGCGGTGCCTCGTTTGCGTCAACTGCTGCATACCCAGCCGCTTGACCTCGGCGCGCCGCAATGGGTGGAGGATCAGAACTTCGATGCGGCACATCACATCCGGTATGCCGCGCTGCCCCGCCCCGGTGACGACGCGGCGCTGTCGCGGTGGGCGGCCGACGTCATGGAGCGTCGTCTCGACCGGGACCGGCCGCTGTGGGAGTGCTGGATCGTCGACGGTCTGGAGAACAACCAGTGGGCGATCCTGCTGAAAGTCCACCACTGCATGGCCGACGGGATCGCCGCGTCTCGGATGTTGAGCCGGTTGTGTGACGACGGCGGAACGCTGAGACAGCCTGTGGGCCAAACGGTAAAGAGCACAGGGAGTTTCATCCCTGCCGATTGGATCGGCAAGGCCTGGCGCATCTCCAGTGGGCTGCCCGTCGCGGCGGTGCAGGCCATCCTGGGCGCGGCCGACATCATCACCGGCCTGGTGCGTCCGGCGGCGGCAACCTCCCTGACGGGTCCGGTGACCAGCATGAGGCGCTACGCCACCGGCGAGGTGTCGTTGGACGACGTCGACACCGTATGCCGCGAGTTCGGCGTCACCGTGAATGATGTTGCCCTGGCGGCGATCACCGACAGTTTCCGCAATCTGTTGATCCGGCGCGGCGAGAAACCTCGGCACGATGCGTTGCGCACCCTCGTGCCGGTTTCGGTGCGGTCCGCCGATTCCCGGGACCGGACCGGCAATCGCGTGTCGGTGATGTTGCCGTTCCTCCCGGTGGACAAAGCCGACCCGGTGCATCAGCTGCGCACCGTGCATTCGCGATTGACCCGGGCCAAGGGCAGTGGGCAGCGTGAAGCGGGCAACTTCCTGGTGTCGGCGGCGAACGCGATTCCGTTTCCGCTCACGGCGTGGACGATGCGCGCGCTGACCCGCCTGCCGCAGCGCGGCGTCGTCACCGTGGCCACGAATGTGCCCGGCCCGCGGGCGCGGTTGCGCGTCCTCGGCTGCGAGATCGTCCGACTTCTGCCGATTCCGCCACTTGCCATGCAACTGCGCACCGGCATTGCGATCATGAGCTATGCCGACCGCCTGGTCTTCGGCGTCATCGGGGACTATGACGCGTCCCCCGACGTGGACGAGCTGGCGAGCGGCATCGAGCGCGCGATCGCCCGTCTCGTCGAGATCAGCGTCGGGCACTGGCGCTCCACCCCGGTGGGAACTCTGCAACTCGTACAGGGAGGTTGACCGATGAAGGGACAGGAGCTCGGCGTCCTCACCCGCAGGCAGTGCCTGGATCTGCTCGAGCGGGTGCGCGTCGGACGATTGGTGTTCACCGAGGACGCGTTGCCGGCCGTGCAGCCGGTCAACTTCCGGGTGTGGCGCGACGATGTGGTGATCCGGGTCGCCGGTGGCCCCAAGCTGACCGCGGCGATCGACCATCAGGTGGTGGCGTTCCAGGCCGACGAACTCGATGCCGACCTACACACCGGCTGGAGCGTGACGGTCGTCGGGCATGCGCAGCAGATCACTGACGTGGACGAGCAGGTGGAGGTCGCCGGTACGTTCGTGCAGCCGTGGGCCGAGGGGCGGCGCGATCATTTCGTGCGGATCCGCACCGAGAAGGTCACCGGCCGGCAACTCCGGGACCACGCGATGCCGCACTACACGGGCAACACCGAGCGCTAGTACCGCAACCGGTCGTTGACCACCCGCGCGTGGCCCGGGTGCTGCGTCGCGTACAGCGGGTGCAGCAGCATCGGGTGGCGGCAGTGCGCGCAGGATGCCTGCGGCTGGTTTGCCGACGCGAAGGTGAGGTGGTGGCATTCACTGCACCGGACCATGTAACAGGCACCGATCCAGTTGGCCATGCCCACATAGATCGCCACCGTGGTCCCCGCCGCGAGCACCATGATCAAGGCGACCGTGAGCGCTTCATAAACCGTCATGACTGGCACCTCCAAGCACGCCCATCGCAACGTGACGGATACCTGAAACGGTACTCGCGATTCCTACGCTTTCCTGGCCCGTTTGAAGACCTTGTCCAGTTCTTTGCCACGTAAACCGTTGTGTTCGGCCTTGCGCACCTTGTGCAGCACCAGCGGGCAGCGTTTGCAGCGCGGCTTGCTCCGACAGCACTTCTTCTTGGGCTTCAGGCCGGCGATCTTGGCGGATTTCAACGTGACGGGGCTCTCTCGTTTTCGTGATCGACCGGCCAGCCTGCGAGAATGTCGGGGTGGATTCACGCCCGAGCTTTCGCAATGTCGCCATCGTCGCCCACGTCGACCATGGCAAGACGACCCTAGTCGACGCGATGCTGCGGCAGTCGGGTGCCTTGACGCACCGCGGCGACGACGCGGTCGAGCGCCTGATGGACTCCGGTGACCTGGAGAAGGAAAAGGGCATCACCATCCTGGCGAAAAACACCGCGGTGCACCGGCACCACGCCGATGGCACCATGACGGTGATCAACGTCATCGACACCCCTGGTCACGCCGATTTCGGTGGCGAGGTGGAGCGCGGCCTGTCCATGGTCGACGGCGTGGTTCTGCTGGTGGACGCCTCCGAGGGCCCGCTGCCGCAGACCCGGTTCGTGCTGCGCAAGGCGCTGGCCGCACATCTCCCCGTGATCCTGGTGGTCAACAAGACCGACCGCCCCGATGCCCGCATCGCCGAGGTGGTCGAGGAGAGCCACGACCTGCTGCTCGACGTTGCCTCCGACCTCGACGACGAGGCCCAGGCCGCCGCCGAGAAGGCGCTGGATCTGCCCACGCTGTACGCGTCGGGCCGGGCCGGCATCGCGTCGACCACGCAGCCCGCCAATGGCGAGAACCCTGACGGGGAGAACCTGGACCCGCTGTTCGACGTGCTGATGGAGCACATCCCGCCGCCGTCGGGTGACCCCGAGGCCCCGCTGCAGGCGCTCGTCACCAACCTCGACGCCTCGGCCTTCCTGGGCCGCCTCGCGCTGATCCGCATCTACAACGGCCGGATCAAGAAGGGCCAGCAGGTCGCGTGGATGCGTGAGGTCGACGGGGCGCCGGTGATCACCAATGCCAAGATCACCGAGCTGCTGGCCACCGAGGGCGTCGATCGCAATCCGACCGAGGAAGCGGTGGCTGGTGACATCGTGGCGGTCGCCGGGATTCCCGACATCATGATCGGCGACACCCTCGCCGATCCCGAGCACGCACACGCCCTGCCGCGCATCACGGTCGATGAGCCCGCCATCTCGGTCACCATCGGCACCAACACCTCGCCGCTGGCCGGCCGGGTGTCCGGGCACAAGCTGACCGCCCGCATGGTCAAGAACCGCCTCGATTCGGAGTTGATCGGCAACGTGTCGATCCGGGTCGTCGACATCGGCCGCCCCGACGCGTGGGAGGTGCAGGGCCGCGGTGAGCTGGCGCTGGCCATCCTCGTCGAGCAGATGCGCCGCGAAGGCTTCGAACTGACCGTCGGCAAGCCGCAGGTGGTCACCAAGAACATCGACGGCAAGCTGCACGAGCCGTTCGAAGAGCTGACCATCGACTGCCCGGAGGAGTTCGTGGGCGCCATCACCCAGCTGATGGCCAACCGCAAGGGCCGGATGGAGCAGATGACCAACCATGCCGCCGGGTGGGTCCGGATGGACTTCGTGGTGCCCAGCCGCGGGCTGATCGGTTTCCGCACCGACTTCCTCACCGAAACCCGCGGCACCGGCATCGCCAACGCGGTGTTCGAGGGCTACCGGCCGTGGGCCGGGGAGATCCGGGCCCGTCACACCGGCTCGCTGGTGAGCGACCGGTCCGGCTCGATCACCCCGTTCGCGATGATCCAGCTGGCCGATCGCGGGCAGTTCTTCGTCGAGCCGGGCGAGGACACCTACGAGGGCCAGGTGGTGGGTATCAACCCGCGCGCCGAGGATCTCGACATCAACATCACCCGTGAGAAGAAGCTGACGAACATGCGGTCGTCGACCGCCGACGTGATGGAGACCCTGGCCCGGCCGCTGGATCTGGGCCTCGAGCAGGCCATGGAGTTCTGCGCGGAGGACGAGTGCGTCGAGGTGACCCCCGAGGTCGTCCGCGTGCGCAAGGTGGAGCTGACGGCCTCGCTGCGGGCGCGGGCGAAGGCGCGGGCCAAGGCACGGGGCTAGCCTCGGGAGCGTCGATTCTGCGGCCAGGGCACACAAGTGTGAGTACTCAGCACCCTCACCGCAGTCTCAACGGCCTCCCCGCCGAGCGGCCGACGGCACGCGGCCGCCGAATGTGAAGTAGTTGGCGATATTTCGCGGCTTGGGTTCAAGGCGTCTATGCAACAGCGGGTGGTTTGAACGGGTTGGACAGTAGCGCGTCGAGGGTTTCGGCGGGTGTTTTCCAGCCCAGCGTCTTGCGTGGGCGGTTATTGAGCTTGGCGGCAACGTAGTCGAGGTAGTCGGCTGGAAACACCGAGAGGTCGGCGCCTTTGGCAAAGTACTGGCGCAGCAGACCGTTGGTGTTCTCGTTGGTGCCGCGCTGCCACGGAGAGTGTGGATCGCAGAAGTAGATGTCCAATTCGGCGGCCTTGGCGATGGCCGCGTGGTTGGCCATTTCCTTGCCCTGGTCCCAGGTCAGAGTGCGGCGCAGGATCGCTGGCAGCTGAGCCATCTTGGCCACGATCGCGTCCTGAACGGCTTCGGCGGTGTGTCCGTCGGGCAGATGCAGCAGCATCACAAAGCGGGAGGTCCGTTCGACGACGGTGCCGATCGCCGACCCCGAAACGGTGCTGCCCAGGATGAGATCGCCCTCCCAGTGCCCGGGTATCGCGCGGTCGGCGGCCTCGGCGGGGCGCTCGCTGATGTTGACCATGTCGCGGATGCGTCCGCGGCGCTCATCGGGGCGTCGTTGAGGCTGGCGCAGCGCCCGCCCGGTACGCAGGCAGGTGTGCAACTCACGGCGCAGACTGCCCTTGCCCTGCAAGTAGATTGACCGATAGATGGTCTCAGGGGACACCCGCATCTCCGCATCGTCGGGAAAGTCCAACGGTAACCGCTTGGCGATCTGCTCGGGACTGTGCTCATCGAGCAGCCTGGCCTGCACCTCATCGTGCAACGCGGTATTGCATGCCAGCTTTCCCCGTTGCGGGCGGCGCGCCCGCTCATCGGAGCGGGACTGCGCCACCATCGCGTCGTAGCGGACTCGTGCGTTCTTGCCGCTCTGCCGCGCCCCGAACGCCTCCTTGCGCCGATATCCGGACTTGCGTCCGTCGTTGTGGTTGACACCGTTGGTGTCGAGTTCGTACTTGATTGTCGAGGCAGGCCGGCCCAGCCGCTTGCCAATCGAATTCAGTGACTCGTTGGCGTTGACCCCCACCTCGATCTGGATACGGTCAGCCAGCGTCAGCCGCGGCCGAGGTCCCGACGCCGAGGGCGTGCGCAGTTGAGGATTCACCCCGCCAGCGTTGGCGAACCAGTTAACTCCAGTAGTGCGCGACACGCCGATTGCCGCTGCGGCCTCGCCAGGGCTGCAACCCCAGCTGACATGACACCAGAATTCACGAACTACAGACGACAACGGTGGACGTGGCACAGCAGCTCACTCCAATCAGAATCAGCTGCTGTTGCATCGACGCTTAGAAACCGCCCGGTGAGATCGCGCATCAACTTCACACTCGACGGCCGGGTGATCACGAGTCGGAGTCGGCCTTCGGCTTCTCGGCCTTCTTGCCGCCCAGGCTCTCGGCGGCCTTCTTCAGACCGTCGGTCGCCTTCTTGATTCCGGCGCTGATGTTCTTGGCCGTGTCGCGTGCGGTGTTGGTGGCCGCCTTGCGGGCGTCGGTGTGACTGACGGCCCTTGTGCTGGGTTTCGCCTTGGGCTTGACGACGACGGCATGGGTCTCTTCTGGTGATGCCGTTGAGGATTCGTCGGCCTCGGGCGCAGCGGACAGTGCCGGCGCCGGGGTGCTTTCCACCTCCGCCGCAGCCATCGTTGCGTTGCTTTCGGCCGTCGCGGCGGCCGTGGGCAGGCCCGCTCTGAACGGCGCGGCCAGACGGGTGCGTGCGGCTTGGACCGACGTGTAGACACTGCCGGCGGTCGTCACCATCGCGGAGCTGATGTTGGCCAGGCCATGTTGGACGGCATTGGCGGCGGCCTCGGGGTTGCCGCTGGCGATCGCCGTCCCGACCGCCTGGATGGCGACGAGGCTGGTACGTGCGATGTTGGCGAATCCGAGGGCCGGTACCGTCACGAAACTCCACGCCACCTGATAGACCAGTGGGCGGACCAGCGCCTGCATCACTCCGGCGTCGGCGGAAAGCATGTTCTGCAGCTTCACAACTTGGTTGAACAAGCCGAGGAACGGCCCGATGAATGCCGGGACGACGGCGTCGTAGCCGCCGACGAGATCGCCGGCAGCGTAACGTTCGACGGCCTTCTCAAGGGCCGGGGGCAGATTGGTCGCGACCGCTGTCGCCGCGGCGGCCAGGCCGCCGCCGATCTCGCCGAGCGTCTTGCCGTCGGCATTTGCCCGGGCGATGATCGCATTGAGCAGTGGTGCGGGGTTGGCGGTTTCGTTCGTGATCATGAGTTGGACCAGGGCATTGGCTTGGTCGAAGACCGGCGTGAAGACCTCGATGGGATTGTCCAACGCCGTCATCTGCACCGCGTGCGATTGGATCTGGGTTGGGGGACTTATCGCCGGGGCGGCGGCGATGACGCTGGCGGTTGCCAGCGCTACACCCGCGGCCGCGTAGGGCCGTAAGGCACGTTGCACTGCATTCTCCTTGTATTCCGCGGTCCGCCCGGATGGCTGACCGGCGTGAACGTACAAGGGACGCAGGAAAATAACATTCACATTCTTTGCGACGTTCGAATTATTCAAAATGCAAAGGGATCGCCCCGCCCATGGTGGACGGGGCGATCGCCGGGATAACGAAGCTCAGTCGCGACCCCCTGATTCGGTGTTGTCACCGGAGCTCTCCTCATCAGAGTTGGTGAACGCCTTCTTGACGTCTGCACCGATCTTGTTGACCGTGGCCGAGATTCGGTTGCTGATCGACCTTGCCAGCTCAGGTTTCTCGTTGCCGCGCTTTCCGGTCAGCCCAGCCTTGCCTGGAACAGCCTTCGCGCTGGTGCGCACGAGGGTGGGCTTTTCTTCTGGCCGCGCAACAGGTCTGTTGTCGGTTTCCGCGGGAGTTACAGTGTCCGTTTCATTTTCATTCAGCGTCGCGATCCGGGCGCTGGCCGGCGGAACGGCACTCGACAGCGCCTCGGGGATCTCGCGCGGTGGCGCGCCCAAAGCCTCGGCGATGGTCTCGCGGGCCAGAACCAGATGCTTGAGCACGCCGTTGATCAGCCCGGGGTTGTGTCCGCCCTCGGCGATGTCGCCGATGAGCAGGCCACTGGCGATGCTGGCGGGTGCGACGAGAATCGCGTTCGCCAGTGCGGTCGGATCGCCCGAGGCCGCGGCTTCGGCGATGCTCCGGACGGATGCCGCGGTCGCGGCGACGGTGTTGTTCGCTGCCGAGAGAACATCAGAACCCAGCTCCAGCACGGTGGTTGGAACGGTGGCGACGACGTTGGCCAGGTTCTGGGTGATGGTCACCGGTATCGCGAACGACGGAACCAGGGGAAGGGCGACACCCGCGATGAGTTCGACCGGGGTGCGACTCCACAGCGTCATGATCGCTGCCTCCGGATCGCCGGCCATCAGTTGTGCCGCTGCCGTGCTGAGGTACTCGGGAAGGTTCGACAAGGTCCACACGATGTTGCTGGCCCCGGTCACGACGCCCATCGTCAGCAGGTTCGCGTACCAGAGTTGGTTGGCGATCACCTGATCGACGATGGGCGTCGGGTTACTGACGATCGGGGCGATGGCGTCCATCACGAAGGCCGCCGTCAACTGGGCGACGTACTGATAGGCCTCGGCAGGGGAGAGTTCCGGCGGAATCGCGCTCGCGGCGACGTCGACCGGGGCCGGTAGATCGAGGGTCTGCACGGATCCCGAAAGCCGGATCGACGAAAACTCGACCGCCGGCTCGGGAACGGAGGGTGATACCGGGGTGACGGCGATGACGCCGGCCCCTGCTATCGCGATGCCGGCCGTGACGTAGGGCCGTAGTGCTTGGCGCAACGGTGCCTCCTTGATGAGGTGTGACGTCGGTCACTCCGGCCGACGGCCAGACGCTATCCGAGAATCGGTGATATGGATGCAAAATCCGATAGCGCGTCAATATTCGCTATCGGACGGTATTCGCGGAGCGGTCATCATGGCTGGTCAACGGCGATGCTGCAGCGCCCGGCCGGTTCGTTGCACCTTGAAAGATTTGGATCGATAAGGGTGCTCGCATTGGCTGAGGAGTCGGCCGCTGCGCAGTCCTGATGCGCGGCAGGGCTGCCTTGAGCCGGTCGATACGCTGAGTAGCGTGCCGACACCCCTCCACCGTGCCCGCCTCATGGCCGGCGTCCTGATTTCGGTGCCGGCGCTCCTGTTCAGCGGCTGCACTGTGAGCCCGCCGCCGGCTCCGCAGAGCACCGAGACCACCGAGACGACGCCGCCGCCTCCGATGAAGGCGACGCAGATCATCATGGCCATCGATTCGATCGGTCCGGGATTCAACCCGCACCTGCTGTCGGATCAGTCCCCGGTGAACGCCGCGATCGCCTCGATGGTGCTGCCGAGCTCGTTCCGGCCGGTGCCGGATCCGAAGTCGCCGACGGGGTCGCGCTGGGAGATGGATCCGACGCTGCTCGAATCGGCCGAAGTGACCAGTCAGAACCCGTTCACGGTCACCTACAAGATCCGGCCCGAGGCGCAATGGACCGACAACGCGCCGATCGCCGCCGACGACTACTGGTACCTCTGGCGCCAAATGGTCAGTCAGCCAGGCGTTGTCGACCCGGCCGGGTATGACCTGATCACCGGCGTGCAATCGGTGGAGGGCGGCAAGCAGGCGGTGGTGACGTTCGCCCAGCCGTATCCAGCCTGGCGGGAGCTGTTCAACGACATCCTCCCGGCTCATATCGTCAAGGACGTCCCGGGCGGCTTCGGCGCCGGCCTGGCCCGGGCCATGCCCGTCACCGGCGGTCAATTCCGGGTGGAAAGCATTGACCCGCAACGGGATGAGATCCTTCTCGCGCGCAACGACCGCTACTGGAGCGTTCCGGCCAAGCCCGATCTGATCCTGTTCCGCCGCGGCGGGGCACCGGCCGCACTGGCCGATTCGATCCGTAACGGCGACACCCAGGTGGCCCAGGTGCACGGTGGCGCGGCCACTTTCGCGCAACTGAGCGCCATCCCCGACGTCCGCACCGCCAGGATCGTCACCCCGCGGGTGATGCAGCTGACCCTGCGCGGCCAGCAGCCGAAGTTGGCGGAAGCTCCAGTGCGGAAAGCGATTCTGGGGTTGATCGACGTCGACCTACTGGCCTCGGTAGGGGCGGGCGACGACAACACCGTGACGCTGGCGCAGGCGCAGGTCCGCTCGCCCTCAGACCCCGGTTACGTACCGACAGCCCCTCCGGCGATGTCGCGCGAGGCCGCACTCGATCTGCTGCGCGGTGCGGGCTACCAGATCGAACCCGCCGAGTCGGCCGCGCCTGGGGAGCCACCGAACGCCAACGGACGCCAGCGCATCACCAAGGACGGTGTGGCGTTGTCATTGGTTCTCGGTGTGGCATCCAACGATCCGACGTCGGTGGCGGTGGCCAACACCGCGGCCGACCAGTTGCGAAACGTCGGCATCGAGGCGTCTGTGCTGGCCCTGGATCCCGTTGTGCTGTACAGCGATGCGTTGACGAACAACCGCGTCGACGCGGTTGTCGGCTGGCATCAGGCCGGGGGAGACCTGGCCACCAGTCTGGCGTCGCGCTACGGCTGTCGGGCCCTGGAAGCAACGGCGATCTCGACCGCCGTTCCGGGTGTCCCACCCTCGACGTCACCGAAGCCGACCAGCGCCGCACCCGCACCGCCGCCCACCACGCCGACGACCACCCAGCCGATTCCGGCTCCCGACTCGGATGAGCTGGTGCAGGCGCCGAGCAACATCACCGGCATCTGCGATCGCAGCATCCAGCCGAAAATCGATGCAGCGCTGGATGGTTCGGAGAACATCGCCGAAGTGATCCAAACCGTCGAACCTCGGCTGTGGAACATGTCGACGGTGTTGCCGATCCTGCAGGACACCACCATCGTCGCGGCCGGGCCCAGCGTGCAGAACGTCAGCCTGACCGGAGCCGTGCCCGTCGGCATCGTCGGTGACGCGGGCGGCTGGACGAAAGCCAAATAGACGGACAGTGGGCCCCCTCAGACGAGGAGGCCCACTGCCGGTGGTGAATCAGGCGGCGTCGCTTGAGCTTGCGCCCGAATCTGACGACGACGATTCCCCGCTGGTCTTCTTGTCGGTGCTCTTGCCGCCCAGACCTTCGGCGGCCTTCTTCAATCCGTCGGTCACACCCTTGACGGCCCCCTGAACCCCGTCACGAACCTGCTTGACGGTCTTGGTGCGCTGGGTGGACAGGCTTCCGGTCTTACCCGGCTCGGCCTTCAGGCTTTCCTTCACCACCGGGGTGGTGACGGCGGGCGACGCGGTTTCCTCTGCGGCAGGCGCTGTTTCGGCCGGTAGCTCGGTGGCCGGCGCTGCCTTTGGTGCTGCCGGAGCAGTGGCTGTCTGTGGGCTGACATCCAGTGTGACGACCTTCGCCGCGGAGGCCAACGTCGCGTCTGCGGCGGCACCCGCCTCCTCTTCGGCGGGGGGTGTGATGGCTGCGGCGATCATCTCGCGGGCTTGCCGCAGGGTACCCAGGAGGCCGAGGCTGGGCCCGAAAATGCCGCCGCCGAGTGCGTCGCCGTTGAGGAGGGCATCCCCGATCACGGCAGGGCTGCTGAGCATCGCGTTGACGACGCCGAGTGCATCGCCTGCCGTGGCAGAGTCGACGATCTCCTGGCCGACGTTTCCCGCCACGGTCAGCGTTCGGTAGACGACGTTGAGCGTCCCGAGCAGCGGCATCACCACGGCGAGTTGGGTGTCCACCACATTGAGCAGATTCTGTATCGGCTGTCTGATGGCAGCGGTGATCGGCTCCAGCAGTGGCAGGCCGGCTCCCACGATCGGGGTGAGGAATGCGCTCCAGGCGTTGGCCACCGCACCGTTGATGGCACCGCTGAGGAGGTTGGAAATCGCCAACTGCAGCAAGGCGGGGATGCTGTACGGATTCGACGGGTCAAGTGAGTTGCCGAGTGACGCGGCGGAATCTTGCAGGGCCGCGCCGAGCGACTCGGCGGTGGAGATCTGGTTGGCGATCACCTGTCGCAGGATTGGTGCGGGGTCGGCCAATTCTTCACCGATCAGGGTCGAGACATTGGTGAAGGTATTCGTGAACAACTGCACGTAGGCCTGGATCGGATCGGTTGCTGCAGCCAGGTTCACGGAGGCCGATGAAATCGCCGGAACCGCCATGTCCGGCATCGGCGGAGCGACCGGACTCAAGGCGATGGCACTGGCCCCGAACAACGCGACGCCGGCGGCAAGGTAGGGACGGGCTGCGACTTGCATTGCTTCTCCTCTAGACGGATCCAATCCCCCGACGAGGCTGAAGCTACCTGAGAGTAAGTTTACAAATTTGCGTTTTTGAAAAGTTGAATCCAATATCGAGTTTTCGGCTAATGAGGTCATGAGCAACGTGAACTAGCTGCACATCGCCGGTGATTAGCATGGCGAACGAGTTTCGGTGGTGATCGTGGTGACTGCTTCCGTGCGCCGTTGCGCGCGGGCGCCGGGCCACGAACTCGTTTAGCTGACAGTGCGACCCGGGAGCGGAAATGACTGTGAAAATGCGGGTCCGGTCGTCTCGACGATTGCGCCGGCGCGGTATCGTGCGGCGGTCCGTCGCAAACGCCTGAGTGCATCGGCGCCGGCGCGGAAGGCGGGTCCGGGGCGTGCGGGACCAGGCACTGCGAGCGATTTGCCCAATTGTTGTGATGGCAATCAAATGTCGGAACCCGCCAGTTTTGCCGAACGCGGGTCGGGACGCGGCCGGTGGCGCTTCTGCCTGAGTGGAGCCTGAGACCTTCCCAAGAATGCGGGAGGCCCCCTCCGTGGAGTGCTGGAGGGGGCCCGCCGGGTGTGGTTGCGAGTTACTCGCTGTCCTTCGCGGAGCCGGTGGACGAGTCCGTCTTCTTCGTGGAACCGGCCTTGTCCGCGCCGGCCTTCTCGGCCCCGGCCTTGTCCTTCTTCAGGCCGCCGGTCATCTTCGAGACCGCCGACTTCACCTGGTCCCGAACAGCCTTGGCAGGGGTGTCTGCCTTGGTCTGGGCCTTGGGTGCCGTCTTCACCGAAACCTTGGTGGACATCTTGGCCGGTGCGTCGGCAGCCACCTCGGTGTCGGCAGCGGTTGTCGATGCCTCGACAGCCGGCGCGGTGTCCGACGGAGCATCCGTCGGTGCGGTGATCTCTTTGGTCTGCGCGACGGTCTGCGCAACGTCGAGCGTGACGGTCTTGGTTGCGGGGGCGAGCGTCGAGCTCACCGCGGCGACCTCCGAAGAAGCCGACCCGGCCAGGCTGGGCGGGGTGCCGAAGAGGTTGTCCCGGTCTGCGCCCGGGGTGGCCAGCGAGTCCGCGATCTGAGAGATCGCGCTCAGTACCGTCGAGATGGCTCCGCCAGGGAGGAAACCGTTCTGGGCGGTCAGCAGGCCGGCCATGAATGTCGGCGGCATGCCTGGGCCGTTGTCGATCTCGAATCCGTTCAGCAAGGCGCCGGTGATCGTGGCGGGCGAATTCGCCAACGTGCCAACGAATTCAGCGATATCGCCGGTGGTTGAGGCGGCGACGAGGTTCTCGAGGACGTATCCACTGGCCGCAGCGGTTGCCGACAGCGGGGAGATGACTCCGTTCAACAGCAGTGCCGGTGCGCCCTGGGGAAGCTTCGCGACCATGTTGGCCAGGTTCGCGAAAGGCTGAGCGATCACCGACCAGGCGCCGGGTGTCCACTCGTTCCCCACGAAGTCGAGCAGCGGAAGCCCGAGCATGAGACCGCTGGTGATCAGGCCGGCGAAGCCCATCTGGAGGTCGCCGGCAGCGATCAGGTCGACGGCACTCTTGACGGCTGCCTGAAAACTCAGGAAATTTTCGGGGTCGAGGGCGGCGGACATGCCTTCGACAAGCCGCTGTGTTGCCCCGCCAAGGACATTCGCGCTGTGCAACTGGTTGGCGATGATCTGGCGCAGGATCGGTGCGGGATCCGCTGCGAACTGTTCGCCCAGACCGCCCAGGTTCTCGACCGTGGCTCCGATGACGTCGGCCCACAGTTGCAGGGGATTGGCGGCGGCGGTGAGATTCACTGCCGCGGACGAGGCGTCGATTGCCGGAACGTGGACATCCGGGGCAGGCGGGGCCAGCGGGCTGACCGCGATGGCGCCGGCGCCGACAAGCGCCACACCTGCGGTCAGATACGACCGAGCAGCGAGTTGCATGGAATCTCCTTACGGGAGTGGATGTTTGCGAACTGAAATGCCCTCGAAGAGGGGCGGGCAGGCACCCTCGGGGGTGGAGGGGGCCTGCCCGGGTGCAGAGGGTTTACTCGGCGTCGGAACCCTTGGCGGAGTCGTTGGAGGATTCCGCCTTCTTTGTGCCGCCGGCCTTTTCGGCCCCGGCCTTCTCGGTGCCGGGCTTGTCCTTCTTCAGGCCTCCGGTCACCTTCTGGACAGCTGACTTCACCTGGTCCCGAACGGTCTTGGCGGGGCTGTCGGCCTTGACGCGTGCCTTCGGCGAAGCCTTCACCGGTGCCTTGGTGGACACGTTGGTGACGGTGTCCGCGGTCGAGCCGGCGTTACTGCCCTCGCTCGCGGTGGAATCGGGTGCGGTGTCGGCCTCGGTGTTGATGGCATCGGCGCCGGAAGCGGTGTCCGCGTTGGCAACCGGAGCCGACGCGGCGGCCTCATCGACCACGGAGCCGACTGCCAGGGCCGCCGGGGCCGGGGCAACCAGTGCCTTGGCGGTCGGGAGGGTGATGTCCGGCGGAGTGAACGGCTTGGGAGCGATCTGCTTGAGCGCATCGACGAAACCGTCGACGGCGAAATTGATCGAGGTCTGCATCTGGCCGGCCTGGCCGATGACGTCGAGGGCGAACTTCGCGACCCCGTGCTGGACGGAGTTCACGAACGTGGCCGGGTCACCGGAGGCCGCACCGTCCAGCACGGTCTGCACACCGTCGATGAACCCCTTGACCACCGGCTGCGGATCTCCGAGGTCGAATCCGATGCCGACGGTGGAGATGATCGCTCCGAGCGCGACGCCGATGACGGCATTGGCCGCGGCGTCGGTGATCGGCTGCGGAACACCGAGCAACTTGCCGATCGCGTTCATCTCGGGCGTCAGTACGTTCATCAGCAGGTCGACGCCCGGCTGAAGGCCCGCGAGCATGATCGCGTCGATCGCGCCGTTGGGGTTACCCGCGGCGAGCTGCGCACCGGCCGCCTGCAGCAATGCGGGCAATCCCTCGCCCATTTCGCCCAGGATGGTGGTGAGCGCAGTCAGCGACTCCGACGTGACCGTCGCGAAGTTGTTCAGGTTGGGGCCCAACTCCTGGGCGCCGACGACGACGTTCGTGAGCGCGTATGCGATGAGGTACGCCGGGGGAGTGGACATGAACGACTGGTAGCCGGCGACCGCGTTGGCGCCGAGTTGGCGCAGGATCGGCGCCGGGTTGCTGGTCTGGCGTTCGATGACGCTGGCGATCAGTTCCTGCGTCGCGGTGGCCACCGGTGCAAAAACGGTCGCCGGGTTGTCGATGGCGGCCGTCAGGGCGACCGGCGCGTACACCTCGGGGGTGGACGGCGCCACTGGGCTGACTGCGATGGCGCTGGCACCCACGAGTGCCACTCCTGCGGCCAGATAAGACCGGGCAGCGAGTTGCATTGAATCTCCTTACGGGAGCGTAACTAAGGTCGGCGCAGAAGTTACCCCAAAGTAAGTTCGGTTGTCTGCAAATTTTCTCAACAAATTTTCAGCTAGCCGGAACGCGTTTACCTCTCCGCAAATGAACCGGGAAGTCATGAAACGTAGCTGGTAGTGCCCGTTTTCGCAGGTCATACCACAGGGTTGCGCTACCCGGGGTAGCGATAACTGGGACGGTTTTGGTTGGCCTGTAGCAAAGTAATGGCAGCTCCTGCTACTAGGTTGCCAGCGAAGCCGCCGAGGATAAGCTCGGTTACGTTACCCAGCGGTAATGTCGACGCGGAGCGTGCGGGAGAGTTAGCGCGAGCACAGTGGACATTGCGGTGTGATCTGTAAAACAGCACAGGGCGAAAGCGGCGTGCGACACTAATGGGACCACCGGTCCCGGTATTCGCCGCACTACTTGCGTTAGCAACTAAGTGGCAGGCTCGGTCAGTTCCTAGAACGACGGATTTCGTTGTGGCTCTCGGCAGTCGTCGCCCCATCCACCACCACTTGCTTGCGCCGTTCGGCCAGTGATTGCAGCCCGTGCGCGGCGAGGGCGGCGGCCAGGAAAGGCAGCAACACCCACCACGGTGGGCGAGCGAGCTCCCAGACGAACAGCGCCGCCCAGATCGGTGCGCGCTGCGTCACGGCCAGTACTCCGGCGGCACAGGTCAACGACACCGCGGCGATGCTGACGGTCTGTCCGGTCCAGGTGTTGATCGACAGGGCGATGACAGAACCGAGCGCGGCGCCCGTAGCCAGCGCAGGCGTCAGCATGCCGCCCACCGCTCCCGCGCGCAGGAAGACCGCGGTGAGAACGGGTTTCAGCAGCAAGATCACCACCGCGGAGCCGAGCGTCAGCGTGCTGTTGAGGCTCACCGTCAGCACGCTCTTGCCGTTGCCCGGCAGCTCGGGCCACCACACCGACCCGAGACCGACCAGCAGGCCGGCTCCGGCGATACCCGGGATGATCAGCCAGGACGTGACGGGGACGGCCGGCCGGGCCATCGCGGTGATCCGGTTGAAGGCGGTGCCCACGGCCAGGGCCAGCGGTGCCAGGATCAACGCGAACGCGGTGAGCAGGTACGACAATTCGGGTTTCGGCCACTCAAGCGGCGCGCGTACATGCGTCACCGGGGCGGCGACCGCGACGGCGAGCGACGACGTGATCAGGGCCGCGCCGACGGCCCTCGGATGCCACGTGTGCATCATGATCCGGATCGTGAACAGGGCGCCACCGACCGGCACCGCGTACACCGCGCCGAGCCCGGCGCCCGCGGCGCAGGCGAGCAGGATCTGGCGGTCGTGCGGCGTCAGCGCCCACCGCGACGTTCCGGCGTCGCCGAGCACGACGGCCATCTGGCGCGGAGCGCCCTCGCGGCCCAACGAGGCGCCGGCACCCACCACGAGGATCTGCAGCGCGGCGTCGAGCGTCATCGAGAGCCGGGGGACGGGCCGGGGGTCGGCGATGGTCGCGGCCAGCGCCGGCACCTGATGGTGCCGGCGCAGCAGCCACCAGCCGAGCCCGGCCAGCGCCCCGCCGATCATCGGGCCGATGGCGCGCCGCACCGGGCTGCTTCCGGTGACCCCGTCGAGCAACGACCCGAAAGAGTAGGCGTAGGTGAGGTGTTCGACGAAGTGCAGAAACAGGGTGGTCGCCATACCGGCCAGGCCGGCCAGCAATCCGATGACGATGATGCTGCAGCCGAACTCGAGCTCGCGCCGGTTCACCCCGTGAATGTATGCGCCGATTTTCGGCGGCGGGTGTCTTTCTGCACGGCCACCGGCACACGGCTATCGTCACTCACGATGCCCAACGAAGCCCCGCGCCTCCTGTTTGTCCATGCCCATCCGGACGACGAAACCCTCACCACGGGTGGCACCATCGCGCACTACGCCGCACTCGGCGCCGATGTGCACGTGGTGACGTGCACCCTCGGCGAGGAAGGGGAGGTGATCGGTGACCGCTACGCGCAGCTGGCCGTCGACCACGCCGACCAACTCGGCGGGTACCGGATCAGCGAGCTGACCGCTGCCCTGCACGCGCTCGGTATCGGCGGCCCTCGGTTTCTCGGCGGCCCCGGACACTGGCGCGACTCGGGCATGGATGGTTCACCGGCACGCAGGTACCGCCGGTTCATCGACGCGGACATGGACGAAGCGGTCGCCGAACTGGTGGCCCTCATCGAGGAGTTGCGCCCGCACGTCGTCGTCACGTATGACCCCGACGGCGGCTACGGACATCCCGATCACAAGCAAGCCCACCGGGTCACCACCGCGGCCATCGCTGCCGCCGCGGACGGCGGGTGGGCCGTGCCCAAGTTCTATTGGACGGTGATGGCCAGCAGTGCGATGCGCGCCGGCCTCCAAGGCATGCCGAGCGTGCCCGAGCACTGGATCCGCATCGACGTCGGCGATGTGCCGTTCGGGTACGCCGACGATCGCATCGATGCCGTGGTCGACGCCACCGCGCACCTGCCGGCCAAGGTCGCCGCGATGCGCGCCCACGCCACCCAGGTCACCGTCGCCGACCACGGGGCTGCCTTCGCGCTGTCCAACAATCTCGCCCTGCCCATGCTCGGCGAAGAGCACTACGTGCTCGTGTCGGGAACCGCGGGCGAGCGTGACCAGCGCGGGTGGGAAACCGACCTGCTGGCCGGACTGAATCTGCAATAGCCGAAACTGGACGCGGTAAGCTCCGGTGAATCAGAAGCGTCGAAGGGACACTCATGGACCCCGATCTGGATCCGAACCTGCAGCACTGGCAGGACCGTGCGGACAACTTCCAGTGGGTGGTGGGTTCGATGGTCGGTCTGCTCGACAGCATTCCCACCTGAGAGCGCCCTCGGACGTTGTGCCGGGCGGCGTCGTCCTGGCACTGCTGGCGATTGACGGTGTCATCTCCGCCGTCGTAGGCGCGTTGTTGTTGCCTGCATACCTCGGGCCGATCCCGTTTCCGGTCAGCGCACTGGCTGCCGGTGCATTCAATACCGCGTTGGTGTGGGCGGCCATGCACTGGACCGATTCCATGCGGATGGCCGCGCTGCCCCTTTGGGCGTGGCTGGCCACCGTGGTGGCAATGACATTCGGCGGGCCCGGGGGCGACCTCATCTTCGCCGGGCAGGGACTGATGGCCTACGGGTCGTTGATATTCATCGCCGCCGGCGCGTTACCACCGGCGGCGATGCTGCGGCGGCATTACCGCCGCTGACTCACTTCTTGTCGCTACCCGACTTGTCGCTGCCGCCATCGTCCTTGGACTGCTTGTCCTTGGTCGGCTTGGCCTTGGACGGCTTGGGATCCGTCGACGACTTCGAGTCCGTCGAGTCCTTCGACGACACCGGCGTGGCCTTGTCCTTGTCCTTGGCCTTCGGCGTCAGGTTGTTCACCACGGTCTTGGCCGCCTCGCGTGCGTCGTCGCCGGCCTTCTTCGCCCCGTCGACGGCACTCTGGATGCGCTCCTGGACCCGCGCCTGCACCTCGCCGGCCCTGACCGCGCGACTGCCGTTGGTGACGGTGCTTGCCGGCTTCTGCGACGGCTCCGTCTGTTCAGCCGTCGAGTCCACGGTCTCCTGCAGCGACGCGCGTACCGATGTCGGCACCTTCGCCACCTCGGTGGTGGTGGGACCGGACTCGGTCGCGGCGACGCCGGGGGTGAAGTAGTTGATCTGATCCTCGACGTAGTTGCCGACCGCGTTGAGCGCCGCATTGCCATGGGTGGTGAGGCTGTTGCCGACGAACCGGGCCTCGGTGCCGAGAGCCTCGAGCAGACCTTCGCCGTTGGCCAGCACGTCGTTGAGGTAGCGGTCGGGAACCTGGATCAGATCGGTGGTCAGGCCGACACCCTGAGCGGACAGCGCACTGATCAAGTCGTAGTTGATGTCGAGCTGCCGGCTGACGAAATCGAGGCGCAGGGCATCGAGCACGTCATCGGCGCCGTCGACCACGAAGTTGGCCGCGTTGTGCACGACGTCGTATGCACCGTTGATGGTGTTCACCGCGGCATCGGTGACGAAGTCGGCGGGCGGGAGCACGACGTCGCCGATCACGTTGCGCAGGTTCGGGAACAACGACTGGGACGCGGCCAGGGTCTGAGTGGTCGCGAGCCCGGGCAGCGGCGGGAGCGGCGGCAGGATCCAGCCGAAGAAGTAGTTGAACTCGGCGATGCCGAAGTTGATGCCGGCGTTGACCGCGGCATCGACGGTGTTGACGAAGCCGTCCCACCACACGTTGAGGTTCAACGGATCGTTGACGACCGGAACCAGCCAGCCATAGAAGTAGCCGTCGGCGATCGGCCGGATCAGATCCCAGTAGAAGATGTTGATCTGGTCACCGATCAGGTAGCCGTAGGGAATCCAGTCGACCACCCACTCGGCGAGCTCGACGCCGTAGTCCACCCAGTACTGGATGAACTGGTATCCCGATGTCAGCCAGTCGCTCGCGGCGTTCTGGACCCCGACATCACCGGTGACCGCGGCCGCCGGGGCAACCTCTGCCGGTGGGTCACCGGTCTGGTCCGAAATCCTGGGCGCCACCGCAGCGGTCATCCGGCTCGCCGCGGCCAGCAGGTCGATCATGGCCTGGGTCAGCTGCGGCTGGGCGGAGGTCGGCTGTGCCGGGACCGCGATATCGGCCGGAGCTGCCTGTACCGGGGTGAGGGCGATGGCCGTGGCGGTGGCTGCGGCGGCTCCCGCCACGAGATACGTACGAACAGATGTGGACATCACGGCTCCTCCGGTCTCCCCTTCCCGACGCAAATAACTTACGCGGTCGGAAACCCGTTCGCCGCATCTTTATCTGCTGTGTCCCGGATGGGCCGCGCACTCGGTTGACGTGCTGGGTCTACTGTGGCCGGTATGCCGGGCACATTGGTTTCAGAATGTGAGACGCGTGGATGATCGTGCACAACGACGGGGTTACACGGAAGTGGCTCTGAACCCCCAGCACGGCGCCGATCTGCCCATCCCGGCCGTCCCACCGAAGTCTGCTGCGCCCGGCGCACCGACCACTTCGGCGGCCCTGCGGCGGGTATTACGCCGTGCCCGTGACGGCGTGACCCTCAACGTCGACGAAGCCGCCATCGCCATGACGGCCCGCGGCGACGATCTGGCCGATCTGTGCGCCAGCGCCGCCCGGGTGCGCGACGCCGGCCTGGAATCAGCCGGCAGGCGGGGAGCCAACGGCCGGTTGCCGGTCAGCTACTCGCGCAAGGTGTTCATCCCGGTGACGCACCTGTGCCGCGACACCTGCCACTACTGCACGTTCGTCACGGTGCCCGGCAAGCTGCGCGCCCAGGGCGCGGGCATGTACATGGAGCCCGACGAGATTCTCGACGTCGCCCGCCGCGGTGCCGAGCTCGGTTGCAAGGAAGCGCTTTTCACCCTCGGTGACCGGCCGGAAGCCCGCTGGGACGAGGCCCGGCAGTGGCTCGACGAGCGCGGATACGACTCCACGTTGGACTACGTGCGGGCGATGGCCATCCGGGTGCTCGAGGAGACCGGTCTGCTGCCGCACCTGAATCCCGGCGTGATGAGCTGGTCAGAGCTGTCTCGCCTCAAGCCTGTCGCGCCGTCGATGGGCATGATGCTGGAGACCACGTCGCGGCGTCTGTTCGAGGTCAAGGGCGAGGCGCACTACGGCAGCCCGGACAAGGATCCCGAGGTGCGCCTGCGCACCCTCGACGACGCCGGCCGGCTCTCGATCCCGTTCACCACCGGCCTGCTGGTCGGCATCGGCGAGACGCTGACCGAGCGTGCCGAGACCATGCACGCGATCCGTAAGTCGCACAAAGAGTTCGGGCACGTCCAGGAAGTGATCGTGCAGAACTTCCGGGCCAAGGATCACACCGCCATGGCGTCGACGCCCGATGCCGGGATCGACGACTTCATCGCCACCATCGCGGTGACGCGTCTGGTGCTCGGGCCCAAGATGCGTATCCAGGCCCCGCCGAATCTGGTGTCGCGCGACGAATGCCTGGCGCTCATCGGCGCCGGCGTCGACGACTGGGGCGGCGTCTCACCGCTGACCCCCGACCACGTCAACCCCGAGCGGCCCTGGCCGGCACTGGACGATCTGGCCGACGTCACCGCCGAGGCCGGCTATGACCTGGTCCAGCGGCTCACCGCGCAACCGCAGTACGTTCAGGCCGGCGCGGCGTGGATCGATCCGCGGGTCCGCGGGCACGTCGATGCGCTGGCCGATCCGGACACCGGGCTCGCCCTCGACGTCAACCCGGTGGGGCGGCCGTGGCAGGAGCCCGACGAGGCCTCCGAATCGCTGGGCCGCATCGATCTGCACTCCGCGATCGACTCCGAGGGCCGGCTCACCGAGACCCGCAGCGACCTGGACAGCGCGTTCGGCGATTGGGAGTCGATCCGCGCCAAGGTGCACGAGCTGGCTGCCCGCGCCCCCGAACGCATCGACACCGACGTGCTGGCGGCCTTGCGCTCGGCCGAACGCGATCCGGGCGGCTGCAGCGACGACGAGTACCTCGCGCTGGCCACAGCTGACGGTCCCGCGCTGGAAGCCGTTACCGCACTGGCCGATTCGCTGCGCCGCGATGCCGTCGGCGATGACGTCACGTTCGTCGTCAACCGCAACATCAACTTCACCAACATCTGCTACACCGGCTGCCGGTTCTGCGCGTTCGCACAGCGCAAGGGCGACGCCGACGCCTACTCGTTGTCCACCGACGAGGTCGCCGACCGGGCGTGGGAGGCACACGTCGCCGGGGCGACAGAGGTCTGCATGCAGGGCGGCATCGACCCGGAGCTGCCCGTCACCGGCTACGCGGATCTGGTGCGCGCCGTCAAGGCGCGGGTGCCCTCGATGCACGTGCATGCCTTCTCGCCCATGGAGATCGCCAACGGCGTGACCCGCAGCGGGCTGTCGGTGCGCGAATGGCTGACGTCGCTGCGTGAGGCGGGGCTGGACACCATTCCTGGCACGGCCGCCGAGATCCTCGACGACGAGGTGCGCTGGGTCCTGACCAAGGGCAAGTTGCCGACCTCGGAATGGATCAACGTCGTCACCACCGCGCACGAGGTCGGGCTGCGCTCGTCGTCGACGATGATGTACGGCCACGTCGACACCCCCAAGCACTGGGTGGGGCACCTGAACGTGCTGCGCGGAATCCAGGACCGCACCGGCGGTTTCACCGAGTTCGTGCCGCTGCCGTTCGTGCACCAGTCCTCGCCGCTGTATCTGGCCGGCGGAGCCCGCCCCGGGCCGACCCACCGCGACAACCGGGCCGTGCACGCGCTGGCCCGGATCATGCTGCACGGCCGGATCCCGTCGATTCAGACCAGCTGGGTCAAGCTCGGTGTCGAGCGCACGCAGGTGATGCTGCGCGGTGGTGCCAACGATCTGGGCGGCACGTTGATGGAGGAGACCATCTCCCGGATGGCCGGCTCGGAGAACGGGTCGGCCAAGACGGTGGCCGAACTTGTCGCGATCGCCGAGGGCATCGGCCGCCCGGCCCGTCAGCGCACCACGGATTACTCGCCCCTCGCGGCGTAACCCCTCACACCGCGAGCGACCGTGTCTGTACGCCGACACGCCGCATTTTGCGTACCTGAGCGGTCGCTCGCGGGGCTATCGCAGGGCGCCTTGCTTTCAAGTTCGGCAGAAAAATCCTGAAAATCGGGAATTGAATCGGACCACGGTCCGGTTAGTGCTTGGTGAAGGTGCCGGAACGACCGGCTCACGAACCAAGGAGACACCATGACCGTCGCAGTAGCCACCGACCTGACCGCAGGCACCTGGGCCATCGACCCGGTGCATTCATCCATCAACTTCTCGGTCCGCCACCTCATGGTCAGCAAGGTGCGTGGCAGCTTCGAGACCTTCAGCGGTGCGGTCGTCGTCGCCGAGGACGGCACCCCGTCGGTCAACGCCACCATCGACGTCAACTCGATCAACACCAGCAACGAGCAGCGTGATGCGCACGTGCGATCCGCAGACTTCTTCGACGCCGAGAACCACCCGACCGCCACCTTCGTCTCCACCGGCGTGCGTCCCGACGGCGATGACTACATCGTCGACGGCAACTTCACCCTCAAGGGCGTGACAAAGCCGGTCTCGCTCAAGCTCGAGTACAACGGGGTCAACCCCGGTATGGGCCAGGGCGCCGTGGCGGGGTTCGAGGCCTCGGTCGTGTTGAACCGCAAGGACTTCGGCATCGACATCGACATGCCGCTGGAGACCGGTGGCACCGTCGTCGGCGACAAGGTCACCATCACCCTGGAGATCGAGGCGCTCAAGCAGGCCTGACCCGCACTCTGTCACGCTGGAGTGGCGCCCGGCCTCCACCGCCACTCCAGCGTGACATCGCCGCGACGAGCCCATCCCGGTGAACGAGTGTGTAATGGCGCCCGACCGGGAACCCCCGAGGCATGGCCGAGCGACCGCCACATGATCTCGCCGTGCGCATGGCGGATCTTGCGCGGGCCGTCGCCACCCCGCGCAGCGTCGACGAGATACTGTCCGACGTCACGGCGACGGTCACCGAACTTGTTCCGGGCGCGGATACCGCGGGAGTGCTGCTCATCGGTGATGGCGGCAAGTTCGAATCGTTGGCAGGCACCAGCAGCCTGCCGCACAAACTCGACGAGCTGCAGATGACCTTCCGGGAGGGGCCGTGCATGCAGGCCGCCCTCGAAGACGTCGTGGTGCGCACGGACGATTTCCGCGAAGAGTCACGGTGGCCGAGCTATTCGAAGGTCGCGGTCGACATGGGGGTCCTGAGCGGACTGTCCTTCAAGCTGTACACCGATGACCGGACGGCAGGCGCGTTGAACCTGTTTGGCTTCCGGCCCGGGGTGTGGGACGCGGAATCCGAGACCATCGGCACCGTGCTCGCCGCGCATGCCGCCGCGGCACTGTTGGCCGGCCGGCGCAGCGAGCAGCTGAAATCGGCGCTATCGACGCGAGACCGCATCGGCCAGGCCAAAGGCATCATCATGGAGCGCTACCAGATCGACGATGTGCAGGCCTTTGAGCTGCTCAGGCGCTTGTCGCAGGACAGCAACACCAAGCTGGTCGACGTCGCCCAACAGGTCATCGACACTCGCGGTTGACGCCTACGTCCGACGCTACAACTGGGCGGCCAGCTCCGTGCCCTGCCGGATCGCGCGTTTGGCGTCGAGCTCAGCTGCCAGGGCGGCCCCGCCGATGATGTGCGGCTCGATCCCCGCTCCGCGCAACGCATCTTCGAGATCGCGCACCGACTCCTGCCCGGCGCAGATCACCACGTTGTCCACGGGCAGCACGCGCCGATCGCGGCGTTCAGGGCCGAAGCTGATGTGCAGTCCCTCGTCGTCGATGAGCTCGTAATTCACCCCGGAAAGTTGATGCACCCCTTTGGCTTTCAACGACGCGCGATGCACCCAGCCGCTGGTCTTGCCGAGGTTGCGGCCCTGGGGTCCCTTGGTGCGCTGCAGCAGGTACACCTCACGCACCGCCGGCGCGGGCAGGGGAGTGGTGAGTGCGCCGCGCGCTTCCTGCGGATCGGCCGCGCCCCACTCGGCCTTCCACTCCTTCAGGTTGAGCGTCGGCGAGTTGTCGGTCGTGAGGAATTCGCTGACGTCGAACCCGATTCCGCCGGCACCGATCACCGCCACCGACTTGCCCACCGGTGCTCCGGTGATGGCCTGGGCGTAGGTGAGCACCTTCGGGTGATCGATACCCGGGATGGCGGGCAGCCGCGGGGTGACCCCGCTGGCCAGCACCACATCGTCGAAGCCGGACAGGTCCTCCACCCCGGCCCGCACGCTCAACCGCACGTCGACCTCGAGCCGCTCCAGCATGGTGGTGTAATAGCGGATCGTCTCGTTGAACTCTTCCTTGCCGGGAATCCTTCTGGCCAAGTCGAATTGGCCGCCGATTGCGGACCCCGCCTCGAACAACGTCACCCGGTGGCCGCGCTGGGCGGCACTGACCGCGGCGGACAAGCCGGCCGGGCCGGCGCCGACGACCGCCACCGAGCGGGCCCGGCGCGTCGGGCTGAGCACCAGCGACGTCTCCCGTCCGGCCCGGGGGTTGAGCAGGCAGGAAACCTTCTTGTGTACGAAGGCGTGATCGAGACAGGCCTGATTGCAGGCGATGCACGTGTTGATCTCGTCGGTGCGCTCCTCGGCCGCCTTGAGCACCCAGTCCGGATCGCTCAGCAATGGTCGGGCCATCGAGATCAATTGCACGTGCGTCTCGGCGAGAATCTGTTCGGCAGGCTGCGGCATGTTGATGCGGTTGGACGCCACCACCGGGATGGTCACGTGTTCGGCGAGCGCGCTGCTGATGTCGACGAACGCGCCGTTGGGCACCGACGTGACGATCGTCGGCACCCGCGCCTCGTGCCAACCGAAACCCGAGTTGATGATGGTCGCTCCGGCGGCCTCGACTTCGGTTGCGAGGGCGACGATTTCGTCCCAGCTCTGGCCGTCCTCCACATAGTCGGCCATCGACATGCGATAGCAGATGATGAAATCGGTGCCGACGGCTTCGCGGACCCGGCGCACGATCTCGACGGGAAAGCGCCTGCGCTTCTCCGGGGTGCCGCCCCACGCGTCGGTCCGCTTGTTGGTGCGCGGTGCCAGGAACTGGTTGAGCAGATAACCCTCACTGCCCATGATCTCGACGCCGTCGTAACCAGCCTCGCGAGCCAGCAGTGCGCACCGGACGAAGTCATCGATGGTGCCTTGGATATCACGGAGTCGTCGCGGCTTAAACGGGTTGATCGGCGCCTTGATCGCGGACGCGCTGACCGAAAGTGGGTGATAGGCATAGCGTCCGGCGTGCAGGATCTGCAGCAGGATCTTGCCGTCGGCCTCGTGGACGGCGCGGGTGATGCGGCGGTGGCGGCGGGCCTCGGATGAGGACACCAGTTGTGAGGCGAACGGCAGCAGCCATCCGGTCTTGTTCGGTGCGTAGCCGCCGGTGATGATCAGGCCGACGCCGCCGCGGGCCCGCTCGGCGAAGTACTCGGCCAGTTTCGCGGTGTCGCCGGCGCGGTCCTCCAGCCCGGTGTGCATCGAGCCCATCACCACCCGGTTGCGCAGCGTGGTGAAGCCAAGGTCCAACGGTGACAGAAGGTTCGGATACGCCAACCCCATGTCGGCAGAGTAGGTGGGACCGGTGGTCCTATGCAACTAATTGACTGGATTTTCTACACCGCCGAGTAATCGCCGTGGCGACTAGGCGAGGTGTATCTGCAACGTTTAGTATCAGTTACTACGCGCCACTCATAAATGGGCGGTGCGTGAAGTTAGGGCACACTGAGACGAGCGTCCAAGTATGGGCAACGCATACTGTGACGTCGAACTCATCAGAGTCCCGACCACCGAGCCCAGCAGCCCACTGGACAGGAGAGACATCAGTGACGTACGTCATTGCCGAACCCTGCGTCGACGTCAAAGACAAGGCATGCATCGAGGAATGCCCCGTCGATTGCATCTACGAGGGCGGACGCATGTTGTACATCCACCCCGACGAGTGTGTGGACTGCGGCGCATGTGAACCGGTCTGCCCTGTCGAGGCCATCTACTACGAAGACGATGTGCCGGACCAGTGGAGCAACTACGCGCAGGCCAACGCCGACTTCTTCGCCGAGCTGGGTTCGCCGGGCGGTGCCTCCAAGGTGGGCCAGACCGACAACGATCCGCAGGTCATCAAGGACCTGCCGGCCAAGGCTGAGGACTGAGCACGGTCGAATCCGGCTTCGAGACTGACGTGGTGCGACAGCGACAGCGTCGTTCGGCGGTACTGCCAGAGTTCCCGTGGGACACCCTGGCCGACGTCACGGCACTGGCCCGCTCACACCCCGACGGAATCGTCGACCTTTCGGTAGGTACTCCGGTTGACCCGGTCGCGCCGGTGATCCGGGACGCGCTGGCCGCTGCCAGTTCGGCCCCCGGCTACCCGACGACGGCCGGGACCCCGGCACTGCGGGCCTCGGCCGAAGCCGCCCTGCGTCGCCGGTACGGCATCACCGATCTGGCGCCGGACGCCGTGCTGCCCGTGATCGGCACCAAGGAGCTGATCGCGTGGCTGCCGACGCTGCTCGCGATCGGCCCGGGCGACGCCGTCGTCGTCCCCGAACTGGCGTACCCCACCTACGAGGTGGGCGCCCTGCTGGCCGGGGCGCAGGTGCTGCGCGCCGATTCGCTGACCCAGCTCGGTCCGCAGGTGCCCGCACTGATCTACCTGAACTCACCGAGCAACCCCACCGGCCGCGTGCTCGGCGTGGACCACCTGCGCAAGGTGGTGTCCTGGGCCCGTGACCGCGGTGTGCTCATCGCCTCTGACGAGTGCTACCTCGGGTTGAGCTGGGAAGCCGAGCCGCTCAGTGTGCTGCACCCGGCGGTCTGTGACGGCGACCACACGGGGTTGCTGGCGGTGCACTCCCTGTCCAAGACCTCCTCGCTGGCGGGGTACCGCGCCGGATTCGTCGCGGGCGACCCAGCGGTGGTGGCCGAGTTGCTGGCGGTGCGCAAGCACGCCGGGATGATGGTGCCGACGGCGGTGCAGGCCGCGATGGTGGCCGCACTCGACGACGACGAGCACGAGGCCGTGCAACGCGAGCGGTATGCGCGGCGCCGGGCCGAGCTGCTGCCCGCCCTGCAGGCAGCCGGATTCACCGTGGAGCATTCCGAGGCCGGCCTGTACCTGTGGGCCACACGCGGCGAGCCGTGCCGCGACACGGTCAAGTGGCTGGCCGAGCGCGGGATCCTGGCGGCGCCGGGCGAGTTCTACGGTCCCGCCGGGGCACAGTACGTGCGGGTGGCGTTGACGGCGACGGACGAGCGGATCGCCGCCGCGGTCGCACGCCTGTCCTGATCGCTCGACGCCCTAGCCCAGCAACCCCAGCGACATCGCCGTGGTGACCGCCGCGGTGCGGTCGGACACCCCGAGTTTGTGGAACGCCCGCAGCAGATGCGTCTTCACCGTGGCCTCGCTGATGTGCAGGGCGCGGCCGATGTCGGCGTTGGTGGCTCCCGTGGACACCAGGGCCAGCACCTCCGCCTCACGCACCGACAACGTCACCGCCGGGGCGCGCACCGCGTTGACCAACCGGTCGGCGACGCCCGGGGCCAGCACGGTCTTGCCGCGCGCGGCGTCGCGCACCGCCCGGGCCAGCTCGGCGCGGGACGCATCCTTGAGCAGGTAGCCGGTCGCCCCGGCCTCGACCGCGCGCAGGATGTCGGAATCGCTCTCGTACGTCGTGACGACGACGATGTGGATCGCCGGATCGTCGGCCAGGATCTGGGCGGTCGCGGTGACGCCGTCCAGCCCGGGCATCCGCAGGTCCA
This sequence comes from Mycolicibacterium sp. HK-90, assembly GCF_030486405.1. The sequence goes on along the minus strand of NZ_CP129613.1, from coordinate 4,816,095 downwards.
TCAGGATGACGTCGGGTCGAAGCTTGCGGGCCAGGGCGATCGCCTCGGCGCCGGAGCCTGCCTCACCGACCACGGTCAGGTCGTCCTCGGCGTCGATCATGCCCCGCAGGCCCTCGCGCACCACCGGATGGTCGTCGACCAGCAGCACCGTCGTCATGCCGGCACCGCCACGTCGACGCGCACTCCGCCGCCGTCGGGGGCGGACAGTGTCAGCGTGCCGCCGACCTGGTCCAGCCGGGCCCGCATGCCGCGCAGGCCGAAACCCTCGACATGATCGGGCGGCAAGCCGATACCGTTGTCCGACAGCGAAAGCCGTACACCGTCGGGGGCCAGTTCCAGCCGCACCCACAGCGCGCTGGCGTGGGAATGTCGGCGCACGTTCGTCATCGCCTCCTGTGCACTTCGTAGCAGCACCACATCGGCGGCCATGCCGAGCTGCGGTAGGTCGTCGTCGATACGCACATCGACGGCGATGCCGGTCTCGGCCGCCAGGCTGTCGCACTGGCGGCGCAGCGCTGCGGACAGTGAACCCTGCTCGAGCGCGGCCGGGGTCAGCCGGGTCACCATCGTGCGGGCCTCGGTCAGGTTGTCCCGGGCGGTGCACCGGATCAGCTCGACGTGCCGGGCGGCGGCTTCCGGGTCACTGGCACTTTCGGCCTGCACCGCCTGGGCCAGCGCCACGATGCTGGTGAAGCCCTGCGCCAGCGTGTCGTGGATCTCGCGGGCCAGCCGCTCCCGTTCGCCGGCCACCCCGGCCTCCCGCGACAGCCGGGCCGTCTCGGCCCGGCTGGCCGCCAACTCGGCGACCGTCTCGGCCAACTGCCAGCGTTGGCGCAGGGTGGTCATGATCGTGGTGCCGATGATCGGGGCCGCGACGGCGCCGACCATCGTCACCGCCGCCACCGCGGGCAGGCTGGGCCAACCGAGCCCGTGGCTCGCGGCGGCAAAGGCCAACGGCGCCAGGGTGACCAGGAACGTCAACACCAGGGCCGCGGTCAGCGGCAGCGTGGCGAAGAGCAGCGGGTAGAGCGCCGGGATCGCCGCGACGGCCGGCGCGGCCGCGACGGTCGCGATCATCCACAGTCCGACCGCCGTCGCGACGAAGGCGACGGTGCGGGCGCGCACCGGGCCGGCGATCGGATCGGCATCACGAATGACATTGCGTCCGAAGGTCAGAACGATCACGATGATGGCCGCGAGCGCGCCGCAGGCCACCGGGATATTGCCCCCGAAGCGTTCGTGCAGTACCGCCACCGCGACGATGGCCGCCACACACAACCCGCAGACGTAGACCTCCCACATCCAGTGCCAGTCCGACGGGTCGTGCGGGGTAGGCCTGCGGGTGGTGGGCGGACCGTTTTCGGTCATCTGCCGATGCTAACCGCCCGAAGGCACCCAATTGCCGTGGAACCCGTGCGGAACCCGCACCGGAATGTGCACGGTCGCAACGGGTGCCAGGGTCTGCCCGTCCAGCAGCACCAGATCGCTGCGATTCTCGGCCTGGTCGTAGACGAAACCCATCACCACGCCGTCGTTCTCACCGGCGTCCGGTGCGGACGGGACGAACACGAACTCACCGGGTTCGCGGCCGGGCCCGAAGTCGACCCGATCGGCACTGCCCTCGCGCAGATCGTGGCGCAGGATGCCGCCCGGCGACGCGCCCGGTCCCGCGGCGAAGCCGACGGTGTAGCCGTACCGGTGTTCGCGGCCGACCAGCCGCTCGTCCACCCGCGGGAACTCCTGAGCCTGGTCGTGCAGGCGCTGCTCGCGCACTCGACCGGTACCCAGGTCAATCGTCCAGCGGTCCAACGTGATCGAGTCGGTGAACAACTGGTCGCCGGTGGTGAACACCGACGGGTGGCGCACCACGTCGAGCACGATCTGCTCGCCGTCCGGACCGGTGTGGTCGTAACCGTTGAGCGCGTGAAAGACATAGCACGGCTCCACCTCGAACCACCGGATGTCTGCGGCCGAACCCTCCCGCGGCATCACCCCGACGCGGGCACCGTGCTCGGGTGTCCAGCGATAGGGCATCCCGGTCGACGGCAGTGTGGAGCGTTCGGATCCGCGCATCGCCGCACGCAGCACGAAGTCCGGCGTCGCGTGGCGGGTGGCCAACCGGGTCAGCAGCCGGGCAACTGCGCGCGCCGGAGCGTGCTTGACCGCGGTGGTCAGGTCGAGGATCACCGGCAGGTCGTAGATCACCACGTACTTCTCGGTGAGCGTGAAGTCGTGCATCATCGTCTGCGCCGGCAGAGGGATGTCGACGGCGCGCCGCACCCGGCCGTCTACCCCGGTCACGGTGTAGCTCATCAGGTTGCCGCGTAGCGGGTTGTATGAGACTGCGTGCAGCTCACCCGTTTTCGGGTCGTGCTTGGGATGGGCCGTGTAGCCGCCGAACAGGGTTCCGCAGAAATCCGTCGGGCCGACGGTGTCGAGCTCCTCGGTGAGCTCGTAGGGCCGCACACCGGCCTCGGTGAGCGCCAAGGTCTTACCGGCATGCCCGATGATGTTGGTGTTCGTCGCGAAATCGAAGCCGGCCGAATGCGCGCCGCCCGCCCACTGCTCGCCGAGCTCGCGCGCCACCGACGACGACCGCACCCACCGGTTGCGGTACCAGGTCGCCGCGCCGTCGCGCAGCCGGATCCCGTGTGCCATGCCGTCGCCGAGGAACCAGTGATAGTGCCGCGGGTCAGGCGCCCGCAACGGATTGGGGCCGATACGCAGGTAACGCCCATCGAGGTAGCCCGGAATGGTTCCGGTGACCTTGAGGTCGGTGACCGTGACCTCGTCGTGCACCGGAGCGAAGTTTCCACTCAGAAACGGATGCTCGGATTCTTGCTGAATCGCTGCGGTAGTCATACCGCTACGGTGCTCCTCCGGGCGCCCGCGTGCGACGACTTCACGGATGATTTGTCTGTCAACCGAACGATGGACAGGGCGGGCGGCCGGTCAGAGGGGCGGAGCGAGCGAGCACTCGACGGGCTCGAACCTCGGACCGAGGTGCGACGGCAGGCCGCTGTAGTACAGCAGCATGTCGTGGTACTTCGGCAACGCCGGGTCACGCACAAACATATTGCTGGTCTGGACGCTCGTGCGGTTGGGCCCGGGTGCGGAACTCGGCTTGATCTCGATCTCCACATCGAGGGCCTGCGCGAGCGCGTGCAGCTCATCGGGATTGGCGATCTTCCCGTTGTCCCACTTGATGGCCTCGTCGAACCTGGGCTTCACCTCGGACTCACACCGCTGCTCGGCCACGGCATACAGGTCGGTTTGCTCCTGCTTGGCCCGCTCATCGCGTTTGTCGCCGAAGTACTGCCCGATGCAGGCGATGCCTATCACCACCGCCACGACGGCCGCGATGAGCCGGCCCACCCCGTTGACCGCGATGTAGGCCTCCGACGGCTCGGTCTCGCCGCGGAACTTCCAGCCCTCATCGAGGTGGAACGCGAGCTTGGGGCGCAGGGCGAAGTACACCAGCGCGGCCGCCATCAGAAAACACAGGATGCCCCCCAGCACCAGCATGGCGACCTCCTCACTCGCGTCGATCGGCCCTGCAGCCATTCTGGGTGACGCCCGCCTCGGTCCAGCGCACCAATTTCGGCGGTCTCACGCGGTGGCGCGCAGACTCAACGCGAGCAGCAACCGGACATCGGCATCGTTGAGCGAGGCGCCCAGCAACTGCTCGACCCGGCGGATCCGGTATCGCACGGTGTTGGGATGCACATGCAGGTGCTGGGCGGCTGCGGCGACGTCACCGAAGCAATCCAGGTACACGCCAAGGGTTTCGGCGAGTACCGGCTCGTCGGCCCGCAGTGCCCGCACCCGGGGGTCGATCAGCCGCTCGTCGGTGGCGATCGCGGTGACGATCTCGTCGAGCAGCACCGTGGTACGGGCCTCGGCCAGGGAGGTGACCGCGGCGAGTGCGCCCGGATGGCGTTCGGCGCTGTCGAGTACCCGGTCCACATCGGCGCGCGCGCCCGCCGCGCCGGCCAGCCCGGCCACCGGGCTGGCGATCACCGCATGCAGCTGCAGTCCCAATTCGGCGCGCAGTGCCGCCACCGTGCCCCGCACCCAGGACGTCACCGCCTTGCCGGTACTGGGAAACAACACATAGACCCGCGAGCCCGCCGAGGCCATCTGGGCGTCATGGCGAAAAGCGCTGGCGCTCAACGCCAGTACATCGGCGAGCCGGCCCGACGCGGCGCCGCTGTCGAAACCGATCACCGCCGCCCGGCCGTCGGCCGCCACCCCGAGCTCGCGGGCGATCAGCTCCACCTCGACCGGGGTGTCGGGGTCGCCCAACCCCAGCAGTTCCTGGACGCGCACCGCATGCGTCGACGGGGTCGCGGCCAGCCGGGCCATGATGCGCGCGGCCAGCACCGCCGCGCCGCGCAGCACCTCCTCGGCGTCGTCGGCCAGTGGACGGCTGCCCTGTTGCACCCAGATGGTCCCGACGAAGGCCGGGGCCCGGCGCTCGTCGGCGGCGGGCTGGAAGATGCCGATCGCCAGGCGGGGCCGCAGACCCAGCTCGGGCCGTTCGGCCACGCGGACCGCCTCGGGGCGGGACCGCAGCGCGTCGAAGATGCCCCACTGGGCGATCCAGGCCAGGTGCTCCGGCGGACCGGCCCGGCCGAGGATCGACAGCCGGCGCAGCTCGTCGGCCTCGTCGCTGGACGCCGAGTACGCCAGCACATGAGATTGCGCGTCCTCGATGCTGACCATACCGTGCGTGCGGTCGGCGACCGACTGGGCCAGGCCGAACAGATCGGTGCCGGAATCGTGCAGGGCACCGTCGCCGTGATGCTCGAAGACGTGGTTGACCAACCGGTAGAGCCGTTCCCAGCGGGCCCGCGGGTCGACGGCCACCACCGCGGTCCCCGCGGCCACCGCACGCGCGACGACGGCGCCCGACGGTTCCTTGATGAAGATCGCGGTGGGCGGACGCCGCGCACTCTGCTGCTCGACCCAGCGCAGCGCGTCCTGCTCGGACACCCCGAGCAGGAAGAACACGTCCGCCGATCCCGCCGACGGGGCCAGGCCCAGCCGCACATCGTCGGAATCGATCAGCGCCGCCGAGGCCACCGGCAGGTCCAGGCCCCGCGGTGCCTGCACCAGCCGGACCAGCGTGGCATCCAGGGCCAACAGCAGTTGGCCCAGGCTGACACCGGGGACCCGCATATTGTGGGATCGTACTAGCCATCCCACATAGTGTTGTCGGTCTGGACAAGTGTTGCGTGGGTCACGTCGGGGATTCTTGAGGCATGGATGCCATCACCAACGTGCCGTTGCCGGCCAACGAGCCGGTCCATGACTACGCACCCGGCTCGGGCGAACGTGCCCGGCTCAGCACCGCGCTCGGCGAACTCACCGGCGCCCCGATCGACCTGCCGCACGTCATCGGGGGCAAGCACACGATGGGGGGTGGCGCCCGCATCGACGTGGTGCAGCCGCACCGCCATTCCGCGCGGCTCGGAACCCTGACCAACGCCGAACACTCCGACGCGACAGCGGCGATCGACGCCGCGCTGGCCGCCAAGTACGACTGGGCCCGGCTGCCGTTCGACGAGCGTGCCGCGGTGTTCCTGCGGGCCGCCGACCTGCTGTCCGGTCCGTGGCGGGAGAAGATCGCCGCGGCCACCATGCTCGGGCAGTCCAAGACCGCCTACCAGGCCGAGATCGATGCCCCCTGCGAGCTGATCGACTTCTGGCGGTTCAACGTCGCCTTCGCCCGCCAGATCCTGGCGCAGCAGCCGATCAGCAGCCCCGGCGTCTGGAACCGCACCGACCACCGGCCGCTGGAAGGCTTCGTCTACGCCATCACGCCGTTCAATTTCACCGCCATCGCGGGCAACCTGCCCACCGCGCCCGCCCTGATGGGCAACACCGTGGTGTGGAAGCCGTCGCCCACCCAGACCTTCGCGGCCTACCTGACCATGCAACTGCTGGAGGCCGCCGGCCTGCCGCCCGGTGTGATCAACCTGGTGACCGGTGACGGCATCGCGGTGTCGGATGTGGCCCTAGCCGATCCGCGGCTGGCCGGCATCCACTTCACCGGATCGACCGCCACGTTCCAGCACCTGTGGCGCGAGGTCGGCAACAACATCGACCGCTACCACACCTATCCGCGGCTGGTGGGCGAGACCGGTGGCAAGGACTTTGTCGTCGCACATGCCTCGGCCCGCCCGGATGTGCTGCGCACCGCGCTAATCCGTGGAGCCTTCGACTACCAGGGGCAGAAATGCTCGGCAGCGTCGCGGGCTTTCATCCCGCGGTCGGTGTGGAACCAGATGGGCGACGACTTCCTGTCGGCCACCTCCGAACTGCCGTACGGCGACGTCACCGACCTGACCAACTACGGCGGCGCGGTGATCGACGAACGCGCCTTCACCAAGAACGTCGACGCCATCGAGCGGGCCAAGGGCGCCGCGGGCGTCACCATCGCGGCCGGCGGCGAATATGACGACAGCGAAGGCTATTTCGTGCGGCCCACCGTGCTGCTGTCCGACGACCCGACCGACGAGGCGTTCTCCACCGAGTACTTCGGCCCGATCCTGGCCGTACACGTCTATCCCGACGCCGAGTACGACGAGATCCTCGACGTGGTCGACACCGGTGCCCGCTACGCCCTGACCGGCGCGGTGATCGCCGACGACCGCGAGGCCGTGCTCACCGCCGCCGACCGGCTGCGGAACGCGGCGGGCAACTTCTACGTCAACGACAAGCCGACCGGCGCCGTGGTGGGGCAGCAGCCCTTCGGCGGGTCGCGCGCGTCGGGCACCAACGACAAGGCCGGCTCGGCGCAGAACCTGCTGCGCTGGACATCGGCCCGGTCCATCAAGGAGACCTTCGTGCCTCCCACCAATCACACCTATCCGCACATGGAGGCCTGACGATGGGCATCTTCCAGCGGGTGGCCCGGCCTACGATCCTGGCCGCGTCCCGGTCACCTCGGTTGCGTCGCACGGCGGAACGCCTGCCGGTCACCCGTAAGGTCGTGGATCGGTTCGTGGCGGGGGAGACCATCCCCGACGCGCTCTACACCGTTGGGGCACTGCGAAATTCGGGCAGGTTCGTCACCGTCGACCATCTCGGTGAGGACACCACCTGCGCCGACGACGCCGACCGCACCGTGCAGGCCTACCTCGCTCTGCTCGACGGCTTGGCGCAGCGCGGCGACGTCGACGCGACGGTGCGGCCGCTGGAGGTCTCGCTGAAACTCTCGGCCCTCGGCCAGTCGCTGCCCCGCGACGGCGAGAAGATCGCCTACGAGAACGCGCACACCATCTGCGCCAAGGCGCGTGAGGTGGGAGCCTGGGTGACCGTGGACGCCGAAGACCACACCACCACCGACTCCACCCTGTCGATCGTTCGCGACCTGCGCACCGAATTCGACTGGCTGGGCACGGTTCTGCAGGCATACCTGCACCGGACCGAGGACGACTGCCGCGAGTTCGCGGCATCCGGCGCCCGCATCCGATTGTGCAAGGGCGCCTACGACGAACCGGCCTCGGTGGCCTACCGGGACGCCGACGACGTCACGGACTCCTACCTACGGTGCCTGCGGGTACTCATGGCCGGATCGGGCTATCCGATGGTGGCCTCGCACGACCCGGTGATCATCGATGCCGTCCCGGGCCTGGCCTCTGAATTCGGTCGTGACGTCGACGGTTTCGAGTACCAGATGCTCTACAACATCCGCGATGCCGAACAGCGCCGGCTGGCCGAGGCGGGCAATCATGTCCGCGTATACGTACCCTTCGGCTACGAGTGGTACGGCTACTTCGTGCGGCGATTGGCTGAACGCCCCGCCAACCTGACGTTCTTCCTGCGTGCCCTGGCCGAACGGCACTGAATCACAACGTCACTCGGGATCCTGGCCGTACGCGATCTTGAACTTGTTGAGCAGATACGGCCCGGAGACCACTGGTTCGTAGCGCGGTGGGTTGTCCGGTGTCGCGCAGGTGGGGATGCACTCGATCGCCGCGTCGAAGTTGGGCTGATGAAAGAACGGCAGGCTGAACCGTTCGGCCGCAGGCGCCCCGGTGCTCACCACGCGGTGCACCGTGCTGACCCACCGGTCGTTGGTCCACCGCGCCAGCAGGTCGCCGATGTTGATGACGAATGCGCCCGGAACCAGCGGGACATCAAGCCATTCGCCGTTGTTGTCGAGAACCTGTAGCCCGCGCTGGGATTCGTCCTGCAACAGGATCGTGAGATTTCCCCAGTCACTGTGCTGGCTCAGCCGGATGTGCCCCGCGGGCTGGTCGTCAGCCGGGTAGTAATTGGCCATCAGGTTGGAGTTGTGTCGGTCGATCAACGTGTCGAACCAGTCCTCGCGCAGGCCGAGGGCCAACGCGAACAACCGGGACAATTCGGTGGCGAGCGACGACATTTCGGCGTAATAGCGTTGGTAAGCCGTGCGGAAACCCGGGACGTCGGGCCAGCGTTCGGCGACGAAGACGCGTTCGTCGGTCCATCCCGGCCCGTCGATGCCTTCCGGGTTGCCGAGCGGGAAGTGAACGAACTTCTCTACCTGGTCCGGTGTTTGGTGCTCGGCCTCGATGTCGGCACCGTCGTTCGTGGCGGCCAGGTTGCCCGCGCTGCTGTATCCGCGGGCCAGTGGGTCGGTGGGGTCCGACCGCAGTCGGTCCTTTACGGCCTTGGGCAGGTAGAAGAATTCGCGCAGGGCGTGGTTGACGTCGGCGATCACGTCATCGGGCACGCCGTGGCCGACGAGCAGCAGGAAGCCGCTGGTCTCGCAGCACCGGCCGATGGCATCGGCCACCGCCTGGCGTTGACGCTGGTCCCCGGTGCGGGCGCTGCTGATATCGATCAGCGGAACGAAGCCGTCTCGAATGACGACCTGGTCGACGATTACCTCTGAGTGGGTCACGCGCTCGACCGTAGAACCTCAACCTAAGTTGATGTCAACGGCGACTTTCACTCTCGCGCAACATGAGAAACGCCCACGCGGCGATGCTCTGGGCGTCGGTGATGTCACCCTCGCGGATCATCCGCTCCACCTCGCCACCGGAAAACCACGCACTGTGCATGTCCTGCTCTTCGAGCTCGCGTTCGTGAGCGCCCTCACTCAGCCCGGTGGCCAGGAACACCCAGCCGCGCTGGCTGCTCATCCCCGCCGCCACGTCGAGTTGGCCGACACGCTCCATGCTCTCGGCCCGCAGCCCGGTCTCCTCACGCAACTCACGGTGAGCCAGGGCCTCCGGATCGAGATGTTGCTGTTCGGGTGCGGTGCCCTGGGGAAACTCCCACCGCCGCAACCCCAATGGATACCGGAACTGTTCGACGAGATGGAACCGATCCCCGTCACACGGAATCACCAGGGCGTAGGTCGGTTTGTCCACCACCGCATAGATGCCGGTGCTGCCGTCGGGCCGCACGATGGCGTCCTCGCGCAGCGTCAGCCAATCGTTCCGGTACACCTCGCGAGTCGCAGTCCGCCGGATCGTCCCCATCGCCCCATTATCCCGCCGGGGATGCGACCAGACGGGGGCGCAGCCGCTGTTCGGTGATGTCGGTGGCGTTGCCGAGGTCGTCGGCGAGGGCGTCGGCGTAGGTGACCAGCCGGGTCACGTCGACGCCATAGGGCGCGGGCGAGGCGACGGCGGACAGCCGCCCCGACGCCCGTCTGAGCAGTGCCGCGGCGCCGGTTCGATTGCCGCGCTGCACATGGGTGATACCCACGGCCAGCTGCGCCAGCCCCTGCCAGAGCGACCGCTCGTGCTCCGGGCCGTTCTTCCACGCCGCCTCGAGCACCTCGTGTGCGCTGAACGCCTGACCACGATCGAGCAGGCGCTGGGCATAGGCCAGTGTGTCGGCCGGAGCGAGCTCCAGGTCGTCGGGAATCCGCGCGACGCCCGCACTCCCGTAGGGCAACGGCCGGCCGAGTGCATCGCGCGGACGCGTACTGCGTGGCCGGCCGGCGTCGTCGCGGTCGCGCTCGGCTGCTGTCCCCATGAGGACCAGCGTGTCGGCAACTTCGCTGCCTGTCGAGTGCGCCGGTAGCCTCACATGCGTGTTGCTGGCCTCCCTGAACCCCGCAGCCGTCGCCGCCGGTGCCGACATCGCCGACGCGGTCCGCATCGACGGTGCCGTACTCAGCCGCAGCGATCTCATCGGTGCGGCCACCTCGGTCGCCGAGCGCGTCGCCGTCGCGCAACGCGTCGCGGTGCTGGCGACGCCGAGCGCAACGACCGTGCTGGCCATCATCGGCTGCCTGATCGCCGGCGTGCCCGTCGTCCCGATCCCCGCCGACGTCGGAGCGGCCGAGCGTCGCCACATCCTCACCGACTCGGGCGCCCAGGCCTGGCTGGGGGAGCGGCCCGAGGAGACCGAGGGATTGCCGCACATCCCGGTGCGGCTGCACGCCCGGTCCTGGCACCGCTATCCCGAGCCATCGCCGGCCTCGACCGCGATCGTCATGTACACCTCCGGCACCACCGGGGCGCCCAAGGGTGTGCCGATCAGCCGGCAGGCGATCGCCGCGGACATCGACGCGCTGGCCACCGCTTGGCAATGGACCGCCGACGACACCCTGGTGCACGGCCTGCCGCTGTTCCACGTACACGGTCTGGTGCTCGGCCTGCTCGGGTCGCTGCGCATCGGAAACCGCTTCGTGCACACCGGAAAACCCACTCCGGCCGCTTATGCCCAAGCGCAGGGCACGCTGTACTTCGGGGTGCCGACGGTGTGGTCCCGGGTGGTCAAGGATCTCGACTCCGCGCTGGCGCTGTCGACGGCCCGACTCCTGGTATCCGGCAGCGCACCGCTTCCGGTGCCGGTGTTCGACGAGTTGGTGCGACTGACCGGGCACGCGCCGGTGGAGCGCTACGGCAGCACCGAGTCGCTGATCACGCTGAGCACCCGGGTGGACGGGGAACGCCGGCCCGGATGGGTGGGGTTGCCGCTGGCCGGCGTGGAGACCCGGCTCGTCGACGACGAAGGCAACTCCGTACCCCACGACGGGGAGTCGATCGGGCGGTTGCAGATCAAGGGCCCCATGGTGTTCGACGGTTATCTGAACCGGCCAGAGGCCACCGCCGAGGCATTCGACGCCGACGGCTGGTACCAGACCGGAGACGTCGCGGTCATCGATGCCGACGGCATGCACCGTATCGTCGGCCGCGAGTCGGTGGACCTGATCAAGTCCGGCGGGTACCGCATCGGTGCCGGTGAGATCGAGACGGTGCTGCTGGGCCACGACGGTGTCGACGAGGTGGCGGTGGTCGGTGTGCCCGACGATGACCTCGGGCAGCGCATCGTCGCGTTCGTCGTCGGCCGTGCCGCCCCCGACGACTTGATCGAGTTTGTCGCCCAACAACTTTCAGCACACAAGCGACCGCGGGAGGTCCGGCTCGTCGAGAGCCTGCCCCGCAACGCCATGGGCAAGGTGATGAAAAAGGAGCTGGCCCAATGGGGTTGAGGTTCTCCGAGATCTGCATCGACGCGCACGACCCCACGGCCTTGGGTGCCTGGTGGTCGGAAGTTCTCGGCTGGCCCACACACACCGATGCCGACGGCGACGTGATCCTCACCCCGCCGCCAGGCGCCGGCCCGACCTGGTTGTTCGCGCCCGTGCCCGACGACAAGGTGGTCAAGAACCGCGTCCACCTCGATTTCACCCCTGACGACCAGCAGGCCGAGGTCGACCGACTGATCGGCCTGGGTGCCCGGCATATCGACGTCGGCCAGGGCGAGCAAACCTGGGTGGTGCTCGCCGACCCCGAGGGCAACGAGTTCTGCGTCCTGGCTGCCCGCTAACGAGCCCATTGGCGGCTCAGCCCCGCGAGGCCTCAGCCCCGCTGGGCCTCAGCCCCGCGAGCGACCGTGTCTGTACGTCCACACGCCGCAAATCGCGTGCATGAGCGGTCGCTCGCGCTGGCCTACCGAGGAGCCACCAACGAGTGGAGTTCCTTGCCGTCGTCCGAGAGTTCCACAAGCGTGTCGTCCATCCTCCAGAGCCGATGGAACGAATCAGGGTTCACGGGTATGGTCCACAGTTTTTCGCAGGTGGTGAGGTCCATCGCGAATACCGTCGCTCCGGTAACTTCGTTGCGATCCGTTTCGAAAACACCGACGTCGCCGTCATTCGCGACGTACCCGCTCATGTTGGGGCGGCAGGTCTTTCCTTCTTCGCCCGTTGTCAGGTCGAATTGGTGCCACCGTCGCACCTTTACCGGGCCTTCCCAGTTTGATTCGGGTGCATAGAGACGGTGGCCGATCACACGTCCGTTCTGTCCGAGTTGCTGATCGGGAAACTGGATGAGCCCGGCTCCCTTGGCCCCGAAGACAGTAGAACTTGGCAAGCCTTCCACTACCGGGAGGACCGCCGAGATTGTCGAAAGATTTCCCGAAACCTCTTTTTCGCCAACAGGATTGCCGGCTTCGTCGAAGAACATCAATTTGTCGGGGGTGGACGAATGGGTCGCGGTGACAGCCTGGATGGCGAACCCTCCGGGGTAGGTGACAGCCGTTTGCGGGGCGCGACCCTCCCCGAGATCGGGCGTGATGGTCTTTCCATCGACCAGAGAGAAGACAACCATGCGATCTGATCCCGGAGCGGAATCCCGCGCCGCTGCCAGCGTCGACGGAGTGGAGTCGCCGGACCATTGAGTGCGCGTCACCCCGACATCGGGAACCGACCACGTGGTATCCGCGCGGGGGCCAACACCGTAGATCCCCTGGTCTTCCAGATGAGCTACCGCGTAGATACCTACCTGTACGACCGTGACACCGCTGCCGGGTGTTGTGTGCAGTTCAGTCGGACCGTTGAACACCAGGTCGCCGGTGCGTGTGTCGATCACCCAAGCAGTGGTCTCCGTCGTATATCCGTGAACGGCGTCGGCGAGGCACAGCACGAACTCGGGCCCATTTACAAAGCAGTTGGGATATCTCGAACCAGCGTCGATCGACACTGGTGAAAAGAGTTGGTTGCCAGTGCGAACGTCCAGCCCGATCAGCCACCACTGCCGGTCCGGTGTACCCGGGCTGCTGGCGAGGAAATAGCCGCTGCTGCCAACTGCTCCGACGAAGGGGTCTGAATGGACTGGCTCGTCGGCGGTCCCGACAATGGCGGAGTCGGGCAGCCGGAGACCTGTGACGCGCGTACTCCACCCCGGTATCGGACGTTCCCGCATGGAGCTTGCGATCACCGCCTGTTTTGGCGGCTGCCAATCGCCCCGTTGGAAGGTGGGCGCACCATCACTCGTTGATCGCCCTGTCACGAAGATGACAACACCGGCGACGGCAAGAAGAACAATTGCGGCAACAACACCGACCATCCACCAACGCGCTGGACGCGGCAAGGTTGGTCCGCCGTTGGGGTCCCTCGTCATGCCGATGAAACTAGTCGTGGTCTGGTCGATAGCCGGCAAACATCCCGCATTCTCCTGTCGAGAGAGGACCTGATCACCGCGTTCGCCCCGAAATAACCGGCTCCGTCAGCGCGTTAACAAAAAGCGTAGCGTGGGCGATAGAGGGGTTAGAAAGTGCACGTCAACCTGCCGATGTTTGGAGGCCACACGTGAATCTCAAGAAGATCGCGGGAACAGCAATGATCGCCGGTGCGCTTGGTGCCGGATCCCTCGGGCTCGGCGCGACCTCAGCGCAGGCCGACCCTGGCCCCCGCATTCCGTGGGTTCCGGGCCCGGGCTGGGTTGATTGGAACCCGGGTCCCAACCTCCCGCCTGGCCAGATCAAGAAGTGGTGCCCGTGGCAATCCCCGCCTGGTCACTGGATCGGTGGCCCACACGGGATCCCCTGCACCTAAAGCGGCCTGAGCCAGCTCGAACGTTGGCTTGTGTGTCACATTTCCGAGGAATCTGACACACAAGCCAACGTTCGGCTGTCTGGAGAAGTCCAGAAAAGCTAGTTGGCGTGCAACGCCTCGTTCAGCGTGATGCCGGTGCCGTCGCGCTTGACGACCTCGACCGCGCCCGACAGCGAGTTGCGGCGGAACAGCAGGTTGTTGGCGCCGGACAGTTCGATGGCCTTGGTGGTCTGCCCGTCGGCCGTGGTGACCTTGGTGCCCCCGGTGACGTACAGCCCGGCCTCGATCACGCAGTCATCGCCGAGTGAGATGCCCAGGCCGGAGTTGGCGCCCAGCAGGCAGCGCTTGCCGACCGAGATGACCTCTTTGCCGCCACCGGATAGCGTGCCCATGATCGACGCGCCGCCACCGACGTCGGAGCCGTCGTCGACCACGACGCCGGCCGAGATCCGGCCCTCGACCATCGAGGTGCCCAGCGTGCCGGCGTTGAAGTTCACGAATCCCTCGTGCATGACGGTGGTGCCGGAGGCCAGGTGGGCGCCGAGGCGCACGCGGTCGGCGTCGGCGATCCGCACACCGGTCGGCGTGACGTAGTCGACCATGCGCGGGAATTTGTCGATGCCGTACACCGCGACCATGCCGCGGCGACGCAGCCGCGCCCGCACGGTCTCGAAGCCCTCGACCGCGCACGGCCCGAAGCTCGTCCAGACCACGTTGGCCAGCAGGCCGAAGATGCCGTCCATGTTGGCGCCGTGGGGGGCGACCAGCCGGTGCGAGAGCAGGTGCAGCCGGAGGTAGGCGTCGTGCGCGTCGGCCGGCTTGTCGTCCAGCGAGGCGATCGTGGTGCGCACCGCCACCACCTCGACGCCGCGGTCGGCATCGGGGCCGGTCAGGCCCGCGAAATCGGCGGGGACGTCATCGCCGGTCAGCTTCACCGTGCCGGCCGGGCCGGAGGCGCTCAGCTCGGGGGCGGGAAACCAGGTGTCCAGGACGGTCCCGTCGGCGGTGATGGTGGCCAGGCCGACGCCAGATGCTGCAGTCACGTTGGCCTAGGTTACTGGACTACCGTTGACGTCCATGGGGCTAGACCTGCGTGCCGATCCGATCGCGCTGACCGCCGCGTTGGCGGACATCCCCAGCGAATCGCGCCATGAGGAACGCATCGCCGACGAGATCGAAGCTGCGCTCAAGGCCCAGGCCCCGCACTTCGAGGTGATCCGCAACGGTGACGCGGTGCTGGCCCGGACCAACCTGGGCCGCCCGTCGCGGGTGATGCTGGCCGGTCACATCGACACCGTGCCCGCCGCCGAGAACCTGCCGAGCCGCATCGAGAACGGCGAGATCTGGGGCTGCGGCACCTCGGACATGAAGTCGGGCGACGCGGTGTTCCTCCACCTGGCCGCCACGATCGCCGAGCCGAGCCACGATCTCACACTGGTGATGTACGACTGCGAGGAGATCGAATCGAGCGCCAACGGCCTGGGCCGCATCGAGCGCGAGCTGCCCGATTGGCTGCAGGCCGATGTCGCGATCCTCGGCGAACCCTCCGGCGGATTCATCGAAGCCGGCTGTCAGGGAACCATCCGCGTCGTCGTCAGCGCCGCCGGCACCCGGGCTCATTCCGCACGATCCTGGCTGGGCGACAACGCTATTCACAAACTCGGCGCCGTGCTGGACCGGTTGAGCAGCTATCAGCCCCGCAACGTGGACATCGATGGCTGCGTGTACCGGGAAGGACTGTCGGCGGTCCGTATCGACGGCGGCATCGCCGGCAACGTCATCCCCGACGCCGCATCGGTGACCGTCAACTTCCGGTTCGCCCCCGACCGCAGCATCGAGCAGGCCGTCGCCCACGTGCACGAGGTGTTCGACGGCCTCGACGTCACCATCGTCCTGACCGACGCGGCCGCGGGTGCGCTGCCCGGGCTGGCCAAACCCGCCGCCGCGGCGCTGGTGGCCGCCGCCGGGGGACAGGTACGGGCCAAGTACGGCTGGACGGACGTGTCCCGGTTCGCGGCCCTGGGGATCCCGGCCGTCAACTACGGACCGGGCGACCCGAACCTGGCGCACAAGGTCGACGAGCGGGTCGAGGTCGCCCAGATCACCGCGGTCACCGAGATGTTGCGACGCTATCTGACATGAGCAGCGTCCGGGTCGACAGCTGGATCTGGGCCGTGCGCATCACGAAGACCCGGTCGGCCGCTGCTGCCGCCTGCCGCGGTGGCCACGTCCGGGTCAACAACGTGCCGGCCAAGCCCGCGCAGCACGTCAGCCCGGGCGACGAAGTCCGGGTCCGGTTGGAC